>JBIKWF010000085.1:0-19283 GCA_044356455.1 Bdellovibrionota bacterium | reverse complement strand
GGGTATCTAGCGTTAATCTTCAGCAGAGGCCCAAATGGGGGAAGTCAAATTTGCTAATTCAATTCTGGGATTTCTCCTTCAATTGGTTGTGTCTTACTGCGCCTTGCTGTTTCTGAAACTTGTACTTTTCTTGGGGCAAGTGGGAGTGTGGAGTGCTTACTTTAAACAGTGCCCTAACCCCACGTGCCCGGCCGGTGTAACTTGTGACTGTAAAGTTCTTCCTGACTTCTTAATAGTGGAGGCAATTGAACGTGTATTCACCGGTGTCGTGGGATTGTTTTTTGCCCTAATTCCGCTTTCGATTGCTATTTGGATCTGCTTTCGAAGGGGAAAATTCCCCTGGGAATATTCTGAAAGAGGTTTGCGTTGGACAATTCTCATTCTTCTTGCAATTTCCATTAACGGACTGGTTAGTTACTGGTTGAACAGTTGGGTAACACACCCAATAGAAGGCTAGGATTAAGCCCAAGCCCTCGGGGATACCCCCCTTGATACGATTCACGATCTCCCAGACTTCTAGATCGCAACAGCGACGGCAGATTCGACTTTCTCTTCGGGCGATACCGTTGTTGAAAGCGCACGTCCTGCCCTTGGCGGCGGGGTTGCTCTGATTGGAGATGTGAATGCTGATGGCTACCCTGACGTACTCTCATCCAACCCCTCATTACAACTCCCATGTCTACGCGTTAGATCACGTCTGCCTGTGGGCTTTCTGCGAATGCCTCTCTTATTCAGTAACCGCGTTTCATCCAAACGGGACGCCTGCTCGGTGTTCCCACCAATTACGTCACCCGGATTGCCACTTCCACTCAAGGTATCAAGCCGAAAAACCGAGTGAATAGAAAGAAAGGCAGATGAATGCTCACTGTATTGAAGAACATAGCCTATGAAATCCAAGTCCGGTTTTCACCAGCGCCGCTTCGTACTTTGTTTTGCTCTCATGCTTACCCTTTGTCAGCCGAGCATGAGCTTCGCCGCTACTCCGCCAAAGGTAGCGTGCGTAAATAACACAACGGGTGCGATCACACTGAGAGTTAGGTGCAAAAAGAGCGAAACGAAATTCGCCGCATCAGCCTACTCGACACCGCTCAATAATCTTACCGCTTCACTTGCAGATTCGAACACCAACATCTCAACGCTCTCAAGCAGTGTTACGGCCGCAAACGGGAACATCTCGACCTTAACCTCTGACTTGCAGTCCACCTCCAGTGTCGTTGCAGGTCTCTCACCAACTGTAGCAGGACACACGGCGAGCATAGCAACTCTTACATCGGGACTAGCTACTACTAACGCTACCGTCGCCTCGCTCTCATCCACCGTGTCGGGTCAAGCGACGAGTATCACTGGCCTCCTCAGTTCCGTTTCAACGGCAAACAGCGCCATTTCCACGCTGCAGACAACGGTAGGAACTATCGATGCGACACTGTCGCCAGCGATGGTCTACTACGTCGCTCCCGGGGGGCCCGTAAGCTCCATCTCAACCGCCATCACCACTGCGGTAGCTGATGGGACCGATGCGGATAACCCAGCGGTTATCTACCTTGCGCCCGGTACCTACTCTATTACGAGCCGCATCACGGCAAGCCCCGGTATTAGCTTGGTGGGTAGCGGGACCAACGCCACGTTTCTGGTGAACGCAAACGACGATGGGGTGCTTCTGATGCAGAGTGATTCTTCGGCTTCGAACCTATTAATTTTTGACAACCGCGCAGCATCCCCTCGTACCATTAGCATCGATACAGCGAACGGTGTTGCACTCAAGGACATCTTGTTAGAGATCGCCGAGGATAACGACGGCTTTGCGATCGACGTTGAGGACTCGCAGGCAACAATCGATGGGGTGACTCAGATACTTTAGCCAAGGGACCTCGACTGTGCCTGTGCGGTTCTCTGATGCGAATTTAGAGGTGACACAGCTTCGGATCTTCGCGTTTTCAAACACCTCCCTAACTGCAGTCCGTATCCTCAACGCTGGTTCGATTACTATGCGAAACGCGCAGATTGCGGTTACATTTCCGTCGACTGCGGCCACTGGAATTTCAAACGAGGGAGTTGCGCGCTTGACCGTTGAGAACTCCTCCGTCGCCATCGGTGAAAACGGCTCAGGCTTAGCGATCGGCATCACGGCATCCGGGGGCAGCACAGTAACCGTGAGAAACACATCAGTAACTTGTTCTCTGAACGGACCACCGGACGTGGGCTGCGTCCGCGGAAGCGGAGCCGGGACCCGTGTTAATATTTTGCACTCGTCTATTCAGGCGAACGGCGCGCCTAATGAGACGGTTGTGGCAGCCGCTTCGGCAACCGTTACCGCACGATTCTCTGAATTGCTCGATGGATTGACGCTCAACGAGGGTGGGGCTGGGACATTGACCTGCTACGGCGTGATTAATCCGAGTTATGACACTGATTTTCACGGTAATACTTGCTTCCCCGACTAATCTAGGAGCCCTCCTAGAACAAGCGCCCGCACTAACTGGTTCACCCCCAACTATTTCGAATGCCAATCACTGACCTTCGCCCGCTCTAGCTGACACAGAGATAGTCACTTTAGTGGGTGGCACTAATCCGCGCGCGCCTCATTGTGGAATCAGCGCGGGTCTCTGCTTAACTCGATGCCGCCGTGGATCACGCATCTACTGAGTGTTAAGCAGGACCACATTCTTATTATCTGTTGTTTCAAGTTTTCCGACCGCGCCTATGTCCTTTCGCGCCTATATCTCTCACTCGACTCTCGGCTAATGAACAATGCACCGGCGGTCTTACTACCCAATCCGAATCCCAAGTCAGGGAATGGTTCCGGCTTGACAGGATTAAGATCCAAATGGCCACCGGAGAGGTCCTCAACAAGCTCAACGCTAAATCCTCTTTCCCAACCCCGAACGTAGCGCTGTCTGTAAATCTCAAGGGCATAGCTATCAGCTGCGGAACCATGGCGCGAATTTCTAATAAGCGTTTCTACATACACACGATGCACCTCGGGGCTCACAAGTTGGTAGCCAAACCGTTCGGCATACGCCCTTTGCTCTTCTACTGTTTTGCCAAATGATCCTTCAGAGAGAAGTGTATTGAAGACCCAAGAACCAATCGCGACTTTGCCGGATACGGCAATATGGCCATCGACAGTGCTCTTTTGTAGCCGACCGACAGGTGTAATTTCTGGGAATTTAAATTGTTCGGCGTCACGAGGCATCTCCAGCCTAGGGCGGAGCGCCTCATCAACCGTTACAATTTCCTTTCCGTCAACAAGGCGCGGTAAAACGCGACTCTGCTTAATTTGTTCCGAACGGAGCAACCGTGTAAGTTTCCGAATCTGCGTCGGGGTCAGATCGCAATCCTGAAGCGCATCGAGCGCAACGTCAGCCCGGTCCTCCCCTTTGGTAAGCCTTGATATGTCGGACTGGGCTCCTGGTGATATTTTCTGCGGATCCATGACTACTCCATGTCTCCAAATATAATTGAAAGAATTTTTCGACTTAGCTCTTCCTTCTCTTCGGGAGAAAGAGTGTCGCCTTCTAATAGCTCTCTAAATTGCTCGTACAGTGAATCGCTCATCGACGTCCTCCCCTCGCTCTACGCAGTTGTCATCAGCACTCTTTTGAAAGTTATTCTCGGGCGGAGTAGGGGAGCCCTTGCTCTGCTAAAATTGTCTCCGGTCATTTTCGAAAGGGAATCGCGTCTCCCGTTACCGCCATGAGTGCCAACTCGAACGCCTCGTCTTGCTCTTGGTTGCGGGGATGTTATGCGGACCGCGGGCAGAAGGTGCCGTAGGGCGGCATTATAGCGCAGGCTGAGCCTAGCTTCAGAGAAACGAAGGTGGTGAAAAAATGCGTTTTTTTAGCTGGTTAGCAGTGACGATCTGCCTTGAGGCACTCAACATTGTAGCCTGGCAGGTATCCAGTTGAGCGAGTCTTACCTTGCGAGTTCGAATCATCCTCGCACGATGCTTCGCAGCGCAGCACCAGAAAGTGCCGCCTTACGGCACACGTTTCCCGCCGCCTCCATAACGCTTGTACATCAGGGGCAGCCAAAATTTGGAGGCCGCAGCCTTCGACCTCCTGCACCCCAACTTCTTTGTTTCTAGTTTGCCAAAATAAGAACGGATGTTTCTTTCCCTTTTGTGACGGACTTCATAGGTATATGAGAGTTGATCAAAACCTAGTCGCAGATGTGCTCGATCTAAAAAGAGAATATCTCTGTAATTCCGCTGACGCACTGCGTGCCATCAAAGAAAATGAAGAAATTGAATCGATAGCTGATTCGCTCCACAAAATGGGATTGCCTGCGCTTACTAAGGCGCAAATTGGACTTTTGGTAACTCAATTTCAAAGGCTGATAGGTCAGGTAGTTAAAGAGTCACTATACGGAGAATCAACGGTAGATGAGCCCATCGTTTCTATTGAGGTAACGATTGCAGAATTGACTAAGCCGACTGCACATAAAAGGAGAAGAAAGTCTGAAGTACCCACTGCAGGTCTAGAAACACCGGAAATTCTGCCGAATTATAAATTGCTTGCTTCCCTATACTCGCTCCACCTAATGGCCTCAGGTCAAGAAAGTAACCCTGAGAGAGCAGCATTCAAAGAATTTTGTGAAAGTTCAGATGCATTTACAATACCAGACCAAGAGGGGGGATTTTCACTGAAAGAATTGGTGTCTCATTTAAAACGATTAAACAATCCACAAATTCAACGTGAGCGCCTTGGTTATGAAGCAATCCTATTAGTTAGTGGAAGTGAGCGGACAGAAGAATGGCTTCGTAACACTCCCGAATCAGAGAAACATGCTGAAATTGTATCTGAGAAGCTAGAAGAGTGTAGCTCAGGGGAATATGACTTTAATATACACGCCAGAAAGGAAGATATATCTCAGCATCCCGAGTTCAGACACTTGCAAAACTGGAAGGATATTTATGCCACCGCAGTAAATGAAATGACGCTTGGTGTACTTCAAGTTGAGCGGACTATTGCACTTGCATACGTTGTAGGTATCGCTTCGCCAGAAGATTCATTTACGTCTGAAGCCTCGGTAATCGCTGCTATTGGTAGAGCGCATACAAAAGCAGTCAATCAAATTAAAAGAGTTTCAGCACACATTGACAAGCTTATTGGTGACTCCCTCCCAGATTTTATGATTGAGAACTCTAAAAAATCACTTGCAAGAGGAAGGTACCTCGCAAAAATAGTCCAGGAGAATAAGAAGTGGCTTAGGGATGTGCTCTCGCGATAACAGCTTAAAGATTAATTCAATTAGCCCGCAGCCCCTCCAGATTCATTAACTCTTTCTCGTTCTGCGCCATAGGAGACGTCTGTTGCACCCCAACTATTTCGATTGCGAATCAGACCTACCTCACCTCCTCAAATTCCGATTAAAAGTTTAAAAATTATTGGGAATGCGTCATAAGTTGCCGCCGAAATGATGAGTTGAAAAAGTTGGGGTGGACCAGAGAAGGGGCAAGCGACAATGCAACACGAACCGTCCACAGCGGCATAACTAATTGACATGAACGCAAATATTTCTCCGCCTTCACAAACAAAAAGCGAGGAAGATCGCTTCTCGGAAGTTATTCGCGCCAAGAGTCTGATCGGTCAACACTTGCCTGAAGACTACCTCCCATCAATCTCTGATTTAGGCATCGGCAGCAAAAATATCGCTGAGGCTTTGACCGAACGCTCTGGGTCAGTTGTGTTACTCAACGAAGCAATTGCTTTGCACGGTCTTTGGACGGTTGAGAAGTTGATCGTTGATCGCCTATCACGACATTCCGAAGGGGAGCTTCAAAACACCTACTCCTACAGTGATGTTTCCAGACTGTTCTGCGAACCGTGCGGCCCACTCACCAGGCTTATAGCACTCCACCATGGTGGGCCGCTAAGTCTTGACGAGTCCGAGCTCTCTATAGTTTCCAAACTTTGTACGAAGTCCCCGGGTCTAGCAGATCTGGTAGCGGAAAGACTCATCAGCGAGGCTGACTTTCGACTGAGATTAAGGGCCACTGTGGGCGGCCTCAGTGAAGACATGGCCATTGAGGTATTGTCTAAAGGGTATTCTGATAGTTGCCACTCAGCGATTGACGAGAATGTTCAGGCTATAAATATTTTTGCCGTCTCGATTTCCGGTTCGAGTGCGACATCAACTCGGCAACTTATTAACATTTTTCAAAATTCCAAACGGATCGCTGATTTCAATTCCTTAATAGAGTTAAGGGAGAATCGGGCGAACCTTGACGGAGCAGAAACGCAACTTTCGACATTGATAGAAATTGCTCCTAACTTTGTCTTAGAATCGTTGGCTCGAATGGCGAAAGGTTGCGACATTCGGGAGTTGCTTTGTGGTCCGAGCAGAACAGCCATTGGAAAGCTACCGCGGCTGATTCTCGATACGATTATAAAAATTAACAACACCTATGAGAAGAGTCTTTTAGGTCAGATCGATCAATTTGAAAGCTTTAAGTATCTAGTATCCAGGTTCGGGCAGGATGATGCAGAAAGGGCATTAAGAAGTTTCCCCCACGTTTTCGTGTCAGTAAATTCCCCGCTTTCACCAAAAAGAATCGAAAGTGTGATTGCAGAGCTTGGCTTTCTTGAGTCTTGCCGAATGCTCAAGGAGCAGCCAGTCGAGTTTTTGTATTTTTGCCTCGCTACTCCAGGTATGTGCGACCCCGGTATACTTAAGGATGTCCTTGCTTTGGTGGGAGCCGAGAAGGCAAACCTCTCGCCATATCAGGAAAAGCGTGTACTAGGTATGTTCTCTAACCGAAAGTTTTTTGGAGACTTTGAGCGAGGAATCGAAAAGCTAGGAAAGACGGATTGTATTCGCGATGGTTCGTTGGCGCACGCTTTTGAACTGGATCCGCTGAACACTCTCATCGCTTTGAGCGCGCTCGGTCGAGTAGATGGAGTTGAGAAATATCTTACTACAGGTGGCCACATTGACTTCGGCTCACTTCCTATTCGCTACCAGCTTTTGTTTAACAACTATGAGGTAGCCGCAACGTTTTCCATCCGGAATGCTATGGCGCTTCTAGAGCTAGGTGAAGATCGAGTTAAGAATCGTACCTATCATGAAGGACGCAAAGACCCTGGGCTCGACGCCATGAACCTTCCTCCTCGCGATGAATTTCTTTATCCGCTGATCACGTTTAGTGACCACCATGAAATAGTTCTAGCAAGAGCCCGCGATGGGTCCATTTCAGGAGTAAATCTTCCATACTCACCGCTAAAATTTCTCTCCGCGGCTACGCCCGCCGGAGGAAAAACACGTGATAAATTGATCAATGATCCACGAGCAGTAGTAATAGTAGCGAGTCCATCCCTGTGCGAAACGCTAGATGTAGTGGAGGCATTAAAAGCAACAAGGGGTGGTGAGCAAAAATCATTGACAATTCTGGCTCTAAGACAGCCTAGCAGTGCATTGGCAGAAGACCTGAAAAACTTGGGATTTAAGGTAGGTATTCGCAGCGAAGACGACCGTAACCGCGGCGACTCAATTTGCGAAGGGAAGAGCTTTTCGGATTTCGATATTGTTATTCTCAACACTCGTGGTGAGCTCAAGGATTTGTTCGCGTCGGCGGACATCGCGATCGTGGGCGAAGATCGCAATCTAGCCGAACCGATTTACAGTGGATCTTGCCCGAAGATACTGGGATTCGAAGGCGCTTGGAATGTTAATCGGCACGCAAAAAAATTTGCTGAAGAAACGGGCCGGCTTACCATAGTAACATCGGAGACAATCGCTCAAGCGCTTGGAGAGGCTCTAAAAAAAGTGGATTCCCGATTGCAGGACGGTAGTGCGGTTGAAGATTTTAAAGCCTATCTTGAGCCGTACTCCAAGGCGTTAAGGTTGCAATACGGGTGGGTGATAGCGAGCGCTGTTATGGAATATCAAGATTCACGCGATAATGAGCTTGCTCAGCTTGAAGAGATGGCGAAGTTGTAGCCGATTGCTCCTTCGCTGGTTTACCCCAACTATTTCGAATGCCAATCACTGAACTTCCCCCAATCTAGCTGACATAGAGATCGTCACGTTAGTGGAGGGCACTAATCCGCGCGGGAGCCGGTTCTACGCCAAGATGCCGCCCCTGCGAGGGGCTGGTTTAGCGCCTCACCGGCAGGCCGGTGAGGACGAGCGGCGGAGAATTGACTATCTGAGCCAAGCACCTGGTGCAGGGCGGTGGTTGCTGCCTAAAGGAGAATGTTGTTCAGACCACAGTTCTCGATAGACTCGGACTAGAGCTAGCACTTAAGCCGAAGAGGGCTGGAAAGAAGGCCGCTTGAGGCTCTCCTTCTGCTTGAAGAAGATTCTATAAATACAATTGCTTAACCAAACTTTGTAGGGCACGGTCGCTTCGTCCGAGTTGGGCTGTCTCAATTGCCCATCACAACTAAAGTGGGTGGCACTAAGTATGTGCCACTCCTTATTTTCTGACAGAATGTCTATCACGACATTGCTGTCAATAAAGGTGTAATTCATTACTCGCCACGCGTTAACTTCATGATTTGTTCAGTAGACATTGAAATCTTCGCGCTCGCTTTCATTCGCGCTACGACCTTTAGCCCACGACCACTCTTGCCTGACACTTTCTTTCGCAAGTGAATCACTCCGTTTTCAAACCAAAATTCGACCTCGGACTCAGGAACAATGTTGGCCTTACGCCGAAGCTCTTGTGGGATGGTAACTTGCCCCTTTGATGTTACTCGCATGCGAGACTCCTAGTATTACTAGTAATAGTATTACAGATGATGTCGGTCGTTTCAGCCTAGAAAATCGGGGAGTCTTTAATGATTGGAGTCCGAGAAAATCATTCTTTGCAATAGATTCAGGGCGTTGGGGTAAATCCTGTGCTCCAAAATCTTACTCAATCACCCGAGACCCTAAAAGCCTCTGACGTCTTGGCAAGAATACTTAAGTCTACGAAAGAAGATACGGGTGCCCTTTCGGGAAAGAGAGTACAAAACACTCGGCCTAAGGTAATGCTCACGTAACCAGCGCCGCGCGGTGCGTTCTAGATCCTTCGCAGAGACTCCTGTTGTTTCCAAGGCTGGCTCAGCCTGTGCCCGAGGCGATATGACGGAGGCTCCTGCGCGAAGAAAATCCTCGTAATACTGTGTGCCTGGATAAGGATGGGCGAAATGGACCGTCAGTAAGTCGGGCCTCACAAACCTAATGAACTGCTCCGTTTCGGCGAGCGTCTCTTCAGTCTCCCAGAGAAACCCAATCATTAGATAGGCAAGTCCAATAATATTCGCCCTATCGCAGGCCCTAAAGGCCTGCTGCGCCACTTCGGGTTTGGCATATTTGTGGACCTTTTGGGCAATGGTCTTACTTGCAACATCGAGCCCAAAGCTAAGTCCATAACATCCCGCTCGTGCCATAGCTCGGATGAGCTCGTCATCAACACGGTCGGCGCGCGTGGTGGTTACCCACTGGGCGCCGGGACACTCCCTTACTAATGCCTCGCAGAGCTCGAGAACCCACCTGCGGTCTAGGGTAAAAGTATCCGCTCGAAGATAGAAGCAAGAAGTTCCTGCCTCCATCAAGCTGCGCATTTCGGAAGCGATGTGGGCAGGAGAGCGGTGGCGAGCTTCGTTTCCGCTTACGGTATGAACCAAGCAGTAAGAGCAGGGGAAGGGGCAGCCACGCTGCACGCGAATCGTGGCCTGAGAGACGCCGAGTCCTCGCACCTTATAGAGTTTGCCATTCACCGCTGAGCGGTCGGGGAGCGGAAGACTATCAAGGTCCATGATGCGAGGGATAGACGTTGCGGGGATCACAGAGCTCGCTGAGCGATAGGTGACTCCTGGTGCTCCATGATATCCATTCTTGGTGATTGCATCGAAAATAGTTTCGTACTCGCCCTTTAAACAGAAATCGAGCTCAGGGGTTCTTGCGAGAATGTCTCTGTCATGGGTGTAGCAAGGCGCTCCTCGCATTCCCACGGGAATCTCTGGAAAGGCAGATTTAAACCGCGCTGCCCAGGCTAAATCAGCCTCAAGAGTCCCGAACGTGGCGACTATAATAATAAGGTCGGGAGACGCCTCTTTGACTCGCGTGAGAAATAAGTCTCCTGCAATTCCCTCTGCGGGTGCGTCAATGACAATAGCGCGCCCGCCTGCCGCGCGAATTGCCCCTGCTGCTTCACACTCCTCAAGAGGAGCTCGCATCGTGGGGATAAGTTCGTACGAGAAAAAAGACTGACAGCGGTCCTCGCGGCAATAGGCGCCGGTAGGGCAGATAGCAAAGAGGATGCGCCTGAAGGCCAGGGCGTCCCGAGATTCAAGGGGTTCCTTAAGAGCAGGCTGCATTACGCACAACCTCCACTCGATATGTGCTTTTCTCTTGTGTCATTCTTCGTGTACCGCTAGCACTCTTAGCGTGACGAAGTTTCCCATGCAAACAACTCTTACAAAGCTAAGCGGAACGTTCTGGTTCCCTGCTCTTGTTCTCATGCTCCTCGCTTTTGGTGCTCTGCTGCCCTTAGAGGCAGGAGAGTTCATCCTGCTCGATGATAATGAGTATATTACCGAAAACCCGCATGTGCTGGGCGGCGTTACCTGGGAAGGTGTCTTGTGGGCCTTCACCAAGGTGCATAGTGGTCACTGGCACCCCCTCACGTGGCTCTCCTTGATGCTGGATGTGCAAATCTTTGGGCTTAGCCCATTTGCCATGCGGGTAGAAAATGTGATCTTTCATGCCTTCTCGGCCGTACTCTTGTGCGCCGCTTTACGCACCTTGTCCTTTGGAAATTGGCGCGCGCTCTTTGTTGCCGCGGTGTTTGCGGTCCATCCCCTTCGGCTTGAATCGGTACTTTGGGTGTCTCAGCGTAAGGATGTGTTAGCGCTCGTGGCCTTCTCTTTGGCCCTCGCTTGCTACGCGCGCTACCTGGATGGGCTAAGGAAATCCTGGTGGTGGGGGAGTGCGGGAGCGCTTTGTTTAGGACTGCTTGCAAAGCCGACCTTGGTCGTGGCCCCTTTTCTCTTTTTTCTGGTCGAGTGGTTTCTTTCGAAGAATCGACGGGCCTTGCGAGAGATTCTCTTTGATACGGCACCGCTCCTGCTGCTTTCGCTCGCAGCGGCGGTAGCGGCAATCGTTGGGCAAGAGGCAGCCGGGGGCCTTAAAGCGGCGGGAGTTCTCGGTCTTGAGGCTCGTGTTGCCAATGCTGCTGCGGGTTACCTTATCTATTTGGGTAAACTCTTTTGGCCGGTTCATCTTGGAATCTTTTATCCGCTTCGAGACCTTCCTGGGGGACTAGGAGCAGGCGCGGTAGTAGCGCTTATCGTTATAACCGGTTGGGCGTTCTTTTATCGGACTAGTCGGCCTTACCTTCTATTCTCTTGGCTCTGGTTTTTAATTGCGCTGCTCCCGGTCATTGGATTTATCCAAGTAGGCTGGCAGCAGGTTGCTGACCGCTGGAGCTATTTGCCTCATATCGGGCTCATTGTTGGTGTGAGCGCTCTTGGCGCTGAGATGTGCGGGGCATGGAGGCGTAGTTTGACAGTCATGGCTTGTGCTTTGGTTCTTGGCTTAGCCGTGCTCACAAGGCTGTCTGTGCCAATGTGGCTATCGAGCGTCCCTCTCTTTACGCATACACTTAAAGTTGCCCCGGATAACTTCTTTATCTCGACCAACCTTGGGGTGGTATACGAGCGAATGGGAAGAAGGAAGGAAGCGTTCGAACAATATGAGGAGGCGCTGCGCGTTAATCCCAGATATGCAACTGCGCTCAATAATGCTGGTGCGTTTCTTGCGACCGACGGTCGTATTGCAGAATCGGTGAGCTATTTCCAAAAGGCCTTAGATTCCTCTCCAGACTACGGGGCTGCCCGCTATCACCTAGGGCTTGCCTTCTATCACTTACAGCAGCCAGGAGCTGCACTTCGGGAATGGGCAAGGCTTGTTGCCCTTGATCCTTTCGCAGCTTCAGGGCGCACTGACTTTATGCGCCTTGCTCAGGGGCTCCTTCAGCGCGGCTGCGATGGGACCTGGGGGGAGAACCTGAGCCCTGGAATTAGAGAAGCTCTTTTGAAAGTTAAGGCTGAGGGTCTCGAGGAGCTGGCATCTAAGCTTCTATCACTTCAATGCATGGGGTGAGACGATGTTTGCATCGATATGGTGTAAAGGGACATCGAACCTATTCTGGTTGTAGCGAAGGCTCTGACAGAGAGGTACAAACGAGGAATCGAGAAAGTATAGGTTCGAGCTGATAGATTAGCGGTCTTATTCTGGCGCCCATTTTAACTTCTCAGTCGCTTGCGATTGGGAAGGCGCTTGCAAGTAGCATCTTTAGCATCATTGGAGCCTGAACTCCTCATGCGGGTACATTTTCGGCCTTTCATTCTGATAGAGAACATTCGGAGCGCCGCGTTTTCAAGAACAGCCTTGAAGAGTTGCGTGTTTTTCCTTCTTTTCAACCTTCTTGTTTCTGCCTTCATCATTTCGCCCATTGCGCACGCTCTCGGCGGAGATGATTCAGCTCCCACGAATCAAGTGGACAGTGCTTCGCATAATTGTTCGGTTGCCTTAACTACGGCGTCGCGGGCCTTTATTGAGGCGCGCAGCGAAGCCATCGCAGATTGTGTAAACGCGTATATCCAGTGCGATCAATCAGCAACCACGATAGCGGCAAATGCCTGTCGCCGGGCATTGGTAGTAGAAGGAAGTGGCCTTTGTGCACGTGGGGTTCTTGATTCTGGAAATTCTACGGTCGGTAGTGTCTCTCTAGATGTGTATGCAAGGGGCTCCTCCGCGCTTTTAGATAGGGCCCTCATTGATCTTATCGAAGCAGTTTCCCTTCCCTGTTTTGGGGGGGCGGATCTTAGCTACTCTGATACGGGGCTTCTATTCTCTCCAACTCCGGCTGACGTTTTTCAGTTAGTCGATTCTTTAAATGCCTACCCCCAGGGACTTTCCTGTCAGGCTCAGGTTTCTGTTGCTTATCCGTTGCAGCTTATTCCTTTGGTAGCGACGGCACTATCTAATCTCAACAACACCTGTGTTGCTGTCTCGGGCGGAGCTACGCTTGGTAGCATTTGTCAGGCAGATGAAGAGTGTGGGGCAGCCCTGGGCCGCTGCGGTAAGGTTGCGCATCTTCTGAAAGACGGGAATTTTAGTTTTTGCCCGAGCACCTGTAGCTCAGATGAATATCTTGTTCCTGAACTTGGTATCTGCGATGCCTGTGGCACTGGCCATGTGCCATCTGCGACGGGAGATAGCTGCGAAGAGTGCGCCGCGGGCACCTTCTCTTCTGTGGCCAAGGCCTCTGCCTGCCAAGACTGTCAGCCAGGCAAGTATGCTCCATCGTTAGGGGCAAGCATCTGTCTTGATTGCGCCGTGGGCTCGGCAAGTGCAAGTCCTGGAAGTGTCACTTGTTCACAGTGCCCGGCGGGGAAGTACGCTCCAAGCTCAGGCATGAGTGCTTGCTTTGATTGTCCGGCAGGCCAAGTTTCTACAGGCGATGGCAATGACACGTGCACTCCCTGCGATCCGGGAGAATTTTCGGCATCTCCAGGAGGAGTGTCCTGTACTCCATGCCCCAGCGGGTCTTTCTCCGGAACTATGGGAGCTGCCCTATGTATACAGTGCGCTGCGGGAAGTTTTTCTCCAACTATCGGCTCCTCTACTTGCGATGCCTGTTCCCCAGGTACTGTTGCCGCTGCTCCTGGTGCAACCTCGTGCACCGAGTGTGCGGTGGGGACGTATAGCATCGTAAGCGGAGGGCGTGCTTGTGCTCAGTGCCCTGCGGGCCGATTCGCACCCGATACTGGGGCTACTACATGTTTTAATTGCGCTTCCGGATCTTTTTCCTCTTCGTCTGGGGCTGCCTCCTGTCAGGAATGTGGCGCGGGAACCTATCAGCCTAATTCTGGCGCTCAACTTTGTATAAACTGTCCGAGTGGGACTTTCACGGAAGGAACAGGAGCTACTACGTGTGCGTTGTGCCCTGCGGGACGTTTCTCTGCGGGGGGAGCTTCGATCTGCGATCCGTGCTCGCTGGGACATTACATGCCGTCCGAAGGCGGCAGCTCATGCTTACCATGCGGGCCCGGCACTTTTGGGGCTTTCACGGGAATAAGTGCGTGTACGGCGTGTCCTGCAGGTACCGTTCAACCGCTTTCTGCGCAAACAAGCTGCACGGCATGTAATCCGGGAAGTTATGCGCCTTCCGGGCAGGCGGCGTGTACCCCTTGTCCCGTGGGAAGTGTTTCGGCGTCTGAAGGTGCAGCTTCATGCTCTCTTTGTGCGCCAGGGACGATTGCAGCCTCATCAGGGTCTCAAACTTGTGCTCCATGTAGTGGAGGTACTTATGCGCCAGGGGCAGGGCTGGGAGAGTGTCTCACGTGCCCCGCTGGAACTTTTTCGGGACCAGGAGATGCCGTATGTCAGCCATGTCCACTTGGCACATTTACTTCTTCACCCGGCATGTCAAGCTGCGCACCCTGTGGGACGGGAAGCTTTACTGACAGTCTCGGAGCTAGCACGTGTAAGGACTGCCCCCCAGGCACCGCAGTAAACTTTAGCAACGGTATCAGCTGCAAAGAATGTTCTCCTGGAACTTTCTCGAGCGATCCAGCCTCAACTACGTGTGAAGATTGCGATCCAGGCACGTTTAGTGGACCAGGAGCAAAGAGCTGCGCTGTTTGTCCAGCGGGATATTTTTCTGGCGCAGAAAGCTCAAGTTGTAGTGCCTGCGGCCCAGGCACGTTCTCGGCCTCCCCGAGCTCGAATTCATGCAATCAATGTGCGGCAGGAACCTACCAACCGAGCGCCGGAGCATCCTCCTGTGTTGACTGCCCCTCAGGCTTTATTTCGTCAAGTGGAGCAGAGGCTTGCACTGTTTGTCCCTTAGGCTCCTATGCAAATCCTTCCCAGACAGAGTGTATAACCTGTGGGACCGGTACCTTTTCGGCGAGCGTAGGCGGCAGTTCTTGCGCAGCTTGTGCGCCAGGGACGCGGGGGGAAGGCGAAGGACTTTCCGCCTGCACTGATTGTGAAGCTGGAACATATAGCCCAGAATTTGGCAGCGTAACCTGCGCCAAGTGCGCCGCGGGGACTTTTAGCGCCGCGCATGCTTCGACCTGCACCGCATGTCCCGCAGGATTCTACTCAGCGGAAGGCTCCTCTGCCTGCGTGGCGTGTTCTCTAGGTACCTTTGCTTCTTTCCCAAGTTCAGCGGTCTGCAGCTCTTGCAGTGCGGGAACTATTGCGCCGAACACGGGAAGCGTCGCCTGCACTACGTGCGCTGCAGGAACCTTCTCCAGTTCTGTGGGCGGAACAACCTGTGCTACCTGCGCTGCCGGTTCGTATTCAGCGGCAGGTTCCACCTCCTGCACCAAGTGCGGAGTCGGAACGTACGCGCCCCTTGCGGGCGGCTCTGACTGCTTGGCCGCGCCTCGAGGAGGGTATGTCCCAACGCGCGGCGCCTCGTCCTACATTGAATGCCCAGCGGGCGCGGTGAGCTCAGTAATGGGAAGTTCTTCATGTGCGCTTTGTCCGGCGGGAACTTACTCACCTAATGCCGGTGGCGTGGCATGTTTAAAGTGCCCCAAGGGAATGGTCTCCGAGTCGAGAGGGGCAACTGCCTGTGTCGCCTGCAAGAAAGGTACTAAGGCCAACAAGTCGCAAACGGCATGTGCATAATGTTTTTGATCGAGGGTAGCTATGCGTAAAGCAATTCTAGCATGTGGATCACTTGTCGCCGTTCTTAGCGGAGCGGGAGAACTTCGAGCAGATGTCCTCTGCAAAGTGAAGAAAACTGGAGCCGTGATCGCGCGCCCTACCACCTGCACTAAAAAGGAAACCGCCATCGCGACCCTTGCGACTAGTGCGACGAGCACCAGCGCTACGGCAGGTCTTACCGTCGGCAGCTCGGTCTCCGTGCAGGACACAGGCCCTGTGGCAAGCGGCGCCGACTCCACGATCGGCGTTGATTTAAGTGTTAATCGGCTTAATGCCACTGGGGGTGTCATTAACACTACCGGTATGAGTCTTTCTGTTGTGGGGGATGCGGGAGGAGATTCCACCAATACGGGCCTCTCGGTTCAGACAAGCGGCGCCGATAACAATTACTGCGCAATTTTTCAGGGTGGTAACGTTGGTATCGGTGTTTCCGATCCAGACGAAGCTCTCGAAATTGCCGGGCGTCTTCATCTTGGAGAGGTAACTGCGCCGAGCGAGACCTCAGGGCGACTTTATAACTTAGCGGGAAACTTATACTGGAACGGCCAGCAAGTTGGCCTTGATTCTTCTGGGGCTCTAACGGGAGTGACCGCGGGCAGTGGGCTCGCAGGAGGCGGAACTTCCGGAAATGTCACGCTGAGCGTGGATGCAGGAACGAGCGCCGGAAAGATGGTGCAGCTCAATGGAAGTGCTGAGCTGCCAGCAGTAAGCGGCGCAAATCTAACCGCTCTCAACGCGACGAGTTTAAGCTCGGGTACGGTAAGTGCCGCGCGTCTTCCAGGAAGCGTGTCGCTCCTTGGTTCTAGCATCGGCCTATCCTCGGAGGTAAGCGGGGTACTCCCTATCGCGAATGGCGGAACGGGCGCCTCTTCACTTTCAGACTTGCTTGCACTTGGAACAAACACGACAGGCAACTACGTAGCCACGGTAGGAGGTGGAACAGGGATATCAGTCTCTCCTTCTTCGGGATCTGAGGGAAGTGCAGTGACGGTGTCACTCGATACTTCCGTGACGCCCACGTGGGCAGGTGTTCACTCCTTTAGCTCTGGGATTAATGTGGGCACGCTTGCCTCCTCAAGCGAAGTTCTGCACATCGATGGGCGCATGCACCTTGAGCCAGGGGGTGCTCCTGGAGTGACTACCAACAAACTCTATAATACGGGAGGGGATCTCTATTTTAATGGAGTGAATCTTTCTCAGCAGGCTGCAGGAGGTGACATTACAGGCGTTACTGCAGGAACCGGGCTGACTGGGGGAGGCACCACGGGCGCGGTGACTCTTGCGGTGGATGTGGGAACCACCGCAAATGATATCGTGCAGCTTAATAGCTCTGCGCAGCTACCTGCGGTAAGTGGCGCAAATCTCACAGGACTCAATGCTTCGAATCTCAGCACCGGGACGGTTTCAAACTCGCGCCTCGCTGGGGAGGTTTCACTACTGGGGAATTCTATTAGTCTCGCATCCGAGGTTTCCGGTACGCTACCCGTTGCAAACGGGGGCATCGGTGTAACAAGTCTCAACGATCTCATCGCTCTCGGAACGCATACGACAGGAGGCTATATTTCCTCAATTGCATCGGGTACCGGAATCACCTTAGGCACCACTGGGACGGAGGGCCTTGCAGCTACGCTTAGTTTGGACCAAGCAGTAGCTCCCACATGGACTAGTCAGCACACCTTTTCAGGCGTGAGCACTGATATCACAACGGGTGCTAACCAAGATTTTGCTATCGTGCCAAATGGCACTGGTAAGATCGGGCTCGGAACAAATAGCCCGACGGCATTTCTTGATACCGCCTTTTCGACTGCCTCTGGAACGGCGGGGAGCCAATCGGGAGCGAGCTTTAGCTTTGCCGACACCGGAGTCGTAAGCACAGGCACTGACACCACCATTGGAGTTGATGTCGATTTAACGCGCACAGGAGCAACGGGCGGCACCATAGATAGCCGCGGGCTACAAGTAACAGTGACAGGCGATACGGGCGGAGCCGCGAGCACTAAAGTCACAGGCATCGACGTAAGCGTGGGCGGGGCTGACACCAACTATGCTGCTCTCTTTAGCGGGGGGAGAGTAGGAATTGGGACTTCTACACCTTCCGCTATCCTTGACACGGTATTCACTTCAGCCTCCTCTACTGCTGCAACCGAAGTTGGCAATGAGCTCAATGTGACCGACAGCGGCAGCGTTGCCTCTGGGACCGATGCTACGATCGGCCTGGATCTCAATATTGCAAGGTCAGGTGCCTCAGGCGGAACTATCGGTACCACTGGGCTCGATATTAGCGTCACCGATGACGGGGGAGGCACTTCGACTGCCACGGCGCTCAGGGCTTCGGCAAGTGGCGGCGATTCTAATTACGCGGCGATATTCCCGTCTGGCTTCGTTGGAATCGGGACTTCTACTCCACAGAATGCCCTAGACGTTGATCTCTCAAATGCCTCCACGTCAGCCGATGTGCGGCTTGGAGCAAGTTTTAGTTACCAAAGTACAGGTGTAGTTACGACAGGAACTGACCAGTTGACGACCGTAGAGATTGCGTCTACTCGCTCGGGAGCAACGGGCGGAGACATCTCAAACACGGGATTGGTAGTGACGGCAGTAGGACAAACGGGAACGGCCGCTACTACCTTAGCCACCGGACTCGACGTTTCTGCTTCCGGTGCTGATGCCAACCTTGCCGCGATTTTTAGGGCAGGGAGTGTCGCTATTGGTAGCTCAGCAGGGATTGCCACAGATTCTGATATCCCAACAGGCTCTCTCGTCATTGGTGCTGGCGCGCTATGTGTTGATGATAACTCTCTTGATTGCCAATCAGCGTCGCGTACCGCGGGGAATATTTATGCCGAGGGCACCTCTATTACTGGAATAGACTTAGCTGAGGAGTTCCCGATTCGGGAGGGTGATTCAGTCGAAGCGGGCGACATTGTAGTTGCCGATTCCAGTAAAGCTCAGAGATGTGCAGAACGCGGCAAGGGGGCTGACGGGAACCTTGCCTGCGCTCGCTTTGAGTGGGGCTATGTTCCTTTTGTTACAAGAAGTAGGGGAAAGAGCTCTGAGAATAAGCGCGTGCTTGGCATCGTTTCCACTGACCCTGGTATTACCCTTGGCGGATTTAGACGTGACGAGCTGATTGGTTATAAGAGAGTACCTTTAGCGCTTGCTGGCCGCGTACCTGTGAAAGTCAATAATGAAAATGGGGCGATTGAAGTTGGCGATAGAATTACCCCGTCCTCAGTTCCCGGCGTAGGAAAGCGAGCTGAAGAGGGAGATGTCATTGTTGGTATTGCTCTTGAGCCCCTTGAAGGGGACTCTGGGGCGGTAGTAGCGCTGGTGACCCTGCGCTAGGGAATCTCTGAAAAAGTCAGCTCTGTCGACTCGGTGCTCTCGGTGGTTGATTTAAATTGTTGAAAAACCACAGAGGACACCGAGATCACAGAGAGTAAAAATAAAATATCAAGGTTCTTCAGAGGCCCCCGAGGAGTCTGTCCCGTAGAAGACTTTCAGCACTACATATTGTGGTGGCAATAGAAAAGGAAGAACCCGAGACCACTTGGAAACTCGCCATGAATGATACCGCTGCGGGAACTTCTCTTTTTCTTGCCGGGGGT
>JBIKWF010000084.1:0-19636 GCA_044356455.1 Bdellovibrionota bacterium | reverse complement strand
TTTTTCCGCCAAGGTACGACCCATATGCTTAAGGGTAGCAAGACGACGTGCCACTGAGGCAGGTGCTTGGCCCAGGCGCAGGAGTTCGTCTACGAAACTTTGAGTTGCCGACTGACTCCAGGAATCAACCGTAAGCACCTCCCCCAGGCCCAGATTCAGATAGCTCCGCAGAAACACAATAAAATGCCTCAAATCCAGGCGCTTGGCTCGCGCAGTATGTCCAGGGCCGAAGGCATAGTGCTGAATATAATTCTTAATAACTTGTTCAAGTGAACGCGACGCGACTTCTCGGGCTGGCTGCGCCGCACCGAATACATTCAAATCTGGGGATCCGCGAGGCGTTTTTGCCATATATGAAGAGCTTGTGAGCCGCCGATCGGTCTGTCAAGATGCTGAGCGTGAGCACCCCTACTTCTTTCTCTGATTCTGCCCTCCAAGACCTTGTCGGTCTTATGCAGCATGCAGTGGTTATTGCTGCGGCTCAAATGTCAAAGACTCTCACCGATCCTGAGAACGTGAAGGTTTGGCGGAAACCCGATCAAAGCCTTCTTCTTAATATTGATCTTGAGTCGCAAGAGACACTGAAAAAGATCTTGGGAGATGTTCTTCCCATAGTCTCAGAAGAAGACCCTGCCTCCCACGCGCTGATTGGGCAAGAAGAAGACTACTTCGTGCTGGATCCCCTCGACGGGACGACGAGTTGTAAACGCTTCACCGATATTCAAGGTGGACAGCTTGGGTTTGGACCACTAGCCGGGCTTGTGGTGGGAGGAATCGTGACCGCCGCGGTCTTTTACCACCTGCCGCGCCGCGCTCTTTTTACTGCCACGCAAGGTGGTGGAGCGACTATCTGCAGCCTGCCTACTTTCAATGCCAGGGAAATGGATCCCGCTCCTCTTAGGGTCCAAGTACCCGCCCGCATTGAGGACTCCGCAATTCTCTTTTACCCCGGCAGCAAAGGCGAGCTGCGTTTAATTGAATATCTGCGAAGTCGCGATCTTGTGGAGAATGCATACCGCTTTGGCGGATTTGCTAATGACTGCTCAAGACTCGCATCGGGGTTCGAGCAGCTTCAAGTTCAATTTTCTGTAAAGGCCTGGGATTTCCCCGCCACGCTGTTTCCCGCCGAAGCGGGTCTGCGCGTTATCGTAGACCCTCTCGGTAAGCCAACGCCGTCCCATCTCTGGAAACTTCAAGGAGAGAACCCAATTCTCACATCCCCCCCGAGCATGAGCGAGGGACTTCTCAAATACCTTGGTGCAGCGCTAAATCAAGAAAGAAAGGCCAGCCCAGGCTGATACTTCTCAACTCTGAGATCTAGAATCGCTGGCATAACCTCACTGGGCTTCTTATTGAGGTGGCGCGCATAGTGATAAGCCATCACTCCGAGCTCTGCACCTACCACGGCGCCCTCCGCACCAGCCCGAGCAGGCGTCTCACTTGCACCACCAAGGTCCCTTTCAGCAGGTCCCGCTTCAGCAAAGCCCCTCTCATCACCTTCGCTGATTTCAAGGTTTTGGGCCGAAGCAAGCATCGAAATCAGGGGCCCTTCCTCACCGCAACACGCGGCGAGCTGAGCTCCTAGATAGTAAAGTTCTCGCGCCCGGGAGGCCGTCACGAAGCCGTTCGCTTTTGCTTCATCCAACAAACCATTTGCGCGGAAAAAGAGCGCTGCATGCGAATCGGCAGGAAGCGCTTCAAGTCCCGCTCCCCATCTGAAAGATTCTGCCGTTGCACGAAGCCAGCCACTCACAACTTGACTCGATGTCTCCATGCCCCCGAAGGAGGAACTTAGCGCTGGTGGCATGGCCAGCAGGAGTTTTTGAGCAACCTCCGGAAACTGGGTGAGCATGCTCCATACTATCAGCTTACAAACATCTGCCTCAGCCCTCATGCTGAAATTGTCTGCTGGCTGTGCAGAGGCAGCCAAGAGATGCTCTGCTAATACTGCGCAGAGATGCGCACTCTCATTTTGACGCTTGAGGGGCAGAACTAGCTGTGCTGCCCGAGCAAGAACTTGCACACGCTCGGAAGCACCAGTTGAAAACTCTTTTGGCCAGGTGCGCACCCCTGCCGAATCCCAGGTGAGCACACGGACTGCCACATCAAGCGCCTCGGCGCGAAGCCTCTCAGAAGAACCTGGGGTTGACTCACAGTCGAGTGCACGCGCCGCATTTATGGCGGCAAAATCCATTCTCCCAAGTGAAAGACAAGTCTCTCCCCATGCGCAAACAGAAGAAATGGAGGCACCTTTAAGCCGCGCTCTAGAGAGATCTTCTGTTCTCGGTATTGCAAACTCGTCTCTCCCACCGAAATACGCTGAGGTAAGCACTTCTGCTAATGACTCGAGAGAAAGATGACGCCCACCACTCTCGGCAGATTCAAAAAGCTCAAGCGCTTTATGGGGTTTCCGCATTCTTGCATAGGCAAGTACGAGCAGCTCCTCTCTTCTCTTTCTTACCTCGAGATCACTCTCACCTTCCAAAGAGGCACGCAGCTCGTCAAGCAGATCAAGGCCGGGATGCTCCTTCACCGAGACCGAAGTCCTCAGTCCGGCCAGACCTCGCACACACTGCTCAAGAAGTTCAGTTCGAGCAGGTCCAGAAAACTCGGAGAGCGCGGCGCGTACTGAGATCAGTGGTTCGGCTACTTGAGCCGCGAAGCCCTGCTTTGCGATATAGCAGGCGAAACTTGCTGCAGTTCTTGCGTGAGCCGCAAGCAGCACATTCTTCATGGTTCCCCTTGATTCCTGCTGCTGCTCTTTCTGGAGTAGATCAAGAAATATCTTCGCTGAAGCAAACGCCCCGCCGTGGGCAATTATCTCCCCCACCCTTCCTGGCGCACCCGGTTGAGCTCCCACTACTCGCGGAGCGATACTAAGCAGCCGCGCTTGTTCAAGATGGTAAGGCGCAATAGCGCCATTCCAATATTGAAGCCTTAGATCAAGGGAGCGTACCCCCTCGCTGGAAGGTGAAGCTGGAACTAACGATCGTGGTGGGCTGGGGCGAGGGCCGTCTTGAGGCGAAAAATCGGAGCGCATCTAAATATCAAACCGCTGGAAACGATGTTCGCCCGGGAGTCTGCTCCTCATCAAAGATTTAGTCTACGGGGTAAGGCCTGCATTGAAAGGGCCTCGGGAAGCCGCAAGAAGGTCTCCCCGATGCTCGCCCAACGTTGCAATTTAGCAAATAATTACAAATAGATAGCGCCAGCAATGCCGAAGGATGCCTAACGAAAGTGAATGATTCTACCTGGAGAAAACTTAGGTAAGCGCAGCCCTAATGGTTGGAGTGTATCCGATTAAACCAGACTCATCTCGTGCACTATCGCAAGCACGTCTTTAGTCTCGACGAGTCTCAGGGCTTCATCCCAGGGCACTTTAACACCTGAGGACTTCCCAATAAGCACGACAGATCCCAGAGGTACCCCACTAATGTTTGCTTCCTCTTCGGTATGATGATCACTTGCCGTTGCAACCTCGAGCACATCCGCGAGGATACTCTCTGCTGCATTTGATTTGGCTCCCTCTGGCAAATAGAGACCGCCTTCGGAAACATTGTTATCTTTTCTGATGCGCACGAGAATGCGCATCCCGATTGGGCTCACCTTACGAATGCGTTTGGAATCATGGTGCTTGAGAGCCTTGTATTCCCCGCGCGCGCTTTCCGCTCGGAACGCGGCAATTTCATCTTGAACCTCCCGCTCAATAGTTTGATTGAGGAGATCTTCCTTCTTCTTGCCACGCTCAGCCATAATAACGACCAGTTCAAAGATTGACGGCGACAAAGAGCCTCCACGACTCCTGCGCCATGAGGTAATACGACCTTAGCCCTCATTAGATAAAGGCTATTCTCAATAAGCGCCCGAAATAATAACAGATACTTGCTTATTACAACATAGGGGGACCTACGCGATCTCGGGCCTGACAGGTCATATGTTCAACAGGAGAGCGAAAAGGGAGAACTCCCCCTACTGCCCAAAAGCGAGAACCCCACCATAGCCTGGAGCAGCTAAACTCCAACCTGCATTCGAGGGCGTGTCCACGCCCCTTACCCCCGCTAGCAAAAGCGACGCTCCGACCAGCAAACTCAAGGCGTCAAAAGGGGTAAGAAAGAAAATCGTAAATCCTGAAACTTTTTACGATAAAAAAGATTCTCTCTTAGATACAGAACGACTATTCTACCAAACCGTAAGGGTGTCCAAGCGGAGCCCCAAAAGGAGTGACCTCATGGGTGAGACTGTTAAATTAGACTACGGAAGCGGGTCGATTGATTTATCTGTCGTAGTCGGTACCGAACAGGAAAAGGGAATCGACGTAACTCGCCTCCGGGAGAAGACTGGTTACATCACCCTTGATCCCGGCTACGTCAACACGGGCGCCTGCCTTAGCAAGATCACCTTCATCGACGGCGACAAAGGCATCCTACGCTATCGCGGTATACCTATTGAGCAGCTCGCAGAGAAATCAACCTTTCTCGAAACTGCCTATCTCGTGATGTTCGGAAAACTTCCGACTTCAGAGCAACTTCAAAAATTTACGCGCGAGATAAGTTCACATACCTATTTACACGAAGACCTCAAAGCGATTTTTCATGCCTTCACTCGCGATGCCCATCCTATGGGTGTGGTGGGCTCCGTGATGCATGCTCTTGCTGCCGTGTATGAAAATGAGTCCGGCAATCGAGAAGAACTCTTCTATGTAAATAGCATCCGACTTCTCGCGCAGTTCCCTACACTTGCGGCATTTGCCTACAAACGCTTGGTTGGCCAGCCATTCATGTATCCTGATCACAAGCGGGAGTACTGCGAAAATTTCTTGCATATGATGTTTGCTCTTCCGACGAGCGACTATCAGCCAGAGAAGGAAGTCCTCGAAGCCCTCAACCTTCTTCTTATTCTGCACGTAGATCACGAGCAGAACTGTTCAACCTCAACAGTCCGACTCGTCGCAAGTAGCCTTGCAAACTTGCAAGCCTGCGTAGCCGCAGGTCTATCCGCCCTCTGGGGATCTCGGCATGGCGGCGCGAATCAAGAAGTTATCGAAATGCTCGAAACCATACGCCAAGATGGTGGCAACGTGCAGCGCTACGTAGAGCTTGCCAAGGATAAAAACAGCAGCTTCCGCCTGATGGGATTTGGGCATCGCGTGTACAAGAACTTCGACCCGCGCGCAAAGATAATTAAGACAGCCTGCGATAAGCTTCTCAATAAGCTCAAAGTCTCAGATCCGCTTCTCGATATCGCTCGTGAGCTCGAAGCCGCGGCCCTCAAAGACTCTTATTTTATTGAGCGCAAGCTTTACCCGAATGTCGATTTCTATAGTGGCATTATGTACAAGGCTATGGGCATTCCCGTGAACTTCTTTACGGTGATGTTTGCTTTAGGACGCCTGCCTGGCTGGATAGCACACGCCAAGGAGCTGCTCGAAGATCCGACCAACAAAATTGGCCGCCCGCGCCAGGTATACACAGGGCCTGCGCTTAACGATTACGTCCCTATGCAGAAGCGCGGTTCCTAAGTAGCGGATACACCGCCTCGGCTAGCGAGTACGCTACCTCATCTAGCGAGTGCGCTGCCTCATCTAGCGAGTACGCTACCTCATCTAGCGAGTACGCTACCTCATCTAGCGAGTACGCTACAGGAGCGGTGTTTCGTTGAATTCTTGCCTGTGGTTGAATGGGACCCGGACCCACACTCATGCTCTCACGAATTCTACACGTCCTCACTGCCATGGCGCTTCTTGCGCCGTATGCTCTAGGCATCGTTTTTATCTGGTTCCCGATCCGGCGTGTTTATTTCGACCCTTTTCTCGAAAGAGCCATTTATTTCGTTCTGCTTTTCTCCTGCTGGCAGCTTTTTCTCTGGGTGGCATTCCGCTGGTTTCTGCCAAGCGCGGCAGCTACGCTACCTGACGCTGCCCAGCGGCCAGATTCCCCCAAGACCAGCTCCCAGGCCCCTTCTCCCTTAAAGAAGCGCCTTCTTACCCTGCTACGCTACGCCGCACTTATTGGCAGTGCCTCAGGCTCGCTCGCTCTGCTGCAATTCTTTAAGGCCCGCCTCCCCCTTGAGCACTTCTACCTGGCGCTTTTCGCCCTTGGGACTCTAGCCCTTACGCGCTCCCTCACCGAACGGAACAATCTCTCTGGCAGCCTGCTCGCGCTTTTCGTTAGCTGCCTTGCTATTGGGTACCTCTCCTTTTTAATCGTGGATCCATTCTGGAAGTGGGAGCCCTTGTTCCCTTGCGCAGGCGTGGGCGCCATGTTTGTTGCGCGCGGCCTTGCTCTTCGCTTCTCTCAAGGGGCCGCCCCCGGAGAAGCCCTTCCTCTGCGGATATATCGCCTAAGAGCGAGGCTTCTGATGCTCTTTTTCCTCCTCGCTCCTACTCTGGTCACGAGCCTTTGTTATCTTGGCAAGCTTTCTCACAATTTCGTGTTTATTTTCGGCATATTCCCGCTTCTCTTGCCGCTGGCAGAAGCCCTAAGAGCAGGAGAGCAAACTGGGCTACCCCCTTCTACTTTAGGCCGGAGAAGCCAAGTGATTTTTCTCACCTATATTGCTATCCTCTTTGGTATTGGACTAATGGGACGATTCTCATGAAAAAATGTACTTTTACCCTCTCTTCAGTAGCTCATAGATGGTTGCGTATCAGCATATTTGCTGGGGCGGCACTTCTTTTGGGAACTCCCCTCTCATTCGCATCACCTCGCCCCCCTGCCGCCGAGGCGCCGCGCGCAGCTGCCCATGCGAGTGTGCAAGGAGATCCTCGTTCTCTTGAGCTCAACGAAAAGGCCGTGGCAGCGCTTAATGCTGGCCGCTTTAGCCAAGCGGAAGAACTCTTCCAGCAAGCTCTCTCGGCAGACCCGCGTAATCTCACAGCCGCCTTCAACTTGGCCGGCATTCTTTTGAACAACAGCAAAATTCCCGAAGCAGTATCCCTGCTTGAAAGCTACACCAAGGAATACCAGCAAGATCCAGGTCTCTATTCGCGTTTGGGAGATGCTTATTTTGCGAACAAACAAGTTAAAGAAGCCGCAGCCACCTACGAAAAGGCACTGCACCTGGATCAGAACTACCCCAATCTTCCCACCCGACTTGCTACTTCTTATGGACTGCTTAATCGCTCGCAGGACGCAGAGAAGTTCATGAAGATTGCTGTGGATCAGAATCCCAAAGACTTCAAAACACTGGCAAGCTACAGCAGCCTTTTACTTGGCAATGGAAAGGCTGAAGATGCCATAGGCGCGGCCAAACGTTCGCTCCAAATTAAACCCTCGAGCGAAGCTTACATTACGCTTGGTACGGCCTACGAAATTAAGGGCGATTTTAAGAATTCTCTCATTTCGTTTCAGCGCGCAGCCGACCTAGGCGACACCCGCAAAGAGCTCAAGGAGAAAATTGCACTCCTTGAGAAGCGCGCGAAAGCATAATTACTTTAAGGGCTCTAGGCCTCGGCAGAATATGCGGCGACAAAGCATACGGGGCACTCGCTGAGAGTCACCCAACTTTTGTGTAAGGATCGGTATGTCTACTCCTGACGTCATGAATAAAGTCGTTTCGCTCTGCAAACGACGCGGATTTATTTTCCAAAGCAGCGAAATCTACGGTGGACTAAAGAGTGCTTACGACTACGGTCCCTTGGGCGCGGAGCTTAAGCGCAATATCGCTCAGGAGTGGTGGCGCGCCATGGTGCACGAAAGAGAGGATATTGTTGGCATTGACGCCTCGATTTTGATGCATCCTAACGTGTGGAAAGCGAGCGGGCATTTGGCTGGCTTCTCGGATCCGCTCGTTGATTGCCGAAATTGCAAAGAGCGCTTCCGTGCTGACAAGGCTCCTAAAATGGCGCCGGGAACCCCAGTAAAGTGCCGTAAAGGTGGACGAGCTTCAGAGCCAGAAATTTCTGGGGTAGTAGGTGCAGTAGGTTATGTATGCCCCACGTGCACCTCTTCGGACCTCTCCGATGAACGTCAGTTTAACCTAATGTTTCGGACCTCTATTGGCCCCATAGACCCGATTGAAGCAGTCCTTGATCAAATCCAAGGGAAGCAGCTCACACGCGTTGAGTTACGCGAAAAGCTTGATGCAGCAGTCAAGGAAACGGCGATTTATCTTCGCCCCGAAACTGCCCAGGCCATGTTCGTGCAGTTTAATAATGTGATGCAGAGCGTCTCGCCCAAGGTCCCTTTTGGCATTGCCCAGATCGGAAAGAGCTTCCGCAACGAGATCATCACCGAAAAATTCATCTTCCGAACCTGTGAGTTCGAGCAGATGGAAATGGAATATTTCTGTGAGCCAGGCACACACGAGGAGTGGCTGACCCACTGGACTGATGCACGTGTCGGATGGTGGAAGCGTTTCCTCAATGACGGTAGCAAAATTCGCTTGAGACAACACGACAAGGACGAGCTCGCGCACTATGCGAGCAATTGCTACGACGTAGAGTATCAGTACCCTTGGGGCTGGGATGAACTCGAGGGAATTGCCTCACGCACCGACTACGACCTTAAGAAGCATGCCGAAGAGTCCGGCACTAAGATTTCGTATTTCGATCAGCAGAAGAATGATCCTGAGACAGGAAAGCCCGGCTGGCGGTATGTCCCGTATGTCATTGAACCAGCGGCCGGACTTACCCGCGCAGTTCTTGCCTACCTGATCGATGCCTATACCGAAGAAACGGGCGTTGATGCGGAAGGCGGTGAAAAAACGCGCGTCCTTCTTAAGCTTCATCCAAGACTCGCTCCGTACAAAGCAGCCGTCTTGCCGCTCATGAAAAAAGACGGCATGCCGGAAGCCGCACGCGAGCTCGTAAAGGAGTTCCTGAAGTCAGGCATCAATGCGCGGTACGACGAACAACAGTCCATCGGCAAGCGCTATGCGCGGCACGACGAAGTGGGAACTCCCTTTTGCATCACCGTTGACCATCAGTCGGTGGAAGACAAGACGGTCACTATTCGCGATCGGGATTCGACCAAGCAAGAGCGCATTAAGATTGAGGAAGCGGTAAAAGTTGTTCAGGACAAACTCGCCACCGCATAGAAGGAGAAAGCTCAGTTGAAGTCGGCCTAGCGTTATGCAGGAGAGTCGAATCTTGACGCTTGATTTTCATGCTCGCAGGCACCGTGATAACTCGCTACTTAAGCTGCTGGCCACTTCTTATGACTCTTGTTCCAGCAATAGAACTGGCGCCTTACTGGTTTACGCCAGGATGGGCTGACGGGGAGTTCGTTGCCCCTCACGCGGACTGGAGAGATGCAAGAGGTCCTTGTCGAAGTCTTTAACGTCTCGCACAATTATACTATCCCACGACTGCCCGATTAAAGTTCGATGGTCTCCATGTTTATCCCAGCCAAGTCGTTCCAGTCCTGAACCTTCAACGGGAAGTCCAAAGGAGTGACTGAGTCCCTTGAGCGCGTTGACCATGTTATTCACGCGCATTCCATTCCACTCTTCTATCATGCTGCGAGAGATGTCGAGGACGCAGCGAACCTGCTTTTCACCGAAACGACTAACCAGCGCGTGACCTAGAGTGTTCTCGCCATCTTCTAAGGGGCAGCGTGAAACATCAACAGCGTAGTCGAGCACCAAAATGCGTCCTTTTTGCGCAAGATGAGCGGAAAACTCGGCGCATGCTCTTTCGGCGCGAAGTTCAGGGGCTAAGATGTCAGGAAGGTCTGAGCCGATAAATGTTAGTTCAGCCCTTCCAAGCGCCGCATGCATGAGCCGATGGAGGCACCGATTTTGAGCCAAGGCATAATCATCCCTGTCACTTTCGGGCTCTGTGTAGCCTTGAATCGAAAATGGGAACCCGTTTGCTTCATAGGGCCGGGAAGCAAACTCCTTTGCACGTGCCAAGAGCTCCGGCTCGAGTGCTACCGCTATCTGAGTAATTGAGCCTGACTCAACTAATTCAATGAGGTCGCTAAATTGCTTTTCTATGTCAGATGGAGAAGTAAAGTCGACGGAAGCGCATACAATTTTCGCGCCGTCAGCAAAAAGCTGCCGATATTGTTCAAGAGGAGAGGTTGCCTGATCGCGGATCGCATTCACCACTTGGACGATCTCCGATGCTGACAGCATGGGAAAACCAGTTTTTTCAAAGCCCAAGAATCTTCGCAAACCATCTGGACCAGCTGTGAGATTATCTGCCATAAATCTCGCCACAGCTAACTTGGCCAGGTCTTCTAGCTGAGCTCCGGGCTCTTCGCACCGGTTTCTCTGTGGGAGCATCAATTGATCGGCCATTACACGTGAGCGCAACTCAGAAAAATCTCGTTTACAGAGTGAACTCACTCGCGGATCGTTCTGATCAAATGCGAGCCCACATGCAGAACCTGCATCAGAGACCAATGTCAAGAATTGTAATACCGACAGGCACTGATCATTAGGAATACGACCTGCATGATCGAGAACCGCAGAATAAATTTTCTCAGGAATCTGTTGACTGTGAAACACCCTGAGGCTTAAGCCTTCCATGAAACCTTTCAGGAAGGAGGGCTCAGTTGCCGTTCTGAGTTGACTGAGCACTTTTTCAGAAATGTCGGGGCAATCTATGCCTAGCCGCGCAATAAATTTTCCGCAGTCAACCTGCACTGAAGGCTGATCAAGAGTTCGGCTCTGAACTTCCATGATTGCCGGTAGATATGGCTTAGCCTTCTCTATGTGCCAAAGAAGAAGTGATTGCATTGCAGCTATGGTTCGGCATAGCACCTCAGGGAGGTTGCTGCGTAGACCTCCAACAAGGAATCGAAGCTGTCCTTCTAGATTGTTGTCAGGGGCGGGTGATGTGCTCGTCACTTTATGCTCTCGGACTCATTAATTGCTGGTATGGTTATGCGTCGTTAGGTCAAACCGAGGCATAGAAAATTTTAGCTAGCTATTTGGTTCACGGCACCTCGTAATGGCTTGGGAACGCGGGCTAACCATCTGGAATCATTAACTACCAATCTGCGAGAGCAAAACCTGCAAGAGGATAGGATGGGTGTTTCGGATGTGACCTTTTGTTTTTCACTTTGGGACTTTCCTCCTTAGCACCTTGTACCTAAAGACTGGGAGTGAATACCTCTCGGGACACCCACTTTCTATCTCAGAAGACATTGCCCCAGAGCCCGACTATTCTGTTAACTAGCTGGAATTCTTAACTACCAATCCGCGAGGCTGGAACTTGCAGGGAGATAGGATGAATGACCAACGAACGGAGCAGAGGGAGGGGAACAGGAGGGGCACCCAAGTTCACAAAGACGACAAAGCTAGTAATTGCAAATGGTTATGCACTTCGGGATATTGAGTATCCAGTAGTTGAGAAGGGCGGGTCCCTTGCGAAACAACCAGTATGTACAGTATTATTACACATACTGGTCATATGCTAGATTTGCGCCAACAAGCCAAAAGCGAGGAGATCGATTACCTCGAGTTAAAGTACCTGCTGCGGGATCTCTCTCAGTACCGCAAGAAGATCTCAGCCCTTTTGCGCTCTGGCTACTTAGTCCGCGTTAAAAAGGGGCTCTACGTATTCGGCCCCAAGGTTGCGAGGAATCCAATTTGCCAGGAAAGGTTGGCAAACCTAATCCACGGCCCTTCATACGTCTCGCTTGATTACGCACTCTCCTTCTATGGTCTTATCCCTGAACGGGCTCACGTGGTCCAAAGTGTCACGCTGAAGAGGGGGAAAAGCTTTAGTACACCACTGGGCGTTTTTGAGTATCACCATCTGAGCTCCGCCGTTTACTCAGTCGGAGTAACGCTAAACAGCGCTGATGGATCTCCTGCTTTTCTTATCGCCTCTCCAGAAAAGGCCCTTACTGATAAGATTATCCTATCGAGCAGCAGCGCGAGCGTTACATCAGTCGCAAAGCTTGAAGCGTACCTCTTTGAGGATCTCCGCATTGAAAGGGACGCCCTTAAGGATTTTAGGAAGGAACGGATTCGTGAAATTGTAAAAGTATTTCCGAGGCAAAAATTACTTTTCCTAAAGAAGTTACTGGGGGCCTGAGAAATGAACGAAGCAGTATCTCAAATGCTTGCGCGTTACGACTGCAAGACGACACTCGATTATGAGAACGCCCTCAAAGAGATTCTTCAGGAGCTTGCCCTGCTTGGGCTGTGGAGAGCGAAGTTCTTTGAGCACACTGCTTTTTACGGCGGTAGTGCGCTTAGAATTCTCTATGGCCTTAACCGATTTTCAGAAGATCTAGATTTTTCTCTTCTTGCTAGCTCAGGAACTTTTAGCCTGTCGTCATACTATCGTGCCGTGCAAGAGGAACTCTTAGCCTTTGGATTTGAAAGTGAGATAACCGAACTCGAAAAACAGAAAGATAGCACAATTCAGTCAGCGTTCATCAAAACCGGAACTAAGCAAAATTTGATCCAGGTGGGAGCACCGGCCCAGCTCATTTCGGTGCTACCGAAGAACCGCCTGCTCAAGATCAAATTCGAGATAGACGTCGATCCTCCACCCGGATTTTTAACTGAGGTACGAACGCTTCTACAGCCGATTCCATTCTCGGTTCTCACCTACTCTAAGCCGGACCTCTTCGCTGGAAAGCTCCACGCAATCCTATGTCGCGGCTGGAAGAATAGGGTTAAGGGCCGAGATTGGTACGACTTTGTTTGGTACGTCGGTTCCCGCACTCCTGTACACCTTTCGCACCTCAAGGAGCGGCTTGTACAGAGTGGCGCATGGACAAGGGAGCAAGGGCTCACCGTTTCAGATCTAAAAGAGGCCCTCCTTGCTCGCCTTGAAAGCATTGATCTAGAGGCTGCGAAGCAAGATGTAAGACCGTTCTTAAAAGACCAGGCGTCTGTCGAGCTATGGGGGCGGGAGTTTTTCGGAGAGGTGATATCGAGGATAGTGGCAAGTAGTTAATGCCGAATAAACCCAGCAATAAGCTCCATCATGCGCTTCGCATCCCCTATCCCCACAAGCATGCTGCCACCATTTCGAAGGCGAAGCTTAAGAACGTGGTCCCGCCGCATATCGTAAACCCAAGCTAAAGAACTATTTGGCACAATCTCCATGCCCTGAACGTCTTGAAGCAACACGGTGCGGTTAATGAGCCCAAGGCCAAAGGATAGCCGCAAGGATTCGCGATCCAGTGAAACACTCAGTGAAAAGAAATTAACGAAAACAAGAAGAGCAATAACGATAAAGATGATTGCCTTTCCTAAATTCTGATCCTTAAGACCATAGAAAAGAAGTGTCAGCTCTAACGCAAAGGTTAGAAGACAGATCATGGGACTAATTTTGGTATCCTGGTAGGCCATACTATTTTTCTGGGTGCTGCCCTGAGAAAACAACCACTAAGAACACAGAGAACACAGAGAACACAGAGAACACAGAGAACACTAAGAACCTGGGAAATCTCCCGATCTTGAGGTTCTTCACAGTCTCCTAAATAAGTGGCGCCGCATCAATCGGTTCAAGCACCTCCCTAACGTAGGTCTGATTGCGACCATTCTGCAAGACTTGAAGCAATTCAGATGCCGTAGCCCTCAAAATAGGATGCCACCAGGCCGGGGCGACTTCCAGCAGTGGCACAAGTACAAAGTCTCGGTTTTGAAGCTCTGGATGAGGAAGAGTGAGGTTCGGCGAGGAGATGACCTGCCCCCCTACGAATAGAAGGTCCAGGTCCACGGTGCGAGAACTCCAGCGTTCGTTCCTCACTCGGCCAAGGAGGGACTCGTAGCCAAGTAGCGCAATGAGGATCTCTGCGGCTGGAAGCTCAGATTCAACTAATAAGACCGCATTAATGTAATCCGGCTGGACTTCATCGGGCCTTTCCGGTGGTACCATGGCGCGCGTTTGGAAGAGCCGGGACTGAGAAATAATCCGGCCAATCCCCTCTTCAATGAGCTTGGCCGCCTTTCGTAAGGTAGCGATTCGATCCCCTAAATTGGCCCCAAGAGCGATGCCTACTTCCATAAATAGTATCTTAACCGAGATGCATACTCAGGGTAAGCTCAATTCCCTTATCATCGTTTGTCTAAGAAGCCTTGCCGTTGTTATGGGGATTCGCATGTACCAAAAAATTATTGCCGTCTGCATGCTCGTATTACTTCCCCTTAGCCCCGCCTGGGCCGCGCGCCAATATCGCTGCTCCGGGAAAGTCCAATATAGGCCCTGCGATGTCCCCTTGGTAAAAGGACAGCAATCTATCTCAAGGTTGGGAAGCACCTTCGGCAGCACGAAGAGAGACGCCGCGCTCTCCTCCACGTTAAAGCTCACAAGCCCGTCGGTAACCGGCGAGCTCTATGCGAGAGTACTGAAAAATTCTTTTCTAGGCCCAGGGGCAAGAGCCTCCAGAGCCAAGGTGGCAACCGGGACCTGGAAAGGTCTCGTCGAGGGCAATGGCATGATTCATCTGTTCCTGGAAATACTTCGTGGAGAAGCAGTAGAAGAGCGGCGCTTCATGGGGAACGTCCTGCTCCATGGAAAATCCACAACTTTTGCATTCGTGAGCCCACTCCCACAGGGCAAAGACTGGACGTGGAGAGTCTCTGCCATATCAAAAAATTCATAATTACAGCTAGTTGCGCGCCCTAGCACTGAATAGGGCATAGAGGACTGCACTCTTCGAGTACCCCGCAACAAAAAAACAGGGCGCAAGAACGTTCGGCGTAAAAACTAGCAATTTCAACGTATCCCTTTGTGTCCTTTGCGTCCTTTGTGGTGAAAATATTCTGAACCCCTAAACAAAAAGTCTGCCTCATTTGGCCGGGAACCCCCATAACGACAGTGGGGGGCCTTAATTAACTGCGCGAAGTGAGTGTCGTTATGAAATGCCCCTGGGGAATTCCCTTGCTCTTTGCTTGTGCCCTTTGCTTTTCCTCAACGCTATTCGCAGCCCCTGCCCCTAACCCGCGAGACATTGCCATTCTTGCCACCACAACAACTCTCGCAGAGATTCGCGAAGAACTGGCTTCACTCCAAACGGAATCCAGAACACTGAGCGCCCAACTTCGGCAGCTCGAAAAAGGAGCAAAGAACAAGAAGTCTACTGGCCTTACGCAGCTCTCAAAAGCATCAAAGCAGCGCGCACTTGCTGCAAAAACGTTCTATCTCAATGCACTACGCAGAGACTCTGAACTCGCGCGAGCTTCGCTTGCCAACGTTCTAAGACTCGAGACCCTGACTCCCCTTCAAAACATTGCCGTTACCTATGGGGCACCCGCTTCTCAAGCCGCAGTTGGCGCCATGGCGCAAGTGGAGGACATTTCTGGTGACTTAGGTAATCTTTGCCAAGATTCTGTGGCAGTAGCGGAAGCTCTCCTCACGAGCGCGGCGGAAAAAGGAGCCTCAATTTCTGCGGTAGACCGCAGACTTGTATTTGCTCTCTCAGCTCTGCAAATGAGTTCTAAGCTCCGCGGCGAATTCGAAGAAGTTGAAGCACTCCTTGAGGAATCTACGCTCCCGACTCTTTATGCTGCCTCTCAAAGCGGTTCTCTAAACATGGCTCTCGAACATTTGCAAAGCGCGTTAGGCATGTATAGCAATGCTGCTTCACAAGCACTTACCTCAGCTGAACTTGCCCAAGATCAAGCACTATTTTTGGCAGAACTACTCAAAGGATCCGATATTCTAGGAGACACTCCTCAGACTGCGCTTCTAGAGGAACAGCTCGCGGCTGCCATCGCCGCGCGAATTCAGTTCTCGGCGAGAGCACTTGCTCACCAGCAAGCTCAGGATTTCATTCAAAGGGTGCAAAGCCTTGCGCTGAAATCGAGCATGCCCCTTTCCGTGGTGGCTCAAACCGCAGAGTCTCTCCTTGCGAAACTTACAGAGCAGAACAACTTGCTTCTCAACGCCCACTCATCGTCCGAGGGCTTTCAGGCAGAAATTCCGCGTCTACGAACTCTCGTAAATCGTCCTGGATTTGCCGCAGAGATAAAGGCTGCTCGCGCCCTACTCAAAATTCATAGAGCAGAAGGCTGCGGGACTTCGAAGAAGACCTTGGACTATTTTGCAAAGCTCTTCTCGTCAGTGGCGAAGCACTTTGCATCTTCCCCCGAGGCCGGAATGATAAGTTTAGAAATACTCCTGCCGAGCCTTGCAAGTATCACGGACACCTCTCTTGCAAAAGTTGCAGAGAGAAATACCCAGTCACCTTCGCTCCAGGCCGCCTTCGCGGCAGCAGAAGTTACTTACACCACCAGCCTAAAGACTGTTGAGAATGGGGGCTCAGAGCTCGCTTCCATAGCTGCCCTTAACGCTGCCAAGGCAGCAGTAGCCGTTTATGCCGAGCTGTCCGATAAGAAGAACTGGGAAACCCTGCTCTCCTACTCCTTGGATGAGCTTGTTTCTTCAACTGGACTAGCTGCAGGTAATCTGGCAGCAATTCGAAAGGCAGGCGAGGGAGTCGCATTGGGGAAAAGGGCTGAGCGCCTGAGCACCATGAGGGCCAAGCTCAGCGCGAGTCTTCGCACCTGCCGATCCATTCGGTCCTGCGAAGAACGCAGGCGAAGAAACTACGGAACCCTCTTTAAGCGTCGGCGAGAAATTTTCAATTCGCCCAAGGCAGCACTTAACCGAGCCTCGCTTTCTATTTCAGGTGTTGCACTAAGTGATATTCGGGAAACCGCTCGGGCGGCACTGCAAAGTCTTCTGTAGTGTTTTCCCAAGCTTGAATCTTTTCGTGGCGCACGGGCAGGGGCTCTCTTACCTAGAACCTCTCAGAATGCTATGATTCGGCTCCTTTTTCACCAAGCGAGGAGCCTGGAAGGCATTGATTAAGAGTATTGGTTGCCAAAACGACGTTGCCTCAAGTGCGCCCGCCGCATTGGGTGCGCCTGCCTCCCGATCAAGGCGCGTTGGCTTAATGTTTGATCTCGACGGAATTTCGCTGAATACGGTTCTTCCGCAATCAGTAGTGCTTACACAAATTGCACGGGAGTTTCTTGAACTCGATCTCCGTCATGATGACTTTGGCTGGACGGTAGGAGCCTCAGGGGAGGAAACCATTTCTGGGCTTAATGAACGGTTCGCCTCCTGTGAACTTAGGGCTCCCAACCTTCTCGCTCCTGGCCAAACGATTGGCCAGCGTATGCTTAGTCGTTTACTTGAAATTCGGCGCCCACAAGAGCAGCAGCTGATTGACGTGGCCCCCATGCCTGGATTTCCCGAGCTTTTAGACTTTGCAGATAAGGCTGAGCTCCCTCGCTCTAATTCAACTTCGCGGCCGGAAGCTCAGGCGCGCGAACTTCTTCGCGGCACGGCACTTGAACACCGCTTTGATGTGATTGTGGGGAGAGACTCCGAAGGGGTTTCCAATCCAAAGCCCGCACCCGATGTTTTTCTCAGATCCGCGGAGCTACTTGGGATTGTGATTAAGGAAAGCTGGGCCATAGAAGACTCAAAACCCGGCGTCTACGCGGCTCGCGCCGCAGGGTCCAAGGTTCTGTATGTGCCAGATAGTCGCGTAGGCTCAGCCTGCTCATTTGCAAGGCGGGCCGCTACTCACACGGTCTTGTCTCTCGATGAGGCAAGAACGTTTTTTGAACGCGAGCTCGGGAACGGATCGTAGAAGCTCGTGTAGTGTAAAAATCTAAATCTGACCTTCTAATCAAGGTGAGGGCGTTTCGAAAGCGAAAATCTCTAACGCGAAGGACACGATGGGCACGAAGGTATTGAATTCTCTTCCCTTCGCGTTAAAATCGTTAGCTCGCTCGGCCTCGGACACTCGCTGCACGATTACAAAGTGCCTTTTGCACAATTAGCAAGTTCGCTTCGCCACCATTATCGCAACATCATCTTTTCGAACCTTAATCATTGAGAACGCAGCATCAAGAGCCTGGCGGGGAGAAAGCTCCCATACTCGCTCCTGCATCAAGCGCCCTTCAAGAGTCTCGCCGAGAGGCACTCCATTTTCATCCTCACTATCGACAAGTCCGTCCGTGCCAAGTAGCAACATCTCTCCGACATCAAGAACTCCCGAAAGAACTGTCGCCTCAGAGGAAAGGTAGCTTGCCCCACACGCTTCGAGATCGGGATGAGAGATAGATGCTCCTTTGGCTTGAATTCTCCTTGCGCCTCGCGGCCCCACCACGATAACGGGACAAGGGTTTGCTGCATTGGCAACAGAGAACACTCCAGAAGCAGGATCAATCAGAACATGGGTCAAGGTAATCGAGTCATGCGCAAAGTTTCCTCTAAAATTGCAGCCCCTATCAACGTCGAGAAGTAGCTCTCGTGGATCGCTCGGCGTGAGACCAAGCTTCCTCGCTACCTCAGGCTGCGAGAGAAAAAGGCAAAAGCGCACCGCATTATCCCACACGTCTTGCGCATCGTGCCCACACGCATCACCCACGAGCAAAGATACTCCGCCATCCTGGCGCAGCACGCTCCCAAAAAAATCTCCGGTCGGAGTACCGGCCCTCAGCCCAACTCCCCGCGCGTAAGCATCAAGCCCTACTCGCCTCAAGATCCTCTCGAATTCGTCCTCTGATTGCAGCGCACGCTGCAATTCAAAGGTGGCGTGCGCAGAAGCTCCGCTCGAGTCCCGCTCGCGGGGCTCATTTTCTTCATGCCGCTGGGGTAACTTGGTGCTCTCCAGAAGCATCTTTGCACGCAAATCTGCGGCAGCACTTAGGGATGTTAAAGGCGAAACGGACCTAGGGACCGAAAGGTCCTGCCTTTGAAGATCGTCTTCAGGGGAGGATAAGCTCATAGCATGTAGGTAAGACAGTTGTGGTATGAAGCTCTGAAACTGTAAGGATCCTTTCGCCTGCAATGACCTGGTCTCTGGTCTGGCAAAGATTCTTGGCTGAAATCCTTAGATCTCGTAGTGGGTCGTCCCACCCGGTGCGCGTAACCAAATAACCGTTCTACCTTCTTTCGCTAAGAGGGGAGTCCTCTCGAAGCCGCTCACTAGTGAGTGGAGCCGCATTTCAAGAGGCCGGTAAAGGTGCGATGCGCATGCCATTCACGTCCGTTTTAGCCAACAAGCGATGGGCGTCTAGGTCCAATGCGGCCGACATAATTGGCGTGCTCACATACTTCTAACAAATCTCAGGAGACAAGAGGGCTAGCGGAATCCAATCACGAGGAGTTATAATCTAACTATAGAGACACTCACGTAAGAGTGCCTTGTGGCTTGGCAAAGCGAAATTTGACTTAGGTCAGGATTCAATTTTGCCGAAGCTATAGAGGTAGTAGGTTCGGCAGGTACGGGGTCGGCAAAAGCGAGTAAAAGCTGGTGAAATCTAGGTTGGCCTAGGCAGCACCAGAAATAGCAAGCTTAGGAGCCCCCTCAAGAACTCACTTGGGGAGATTTGGGCGCCGGCAACAGACTTTGCCCAGGGTCTTTAGGCTTTGGACGACTACTCATCTAAGGCGAAAGCATTTCGCCACCACTCGCCAGATTCTCCGGAATCCGATCCGGCAGATCATCACGTTGATACTCACGCGTCTGATTGCGCTTCTAGTTCAGACCAGCACTCTGCTCACCCCACTCATGGAGCGAAGCAGCGCCGTAAGGGAAAGATCTCCTCAGCGCGTCACTGCACAAGCAATCGGGAACAAGAGCATAAATCACGCATCGCCTCCTCCCACGCAGAAAAGGCACTTTCCAGGGGTCACTCTCGCCAAGCTGCTCATCATCGGCGGCTGAGTAAAATTGCCCATCGTCGTAAGAGCCTCCACCGC
>JBIKWF010000083.1:0-19711 GCA_044356455.1 Bdellovibrionota bacterium | reverse complement strand
CCTCACTTGGCTTGGCGAGTACCGGAAGCTCGGCTCTTACTTACTCCCTCAACGGTACCGACATTGAAGGAGGTCAATCAGCTTCACGAATTGCGCTCGATGCCGTGAACTCCGCTATTAGCTCCCTTGCGGCAACGCGCGGTGTGCTTGGTGCGGTTGAGTCGCGGCTCAACGTAGCGATTCAAAGTCTCACGGTAGCCCGAGAGAACTTTGCTTCTGCAGAAAGCCGAATTCGCGACGTAGACGTCGCGTCGGAAGCTGCGGAACTGACAAGACTCAGTATCTTGCAGCAGGCGGGTGCTTCGGTACTTGCTCAGGCGAATCAGCAACCGTCGCTGGCACTCTCGCTTCTCAGGTAATCTCGTTAAATAATACTTGATAGACATGCGTTCCCCTGAATTCTGGTGACAGTCAGGGGAACGCCCTCCATACCTCGTGTGCGGAGAATCTATCCTTGGTGCTCGTTCAGCCCATCCTTGAGGGGCGAGCGCGAAGATTCCTCTTCGCCTCACTGGGGGAGCACCCAAATTTTTCAGGCACGCTTGAAGCCTGAAGAACGGTGTATTGAAGGTCGGCTAAAAGGACTTTTGATACATTGGTACCTTGCTACTTCTGTGGGCTCGAGTAAGTGCCAGCGTTGGGGCGATGCTGGCACTTCTCGGGCCTTCTTTTTTTAATGGTGGATTGGGGCAGGGTGCGTTACGCGGGGCAAGAGGCTGACCGATTTCGTTGTCTGGAGTCTATTTGCATAGTAGGCTTGTCATTCTTCCTATGCTGCATGATGCGTTAATCAAACTTCTCGCTCAGCCTCCTTCTCACGACAGAGCTGCGTTGCGGGAAGATCAACTTTTCCAGTCCCTCGCAGCCAATGGGAACCTCCCTTTTGCGCGCATAGTAACGCAACAACTAAGTGCCGCGGCGGATGCTGCTTCCGGTAGCCGTACTTCAACGGGCTCTCGCGTGACGCTTACGGAACTTGTTGCCCTGGTATTGCGGGATCCTGTGCTCGTGACGCGTCTTCTGGCTCAGGTGAACCGGGCTTTTTATCAACGCGGAACGGCCATCACTTCAATTTCGGAGACCATTAAGCTCCTCGGTACTAGGCGGCTCTTGTCTATTGTTGATGAGGTTGGCGCGCCTACTGATCTCACCGTTTTGATGAAGCGTAATCTTGCCTATACCTGCGCCCTGCAGGAGCACGTGGTCGCCAGTCAATTCGCGCGCGAGGTTTTTGACGCTCTTCCGGCCGCTTCGTCAGCACTTATAACCCTTGATTCGGTGCAGGTCCTCGTTTCTCTGCTTTCGGCACCGCTGCTCGCCCTTGCCTGGAACGAGCCGGGGGTCTACGCCTGGATGATGCTTGCGACTTCGAGCACAGAATTGCAGCTTGGAGGAAGTACCACGGTCATACTCGATCGGCGTTCACTTGGTTCTCCGATTGAGAAAATCTTTGGATTCACCAGGCCCGCGCTGACGCTTGGTCTCGTGCGTAACCTACGCTTGCCCGAAGAGTTTCAGCGAATGCTTGGTATGTGTTCGGTACAGGCAATTCGGGTTACCGCCGGCACCCAGACTCCAGAGGGACGAATTACCAAGCTGATTGCTGCCACCTCTTTTTTTGCCACTGAGCTCGCTCAAGAGTTCTTGAGATTTTCTGGGAGGCAACCTTTTGAGGGGCTCATTCGAGAGGCTCAGACTCGACTTGAGCTGCCAGGGGGGACGATTTCTCCTCTCCTGCAGAAAATTCAAGAAGAGTGTCTAACCCAGCAGCAGGCAGCGGGACTACCGGAGATGCCACTACCTGATTCAGGCATTTTCTCGCGTACCGCAGAAGGAGCGGCGGCGGTCTTAGAGCTGCCGTTGAAAAAAGTCTCAAATGTAGTTGTGGGAGCCTTTATTGAGGAGCTTAAACGCTTGATGCCAGCCCTAAAGGCTGAACGTGGAACGAAAGGAGGGGCTTCGCCGGAACTCTCGCTTGCCGTCTGGCTCACGTTTCAGGCGCTGGTCCGAGTCTTACAATTCGAGAGAGCTGCGCTGCTTGGAGTTGACCTTTCCTCGGGAGAGCTCAAGGCGGTGGCATCATTTGGAGTTCCTCATGAACGGTTGCAGAAGTATCGGCAGTCGCTGCAGTCCGAAAACTCTGGAGATGGCCCCGAAGTAAAAGCAGTAGTCGCTCGCAAATCTGTGTTTAAGGGAGTTCCAATTACCCCTGAAGGTGCGCAAGCCTGCGCATTCCCGATTATCCAGCATGGGGTCGTACAGGGGGTGTTCTATGCCGAACGAATTGGAGGTCTGCGCTCTGCCTCTTTACCGCTCGACATGCAAATGCTTGTAGTCGCGGTTGCTGAGTGCTGGCAGGATCTGTAACTTGGGAACCTCTGAAAAAACTCACCCCTGTGTTGAATTACTTGATGCAAATTTCACCACAGAGGACGCAGAGGTACACAGAGGTGTAGTAAGGATTGAGGGTTCTCAGAGGCCCCCTAGGAAGACACCTAAAAAGGGTTCTTCTTCTCCATCAAGTGGGAAATTGCCCTTACCCGCGCCAGCTACGGGACCCAGGGCATGTGGGTCGGCTTAAGACTGCGTTATGAAAATCTCACTAGCCCCCAAAGAGACTCCGAGAACTCTGATTGCGGTCTAAGAGGGGCTCGGGGCGCAAGGACGCGGGAAGGCCGATATCCCGCCGCTGCTGGAACTACCTGAAATGACACTTTTTTGTAGCTGCAAGCATCTAAACTCTTGGGACTGTCTTGGCCTTAAGAGAGTGCTACGGTGCCCGCCAAGTGCTGAGGAACGGGGGACGTGGTAGAATGAGGGCGCATGCGCGGAGTTAAGCCTACCATATTGTTATTACGAAAGCGGCGGGCGTTAAGTCGCCTGGCTTTTGTCTTTGCGGCCCTTTTGGGGTCCTCGAGCTCTCTCGAGGCTGCTCCCATATACGTCTACAAGCAGGCCGGGGGGGTAATTCGGTTTTCTACCAAGCCACCCGCGGCGGGGGTGCGAGCAGAGGTATTTACCGCGAAGGGGCGTTACTCGACTGTTGGCACTATCCGTGGTTCCTCCCGAGGAAGGCTTTTCCATGATTCCTTCTCCGCAGAGATATCGTCCGCCGCCAAAGCCCATAAGGTGGACCCTGAACTTATTAAAGCAGTAATCCACGTTGAGTCAGCCTTTAATCCGCGGGCAGTTTCCCCGAAGGGCGCTCAGGGGCTCATGCAGCTCATGCCGGGAACCGCTCGTATGCATGGAGTAAAACGGCCCTTCGATCCCGCTCAGAATATTGAAGGGGGTGCGCGGCACCTCAAGATGCTTTTAGGAAGGTACAACGGAAATCTTCGACTTGTCTTGGCTGCCTATAACGCAGGAGAGGGGGCCGTGGATCAGTACGGGGGAATACCCCCATTCTCAGAGACCGTTCAGTATGTTGATAGAGTGCTCAGCATGAAGCTGCGCTATCGCGGGGCCGCTCCCGCGAGAGGTGCGGCTGAATCGGCTTCCTAGGTAGTCGGCACTTTGTGGTCTTTGTGGCTAAGTAAAGATAACCACTAAGACCACGAAAGGGGGGGCTCTTTATGCTGGGGAAGTTTCTGAGGCGCTTTTGAAATATTTGGTTGCCCGCGCTAGCGTAGGGCTTCTCGAGGCAGGGTTTCCATAGAAAGGGTTGCCATAGACAGGGTTGCCATAGACAGGGTTGCCATAGACAGGGTTGGCAGTGAAGAAGGTTCCTAATTATCTCACCGTAGCACGGCTCGTAATGGTGCCACTTCTTGTGGTGCTCATGGTCGATCTTTCGCCTTTTGTTCATGCGCTTGCAGTTGCTGTTTTTATCGTGGCTGCCCTCACAGACTATTTCGACGGAATTATCGCACGTCGCTTCGGCGCTATTTCAGATTTCGGCAAACTTGTCGATCCGCTTGCGGATAAGCTGCTTGTTATGGCGGCTCTCGTAATGCTGCTTGGGCAGCGTGACGATATGTACGGCGATGCGTGGGTCCCTCCGTGGATGGTATTCATGGTTCTTGCGCGCGAGATGTGGGTGACGGGTCTGCGCGGGGTTGCCGCGGTGCGCGGAGTTGCGGTGGAAGCGAGCGGCGCGGGAAAGGTAAAAAGCGTGCTGCAGATGGTGGCAATCGTCTTTTTGCTGCTTCATTATCCCAAATTCAACATCCTTGGATTCATGCTTACTTTTCAAGTGATAGGGCTCTATTTGCTTCTGACCTCAATCCTCATCTCGTATTGGGGAGCGTATGAGTACACCGTGAAAGTCTTTCGGCTGGTCGGAATCATGCCAGAGGCTTCGTCGGTTGCAGAAACGGCGGTCCAAGATCCAAAAGCGAGTGCAGGGGAGTCCTAGCTCTAGACTCCTTTCCTTCAAATGGTCTTTGCGTTCGTTTTTTTGGACCACAAAGGACACGAAGGACGCAAAGGTCAAGAATTCATCTTTGTGTCCTTGGCGGTCGAATCTAAGTTGCGGTCACTACACACCTTTCGTCAGAATTCTGCCTAAGAGCCTCCCTCCTTTTTGGTCACAGCCCTTCGGTTGCGCAGTGGTAAGACATTGAAATTCCATTGGGTCTTTCCCATTTTGAATGTCCCGGCGCCCATTTTTCTTTCACGGCAGTTTGCTCCAATCAAATCCCATCAGGCACTTTGCAGCCTATTCTTTTTGCTTTAAAGTGCTTGAACTTACGGTTAGTCTCCGGACGCTTGTTCTTCGTCTGAGTTGTTTGTCTGTGTTTTCTTTGTCTGTGTTTTCTTTGTCTGTGTTTTTTTGTCTGCGCTTCTCATAATGGCTGTATGCGAGTAACCCGCTTAGAAATCTTTGGCTTTAAATCCTTTCTCGAAAAACTCGTACTGCCCTTAGAGGCAGGGTTTACCGGGGTCGTGGGACCAAACGGGTGCGGGAAATCAAATATTGTGGATGCCTTGCGCTGGGTGCTTGGAGAAAGCCGCGCAAGCCAGCTCAGAGGCGGCGCCCTAGAGGACGTTATATTTAACGGTACTGATAAATTAAGACCCCTAGGTCTTGCTGAAGTCACGATGACGCTTCGGGCGTCTCAGAAAGATTTCTTTAGTGAGATTGTTTCCACGCTCACCAGGCAGGGGAATCAATTCGCCGCCCTGCTTGCTCGCGAAGAGTCCTCTCAGGCCGAAGAAGAGGCTGCGGAGATGGAACAGCAGCCGTCAGAGGGAAGTTCTCCCGAGGGCGAATCTAGTACGGAATCCGCTTCCCAGGGAGCTGAAGAAGCTCGTCCGCATTTGACGGTTATCGAAGGAACTTTATTAGATCAGGCGGTTTCGGCGGTTATTGGAGGCTCTGAATCAGAGTCGCGTCCAAATTTGAGCGTGATTGATGGCACCTTAGGCGAGGCAGCTTCGCAGGCGCCTGCGCAGGTATCGGCAGCTGCGCAGCCAGAATCAGGAACTGCGGGAGAGCCTCCCAAGCCGAATGTTACCGAAGGGCTTGCCGATGACGTGGCTGACGAGGAGTTCGCTCGTCACGCGCTCAATCGCTTTGGCTGGCTTAGGAATGTTCAGGAAGTTCAAATTACACGCCGCCTTTATCGTAGCGGAGAGTCCGAGTTCTTTATTAACCGCGTATCCTGCCGCTTAAAGGACATGAAGGAGCTCTTTAGGCTCGTTGGTTTGGGCGCGCGCGCCTACACCATCGTGGCACAGGGCGAGGTAGGCCGCATTGTCACAGCGCGCCCTGAAGAGCGCAGGCTTATTATCGAGGAAGCCGCCGGCGTCTCTGGGTTCCGGGAAAAAATTGCCACCGCAAATCGCCGCCTTGAAGAGACCACTCAAAATTTGGTTCGACTTGACGATGTGTCGCGCGAAGTGCAAAGGCAGGTGAACTCTTTGCGCGTGCAGGCCTCTCGCGCCAAAGCCAGAGAGCAGCTTAAGGCTCGCATCACGGAGCTCGAGCGAATCTTGTTCGCCGATAGCTTCATTGGCTTGCAGGCGCAGCAAAAGGTGAAGCGCGAGGCCCTCGCCAAAGTAAAAGGCGAAGAGGGGAATGCGGACGCTGCTTTCCAGAAAGCTCACGCCGAGGAACAAGAAGCGCGCGGTAGCATGCTCGCGGTTGATGTTGAAGGCGATGATATACGCCGGCGCATCGACTCTATCCAAGAAGAGCTCAGGCAGCGTAGCGAGCGCAAATCTCGCGCCTCGGCGAAGCTTAGTGAAATTAACGCTCAGGTCGAAGCCGCAAAAAATCAAGTTCATGCCTTTGGTGAGCGCAAGCAAACTCTTACGGAAAGACGCAGCGACGCCGAGCGCACTATTGCGGATCTTGAGTCTAAGGATGCTGAGCTTGTTCGTCAGTTAGGGGAGCTTGGCGGAGAGCATGAGGAGCTCGTCAAGCAACTTGCCCAACAACTAAGCGAACTGAGAGATCAGCTGCGCTCACGTGAGCAAGAATTTAGGAGCACGCGAGACAGGCTCGTCTCGGCAGAAAGCCGTAGCCAGGCTCTGCGCGAGCAGATCGAGCGCACTTCGCCCGTGGCTCAGATGAAGGATGTGCTCGCACTGGGTGGGAGGCATGAAGCCCTTGAGGGCCCTGCCGGTATTGCCTTTAAGCAAGTTCTCTCAGCGCTCGGGGATGGAACCTCACTCTTTGTTTCTGGGCTTTCCGTGCCTGGCGAGTATGTTAAGGCCGTACAGGCGGCGCTTGCAGAAAGAGTATCTTATCTTGTCTCTGACGATCTCTACGGTACGGCGCGTAGCTACTCTTCCGCGTTTCGCGAGGTCTCAGAGGCTTTTCGAAATTCTGGAAAGCAGAAGCGCTTTGAGCCTCCCTCCTTGGGGCTTTTCTTAAGAACTCCTCCCACTACCCTTGAGATCCCAGAAGCAGCGCATCCGCAGCCAGTAGAAGGCGCAGCAAAGACAACTGTCACAGCAACCGCAATACCTTTCAAGCGACTGCTTGAAGTGATTGACGTAAAGCCGGAGTTCGGAGCTTCTGCGGAGCAGGTACTCTCTCACTATTACGTTGCAGATTCTGTCGATGAAGCTACGCGCTATTTTGAGGAGCGCGTAACGCAAGGCTTTTCACCGGGAAGCTTCTTAGGAACTATTGTTACTAAGAATGGAGAGGTCCTGACGGATCTAAGCTTCTTCTGTGCGGGCCGAACCGGACAGGGCGTGCTTCATCTTCAAAGAGAGGCCGAAGAGCTCGAGCAGCAGGTAGAGAAGTTCCGCACCGATCATCAGGAGCTGGCTACGTTTCGAGAAACGGTGCAGCAAAGTATTTACGAAGCTGAGCGTCGTCACGGAGAGGCCCTCGCCGAGAGTCGGCGCCAGCAGGCGCGTGCAAGAGAAATTTCAAATCAGCAGGGAGCCGTGCGCGGCCGCCTGCATGCCGAGAAACGCTTGCTTTCTCAGCTTGAGCAGGACGTAAATCGCATCGAGCAGCAGGTGCTTCAGGCAAAGGAGCGTATCGAGGGGCTTTTGGCTTCCCAGGCGCACATTGCCGCGGAAGTGGCTGAGTTCGAACGCGTTCTTGACCCCACGGGAGCAGCCAAGGACTTGACCTCTGAACTTGCTGAGCTTCGCACGGTATGGGAGGGGATTGATAAGCGCCGCAAGGAGGGCAGATCAATTCTTGGAGCCATTGCGCAGCGCCTTGAGCTCGCGCGCAATGATAGGGAGCGAATTCGCCAAGCCGTATCGCGCGGTGAGCTAGAAGTAGAGCGCGTAGGACTTGAGCTTCAGTCTCTCAAGGAGCGCGTCTTAACCGAATACGGAGCTGAGCTTCTTGCAACGCTTGAGGCCCAGTTTGGAGAAGCTCCCAAGCCACAAGTCGCACAAGAGAAATCCGAAGAGAACCAGGAGAGCGCCGAGTTGCTCGAAAGCCAGGCTGCTCAGGTTGCGGAGGGCGCGCCTGAAACCATAACTTCGGCTGCCGGCGAGGCCTCGCCTGTCTCGGCACCTATTGTCCTTGAGAAGCCTCTTTTCGATAGTGAGCGCTCTGAATTCCGCGAGGAGGTTCAAAAGATTCGGGCTCGCATTGCGCGAGAAGGAGAGGTTGATAGTTCCTCAATCCAGCGCTTTGAAGAGGAAGAGGTTCGTCTTAAGGAGCTTGGAACTCAGAAGCACGACCTTTCAACTGCGGCTGATACCCTTAAGCGCACCATTGAAAAACTACGCGAAACCTCAGAAAAGCGCTTCCTCTCCACGTTCGAGGCCGTGCGCAATAATTTCTTAGGATTAATTCCGCGCCTCTTTGGTGGAGGAAAGGGCACCCTCGAGCTTACCGACCCTACCAAGCCACTTGAGTGCGGGATTGACATCATGGTGCGTCCTCCTGGCAAGAAGCCTAAATCGATTGAGCTTCTTTCCGGCGGAGAAAAAGCGCTTTGTGCTATCGCTATGATTGTTTCCATGTTTATGGAACGGCCAAGTCCGCTTTGCGTGCTCGATGAGGTTGACGCCCCGCTCGATGAAGCAAATTTGGTGCGCTTCTTGTCTCTGCTTAAGGATATGAGTAACCGCACTCAGTTCGTCGTGATTACGCACAATAAGCAGACTATGACGGTTGCGGATCAGCTCATTGGCGTGACCATGCAGCAGCCGGGGGCTTCTACGGTAGTTACCGTTTCCCTCAATGAGGCGTATCAGCACGTGGCTTAGGAGAGTGTCCCGTTGCCACCACAATATGTTGTGGTGGCAGCGGGACAGCCCACCTAGCCCCTATTGCTCATACGCCCTACAAGGCTCGAAACTCCCTAGAGTGCCACAAGTAGTCCCTTCCGCGGGAATCTCCTCGAATAGGGGCTCAGCGCGCCTTTTCATTTCGCGTGTTTCGGCGCGACCGAACTGCCGCGTGAAAAGGCGGCTACGGATTGTGTCCAAAATGCAGATTTATGTTCCTACGGGACACACTCCTAGCTCCGCCCGAGAAATTCCCCGAATTTGGGGGAGGCATTTAATTACTTCCCCCCAGGGTGTTGCCAGCTATCGTGCTGCGGTCAGGCAACTGCAGATCGTCGAGAGCTGCACTTGCTTTTCGGTGCTGCTGGACTCTATCTCTAGGCGCTTTTCTCCCTGCCTTGTCCTGGATATCTCGGTGTGTAGTGTCATCTTCAAGTTTGGTGAGATGCATCCTAAGCTCCGCTTCTTGCTCGGGGGATGGCTTAACTCCATGCTCAATTCGAGAAATAGCCGATTGGGAAAACCCAGTCATCTGACCAAGTTCGCCTTGAGAGAGACCAGCGTTCTTACGTATCCTTCGAACAAAATCCGGGAAAGCAGAGCTGCTTGCAGGTTCTGCTGATGTAGGTTCGGGGGTAATTCGAATCGTGAGCGAGAGTTCTTCAAGCCCGGCACCTATAATGCTCACATCGAAACTCCGCGATCCCGCAGATGGCTTAACAAAATACGACCCTTCGTGCCTCTCTGGCTGATGGCCGTTCTGCTCTTTCGCTGCCATTTCTCCTCCCCACGCATGGGCAACTTGCCCAGAAAGCAACCTCTTAGGCAGCTCCAATAGGGTTATTCAGTTATGCGCAGCTTTGATGCCTTCCTGGGCAAGATCAAAAAGAGATTTGAATCTGACAATGATAGTGGGGAGCATGGCGTTAACGTTATCAATGACATAGCCCGCTTTGGGTGGGCAGGAGGGGTGAAGGGGAGAAAAAAATAGCCTCATGAATTCGAAAAATCGAACTCATGAGGCCAATAGTAAGTTTCGCTAGGAAAGGGTCGACTCGCAATTAGCCGACAACCTGGTTGCAGAGAGCCCGAGTCTTGTCTACTTCGTTACCATAGCAACGACCAATGTCCTCAATCTTCATGCAAAGGGTGTTCGAGAGCTTGATGTAACCAGCTGGGCTCTTTGTTCTCTTTATCGCAAGCCTTCGGGTGGTATCGGTCTGGCCAGCGCTCACGTTGCGGGAATAACAATGATCTTTTCGGCATGGCATGGGGGCCATTGTAGTCAGAAAGCCGCCTTTGCTGTCGTACATAGTGGCGACAGTGGAGCCAATTATGCTTGGTACACCCGCGTTACTGGCCAAGGTCATCTGTTTAAAGTAACCAATTACTGGCGCGTTGATGGCTGAGCTCGCACGTAGGGGTTTATTGTTCTTAAAAAACGTGGTGGCCGGGTTAAGGTCGATTATCCTTGGGCACACCTTCTTAAGGTTTCGGTCAATTCTCTTAGGGTTCCTCTCTCTCGCTTCAGCCTCAGAGGAAGGGGAAACGAAAGGATAAGACGCGATGGCCAAAGAAAGCAGCACAAAAGCGAATTGGCGAAATTTAATCATTTGGGAACTCTCCTACTGAGACTTTGATTGGTTTGGAATGGCTTAATGCTTGGACGCATCAAACAGCCCAAAAGGATCATAAATGAACTCTAAACATTCGAAAAGCCCCCGGCAGCTGTAGGGCTGCGAAGTACTCCCTGCAAAAAATTGAAAGAACTCATAGAATCTCAGGACCACAAAGGACGCCAAGGATACGAAGGAATACCTTGATATAATGAGCTATTTCTCAGTTTTCTTTGCGTCCTTGGCGTCCTTTGTGGTGAAAAATTCCGACGCGTTACTACCGCTGGAACTTCGGATAGATAAATTCAATCAGTTAGAGAGCTTAGTGCTATTAAGAGAATGAGGGTTCGATTTCTTTCGTTAGCCCTTGAGGAGTGAATAAACTGTTAACAAATTAAACCGTGGGTTTTGATGTCCCAGCTTGTCACCTCAGTAACTGAAGGAGCAGAGCCGACGCGAGAATTCGCCGAGCTCACGGCAAAAGTTTCAATGCCATTTGGCTCTCGCGCCTCAGATCTTCACCTGGATGCGGAATTCAGGGTTAACCATAAAGATTTGCCAGACCCCTATGTTGGGTTTGAGGAAATCGACCGTCTACGCGGCTCTCTCAGTAGCTCCGCCATCAAGTACGTCCAGGAGTATTTTCGCAGCGTGACGGGGGGAGATCAGTATTTTGATGCCCACGTCAAGCAGCTCCTTGGCTGGGTGGTTACAGAGCTCACCGCGAATGAGCTCTACCACGGTGTTCTTGGACTTAGTTCGAAGGACAAATTCGCGCTCACTGCCGAGGCTGCGATGATTAAAGAGCTGTACGGAAGCGATGTGGATCCTGAATCGAAGCGCTTTGAGATCCAGGAGCTCCTTTTTGAGCGTATCAAAGAAAACGGCCCACATCGCCCGCTCTCGTTATCGATACGCACGGGCACCGATGGTGAAGGGCGGCCTTATTTTGAGGTATCTGTTGGAGCTCCGCGTGAATTCGACTTAGAAAAAGCCAGGCAGGCTGCAAGGGATGAATCGGCCCTCATTGATAGGCTTTTTGAGCAAGGGAAGACAGATGAAGCTACCCAACTTCTTGAGAAGAGGTGGGGGCGTGGTCTCTGGTTCATGGGTGAAAAGATCAATGCTCCAGGCGACTCGCTCCGGCAGGATCCTCCGGTGACGGGGCCAGTCATTTTCCGAAAGCAGCTCCCCGACAGCTAGGAGTGTGTCCCGTAGAAACACAAATCCTCATTTTGGACACAATCCGTAGCCGCCTTTTCACGCGGCAGTTCGGTCGCGCCGAAACATGCGAAATGAAAAGGCGCGCTGAGCCCCTATTCGAGGAGATTGCCGCGGAAGGGACTACTTGTGGCACTCTAGGGAGTTTCGAGCCTTGTAGGGCGTATGAGCAATAGGGGCTAGGTGGGCTGTTCCGTTGCCACCACAGCATGTAGTGGTAGAATTTTTCTATGGGACAGACTCCTAGTGCCGTGCCCTAGGGAATTCCTGAGAAACTCAGCCCTCTGTGTCCTCTGCGGTGAAATTCTCATCGAGAAATTCACCACAGAGTCCCAACGCGCCAAAACATTCACGCCAATGGGTAGGGCGCCCTGTCCCCAGGGTGCCGCAAGATCTCTCGGCTCAGCACGTGCTACGTTCCTTTCTCCCACCGCTCTTTTCGAAATCACCAACACCAGCAGCGGAGAACACGCAGTAGTTGTTGCGGCTCGCTGAGGACAGCGAGACCTGCCCCTGGGCGAAGCATCTGGCTGTTATGTCTCAAGGACCCGAAGGGGGCCCGTGAGATATAAGGGTTAGGGAAGGAGGTTTCTCTCTCTGTGACCTCTGGCCCTCGGCCGCTTCTCTCTAAAGCATTCTGAACTATTCGCGGTACGAAAGCTTCTGCCAGCATTCCCACGTCGCGCCTGCAGCGAGCGTAACCGCCTCTGAGGCGTTCGCCGGCTCTGCGCAGATGAATTTCTGATAGGCGTCAGCGGGAAGATCTCCAATCGCCTTGCAACGCTCTTCCCAGGGGTTCCAGATCACGCAATCACGCAGGTTGTGCTTCTCGATGACAAGAGATCTCCCTAGGCCGTTGTCTCGAATTACTACTTCGTTCGGCGCGTCCACATAGACGCGGTCGGTTTCTAAAGAAATGGTAACGACATCCTGCACTTCTCTTCGTGGCGTGCGTTTGGCCGTATTATCAAGATAGGTAAGATCCCGCAGGGGAGAGACCTCAACTTTAGTGATGTCACTCAGCGCAAAATAGGTGTGAAACGCGTTATGGAAGGAAAACTCTTTTTCTCCTTTGTTGGTAACGCGCATGCTTGTTTTGAGTTTTGTCGATAACTCAACGATGAGTTCGATTTCAAAAGGGTAGGGCCATAAGGCTGCTGACGATCCTGCGCTTGAAAGGCCAAGAATAAGGGCAATGTCGCCGCTTGGAAGGACCCCGCTACTTTTAGGAACCCAAGTACTGGTGCGTGCAAACCCATGCGAGGGCAGAGGCCCAAGCCCCGAGAACTGGGGAAAAACGAGCGGGATACCGCCGCGTAGTGGTTTCGTCCCCGAGAAGTCAGTGCGCGGACTTAGATAAAGAAGCTCCTCAGCTTGAGGGGACTTCCAAGATGTAATGGTAGCACCAAAGAGAAATAGTTCGACCTGATGGCCAGAGTTATCTCGAAGCTGAGCTTTTGGCAGGCCGCCTTCGGCGCTGAGATAGGTGAGGTGGCCAGGGATCACCGTCTCATTCATGCCTTCGCTTAAGGCGCTACTTGTAGTCGAGATAGAATCATTCATGCGAATCCTTGTTCGTTAAGGAACCTCTGAAAAACCGCGAAAAGGAATTTTTAGTCGTTTTTTCCTCCGCGTACTCAGCGTCCTCCGCGTTATTTGAAAACTATTGAATAACGCGGAGGGGAAGTTTTTCAGCGGCTCATGATTGTCGAAGCAGCTCCCAAAACCGTCACATCTTTGCCAGAACCGATCGAAGTTGCATAGTTGATTCTTCGAGCGTTGCTTGGTACCCGCGCGCCTCCTGAAGCAGCGCGGCGCCATTTGCGCTAAAGGCGGCGGCGACTTGGGCTGCTTGCTCTGTTTTCCCTTGTTTCTCGAGCAGTCCTATAAGCGTGAGGAGCAGGTTTCTCTCTTGGGGATGCTCTCCAAAAAGGCGACTGATGAGGTTCGTGCTCACGGCGGATAGGCCACGGTCTTCGAGGAGCGTAAGACACATAACTGCTAATGACGAGAGCCCAGAGTCTAGGCCCGAGTTGACTTCTGCGCCGAAACTGCGGGCCGAGGGTATGAGCTCAGCGCAGGTGATCAAATTTTGATCGACTTCTTTTGAGAGTTTTCCAAGGGCGAGGGACGCGTCGAGCAGTCCTTGGGCGGCCCGTGCGCGTGTGGCGTGAGGGCGAGGACCGGGAGCCGCGGCTTCAAGGAGGCTATGTAGGGACGCTGCGCGAGAACGTCCCGTATGATTTGCAAGCACTTCTGCTCTACCGGCAGCGGCAATGCGCGCTCGTTCTTCCTCGTGTTCCAAGTAATAGCGGATCTTTTCCCCCGCATCCTTGGCGTTGCCTTCCTCGTAAGTTACGAGGTGCACCCCATCCTTAAAAAGCTCAAGAAGTCCATTTCCAATACGCGGGGTAAGAAGCAACGCCCCGCACATGAGGGTCTCAAAAACTCGGAAATTCAAATCGCTTTGCAGAGACTCGTTCACCGCGATGCGCGCCTTAGGAAAACCGATGGTATAGTCTTCCCACTTTGAATCGAGAGAAACGTAGTTCGAGAGTTCTTCGAGAAAAGCCACACGTTTTGGTCTAAGATTTTTGTCCAGAGCTCCACGAAAGCACACGTCGATTGTTTTCGTCGGTTCGGTTGGAACTTCACGTGTGGCCCAGAGAGGAAGCCAGGACGCGCGGGGAGCGTGAGCTTCAAAAAGAGGCAGGTAATCTTTTTGGGCAACCAGTGCGTAGTCGAACATCCCCGTTAGGACAGGGTGCCAAAGGGCATGCAGGTGAGCATCTACTGAGAGAAAGATAGAAGTGATGCTTGCCTCGGCAAGTCCGCGCACATGCAGAGTAGGGGCGCTGTCGTCAAAGTACAGCAAGGTGTCAATTCTAGGGGTGGGCGGAAAGCGGCTAAGGAGCGAGTTAAGTTCTATCCCCTGCTCAAAGGGCAAATCAAACATGCGCTGGGACGTGAGTTCGTAGTGAGAGCGAGAAAAACTTTGAGGGATGGCAGCCGTATATACCGTGTGGCCTAGCGCTCTGAGTTCTTCTACCAGGTAGGTTTTGTTGAGGGCCAATATGGTTCGAGAGGGATAGGTCACTGGGTGTCCTCTTTTATCTGCCTAGGGAATTTACCAATCTTAGGGCTCTTCAGAGTCTCAGCAGTATCGTGATTCTCGGGGAGGGTGCCAAGAGCCCGAGTTTTAGGTGCGAGCTCCTAGGGAGGCTCTGAAGAACCTCGATATTTTATTTTTTTCTCTGTGTCCTCTGTCTCCTCTGTGGTTTTTTAACAATTTAAATCAACCACGAAGAGCACAAAGTTCACAGAGCAGACTTTTTCATAGGTTCCCTAGTGTCGTAATTTAGAAGTTCTGTGAAAAACCTAAATAACGCGAAGGACACGAAGGTCGCGAAGGAATTCGAATGGTTACCTTCGCGACCTTCGTGTCCTTCGCGTTAAAATAGCCCTACAATCCTTGAGAGAATTTGCAAATCACCACGCTAGATAAAGACCCGCAAAGAGGCCTCAATCCCATGCTAAGGCCGTGACCTTCCCCAACCTTTTGAGGTAGGGTACAAGCTAGCCCTTCCCATGGGCCTCAAGCCAAAGGAGCATCCTATGCAGAGCAGTTTTCTAGGTAATGGAGTTGATACCTTGTTAGCCAATATTTCGACTGGCGATCCTGTAGCAGACCTTTTGGCGCTGCTACTTGCCGTGACCACGGTGGGGGCTCTCGCTGCGCTGAGAGCTGCTTTCCGTTCTCCTTCCCAAGGCGAAAGCCGCAAGAATGCTCCGGGTGGTATTGCTGACCAGGCAGCAAGCTATCCCCTCGGTGGAAAGATTGAGCGCCTCGATAGGACCCTGAGCGAGTTTCGCTCCGAAACCTTGCGTGCTGCTGAAATTCTCAAATCCCAGGTTGAGCGCAATCAGGCCTCACTTGCAGCGATTGAGCGGGCCTTGAAGCTCGCGCCTCCCACGGGTCCTGCTCCGATTGGCCCGTCTGACGGACCCGGTAAAGGGTCAGTTACTGAGGTAGATGCGAGTATCTCTCGCTCTGGCGCGCAAGGTGAACCCTCCGCTGCTACTTCTGGGATTGTTTCTCGCGAAACCCAGTCGGTGGTGACATTACAGGAGCAAAGCGTAATTTCCTCTGAGGAGGTTTCCTCTCAAGCCCCCGCCTCACTTTCTTCTCGCCTCAAATCAACGAGGAAGGGCATTTTTGAAAAGCTCCGCTCAGTTTTTCTTGGAAAGCCGAAGCTTGACGCAGAAATGGTGGAAGAGCTTAGAGCTCTCCTCATTAGTGCCGACCTTGGTGCGAAAACAGTCGAGGGGCTTCTTTCCGAGATACAGTCATCTCTAGAAAGGGGGCAAGAGGTGAGCGAAGAGGGCTTTACCTTGATGCTTAAGGGGAAGCTGCGCGAGCTTCTGGAGAAGGACGTGACAGGGAGTACGGCGATTTCTCCCTCCCGCGTAGATAATGGACCAAAGGTGGTTCTCGTGGTGGGTGTTAATGGCGTGGGAAAAACTACGACCGTGGCAAAGCTTGCGCATCAATGGAAAGCCCAAGGGGCGCGCGTTTTGCTTGTCGCGGCGGATACCTTCCGTGCGGCTGCCGTAGCGCAGCTCTCTGAGTGGGCTTCGCGCCTTAAGGTGCCCGTCGTGACGGGCGCGGATGGGGCCAAGCCTGCCACCGTGGTTTTTGAGGCCATGCAGCGAGCTGCCACAGAGGAATTCGATGTCATCATTATCGACACCGCTGGTCGTCTTCAGACCAAGGCAAATCTCATGCAAGAGCTGGGCGGGATCCGCGGCGCAATTGAGCGCCATCAGCCTGGGGCCCCGCATGAGACAATACTTGTTGTAGACGGCTCCACCGGCCAGAACGCGATAAATCAGGCGCGCGAATTCCATGAGGCGGTATCGCTCACTGGTCTTGTCGTCACCAAGCTTGACGGCACTCCCAAGGGCGGTGTTGTGGTCGCAATAAAAAATGAATTCGGGATTCCTGTGCGTTATATCGGAGTAGGGGAGTCGCCTGCAGATCTTCGCATCTTTGATGCGTCAGAATTTGTGGAAGCTCTTTTTGAACGTTCAGAAGACGATGCTTCAAATGTTGTGCCGCTTCTCGTCTCTGAGCATGGGGAGCAGAGGCGGCGAAGACGGAGCGCATAACTAGAGAACTTCTGAAAAAGCCCACTCTGTGAACTCTGTGCCCTCTGTGGTTGATTTAAATTGTTGAAAAACCACAGAGGACACAGAGATCACAGAGAGAAGAGATAAAAATCGAGGTTTTTAAAAGGTTCCCTAGCAATTTCAAAGTATTCCCTTGTGTCCTTTGTGGTGAAAACATTCTGATGCCCTAAGAACGCGGAGGTGTGGGAGCACAGAGGGAACACAGCGGCGAAAGGAAACAGTGGAGCAGGTACAAGAAATCGCGAGACAGCTTGAGGGCATGTCTCCGCTTGAAGCGCGCCGGGAACTTAAAGTCCTTGGTGCCGATCTCTGCGGTAAGGTCTTGCAGCAACTGGGCTCGGCCCGCACCCTTGCCTTGCTGGAGGGAGCCGAGCCTGAGGAGAGAGCCTTGACCTTGGGGACTCTCCCCTTGCCGCTAAGGCTCCAGTGGGAAGCGAACGAGCAGTACCCCGAGCGCTCGGTGGGGCGTTTCATGGATCCTACCGAAGCGGTGTTTCCCGAAACCATGCGGGCCAGTGAAGCTATCCAGTTGCTTCGTGAAATGGTGCACCGTGAGTTCGTGACCTACGGGTTTGTGCTGGACTCTGATAAGCGCTTGGTGGGCGTGCTGGTCATGCGCGAGCTCCTCTTCGCCGCGCCTGATACGCCGCTTGCACAAATTGTAGTGCGCAACCCGTTTGCACTCTCTCCTACCACAGAACTTCAAGACGCCATGCGCCAAGTGGTAACTCGGCATTTCCCCGTGTATCCCGTGGTGGATGGGGAGAGTCGCCTACTAGGCGTGGTGCGTGGGTTTAGGCTTTTTGAGGCTCAGGCAGTAGAAATTAGCGCCCAGCCTGGAACCATGGTGGGTGTGGAAAAAGAGGAACGCCTTGCTACCGAATGGTGGCGGAGCTTTAAGCTTCGGCACCCCTGGCTTCAGATTAATCTTTTGACGGCCTTTGTTGCGGGCGCCGTCGTAAGCGGATTTCAGGACACTATTGATAAATTGGTGATACTCGCGGCGTTTCTCCCCGTGCTTGCGGGGCAGTCAGGCAATACGGGGTGCCAGGCACTTGCGGTCACTATACGCGGCATTACTCTTGGTGATTATAAACCGGGCTTTCTCCTCAAGCTTCTCAGAAAAGAAGCGATGCTGGGGCTTTTGAACGGATTGTTTGTTGGTCTTGTCGCGGGCGGCGGAATGTATTTCATGGCTACTCGAGAGGAGAACCCAGCGGCATCAGTGCTTAGTATCGTAGTAGTTTTTGCCATGATGGGAAGCTGCATTATTAGTGGTATCTCCGGCGTGCTCGTGCCCGTGGCACTTAAACGCCTGGGATTCGACCCAGCGACTGCGTCTAGCATTTTTCTAACTACTGCTACTGATGTTGCAAGCATGGGGATGCTTCTTGGGCTAGCTACTTTGCTTGTTCTTTAGGTGGGTTCTTCCTAGGTAACCTCTTAAAGACCTTCATTCTTAGACCTCTGTGTACCTCCGTGTCCTCTGTGGTGAATTTCTTCATGAAAATTTCACCACAGAGGGCTCAGAGGTACACAGAGGTGAGTTTTTCAGAGGTACCCTAGTAGTCACGAGAGCCTATTCCCGAGTGCCGCGGATATGGGAATAATAAGCTGCAGAGGCGAGTAACGTCTCAGGCAAGGATAATGTAGTGACAGTAAAACTCACTTTTTGTGGAGCCGCAGGATGCGTCACGGGCTCCCGTTACCTACTTCAGTCTAATAATCAGAATATCCTCGTTGACTGCGGAATCTTTCAGGGCGCGGATGCTGCCTCGGGACGAAACCTTGATCTGCTCCCCATTGAGAGCGACCAGCTCGATGCGGTCCTTGTCACTCACGCACATATTGACCACGTAGGTCTTCTTCCTCGGCTTTTTGTTGATGGGTTGCCTTGTGAAATTTGGGGCACCTTTGGCACTCAAGGGCTTATGGAAGTCCTTCTGGGAAATAGTATTGGTCTCCAGCTTCGGGACGGGAGCCTTCGTATTCCGCGCCTCGATCCTGATACGCCTCGGGACGTCGTTTGTCGCACCCTCCTATCTCGGCTAATGCATCATTATGAGCCTGCTCACTTCGGCGTGCGCACCGAGGTTGCCAAAGGGATTTATGCGACCTGGAATCCCGTCGGGCATTTGCTTGGGGCAGCTTCGATTTTTCTTGAGATAGGTGGGACGACCATCACGTTCTCTGGTGATGTGGGCCGGTACGGCATTCCGCTTCACCCCGATCCTGTTTCGGTCCCGCTTGGCGAGACCCTCATTATTGAATCAACCTATGGAGCTGCGGTTCATCCCCAAGAGGAGCTTGGCGCTCAGTTAAGCGCCGTGCTGACAGAGATCCACCGTAGGGGAGGAGTCACGGTAATTCCTTGCTTTGCGGCTGGAAAAACACAGCTCCTGATGCGACTGCTTAGAGACCTTGAACGAGCGAAGCGTATCCCGGAGATGCCGGTCTTTGTTGATTCACCGCTCGCACTCAAGGCTACCGATGCGTATCTTGAACACGCAAAGGACTGCCGAGAAGAGATTGGCCGAGAACTCGCAGCAGGAGACGACCCGTTTCAGACCTCTCTTCGGCATCTGGTACAAGATTCCCAGGATGTGCGCTGGATAGATGATCTGCGAGAGCCCATGGTGATCATCTCTGCGAGTGGCTTTATGGAAGGGGGCAGAATTCTTAGGCACATGCGCCGCAGACTCTCAGCACCAGAGAACTCAGTGTTGCTGCTAGGCTATCAGCCGGAAGATGGGAAAGGCGACCAACTTAGAAAGGGCGTTGCGCGCTTGGATCTACCGGGGGGCGGCGTTGAAGTGCGGGCCCAGACGGTGGAGATGGCGGGCTTTAGTGGACATGCGGATAAGAATGAGCTTCTGCGCTGGTGCGGAAATAATGTCCAGGTAACGAAGCGCGCCTTTGTGGTTCATGGGGAGCCAGCTTCATCAGTGGCTTTCGCGAGTACCCTTCGGGAGAAGTTTGGATGGCGGGTTGAAGTTCCGCGGTACCTCCAAAGTGTGGAGTTGTAG
>JBIKWF010000082.1:0-19778 GCA_044356455.1 Bdellovibrionota bacterium | reverse complement strand
TGTAATTGTGAGTTCCATAGATAACTACCCGAAGTTACAAGAACCTAATCAGGCTATCCAATTAGCCCCTCAGGATCAATGTGTTGGAGCTTAGGGGAGCCTATAGTAAACCCCTCTCTATGAGTTACTTCGCAAAAGTTCTCAGCGCCCACTCGGAGGGGGCCTGCAAGCCCCTTATTATGGGCATAGTGAACATTACCCCCGACTCTTTCAGCGATGGGGGCCTGGCCCTTTCCCCAGCTGACGCCGCAAACCGCGCTCATCAGCTTTATGAGCAAGGCGCTCAGCTTATGGATCTTGGCGCTGAGTCCACCGCCCCGGGGGCGGCTGCCGTATCAGAAGAGGAAGAACTTAGACGCTTAACCCCAGTGGTTGCCGCGCTTGCAGATAAAGGCGACCTCTCTATCGACACCTTTAAGTCGAACGTGGCCCGCGAAATGCTGAGGCGAGGCGCGAAAGTAATTAATGATGTGTCGGGGTTAAGAGCCGACCCGCACATGGCTACTGTCATCGCGGAATATGAAGCCTCAGTCATTATCATGCATTCCAAGGAACAGGGCTCTCATCCCCATGTCACAGATTCCCGGCGAGAGTATCGTGACGTGGTAAAAGAGGTTGCAGATTTTCTGCTTGAGCGCGCTAATGTTGCAATGAAAGCGGGAATCGCCGAGAGCGCCATAGCCCTGGACCCTGGCATGGGACGATTCCTTAGCCACGACGCGAAGTATTCGTGGGAGCTCCTTAAGCGGTACGACGAACTGGTTTCTTTGGTGAAGCCGTTCCCGGTTGTCGTAGCAACTTCCCGCAAAGGCTTTCTCGGAGGAGAACTTGCGGCAAGAGATCCGGTTTCTCAGCTGAGCGCGCTCTTAGCAATCCAGCGTGGTGCAAAAATAGTGCGCACCCATGACCCCAGAATGATTCGGCAGTTCCTTGAAGTGCAGCAAAGCCTTCGGTAGGGCGCGCCGTCCTCGGCGTGCCGCAAGATCTCTCGGCCCAGTACGCTGATGGCGCTAAAAGATCAGCCGATGACAGTCGCAAGATCATTCGGCACCCTGGGGACAGGGCGCCCTACCTAGGGGAACTCTGAAAAATATTCATTCTTAATACACCTCTGTGTACCTCCGTGTCCTCTGTGGTGAAATTTTCATGAAGAATTTCACCACAGAGAACACGGAGGTACACAGAGGTTAGTTTCTCAAAGGTTACCTAGCTCGCCATTTGGATCGCGAAATGATGCCCTGAGAAACCACAAACCCTTACGACCTTGGGCGAGCCCCAGCATTTAATTCGGCACCGCGGGGACGCGGCGCCCTACCAAGACACTGCGGTAATAGGTAGGGCGCGCCGTCCCCGGCGTGCCGCAAGATCTCTCGGCCTGCCACGCTGATGGCGCTAAAAGATCAGCCGAGGACAATTGCAAGATCATTAGGCGCCCTGGGGACAGGGCGCCCTACCTCTTAGCAAACCACTTCAACTCGCCCCACTCCGCAAACCAGCTCTTCACTGCCTTTGCTATTTCTTCGGGTGTCTGAAGCTCCTCGGGAAGCGCTTGGATACCGCAGTCAAGGCTCTCCGCCAAAGTCTCCCCTCGCTTAAGCGCCGAGAGCACTTCATAACGTGGCTTATCGAGGCTCTTAAAATAAATCTTCAGTTGACTGCGATGCACTGCAAGCCATGTTGGCCTTCTTACAGGGGCGGCCACCCCTGCGCTCTTACTAGCTTCGCCGTCTGTTCCGTCCGAGAACGAAGCCTCAGACACGTCACGCTCATACGAGCGATCTGATCGCAGCCATTCATCAACAGGATACGAAAGCTCAAAAAGGAAAATACACGGCTGAAGTGCAAGACTAATTTCTCCTACAGTTGCGCTCACAATCTCAGCAGGATTAAGCGCCGGGAGATCCTCAGCTTCAAAAGCCATCGACTGAGCATACTCAACTGCCGCCAGTTCACAGCCAAACTCAAGGTTAGCGCCTAGCCAACCAGGCTCCTCACGTAAGAATGCGGAAAGGTTTGACCCAAGATACCTCATGGTAAATGACCTCGAGGGATACCTCGTGAGATATGCCACCGCCATTTCACAAAACTTAGCGGCGCCAAGCAGCGCATAGAGCCCAGGGAAATCCTCTACCAACCCATCGATCAACCGGAACCAATACTGACGATTATAGAGCTCTACACGCTCGATTCCTGTTAGGGCTGCGCTCCTTGTTACCAAGCGCTCCGCTAAAGCTTCTGCCGAGGAACCATCCGTAAAAGTACGAGGAGACCGATCGTTTCCATCGAGCGGCTGCGTGACCAAGCGAAAAAAATCTTCCTGCATCTCGCGCAGCGTTCGAACGTGAGGCGTGCCCTGACTCATACCGCAGCCTCCATTAAGACCGGTGCTGATTTTCCAAGAAAGGCCCAGGCCTTGAGAGCTTCTCTATGCACCTCCTCAAAGGAAGGAATTTTGTCATCCCACTCAAGCAGCGTATTGGTTGGCCCCACCATTTGAATCGCACTCTTATAGAGTGCCCAAACGGGATCGCACACAGGATGGTCGTGGGTATCAATGATATAGTGCTCGTAGGTTGAATGCCCCGCGATATGAATCTGTCCTACGCGGTCTGCCGGTACGCCTCTTAAATAATCAAGCGGGTCAAAGGAATGATTCTTAGAAGAAACATAAATATTGTTTACGTCGAGTAGGATTCCGCAGTCTGCGCGCTCAACTACTTCAGAGAGGAACTCCCACTCTGTCATGGTTGATTCCTTAAATTCCGCATAGGAACTCACGTTCTCAACACAGATCGGAATCTCCAGAAAATCCTGCGCCATTCTCACCTTCTCAGCCGTATGCCGCGCCGCTTCCATCGTATAAGGAAGAGGCAGGAGGTCATGAGATACCTTTCCATCCACACTCCCCCAACAAAGATGATCCGACAGAAAAGGCGTCTTGGTGCGCTGCACGAGCCTTTTTAATTTTTGCAACTGATCACGGGGAATCTTTTCGCTTGAACCAAAATAGAGCCCCACACCATGCTGCACGACCTTGTAGCGCTCTAAAATACCATCGAGAATCTGCAGCGGACGCCCGCCTTCGAGCATGTAGTTCTCGGAAATGATCTCGAACCAATCAACACTCGGGCGCTGGGCGAGGATATGTTTATAGTGGGGAATTCTGAGGCCTATTCCGACCCCGAGATCTGAGAATCCATTGAAGCGATTAGCTGGCATACAAGCACCATGAGCTCAAGGAGTTGATCACTTTTGTGGACTTGCAAGTGAACAGAGAAACACGCCCCGCAGGCAAAAGAAAGCAAAATGAGAAAGCCACATAAAAGAAAGGGGGCCATACGGGCCCCCCTTTCTTCTTGAATCCGTCGCTAACTCTTAGTGAGCAGCTGCTTTGCAGGACTCTTTAGCCTTGCAGCTATCTTTGTCAGCATGCTCACCAGCAGCCTCGTGGCCGGCAGCGCTCGCGCCCTTACAGCCGTCCTTGCCCTTGCATTCGCTCTTGCCCTTGCATTCACTCTTGCCCTTGCAGGCAGCCTTGTCAGCATGCTCACCAGCAGCCGCAGCCTCATGGCCAGCAGCGCTCGCGCCAGCCTTAGCAGCATGGTCATCAGCCATTACGGAACCAGCGAAAAGACCAGCAACAGCAGCAGCAAGAGCAGCAGACGCAATAGTACGTGATTTCATAATCCTCCAAGTGTAGTTCATGGACTGCGGCAGACTGCCGCATTCCTACGAGGTTCAGAGATAAGTAGCAGCGCCCCTTACCTTCCCCTCGCACCGATACTTAGTGGAGGTTCCCGAGGAAGTGTTACGAAGAGTAGGGGCGATTTTTAACGCGATGCAAATATCAAACATAATTGGGGCAGATATTACCTAGAGCACACAAGTGGAGCCCCGCGCGCAAACAACGTCGTTTTGAAACGATCGGTGTGGAACACCGTTGACGCTGCCTGCTCCCAAAGATTGGCAGAGTCAGGTTCTTACAACTTGAATCCAGGCAAGACGCATCAAGCTATTTGAGCTTGCCCATCTCGCGCTTGATATCCGACTGAGAAGCCTTATTCAACTTGACCTGCTCGCCCGCCCGCTTCTGAAGCTCATCTGCTTTTGTAACGAGACCTTGCAAGTCTTCAGGTTTAAGGTTCAAAGCAGCCTCTGGAGACATTCCAAGCCGCACCGCAGCGGCCTGGGCCTGCGCGTTGATGCCCTTCTTCATGGCATCCCTAAGGGTCTTCTCATCAGCCTTAGTTCCTTGAATCACCGCATCAAGTCCAGTCAAATTTCGGGTGACTTCATTCATTTGCTCGTTAAGCTTCTCACGCGCGGTGCCACCAGTGGTAAATGCTCCGCGCTGATACGCACGAGGAGGAACAGCACTAAGTTCCACCTGATACTTAGCGGCATACGCCCCTTGAGCAGCTTCCTGAAGCGCGCCTAAAGATGAGTTCGAGGGACTAATTCTCTCTTTTTCTGCTGCCTTCTCCGCCTTTCTCTCATCCGCCTTTGAAGTTCTGCCCGCGTCCTCTACTTGCTTAAGAAGTCCGCCGGCAATCATCTTAAGTTCATTCCCATTAAGCTCTGCCTCTTTGAGGTGGCCAGCGTTTGGCGCATCTACTCCAAGCAAACGCTTGATTGCAAGCTGAGCCTCTGGAGACATCTGCCCGCTCTTAACCGCAAGAATATCGCCGTCGAGTGCCTGAGAGAGGGAGCTAAGCTGTGCCTTGAGTTTTAGAATTTCTACGCTGTTCGTTGGAATCACTCCGCTGAGCGCATCCTTGTAAGTTTCCGAGTAAGGCTTAGCGGTCTTCATCGCCTCGGCGAGCTGATCAGGTGTCATAGCAGGAGTGGCTGCCCGAAGCGCGGGAGCCGAGCCTGGCACTAATGCGGTGCCACCACTCACATCTACGCCATAAAGCTTGAGCGCCTCTGCCATTACCCCGGGAACAACCCTTTGGTACTCGGCTACCTTCTGTGTGGAGATGTCTTTCGAGGTGAATAAAACTGCCTCTTTACCCTTAGGGGTATCAACAATTAACGCGTACTCACCCGCAGTCTTTGAAACAGCAATTGCGGCGCCAGTAATTCCGGCCGCATTCATACCGTCGATTACGGTTTTCCCAGACTGATCACGGAGAGCGAGTGAAGGGATTGCATAGTCAGTCGCAAGATTCACCGAGGGAAGGCGGCCAATCTTAAATGCTTCCTTTGCGAGGCTAGTTCCAGAAATCGCCATGGTCTCCGCTGCGCTCTTGCCCACGATACGAGCTTCAAAGATGCCAAGATCATCTTTGTTGCTGAGTACGAGCGGACGGCTGCTCATCTCAACACTTGCGCCATTAATGGTCATCTTCACCATTTCGTGAGCTGGTGCGGTTGCGGGGGTTGCCGTCGCAGGAGTAGTTGGAGGAGACATCGGCGCCACTGCGGGCTGAGGCTGCAGCTCTTCTCTAAAATTGTTCGCGTTTGCGGGTGCGGCTAAACTGGCCGCTGCACTAGCAATTCCAACCGCAATCTGAGTTCTTAAACTGCCACCAAACATAAAAGCTCCCCTTCACACAAAAGCTTGCCTGGTAGTTATGCAGCCTAAGCGAGAAGTGCTGCATAACGAGCGAGCGCATAACTCACTGTATTTCCTTAGCTATTCTCGGATGTCTCCAAGAATCCTCGATTCACCAAATCGCCCAATACGCCCCTAACCACCCCCCTTCGTGTTCTTAGTGGTTGTCCCTCCTCTTCCTTCCTCCTACAAAAACAGATTGCCCCTACCTCCCCCCACCCCCCACAATCCCCCCTCAAGCGCCGCAAAAAAGGAGAACCACCTCATGGCCGACACCTTCACCCAAGTCACCACCCAAGGATACGGAAGCCGCCTCGGCAATTCTCTTAAGGGAATAATCTTTGGTGCGCTGTTCTTTTTCGGGAGTTTCTTGCTCTTGTGGTGGAACGAAGGAAACCTTGCGCGAGAAAAGGTTGCCTTCAAAGAAATGGAGCGTGCGGTTGTCCCGGCGTCAGGTGACAAAGTCGACCCCGCCCTCGCGGGTAAACTTGTGCACATAAGTGCCGACCTCAGCGCCCCAGAATCCATCGGCGATTCTGAGTTTCTAGCAGCGGGTCCCTACTTGGTCCTTGAGCGCCAAGTTGAAATGTATCAATGGGTCGAGAAGGAAGAATCTGAGACTAAGGAAAAAGTTGGCGGCTCCTCCGAAACCCGCACAACCTACACGTACACGAAAGAATGGAAGCGTGGCCGCGAGAATTCTTCCTCGTTTAAACATCCTGAAGGCCACACAAATCCAGTTCCGCGCTATTCAGACGCGACGTTCCGGGCTTCAAACACCTCATTTGGCGCCTATAAGGGGGACGATATCGTAGAAAGGCTCTCAGGCACCGAGGAACTTTCAATCAATCAGGAGCAGGTTCTTAGTTCGCAAGTCTTAGCATCTGGCGGATATCTCAATCTCCCCGTCTCTCCCGGCGCAGCTAGTCCTCAAGTTGGAGATTTAAGAATTTCCTACTCCGTGGTTCGGCCAGGAAGGTTTTCAATCATGGCGGTGCAATCAAGCGATGCGAGATTCACCGTGTTTACGGCTTCTAATGGCAAAGAGAAGTTCCTCATCGAGGCTGGCAATAAATCTGCTGCGCAGCTTGTTGCTTCGGCGCGCGATGCGGCAGGAACCTTGGCTTGGATTCTGAGGGGAGTGGGCGCTTTCATCATGTGGATTGGGCTTATGGTGATGCTTAATCCTCTTGCCACTCTTCTTAGCATCCTCCCACCACTTGCAAAAATTGGACGCGGGGCAATTGGCCTTTTTGCGCTTGCACTGGCCGCAATTCTCTCGTCGCTCACGATTATCGTTTCGATGATTGCGCATAATCCGATTATGCTCGCAGCGGTGATTACGCTCGGCATTGCCGGGATTGTGCTGTGGCTGAAGAAGAAAGCTAAAGGAATTTCGATTCCCACTGCGGCAATACCAGCGATGCCGCCGCCACCACCGGTGCGATAAACGCGATTCAAGAGCGCTAATATGCCAGAGCCGTTCTGGGAGGGCGCGCCGTTCCGCCTCTGCCAGTAGGCGACGGCGAGACGCGCGCCCCGGCGTGCCGAAACATCTCGCTTCTAAGAACTAGTTAACATCTGAAAAAGTCTTCCTTCGTGGTATTTGTGGTGCAGAGGGGAAATGGTCACTACTTGAATGCAAGCGCTCACCACAAAGACCACAAAGTTGATCAGTAGAGTTTTCCAGAGGTTCCTTAACTCTGCGGCGCGGCAATAAGAAATTCTCGCCCGGGCCTTCTCGCGGGTCCATCGGAATAGGGGGGCGCTGTGTTGGTGCCCTGAACAACAAGCGATTCTCCAGGGTAGAGCAAAAAGACGCGCTCCGATTTTTGTCTTGTAGTGCCCTGCGAAGAGTCCCTTGAAACCTGTGTAAGCGAGACTGAGGGCGCGTGCGACCACTGCACATAGCAGCTCCCTGCTGACAGCTGAGAGATGGTCAAGGGATGACGGCTCACAGAGGCTCCCTCAAGAATCACATCACATGCGCGATTTCGTCCGATTGAGATCGGCACCCCCGCATTCACCTCGGCTTGCTGATGCGTGGGCAAAGTCTCTAGAAAGGAGCACAGAGCGCGCATGGCTGGCCCCTCTTCGCAGATCGCCCCGTTTCCGTTCACATTACTCGCTACTAAAGACCGCGCAGTCGCAGGATCCATAATCTTAGCAAGCGTTTCTTCCGGATTCCTTGAGAGCTGGCCTTGGGTCACTTGATATGCGACGCCTGCGTCACTTCTTACCTTCTCAAAGGTGAGAACCACATCAGCGTCGTAGTCACTAAAGCGAATAGGCAGCATCGCTCCAGGCCCGATCGTAAGCACCCCTCCCAGATTGAGTTTGCTGAGTGCCGTAGTCACAAGCGGCGCAAGTACTTCCGCAGTGCACACGGGATACAAAGGATTTCGCGCACCTAAGTAGCTGTCCGCAACGAACTCACACAGCTCCAAAAAACGCTGCATATGATGCGGGTGTGAATCATTACTGAGTGGACCAGGCTGTTCGGTAATAGCTTCGAGACTAAACGAGGTGCCATAAAACCGAAGCGTGTAGCCACGGGACTCGAGGCGTTCAGCAACGCGGGTCCAATCAGATAGAATCCTTAGCGATGCCTCCTTGATTAGAGAGTCCGACCTTATTTCTTCAAAGTACAATCGCCCTGGCACTTTTCCAAATTGAGAACAAAGCGAGTCATAGGGGAACGGACTTTCTCGCACCATTTGCGAGAGCTCACTCATGAGTAATGCTGCGGAAGCGGAGCCATCAGATGGGTTTGGACAGAGAACTATCTGTCCATTTGTCATTTTGACGTAGCCTTCACAAGAATTGCCGCGATTAAGGCTGTGTACGCCGGCCGGATGAACCGCTCGTCCTCCATCGTGAATTGACCGAAATGCACAGCTATAAAATTCGTCCCAGCTCTTCGCCTGGGTCACCACTTGCGATGTCAGAACTGAATGGGGAGCCTTCGCTGCCGTGCCTGACGGAGAATGAGCACTACCTACCATCACCATTTCAGGCCTCACTCACCAAGCGCAAAAGCTCTTGCCACGTCCCCTGAATCATACTCGCGCCTTGTTTCTATTCGATGATTTTCTCTCCAGCCCTCAAACAATTACAACTGTGTTATTAGCCCTTTTGCCGCTGCGTGACTTAACCTGAGTGGCAGGGGCGGGAGAGACCTCCAGACTGACTAATTTCAATCGTTTCCCAGAGTTTTTATCCGAATGCCGCACCTTGCATAGATTGACAGGAAGCTACGGAACCTCTGGGAAACTCTCCTCTGTGGTGAAATTTTCATGAAGAAATTCACCACAGAGAGCACGGAGGTACACAGAGGTGTATTAAGAATGGAGGTTTTAAGAGGTTCCCTAGCTAACATCCGGCTGCCTTCGCCAGAGGATGCGGCGCTGTGCTCTTAGCGCGGGGACGAGATGGGCAATTTTAAGGAAAATCTCACGGACGCAAAAAGATCCCATGAGATACAACCGCTAGAGGCGACCTAAGGGATCTTTCGGCGCCGTGAGGACACGGCGCCCTACCAAGATGCGACGCCCCTGGGTAGGGCGCGCCGTTCCGCCTCTGCCAGTAGGCGACGGCGAGACGCGCGCCCCGGCGTGCCGAAACATCTCTCCTTTCTGACCTAAGGAGCCACGCTACGCAGAACAGCTCGTAGTCGAACCCGGAAGCTTCGCCACATTAGCAAGATTCAATTGATGCTGCGCCTCCACCTTCTTTGCCAAACCACGCGCGGCCCTGCGCTGCGCAGCAGTTGCGGCCCGGCGCTCAGTTCTATTGGTCACGTCCAGTCCTAAATCTCTAAGCTGCACTGACACGCTGCGATAGGAATCCGTAATACTTGAGGTACTTGCGGTTACACAGAATTGAGTATTGGTACAAGAAACAACAACCGAAGGATACGCCCAAGTAGTAACCCAATTCTTATTTGCAAGTGTCCTTGCTTGCTCTCTAATTTTCTTGGAGATGCGACGCGAACTTGGAGAGTCTCCGAGAACACGGCGATAGCGGAAAAGGCCGCGAGAAATCAAATTCTCTTGGCTTTGAGCGCCGCCATCCAGAGAGATCTGGATTGAAGCCACATTCGTAGACTCACAGCCAAGGCAAGAGGTTCCGTCACCTGCACAAACATTGCAGCGATCAAGAACGGCGCCCCCATTGGGAACACCAAGGCAATCAAGGCAGGAGTTACTTCCATTGCAGACTCCGCATTGATCAAGCTGCGCGCTGCCGCCTGGCTGACCAAGGCAGTCTAGATTACATGCCGGAACATTGATGGTGCTTTGGCACTCAGAAGAATCGCCGCCGCCACTCACGGTCAGCAAAGCGCTGCATGAAACAGGGAGACCAAGGCCAGGACGAGCAAGTCTCACCACAGGGTTTACCGTAGAAGCGCCTTCAACAACCGGCACCTCCCCATTACAGACGACATTCCAGTTATAACTAATAGGGGAATCCGGATCGCTTGAGCCACTACCATTTAGGGTAACGACCGTTTGAGTTCCACCACACGGCGCAACATAGGGCCCACCTGCGTTGCAACTTGGAGGCTGACTGTCACAGTAGTTTACGATATTTGAAGCATCGGCAGTCGCCGACTCCTCCGCAAAAAATAGCGGCGGGGTCAGAGTAAAATAACGAACTGTCCAGGTAAGCGGCGAGCCGTCCCAAGTAGTAGAGAACGCCTGCGCTTGAGTTCCCGGAGGAAAAGTTGCGGGCTGGCCGCGGTCAATTGGCGCAGGCGTAAAGAAGTTTACGCGCGGATCAAAATCACCCGAGAAATCATCAATCACGCCTTCCGACCTTATTGGCAGATCATACGAGGGACAACACAAAAGATTTTCGCTGACGTATCCCCACTTCGCCGTGTACGTGCCGTCGAGATTAGGAGAGATGCAGTTTAGGGCTGGATGAATTGGACGAAGACAGGGAGGAAGTCTTCCCGGACCTTCACCGAGAGGAGCAGGGCATGACTGAGCTTGTAAAGCTGAACCCCCAAAGAGAAGTGGTAAGGAGAGGAAAGTAGCCGCTGCGACCGCATACAAACTTTGGAAGAATCTCATACCGCAATACTCCAAAAGATCGAGCCTGGTTCACGGGCGCCAATGTTTTACGTGGTCACTGGAGAGTAATCAAGAATAACTATACGAAATCACTCTTCCAAATGAACGAACCTCCACTCGGATACATTTGCCTAAGGGGTCTTTTACCCTTACTCTAGGCCGCCCACATGAGTTTCTCCCCCCGTTTTCCTCCCAGAAATCCTCTGGGAGTCAGCGGGAGTCAACATCAGAGAGATTATTATCGAATTTTGAGAAACAGCATGCGCTGCATCATCCTTAAAAGAGCATCAATCGTGAGTTGCTCTTGAGCACCGCCGGTTTTGGGGCTACTCCTGGGCTGGAGTAATAGGTTTTGTCCTGCGTTCTTTAACATTAGCTGGTTACGGGTAGTGCAGAGAGCACTCAAACCTCAACTCAAGCCGAGGAGTTTCGCGGACATTTTCTCCGCGCCTCAGTTTGGGTTGGGGAGTTGAGTGCGGCATCAAAGGTTTTGGGTCTCAGCGTGAGACCCTGTGATGTTTGTACTCTTCGTCCTCAAGGCTGGAGAGAGCCAGGCAAGAGAAGGAGTCGAAAAGATGAAGATCAGCGCAGTTTTGGCAGGGCTCGCCCTGTCCAGCATCGTGGTCCCGGTCGCTAACGCCGGGATCTTTTTCGGCCCGTCCCAGGGTAGCTACAACAGCAGCCTTGGGGCTACGGTGAACATCCCGTTCACCGTAACCCTCACGGGTGGCACGACGACAGCAGACCTGTCGTACGTCGGGTTCAACTTCATCACCAGCGGAGATACCGGTCTGGTGAGCAACTACAGCTGGACCTTCGAGCCCAGCCTTGGCGGGACCGTTGGTCCCGTCACCTACTCACGATTCTTCTCGTCGCCCGTGGCGCTTGGCACCACGAGCACCTTGCTGGGGACCCTCACGGTCAACCTCAGCGCGGCGGGCCCCGGAACGACGGTGTTCTTGAGATCGGGCCAGGGAAGCGGGCCCCAGTGGGACTGGCAGGGCACGAACTGCCCTAACAACCCGGAAATGGGCACGGTGGCGATCACCGTGCCCGGACCCGGCGCCACGGCCCTCCTCGGATTTGCCGGTCTGCTCGTCGCCCGACGGCGGCGCTAGCGGAGTGTGAGTGCGCAGCCCACGGCCTGCCCTTAGACAAAAGCTGCTTCGGCAGTTCGCGTTTAAGTGGCAGGCTGTGGGTTCTGCGTGATTGAGCTCAGCAGCGGGGGAGAGAAGACGAAAAACGCTTACAAGAAGCGTTCGTCCTAAAGGAGTGCGAACATACAGTGGTTACACGAGTGGATTCTGCCTGGCCCCTAGTTGCAAAGCCCCCTAAAGGCTAAAGCTTCAAGGCGTCATGCGGAAATTCGTCTCACCACTCGTTGAGGTTGGCCCAGGGTTGTCACGTCAATCCTCCCACGTGGGCCTCCCAAGGAAAGCACTGCCGCACTCGCTCTCCTCCGCTTTCGCAATCGATCCCCATTTCGCCATTGGGATCCGGTAGGGCGCGCCGTCCCCGGCGTGCCGAAAAAAATACAAACTACCCTTTAGATTTGAATATTTTCGATTATTAAGTTCTTAGGCTAACTACATCAACCTGCCGAGCCGATAGATCTTGCGGCTCGCCGGGGACGGCGCGCCCTACCCAGTCGCGTAGCATTGAAAGGTTGGGCGCCGCGTCCGCGCGGTGCCGCATGATCGCTCGTGCCAGCACTCAGCACATATTTGCACACATCTCCGAAAACGGAATGGTAACTGCTCATCGATCTCCCGCAGATTCCGATTCGGCGCCTCAACGCTTGTCTCGCCCTCTGCCGAACGGAAAAGGTGAAACGCAGCGCCCCAACCCAGATGTTCAACCACTAGGTAGGGCGCGCCGTCCTCGGAGTGCCGCAAGATCTCTCGTGCCAGCACGCAGCAAGCATTTGCACACTTCGCTGATTGTTAATGGCAACTAGTCATGGATACCCCTCACCATTGGATTCGTATCCGCGGGGCCTAGGGAGCCTCTGAAGAATCTTCATTCTTAAGACACCTCTGTGTACCTCAGTGCCCTCTGTGGTGAATTTCTTCATGAAAATTTCACCTCAGAGGAATCAGAGGTACACAGAGGTGAGTTTTTCAGAGGCTCCCTAGCTCTCAGCCGCCTAGCGGCAAGGGCGTAACGCAGCTTCCTATCCTACTATTCTCTTAATAATAAACGCTGCTCGCTCTATCTCATCCGCAGTAGTGAAAAAATGCGGAGCAAACCGCAAATACCCTCCGCGCGATGAACACGTAACACCACTTGCAATGAGCTCCTTCCTCACAAGCACAGGATCCTTCGCAGTCATATACGACATAATCCCTGACTCGAATTCCTCACCAAAATCGGCGGGGACTAAACTTGAGCTCTTAAGCTCTTCACGAAGCTGGCGGCGAAAGCCACGCGCCTCAGCAGCAACCGCTGCAGCACCATACTTCCCCCCAATCCACTCTGCACAAGATGCAAGCGCGCCCACAAGCGGCAAGGGCGGCGTACTATATTCAAACCTGCGCGCATCCTCATGCGGTTGCCAGGCATGATTAAGATAATCTTCTCCTTGCGTCATGAGATAGGGACCGGCCTGTGTGATGGCAAGTTTCTTACGCAAAGCAGCGCTCGTATACAAAACGCCTGTTCCTGCTGGCCCAAGCATCCACTTCCAGCCCGAGGAAGCTAGCGCCGAAATCTTGTAGCGCTGCACCTCTATCTGAAGCACCCCAAGACTCTGAGCGGCATCGATCACTAACCAAATGCCGCGCTCCGCGCAAAAGTCTCCAAGCTCTTCAAGAGGAGCTGCGAAGCCACTCGTGAACTGCACATGCGAAAGCGCCACCATCTTCGTGCGCGAGGTAACCAGTTTTTTCAAATCCTCCATGGCCCATGCACGCGGCCTCCCTGGGGGCAGACCGGAGGAAAGCGCTACATCAGGCAGCAGTTTCAGCACCACCCCTCGGCGCTCTTGCAGCCGCCAAGGATAATGATTCGATGGATACTCATGAATGTAGCTGATGACTTCGTCACCTGCCTCAAAGGGAAAGCCATTTGCAATATGGTTGATGCCTTCTGAGGTGTTCTGCACAAAAGCGACATCGGAAGCTGGCGCCGAAAGCAGGCGCGCAAAAGCGTCCCGAAATCTTTCGCAGTCGCTCCCGAACCGCTGCCACATACCAAGCGCGGTTTCGCGCTGAGCGGAAACGATTTCATTGCAGCGCTCCGCTGCGGGGGTAAAAAGCGGCGCTACTCCACAGCTGTTTAGAAAAATGGTGCTGGATTTTATTGGGAATTGACCTATAGATTTATCAAACATAGGCCAGCACTTTACTGCGGAAGACTCCGATGTGGAACTCGGAATAAGTGTCGAGCTCAGGGCTCTAGTCTAGGGAACCTCTGAGAAACCGTGATATTCTATTTTTTCTCTCTGTGATCTCGGTGTCCTCTGTGGTTCTGCAACAATTTAAATCAACCACAGAGAGCACAGAGTTCACAGAGCAGACTTTTTCAGAGGCTCCCTAAGTTGCCTTGGGCATTTAGAGTCTCCGCGCCCCGCGAATCACGCGATGCCTGAGTTAACATGTAGGAGAGAAGGAGCTGATGCTCATGAGGCACGACTTTCTTAAAGACGCGAGAGAAGGTCTCTCGATGTGCATCGTTAACACTCGCTCTACGCAAGGCTTCACACACCGCTCCAAGTCCCGCTTCGAAAGTTCCCTTAGGGCCCTTCCACGTCTCTCGCAAGAGACCGCACAAGGAGTCCCACCACTTCGCACACTTTCCGAGGGATGCTCGCGAGGGGCTTTCTTTTCCCTCGCCTGATGGCCCCTCTACCACGACACTGCTCAGTGTGCGCTGCGCCAGCTCGAGCACTGCAAAATGTAAGATTGCATTTCTATCACAGCCGCCAAAACCGCATCCGCTGCCAAGCTCACCAAGCAAAAAAAGCTTGCCGCTTTCTCTGTCTACTTGAATTCGAGAGGCGAGTATTCGGCCGAACTCTTTGAAACCGGTACGTGCAGAAGAGCCAAGTGCCTCCTCGGTAAGATCCTCAGCTGACGCAGCGACGCATCTCCCTTCAACTTGATTGAGGAGTCCACGGACCAAGGAGCGCTCCAAAGCCCTCCCACCCGCTACATCAACGAGCGCCTTTTCGAGAACTTTGATATCTTCCGGAGTTTTTACTTGTCCCTCAAAGGCCTTAAGAAGAGGCGCATAAGAAGCCGCTTTTTTGACGTCCCCATGAACTTTGTGAAGTACCACACCCAGAGCACTTTCCCACTGAACGAGGCGATTTTCCTCCATTAGCTGATCTTCTTCAGGCTTCGCACTCAAAGTTTGGGCTACCAGCTCTTTAAAAGCGAAGTGTAGGACTAAGTCCTCGTCGTGTCGCGAGATCTTTTCCCCATCAACGATAGGTTTCTCGAGGAAGGAAAGCGCATGCTCCTTGCCGTATATACACTCTCCAAGTAAGGCGCGGGATGCGGCGGAAAGCGATTCGGGGATTACCGTGGCTGCGGAGGTCGACTGCATACAGAGTTTCCCTTACGTTTTTGTAGCTCTACTGTCCAGATATTTAGGGACGCATCGCGTCTATCTTCAAAGCAAAACCTGAGGTAGGGCGCGGCCATCTGAGAACCGCTGGAACCTAAGGGAACCCGCGAAGGCTATTAAGAAGGCGATAGGGACGTGGGAAAACAACATCTTGCGGTACGCGAGCACCGACTCGTCCGCTTGCCTCCTGACCAGAGCTCTGTTGTGATGCGGCCTACGTGCAACCTGTGTGGTTTACCGAATGGTTGCTCTTTATTTGGTATTTTCAGATGGTTAGGCAGCTCTTAGGTGGAATTCTTGTTAGCCTCCTCGGCCTTGCGATTGGGCTCCTCGGCGTCGAAGCCACGGTAAGGTTCTTGGAATCGAAAGGTTCCACTACCAAGCAGTGGAGCGACAGGCCCCCCTTCTATTTTCAGCACGAAAACAGCCCAACCCTCAAAGACTACCCCTACCCACAGGAAAAGGCCCCCGGCACCTTTAGAATTGCCGTCGTGGGAGACTCCTACTCATTTGCTCCCTACATGCAATTTACCGACGCCTTTCCTAAGGTGCTTGAGCGCATGCTTAATTTAAATGCGACAAGTCGTAAGGGCGAAGTAGTTAATTTTGGAGTGCCTGGCTATTCCACGTCCCATGAAATTGAGGAAGTGGATCATGCGCTCAAGATGGGCGCCGATGCCATTATTCTTCAAATTACGCTCAACGATCCTGAGCTAAAACCCTACCGTCCTACCGGAATCCGCGACTTCAATCGTTTTGGTGCTTTGCAGATGACCGAGCGCCAAAAGTGGCTCTTTCACTACTGGCATACACTGAAGTTTGTCGTTGAACGCCTCCATAACAACAAGACGCGCGACGAATATACCAAATACTTCCTTGATCTCTTTGAGAATCCGAAATCTCGGGCGTCTTTTGAGTCCTCGGTTGAAGAGATTGCGAACAAAGCAAAGGCGGCGAATGTTCCCTTGCTGGCCGTGGTATTCCCACTCTTCGGGCTTCCGCTGGATTCCGAGTACCCGTTTACGCCCATCCACCAACAAGTGGGAGAGTTCCTGCAAGGCAAGGGAATTCCGAATTTAGATCTTTATAGCCTCTATGAAGGCATTCCTCTTGAGCGTCTCCAAGTGATTCCCGGCGGAGATAGGCATCCCAATGAAATCGCCCATCGCATGGCAGGAGAGCGCATTTACCAATGGCTTGCTCAAAACTCTTGGATCCCCGACGAGCTTAAGATTCGAAAGCGCTTTGAGGGACGAACTCAGATCATCAAAGAGAAGCCCTATGCGGACAAGGAGTAGAGAGATTTCAACCCAGGTAGAGTTCTTTTGCACCCGCTAAAATTTCTAATAGCAGTCGCTGCGCTTGGAAAGGTTTTCATGCCGGGACCAAGTGACCGAGGCATTTCGAGCACGGCGCCCTAGGGACAGGGCGCCCTACCAGACCAATTATTACGCCGATAGGGAGCAGCCTCTGCCACCCAGATCACCGCTTCCCCCAAGACCCGTCACTCGCTACTCTTCCTTGGTAAGCGCCTCACCCTGGAGATACTCTTCTATGTCACTATCCCGCTCCTTCACCATACGCGTTACGTCCCTACTCCTCAGCGCCGGCCTCTTTCTCTCCGCCTGCTCCGCTGCCAAAGACGCCTTAGAGTCAGTCGATGTGCCGCGGAAAACCATCGACGTAAGCATCCTCGGAACAAACGCCTTTGCATCTGATCTGCGATTCGGCTCAACCGCAGCCCAGCTACGCGAGGTCCGTGACGAATTGGGGCTCAATCACGTTCGAGTTCTGTTTGCGTGGACAGATGCCGTACAGCCTACTCCTAGCTCTCCCCTCAATCTTGGATTCTACGATGAAGTAGCGGCAAGCATACCAGCGGGGGTTGATGCGCTTGTAGTTCTCACAGGAGCTCCCGGCTGGATGGCAAATAGCGCCAACTGGTCAGGCGGCAATCCACGCCGCACCTTTGTTGAGGAGTTTGTTGCTCCTATCGCAGAGCGTTACGCCGGCAATTCCAAGATAGTAGGATATGAAGTCTGGAACGAGCCGAATAACCCCTCCTTCGGTGAAAATACTATCCTACAAGTGACCACCGATCCCGTGGCATACGTTGAGCTTCTCGCCTTCGCTCACAATGCCATTAAATCCGCGAGCCCCTCGAAGCTCGTGCTCAATGGTGGAACCACAGCGATTAATCAAAATTTTTCCGAAACCATAGATTACAACCGCGCTATGCGCGACGCAGGCGCGCAGAATTTTCTTGATAAGTGGGCGGTGCATTTTTACGGCAAGCAGTTTGAGAACGTTACGAGAAGCGGAGGAGTCGAAGATTTCTTAAACGAGCTCTCCGTCGGCGTGTGGGTTACTGAGTCAGGAGCTCAAGGGGTCAACTCTCAACTCGCTTACGGCGAGCAAGTGTGGCCCTTTCTTCAAGAAAAAGTTGCTCGGCTTGAGCGCATTTATCAGTACCAATTTGCCGAAGCTTCGCCGGCCGAGACAAGCTACGGCATGCGCACCCTGGACCCGGCCTTTCCTGTATCCGATCTTTATGTGCATCTAAGTGAGCGGGCAAAGTAGCCACTGGGCAAATTCCTTCCCTACTCTGCCTTTTGCGATCTATAATAGGCTGAAAACGTTATCTTCTGTTCAGCTGCTCCGAGCGGTATGCAAATTGCTTACCTAGTTCCTTATCTTTTAGCCGGCATTGCTCACGGCCCCAACGGACTGTGAGCAATGCCGGCTAACTAACGCCCGGCCGCCTTCGCCTATCGGCTACGGCGCGCCTCGTCTGCGAGCCGCGGCGTAGCGCGATCAGCGCGGAGACGGGATGGCGTTAGCAAATCGCGACCATCGGGAGCGATTTGGAGCCCCCTCGCAGTTCGACACTCTGTCGTGGCGAACGGAGAGGGGGCTATGTTGAAAATCGGCCCGGATGGCCGATTTTCAACGGTAATCTCACGGACCCGAAGGGATCCCGTGAGATATAAAGTTTAGGGGTTCCATACCTTTTTGGGGAACGTGAGCTATGAATGCCATAGGTAGATTTATTAGCCGCGCCAAATCATTAGGCCTCTCAACAATAGTCGCCGCAGGAGGGTTTTTTACGCCCCTTGCTAGCCACTCTGCGCCGCTTGATTTTGACTCTGATGGAAAAAGCGACCGCACCGTGGTGTCCATCGAATCAGACGGCACACTCCTCTGGAATGCCCAGAATGATTCAGCCGCTGTCTCTTTAGGAGAGGCGGGAAGCGTGGGCGATAATCTGATTCCTGGTCCCTGGCTTACGGCCGGCGTCCCGCTCATTGGGTATCTTCGTGCGGTAGGATCCACGGTTACCTGGAACATCCCGAGTGACTCGGGAATTCAAAGTGTGAATTTTGGTTCTACCTCAGACACTCTTATTGCTGGTGGCGATTTTAACGGAGATGGACTGATCGACGGTGCCTACACCTCCGCTTCGGGCGCTTCTCTTATCTGGCATCTTTCCACCGCCCTATTCTCAAATGGGAGTGAAGAGACAATCTCTTTTGGAAGAAAATTAAATACCGCCTTTTTCTATAATCCCGGTAGTACGCACGACTGGCTTGCCGTACTAGTGAAACCAGCCTCGGGCTCTCTGCGGGTAGTCATCAAGGACCCAGCGGCTGGCACAAGACGCGTACAAGCGCGCATCTCGAGGTCGCTCATTAATTTCTCTCGTCCAGTACCACTTGCGCGTGAAGATGGGTCTGACAATTTTCTTTTTGTGCGCAAGGGCTCAGCAAAAACTACCGCAGTAGTGGTAGACCCAGAAGGGAAAGTGCTCGCTCGCACCTCAGTTGCTGAAGCAGTGGATGTCGTCGTAGGGGAATTTCTCTCAGACCCCGGCGAAGAACTCGCCTTTGCTTCAAGTAGCGGGTATGTGGCGTTTAACCCCCAGACCAAAGCGTCCTCCACGTTATCCTCCCCCTCTGGAATCGCCGTCGATGAAGTTAACGTAAACACCTTTGCCTCGAGCGAAGACCCTGACCTACCTACCCCGCGAGATTCCTGCTACGACGGAGATCCAACAGACGGATTCAAGACTGGATTCATATGGAAACCAGCCTCTGACACCCAGTTTGGTGCGGTCGTAATTCTTCCGGGAATATATAGAGACAAAGTGCGGAAAGTTGAGACCACAACAACCTCAGGCACGGTGATCCGCGACCTTGATTTCAAAGGTAACGCCAACCCAGACCCTGGCGGTGCTGCGCGTCCTCACTATATTGACCGAACCATGCAAGGCGCTGAGTATCGCCGAAAATACCGTTCAATTTATGTGCGCGCTGAGTTCATTAACGGTGCGTGCATGCAGTACTTGATTGAGAATCCAGGTTCCAGAACTGATTAGGATTGTGTCCCGTAGAACATAAATCTTCATTTTGGACACAATCTGTAGCCGCCTTTTCACGCTTCAGCTCGATTGCGCCAAAATATGCGAACTGAAAAGGCGAGCTGAGCCCCTATTCGCGGAGATCCCCGCGTAAAGGACTACTTGCAGCACCGTAGGGAGTTCGGAACCTGATAGGGCGTATGAGCAATAGGGGCTA
>JBIKWF010000201.1:0-4091 GCA_044356455.1 Bdellovibrionota bacterium | reverse complement strand
TCGCATATCATCGTTCCAGCCGTTCTTGTACATGACATTTTGACTTATGCGGAGTTTACCTGCACCCGCGGTATAGATCCCTTGAGAATGTGTGAAAGGGTGATAGTTGTGGTGAATGATGTTTCTTCGAATTACCACCTCATTCCATTTCTGGTCTGGGTTAGGTCCCGCATTCTGTACATTGATGCCGCTACCGAAGTAACGAATTCGATTGTCTTCAATAAGAACATCTTCCGCTTGGGCGTAAAGCTGAATTCCCACGGCACATCCCACATCGGAGAAGCGTGGTGAGTTCGGGTCGCAGGGCGCTGCGTAGAAGTCGAGCCCTGAAACCATCAGATGTTTTTGGCTTGTGATGTTAAGTCCGGTTCTCCCTGCGCGTGTGGCGCTGGCTATGTTCGAGGCAATGACCACCGGGCGAACGCCGGAGTTGCCATAGGACGCGATAACCATGCGCTCAGAAGAGGATCTCCCGTTCTTGTACCAGGTGTAGCCACTTTCAACGTTCCCATCGAGCTCTCGCCCAAGGCGCTGGCGCCAGTCGCTGCCATCAAAGGTGTCTCCCCGTTTAAGAAGGAGCCAATCGGGGAAGCCTGAGCGCAAAAGCTGGTAGGCAGCGGCGAGGGTGCGTTTTGGGCGGTCAGCCGAGAGCCCTGAGTTTCCGTCGTCACCAGAAGAGCTACTCACATAAACAATGCGCGTATCGTTACTGGGTGAGATCTGGGTAAAGCCATAGTCTTGCCCGCTTTCTTGTCCATTTGGACCGAAGCAGCCGAAGTCTGCCTCGCCAAGGTTGCCCATCCCGAAGTCGATGAGTCCATCTCCGTTATTATCGATACCGTCAGTGCACTCCTGATTCTCAATGAGGGCAGGGCGTGGAATCGGGCGATAGGGAGTAGGAGTCGGGGTGGCAGTTGGTGTTGCTGTGGATGTTGGCGTTGGTGTGGCCGTTGGCGCAATAGTTTCCCCGGGTGTCGGCTCAGGCGTGTTGCCAGGGAGCGGTAGCTGGCAAGAATTCCCGCAAATACCTCCGCAGTCGACGCCGCTTTCACTGGAGTCTTGTTTGCCATTTTTGCATTGAGTCTCGCGAAGGGTTCTGCAAGTTTGTTTGAGGTTTTGAAGAGTTTGTAGATGTACGCGAGCAGCCGCCACTTTTTTTGACTTCGCCGGTCTTCTGGGCCCTCGGGAGAGAAGGCTTTTAATTTTGAGCTTGAGGCCGAGGATCCTTTTTTGTGTTTCTTTCTCAGAGAGAGAGCGAGCTGTTATTCCGTTAGGGTTAATTACCGCAGGCTGCGCCATGCGCGCCTCGGTTCGAATAAGGCAGCCGTAGGGAAGCTCGGGGTCAATTTGAATAATGGTGTCTGCCTTGGCACCAGAAACGTGGAACAGGCTAAACAGTGCTGCTGAAAGCAGAAGGCATGCGTGAAATCCGCAGGAACGAAAAATAGTCATGTTAGGCACCCCACCAGAGAATCCGGGGGACTATCTGCAATCTCCATGCCGTCGTGAGGGAGGGCATGATTTTGAGATGTTACTCGATTTTTTGTGTGCCCATAGGGCGCACCCTGCCCAGAGCAGTTCCTTTGCGGAGCCATGATTTGCATAGCATTTACAGTCAGTTACTAGAAGGCTCGTAAGCCCATTTGGGGAGGGGGGCTCATAAGCGTTGAGGCAAGCTCGAGTGTCTCATGGAGATTCCACAGGGAATAGAAAGTCTATTTTGAAGCTTTTAAAACTACGCAGCACTAGTTCTCGCAATGTGGGGGCAGAGAACTCGGTGTATGTTTAAGGTTAATTCTTCGTCCTTAAAGGGCTTATAGAGGACCGTAAGTTCTCCCATGCCCTTCGCTCGCATGGCTTCAGACACATTCACGATGGCGTGCGTCTCGTCATATCCAAATCCAGTGGTGAGGATAAGCGGTACTACTGCCGCTCGAGGCACTGACTTGGCTGAGAGCCTTTCGAGATCGGTAAAAAGCTCAAAGCCGTCCCCGTCGGGGAGTGAGATATCGGAGAGCACCAGATCGAACCTCTTTTTCTCAAGCTGAGCACGCGCACTGGCAAGATTCGGCTGCGCCTCGACCTCTGCCCCTTTCTGGGAGAGCAAAACTCGGAGAAACTCTAAAACAGCGGGGAAGTCGTCTATTACGAGTATGCGCTTTCTCCAAATAATCGGGTCAAGGCCAGGCGTTACTAACGCTTCGGCCAGCTCGGCGGATGATACTTCTCCATCGCTACACATCGTGGAATTCGATTCTCGCGGCGGCCCCGGGCGAATAGACTCATGCTCAAGCGCCTTCGCGAGGAGGACTGCGAGAATCTCATCTCGAAGCGCGCTATTCCCGCGGGCAGCGAGGAGAACCTGAGAAGGTGGTTCCTTTAATACGGCCAGTGCCTTGGCGCGTAAGTCCAAATGGGGCGTGGTGGAAACTGCTTTGATCATCGGCCTCTTTGGTCTGAAGCGATCGTTGATTCACTTCAAAGGGGGGACCTTATACGTTCGAAATGCCTCAGAGAAGAACTTTGTTTACTATTTGAAGGGTACGAATCGGGTAGTGGTAGATATTAAGCGCAGTCTCCCGTTCCTTATCCGCTGTTTTCAATAGTTTAGGTGGGGAAGGTGCGGGGATGAAGGCACTTAACGCCTCGAGAATTGGAACTTCGACTGACGTTTCTCTCAAACTTTGCTAGAAACCGTCTGCTATGACCACAGGCTCATTTTTGCCTCCTGAATGGAACTCCCGTCTCTTCTCTCTTGCCGAGACTCTTCGTGCTGAGATTGATCTTGGGCGCCTTTCGACGGCGGAAGCCGAATCACTTATCGCGAGGGATATTGCCCTTAGCAGCCGCAAGGTGGCGCCGGGAACTCTCTTTGTTGCTATCTCGGGTGCAAAAGCTGATGGGCATGCCTTCCTCGCGGATGCTGCCGCGCGAGGGGCCGTCGCTGCCGTGGTTCAGAGAGACTTCTCTCGTTCGGATGCGATTCCTGACAGATTTCCGCTCCTACGAGTAGGGAACACGAAGGTGGCGCTTAGTTTACTTTCCTCGGCGCGGTTTCAGGAGCCTTCGTCTAAGCTCCGGACTATTGGAATCACCGGCACCAACGGTAAAACCACTTCGAACTGGCTTGTCTTTCATCTCCTTAATCGCTTGGGGCATCCGAGCCTTCGTATCGGCACCCTGGGCACTGGGTTTGGAGAGGAGATGACTGCGGAAGGCGCGCTCACCACTCCCGATGCGGTCGATCTACACCGCTTGATGGCTGAGGCGGTTACAAGAAAACTTAAGTCTTGTGTGATGGAGGTTTCTTCTCATGCCCTCGATCAGTCGCGGGCGGACCACGTAGAGTTTGATGTCGCTGCCTTTACGAATCTTACGCGAGATCATTTGGACTACCATGGTTCTATGGAGAGCTATTTTAGGGCGAAGAAGCAGCTCTTCGAGCTTCTTGCGGCCTCGCCCAAGAGGACAAGAGTGGCGGTAATAGGCATCGACGATCCTTACGGCCTTGAGCTTGCGCAAGCGCTCAAGAAAGATGCGCGCCTTGAAGTTCTGACTTTTGGATTTGATGGCAGCTGTGTTGATTCGGGCAGTATCAATTCAGATAGTGCCATTCGTATCTCAGACTATAGGGAGGATATAGGGGGGAGCCGCCTAACCCTAAAGTTCCGTGGAGAGCAGTTCGCTATTACTTCGGCCTTTATCGGGAGACATAACGCCCATAATTTGGCGACCGCTTTTGGTTGTGTGGTGGGACTTGGGATTGAGCCAAGGCTTGTCGCAGAACAGCTGGCGAGTTTACCCCAAGTTCCGGGGCGTCTTGAAAGAGTCAGGGACGCTGACCCCTCGGTCTATGTTGACTATGCCCATACCCCTGATGCGCTCGAGAAGGCTCTGTCTTCGCTCAAGGAGATTACGCCTGGGAAGTTATGGGCAGTGTTCGGCTGCGGAGGAGATAGGGATGGGGGTAAGAGGCCCCTTATGGCCGATGTGGCCGCTGCACTTGCTGACAGGGTGGTTGTTACCTCTGACAACCCTAGGACAGAAAACCCTGATGCCATTATTGCTCAAATCTTATCTGGTAAAAGTGG
>JBIKWF010000106.1:0-15763 GCA_044356455.1 Bdellovibrionota bacterium | reverse complement strand
TAAAAGTGGTTCCTTAATCCGAGAGTCGGGGATTGTTGAAGCGGATCGGAGGGAGGCCATTCAAAAGACACTGCGGGCTGCGGGCCCGGGAGACGTGGTCCTTATTGCAGGGAAGGGGCACGAGGATTATCAAATTATTGGCACTACCAAGCACCATTTTTCGGACCAGGAGGAGGTTCGGGCCTTCTTTTGCAGCGCTCCGGCACGCAGCTAGTGTCAGGTTTCGCGAAAGGCCTAAAACCTCGAAATCCCCCCCCCTCTCTGCCTAGTGGCAGCCCTCAGTTTACGCTATCTTCACCCAGGGAACCTCTGAAAAACCTGGAAACGGAACTTTTTTTGTCGTGTTTTCCCTCCGCGTACTCAGCGTCCTCCGCGTTCTTCAATAGTTCTCAAATAACGCGGAGGACGCTGAGTACGCGGAGAGGGAGTTTTTCAGAGGCTCCCAAGAAGATTCTTTACTGCGTGGACTGTAATCCGGTGACGATTAGCCTTTCCAAATTAAAGCTCTGCGAAGTTGTGGGTGGGGCAGCTCTTCGCCCTTCACCAGAAGACTCGAAGATAGTGTGCCGAGGTGCGGAGTTTGATTCGCGTGCCATAAAAGGGGGCGAACTTTTTGTTGCGCTCCCCGGAGAGAAGACGCATGGGCACTCCTTTGTTCCTGATGTGCTGGGACGAGGCGCGGCGCTTGTGCTTGTCGAGGACGGGAGTGCCTTTGTAAGTCACCCTGATGCCGATCGAATCGTCGTAGTCCCGAGCTCCCTTGCGGCATTCTCTCAGCTTGCGAGCTGGTGGAGACGAGAACTTAATACGCCACTCTTTGCCGTGACTGGGTCGGTCGGTAAGACCACCGTAAAAGAGATAGCGGCCCACATTCTTCTCGGCGTTGGTCCGGGAGGGTACTCCCTTAAGTCTTACAATAATCATGTGGGGGTGCCTTACAGCCTTTGCCGCCTCAGCCGCGAGCATGAGTGGGCAGTGGTTGAGATGGGCATGAATCATTTTGGAGAGATTTCGCACCTCTCAAAGCTCGCTCAGCCTGATCATGTGGCAATTACCACCGTGGCGCCCGCGCATATCGAATGCCTCGGAAGCTTGGCGGGAATTGCACAAGCAAAATTTGAAATAGTGCAGGGACTTCGCCCCGGGGGCTCCGTGATTCTGCGAGATGACAGCAGTGTGATTCAAGATGAGCTTGCAAGGGTAGATCCTCGCGGCGCCCTTAAGGTTCAGCGATTCGGCGCCGAGCAGGGGAGTACCCTACGCATCGTCAATCTAAAGAGTTTAGGGCTTGAAGGCGTATCCTTTGAACTCGAACGTATGCGTGAAGGCGCTGTTGAAAGAGCAGCCGTGCGTATGAGTACGCTCGGTACACAGAATGCTTATAACGCCGCATGCGCCGTGCTCGCGGCCTGTGCGCTCGTTCCTTCTATGAGCCTTGAGTTCGCTGCCAAGAGACTCGCGTCTTTTGTGGCGCCGCTTATGCGCATGAATTTAAAGCACTTCGGTGAGAACATCAGTCTCATCGACGATTCTTACAATGCAAACCCTGCCTCCATGGGTGCGTTTCTCGATTTAGCCTCGGATCTACAAGCTTCGGGTTTGCCCGTTGCTTTGGTAATTGGAGACATGCTTGAGCTCGGAAGTTTCTCTGCTTTGTATCATGATGAAATTGGCAAGCGCGTTGCCGCGCTTCGGCCCGCTGCGTTAGCCGCGGTCGGGCCCGAAGCGGGGCGCTATCTTTCTTCCGAATCGAAGGCATTCCCCCAGGCCCACTGCGCTTCGGCGGACGAGGCCGCTACCTGGATTCTTCAGCAGCGCGCGTCTCATGCAGGTGCCTGCGTATTTATGGTGAAGGCCTCGCGAGGTATTGGCCTTGATAAAGCGGTCAAGCACATGGAGCAGGAGCTTGGCAATCGTTACGGGCAGACAGAGAGAGAACCTGCGAGAGAGACTGCGGTACAGGTTCCGTCTCAATCAGAAAGCAAATCTAAAAATCCGGGGGGAGAATAGGTAATGTTGTATCACTTGATGCTTTCTCTGCGCGACGAATACAGCTGGCTGAACGTATTCCGCTACCAAACTTTTCGGGCCATGGCTGCGTTTCTTTTCTCCTTTGCCTTTGTGCTTGCGCTTGAGCCGGTCTTTATTCGAAAGCTTAAGGAGCTTGGGGTCCAGGGACAGCCAATTCGGGATGATGGCCCAAAGGGTCATGCCGGAAAGAAGGGCACTCCCACGATGGGAGGCTTGGTGATGGTAATAGCTGTGCTGCTTTCCACCTTGCTCTTTGCCGACCTCTCCAACCTGTATGTATGGCTTACGGTCCTGGTGCTTGTCCTGTACGGGGCCATAGGGTTCTTTGATGACTGGCGTAAAGTGCGCCAGCAGAACTCCAAAGGTCTTAGCGAGCGCCAGAAAATGGTTTCCCAATTCGCCATCGCGCTAGTCGCGGGCGCAATTCTTGCTGCCGTAGGTTTCCCTACCGATTTGCATTTCCCTTTTGTGAAGGGCCTTGAAGTATCCTTGGGACTTCTCTTTATCCCGTTCATGGCGCTGGTAGTCGTGGGGACAAGTAATGCCGTGAATCTTACCGATGGACTTGACGGTCTTGCGACCGGACCCGTGATGACGGTAGCCGCGACGTATGCCCTTTTTGCTTACCTTGCAGGCAATGCGGTTGCGGCTCCGTACCTCGGTATTCCGCATGTTCCAGGAGTTGGGGAATTATCGATTATTCTTGCCTCTGTCATTGCAGGGGGCCTGGGCTTTCTTTGGTATAACACCTTTCCCGCTCAAATATTTATGGGCGATATCGGGGCACTAGCCCTTGGGGCCGTGCTCGGGTTTGCCGCAGTCCTCACCAAGCAAGAGATTGTTCTTGTGCTTGCGGGTGGTATTTTTGTGGTTGAAGCGCTTTCAGTTATAGTGCAGCGCTACTCGTTTAAATTGACCGGGAAGCGCGTGTTTCGCATGGCTCCTATTCATCATCACTTTGAGCTCAAAGGGTGGGCGGAGCCGAAAATTATCGTGCGCTTTTGGATTATATCGATAGTGCTGGCGCTCATTTCACTGACGACGCTGAAGCTTCGGTAGTTTATTTTTGTTCCGAGGAGAGAAAGAAGGATGGACGCTCGGGGCCTACTCAAGGAAATCGAAAAGAAAGGGCAACGCGTTTTAGTCGTGGGGCTCGGTGTTAGTGGAGTGGAGACCCTCGCACTTCTGGAGCGCTTGGGAGTAAATCGCTGCGCCGTAGATAAGACCTCTGAGTCACAATTTCGCCAAAAGAGTAAATACAGAGACCAGGTTGATAGGCTTATCAACAATGGTGCAAAAGTTTACCTTGGAGTCGATGGAGAGCGAATAGGGGACCACCTTGAGAATGTGGCGCTCGCCGTTTTGAGTCCTGGTGTGTCCCACGAGTCCCCTGCATACGCCGCGTTGGCTCGCCGCAAGATTCCAATGATTAGTGAGCTCGAACTTGGTATTCAGCTTCATGGCGGGAGTTCGGCTATTGTTACAGGGAGCAACGGCAAGAGCACGACGGTAAGTTTGCTCCACCACGTACTTTCGGAGGCGGGCCGAGCCTCTTTTCTATGCGGAAACGTCGGAGTGCCGGTCGTATCAGATTTGAAGGCCGATAGTCTTGAGCGCTCGTCAGGGGCTTCGGAGGTTCTCGTGGTCGAGGCTTCGAGCTATCAACTCGAATCGTGCCACGTCATTAAGCCGCGTGTGGGTGTCCTTCTTAACCTGACGGAGAATCACCTTGAACGTCATGGCACTTTGCAGCGCTATTTCGATGCAAAAGCCCGGCTTTTTCTGCAACAAGATGAATCAGATGTCGCAGTCCTTAATCAGGATGATGTGTGGAGCAAGGGGCTCGCAGGACGACTAAGATCCAAAGTATTATGGTTTGGCCGCGAAGATCTTGCTTCGAAGAAGCACCCAGGAGTTCTCATTCGCTACGCGCCAGAGAATCAAGTTGATGTGCTCGTTGATACGGTGGCGGGTCCTGCTGAAGAGTACTCGCTCGCGGGAGCGCCTCTGCTTGGAATTCACAACCGTTATAATGCAGCAGCCGTGGTGTGCGCCGCTCGAACTCTTGGCATAACGCCGGCTGATATACGACGTGCGCTGCAATCTTTTATCCCCTTGGAGCACCGCATTGAGCGCGTGGCGAGACCTCAGGGGGCCTGTATCGCGATTAATGATTCCAAATCTACGACCGTTGCTGCCGCGGTCGCGGGCGTGAAATGTGTACTTGAGAATTTTCCCACACGAAAAATGACGTTACTTCTTGGCGGACTCGCCAAGGCCGGCTCCTGGGAGCCTCTTCTTACGGTACTAGAAAAACATCGAGATGCCGTTGCTCGTGTCGTATGTTTCGGCGGCGATGGGCGCCTGCTCCAAAGCCATGTTTCCTCAAAGTCTCTTCCTTCGACGCTTGCGCCCACACTCAAAGAGGCGACGGTAGCGGCGCTTCAAGCCAGCGGGCCGCAAGATGTGGTGCTCTTAAGTCCCGGCTGCGCGAGCTTCGATGAGTTCACCGATTTTGAAGATCGCGGCCGATTCTTCAAGAAGTATGTCAGAGAATTTGATGCCGGTGAATGTAATACCGGAGATATTGCTAAGGTGGGGGAGCGGCGTAGCGAGCTAGGAGTGTGTCCCGTGGAAACATAAATCTCACGGACCCGAAGGGATCCCGTGAGATATAACGGCTAGGGAAGCTCTGAAAAAGTCCTCTCTGTGAACTCTGTGCCCTCTGTGGTTGGTTTGATTTGTTGAAAAACCACAGAGGACACAGAGTTCACAGAGAGCAAAAAAATAAAATATCGAGGTTTTCAGAGGCTCCCTGGGAAATCTCTGAAATGCCCGGAAGATTGGTAGGTATTATTTTCTCCTTCATTGACTTTGTGGTCTTAGTGGTTGTTTTTATAAACCACGAAGACCACTAAGGTCGGCAATGACTGAATGTGCCAAATGGATCAAGTAGCAAGCGCATATCCATGGGAACGTCTCCGAGAAATCCTCGAAGGCGCAGACGCGCGTGCCATTGAGGAGTACCTCGATGGGCTCCCTTGGTCCGAGCGTGCGCGTGCCATTTCTCGCTTGTCTCCCGAAGACCAAGAGCGGCTTCTCACGACGCTCGCCCCTCAAGATGCCGCAGATCTTGTAGAAAATCTCCCCGAGCATCAGGCAGCCGACCTCATTGAACTTCTCTCTCCTCAAGAAGCAGCGCCGATAGTTGAGGAACTCTCTAGTGACCAGCAAGCTGACGTGCTGGGAAAGATGGAGGACACGAAGTCCGAAGCGATTCTTGCGGAAATGGATCCTGGAGAAGCTGCGGAAGCCCGAGTGCTGAGAGCCTACGATCCGGCTACCGCGGGTGGTCTCATGATCACTGAATTTGTGTCATTTACCGAGGGAGTTGCGGTTCAGGAGGTGCTTCATCGATTGCGTCTTCACGGCGCCGAATACGCCGAGTATGACATCCAGTATTTGTACGTTATTGACGCCGAGGGGCACCCCGTAGGAGTGCTCCGGACTCGCGACCTTCTGCTCGCACCAGCGACCAAAGGGATTACCGAGCTTATGGTGCGGCCAGTGAGAACCGTTGCCTTGAGTACTTCGCTGCAGGACCTTGCGCATCACTTCGAAGAAAGCTCTTTTTTTGGGCTTCCCGTTGTCTCCGAAAAGGGCATCCTCGTGGGCGTCGTCATGCGGCGCGCAGTAGATGAGGCCCTCAAAGAGCAAAGTGAGAATAGTTTTCTCGCTTCCCAAGGAATTGTCGGCGGAGAAGAGTTTCGAACCAATCCGCTTCATGTTCGCGTGCGGCGCCGATTCTCCTGGCTCTCAGTGAATGTGCTGCTGAATATGGTTTCGGCGAGCGTCATCGCAGTTAATCAGGAAACGCTGGGACAAGTCATTTCGCTCGCTGTGTTTCTCCCTATTATTTCTGACATGAGCGGCTGCGCAGGACAGCAGTCAGTTGCGGTCAGCATTCGCGAGCTTTCGCTCGGTCTGCTTCGCCCGACCGAAATTCTCCGCGTGGTCGCGAAGGAGTCAGGTCCTGCTGCGGTCAATGGCATCTTGCTGGGGGCAGTGGTGGGCGTCGTAGCGGCGCTTTGGAGCGGAAATCCCTATCTTGGGATGGTCGTGGGGGCAGCTCAAGGAATCAATATCATCGTGGCTGCTACCTTTGGAGGCCTCTTGCCTCTCGTGCTGAAACGCTTTGGTTTTGATCCGGCTCTGTCATCCGGGCTTATTCTTACCACCGTAACGGATATGTGCGGATTTCTTTTGGCGCTAACCTTTGCCGCGCAGTACCTCGCGCTTCTGGTGTAGCAAGTTGCGGGGATCTGAGGATCCGCCACTATGTGATTATTCGAAGAGGCTACCGACGTAGTTTGGATTGAAGGGGGGTATCGTGGGTCAGAGAACAGTTGCAATCGTTCACGGTACGAAGGGGAATCCTCAAGGCAATTGGTTTCCATGGCTAAAGGCGGAGCTTGAGAAAAAGTCTTTGAGGGTTTGTGTCCCTCAGATGCCAACCCCTGAGGGGCAAGATCTTGAGGCCTGGCTTCATGTTTTTGAGGCTGAAGTAGGCGAATTGGATGAGAGTTCTATTTTGATAGGCCACAGCGTGGGTGCAGTGTTTGCGCTTCGCTACCTGGAGCAGCGAGAACGTGCGATTCGCGCGGCTTTTCTCGTCGCTGGGTTCACAGGCGCTCTTGGCCTTCCCGAGTATGATGCGTTGAATAAGAGTTTCGTAGCAGCGCCCTTTGATTGGGGAGCAATTCGCAGCAACGCCGCAGACATCTTTGTTCTTTCGGGTGACAGAGACCCTTATGTTCCCCAGACCCATGGAGAGGAGATTTCCCGTGAACTTGGCATCAAGCTCTGTACTATCGAAGGTGGCGGCCATCTAAATGCGGAGTTTGGTTTTTCCGCATTTCCGCAGCTTCTCGATCTAGTTACGTCAGTCCTTCCTTAAGATAGTCGCTCGATGCTTTCGCCCTTTGAATGGAGAGCATAGGTCCTTCTCGGGAACCAAGGACTTTCTTCGAGTGCAGAATATAAATTCAATTCGTCTTTCACTGCGCTGCCCCTCCGCATGAACAGCTGCATGAAGTCTGTTACTGCCTGTACCAAGCGGGGAATTTATGGGACCAGGAATTGCTATCGGTCGTTCGAAGGAGGCGCTGCGTTCTGAGCCTCGAGCGCCTTAGGCGCAGATACTAAGAGCTTGTCTATGCGATTTCGATCCATATCGACAATCTCAAAGCGAAGCCCATTCCACTCGATGGAGGCGCCGACATACGGCAGTTTTCCCAGTTCTCCAAAAACTAACCCGCCTACCGAATGATATTCCTCATCGGGGCCGGCGCTACTTGGATCTTTGCCCGCTTTGAGTAGAAGCTCGTGAATGTCGACTCCGGCATCTACGAGCATAGAACCGTCTTGCCGGATGACGATGGACTGAGCTTCCCCATCAAAATCCGCCAGGTCTCCCACAATCGCCTCAAGAAGGTCATGAGTGGTGACTACGCCGCTTACTCCCCCATGCTCATCAACGACTACCGCAACTTGACTGCGTTCCCTTTTAAAATCTTCGAGAACTCCAAGTGCATCCTTGCCCGCAGGAACTTTGAAAATTGGTTTGATAAGGGAGCGAATGGACAGGGTGCGGCCTGAGCGCTCAAGGTGCAGCAGCTCTTTGACCGATATCACTCCAAGAAGATTATCGAGCGTACCCTCTGATACCGGAAAGAATGAATGCGGAGAATCAAGAGCAACTTGTAGCGCATCTTCAAGAGGACCTGTGCTATCAAGCCACACCACATCTCTGCGCGGCGTCATGAAGGCAGTTATGGGGCGGTCATCAAGGCGGAAAATGCGCATGGCCATTTCTTTTTCAAGAGACCGTATCTCTCCCACCTTTGCGCCTTCATTTAGTGCATGATGAATGTCCTCTTCCGTGACATCACTGCGGGCTGGGCCTGAGGAAGGGAGAATCGCAAGGACTCCACGACTTGAAAGATCAAGAAGCCAAACCACGGGCTGGCTTAGGGTGGCAAGAAGAGAAATGGGGCCCGAGACAAGAATCGCAATTCGCTCGGGGTGTGCGAGCGAGATCTGTTTGGGGACCAGCTCGCCAAAGACCAAGGACACATAGGTAATTGCGCCTACTACCACCAGAAATGCTAGCGGCGAGGCGAGATGGTCTTCAAGGCCCCACTCCGCAAGGGTCAGTGAGAAGTCTTCGGCAATCGTGGCGCCGCCGAACACTCCAGCGATGATGCCCACGAGCGTAATTCCAAGTTGGACGGTGGCAAGGACTCGGGAAGGGTTTTCCGACAGTCTAAGAGCTCTGGCCGCTCCTCTGCTTCCGTGAGAAGCACGTGACTGCAGTCGCCCGCGATTCGAGGAAACAAGCGCGAGCTCGGACATCGAGAGAAAGCCGTTCAAAAGACACAGGCCACCTATAACAAAAAGTTCGAGCACGATGGAGTTCATCCCCCGATCGTTACCTTAGTAAAGGGGGCAGGTCAAAGAGTCAGTTTGCTAACGAATAGGGGAGGATCCCCAAATAGATTCCCATTCTTTCTTAGTGTTCTTAGTGGTTGTTCCCCCTTATCCCCTAAAACCCCAAAAGCTCCCTATCTCATCTCGCCATTACAAAAATGCTTGCTTTCCAAATTGCCGAATTACGCTCGCAAAAATTGCAGCAACTCGCTCCACGCTCTTGGGATCCACCCACTCCTCTGGCGTGTGGCTCCCTGCACCAAAGGGTCCCAATATCACGGTCGGGATTCCAAGAAGTGCGAGGCGATTTTCATCGGCCACCGAACGCCCAATGCCGTAGGAGGTTTTGGGGTGATGTTCTTGGACCATGCGCGTGACGAATTGAATTTGAGGAAGCTCGGGACTAAAGAAATAAGGCTTGCAAGGAGGGGTTGGCCGTGGACGTTCCCTCGCCACCACTTCGCAGCGCCTATCGAGTGTTCCTGAATTCTTTAGTTCCTGAATGATGTTTTGAATCTGAGTGAGTTCCTGCTCGGGGCTTTCCTCAGGGACTAAGGTTCTATCCACCACGAGTTTTGCCTTATCGGGCACGCTTAGAATCGGCGCCCCGCCACTCAGGTAGCTCACATAGGCCGCATTCATGGACTCGATTCCATGTGAGGTGAAGACCTTCTTTTTACTAAGACAGTACTCGGAGAGTTTTGCGCCTAGAATGAGGGCGGCGTGAACGGCATTCACAGAATCCTCCCGCATGAAAGCGTCTGCTCCATGGCAGGCTTTGCCGGTGAGCTCCACCTCAAATTCCGACCTCCCTAGCCGCCCCAAGCCAATCCACTGCGTATCCCAGTCCTTTGTGTTGTCTCCAATCTCCGGGACGAGGGCGAGTTTTACATCTGCAAGAAACTCTGAGGCGCAGAGCGCCTCTGCTCCAAACGAATAAAACTCCTCATCGACAACGAAGGCAATCTTGAGCGTGTAGTCCTGAGGAGTCGCGCGGGAAGCGGCGTCTAGTATGGCCGCAATTCCGCCTTTCATGTCATTGGCGCCAAGTCCGTACCACCGCAGGTGGCCATCCACCGTGCGCTCGGTCACCGTAAAGGGATCGCTCTTCCAACCCTGCTTCACATCAACGGTATCTGTGTGGGCGAGGAACAAGAGGCTGCCCTTTGAGGAGACTCCTTGAGGCGGCAGCTTTGTGGCGAGGATATTCCAGCGTTCCGGCAGCGTAATTACTTCCCCCTCCAAGGTAAGCTTTCGCTCTGGGCAAACAACTTGGCGAGTTACTAAAAAGCCCAGGCCTTCGAGTATTGGTTCTAGGGCAAGATTCATGTCGGTTTCGCAGCCTATGCCGCGCATCGTTTGCCCATCCCGCACGACGCGGAAGGGATTTACCGAGGGAATAGCCACAAGGCCGCGCAGCAGCGCGAGGCAGGAGAGGGGACCCGGGGAGGAAGAAATCAAACCCTTTGTTTGAGCAGTGTGAGCCACAAAAAGCCTCTTCAATATTAGTTCAGCTAGTTCTACTCTTTTAGGCGCCTCTCTCGCAACGGAGACCCCTTTATGAAATGTATAGCCCTCGCTGCCCAAGCCTTATTTTTGCTACTCCTTGGCGCAGGCACCTTAGCCGCAGAAAGCAGTTCTGAATCTACGCCGCCCCTCGGGAGTGTGGCGATTCCAGAAGTGCTCAAGCCTTGGGTCCCTTGGGTCATGGCAAAGCATCCCGAATGGCAATGTGCGCGCAAAGGTAGTGAAGCTGAGTGTGTTTGGCCGAGTACGTTAGAGCTAAAAGTTACTTCAGAGGGAGCAGTTTTCCTGCTGCAGGGGAGCCTTGATCGTGAGGGGGAGGTTGCGCTCCCTGGGGGGCCTGGAATTTTTCCTCTTGAGGTAAAGTCTTCAGACAATACTGCCGTAGCCGTGGTGCTGCGCCAGGGGGTTCCCCGGGTGAAATTGTCTCAAGGAAAATTTGCTTTAACGGGAAAATTTCTTTGGTCTACGCTGCCTAAGAGCTTACAAGTTCCTCCCGAGGTGGCTTTGGTTTCCCTGAATCTTCGCGGGGAGAATATTGAGCAGCCTTTAGTAAGTGACCGCGGAGAGTTGTGGCTTAAAGAGGTCGATGTCGCAGAGCGCGCAGCAGAGGATAGCGCCGCGGTGATGGTGTTTCGGCGGCTTGAGGATGGAGTCCCTTTTAAGATTGTAAGTCAGTTAGTTTTACGAATATCTGGCAAGGCGCGAGAATTGACCTTGGGATCTATACTTCCTTCAGGGAGTGTTCTTGTTTCCGTCTCCTCGCCGCTTGATACGCGAGTAGGTGCCGATGGGGTCGTGCGAGTGCAGGTCCGGCCAGGGGAGCATCGAATAACCTTTGAGAGCCTACTTGCAGTTCCCCCATCTTCAGCGCTGCCTGCCGCCGGCAGCCTTCCTGGCTGGCCTGAGGAGGAAATTTGGGTTTGGGTGCCGAATGAGGACTTCCGCACGGTACGCCTTTCTGGGCCGACTCTGATTGATTCCTCTCGCACAGAGTTGCCGGAGGAGTGGGCGGGCTTGACGACGTATGTAGTGCAAGCGAACGAGACTCTTCAATTTGAAGCCGTACGCCGAGGAGAGCAAGAACAGGGCGCTAACGCCCTTCATCTTGAGCGAACCGCGTGGCTGTCGCTCGGAGGTGATTCCCTTCTCGTTCGAGATTCGCTCTCTGGGCAGATGAATAGGGAATGGCGCCTTAATGCTTCCCCGGAACTTGAACTGAGCCGTGTGTCTATCAATGGGACAGACCAACTCATCACAGAAGATCCTAAGAGCAAGCAGCGCGGAGTAGAGCTCAGAGCACAGGCGCTTTCTCTTGTGGCTGAATCAAAGTTAGAAGCGAAGCTTTCTGATTTGCCCGTGGTGGGCTGGGATCATCCTGTCGCAAGTGCAGAATTGACCCTTAATCTTCCTCCAGGTTGGGACCTGCTGCATGCGAGCGGCGCCGATAGTGTGAGCTCTACCTGGCTCTCCTCATGGAGCCTGCTCGATGTATTCTTGGTGCTCCTCGCGGCAGTTGCCACGTATAAGCTCATCGGAACAGCGGCAGGGGTCATGGTGCTCTTTGCGCTTGTGCTTCTGCACCAGCAGCCAGGTTCTCCCCAGCTTATTTATTTTCATTTGCTTGGGGGCTACGCCCTGCTGCAGTTTTTGCCAGACTCTGCGTTCCGGCGTTTTGTGACGTTCCATTATCATGCCACGCTCGTGTTGTTTGGGGTGCTTGTCGCGACTTTTTCCTTCCATCACCTCGTTCAGGCGATTTTTCCTTCGGTGCTGGCCCCGGGCGGAAACTTGTACGGATTCCTCGAGCCTTTCTTTTTTATGATTGAGTCAACGCTCGGAGGCTGGATTATGTTCACGCTCTTTGTGTGGGGCGTGTGGATCTTTGTGCATGGAAACTTTTTCAGTGGATTTTTGTACGGAGTAAGTGCCGCTACGCTTGCCGTGCTCGTAGGCATGTTCTCTTCCTTCACGGGAACTACCTACTTTAACGACCAGGGATTTAATGAGAGAAGAGGCGCCAGCGCTGCTAAGATGCTTCCACAATCCGCTCCCTACGGTGATTCTGATAGCATGGAGTCATTTCTTGGAGGCTCTGGCGCCAGAAACATGAAGCGAAAAGTCCTGCAAGAAATTGATGCGAATGCGGTGGTCCAAACCGGCCTTGGCTTACCTGAATGGAGCTGGAGATCCGCACGACTTTCTTGGGCAGGACGTGTAGAGCCGGACTACCGAGCTTCGCTCTATCTTGTAGGCCCTTTTGGGCATGGTGTGCTTTCGTTTATTCGGGTGCTCCTGCTTCTTGCCATCGTTGCTCTTTTCTTCCAGCGCTCGAATCCTCCTTGGTGGTCAAGGCTTAGGTTTGGCCGTACCTTTGCGACACTACTCTTGGCGAGCTCCTGCAGTCTTATGGCCACCCGCAGTGAGGCTCAGTCGTTCCCGGATAACTGGCACTTGCAAGCACTTGAAGAGCGCCTGCAGGCAGAGATCTGCGAGAACGAGTGCCTCACGCTAAATGAACTTACTCTCGAGGTAACAGGAACTACTCTTAAAGGAGTGGGGCGAGTCAGCAGCAGAGGACCTGGGGCCGTCTCATTGCCAGGCCCCCTCACTCAGCTTGGTATCTCCTCCGTGGTGATTGACGGTGCTGCGCCAGCTCCTCTCCGCCGGGACTCTAGTGGCATCTTATGGGCAAGAATTCCGTCAGGAGTGCACACCATTACCTTCTTAGGCCGCTTGAGAAGTAGCGAAGTCGTTACGCTTCAATTCCCCGTCAATCCGCAGCACGTTTCGGTGACGGCGGCGGATTGGGAGGTTGATGGCGTGAGCAGCTCAGGCGCAGTGCAGGAATCCGTGCAGCTCACGAGACGTGGCGGCGTAGCCCAAAATGGGGCTCAGGCGGTAGATGCAGGAGTTGAAGTCTCATCATGGATAACCGTAAAGCGAGAGCTTGGACTCGGGCTTCCTTGGTCCGTCACCACAACGCTTACCAGGAGTGGTAGCCTTGAGCGCCCAGAACTTGTGAAGGTTAAACTTTTGCCTACTGAATCGGTGGTGACACCTGGAATCAAAGTAGAGGGCCAAACTGCCCAGGTTCTCTTTCAGCGCGGTGTTGCGGAAGCGGTATGGGAAGGTACGTTGCCTGAACAGGGGCCACTTACTTTGCTTGCAAGCTCAGAGCCGCGCATGACGGAAGTATGGGAACTGCGCTGCTCGGCGCTTTGGCAATGTGCCGTGTCTGGGCTGGCCCCTGAACGATCGGTGCTTGAAGCGGAGAGCGCGTGGAGTTGGAAGCCGTTTCCGGGAGAATCGGTGGCTGTTGAAGTCACGCGTCCGCTTGGCGCTTCAGGCCAAAGTCTCACCGTAGACAGGGCCGTGTATACCCTCACGCCTGGAGTACGTTCCCTAGAGGGCCTAATAGAACTCTCCGTGAGGGCGAGTCAGGGAGGATTTAAGAAAATAAGTTTACCAGATGGCGCGGTGCTTACTCGCGTCCTTATCAATTCGAATGATGAGACCACAAGGTACCAGGGCACGGTTCTCTCGCTTCCCGTGAAACCAGGAGCCACTTCCCTTCAGGTGACCTTCACCGTACCAAGGGAAGAGGGGCTCGTTCTCAAGGCACCTCCCGTTGCGATCGATGGAGTTATGGCGAATGTTACGACTCGCTTCTATGTGCCGGGGGAGCGTTGGATTGTGGCGACACGTGGATCTGGTCTAGGTCCCGTGGTTCTTTTTTGGGGCAAGCTTGTAGCGGTGTTCTTGTTTGCGCTTTTTCTTGGGAGGACTCCGCTTGGTCCACTAGGAACAAAGGAGTGGGTGCTGCTTGGCCTAGGGCTTGCGGCTCTTCCCATCCCACTCATGTTAGTGCCCGTGCTTTGGGCCTTTCTCATTCAGTGGCGTGAGCGAGCTCCTTCCAGCAGCCGATTTCGGTTTAATGTTGGCCAGATTCTGCTGTCTGTTTTGACGCTCCTTGTCCTGATGGTGTTCTTCCGCGCGATTTCGGATGGACTAATCATTTCTCCTGATATGAATATTTTAGGCTATCAAAGTTCTTCGGGGCTGCTTTCCTGGTATCTAGATTACGCAGAAGGAACATTCCCCGAAGCTTCTATCTACAGCCTGCCGCTTTGGGTGTGGCGGATTGTGATGCTTGGTTGGTCAACGTGGCTCGTGTTCTCGCTGATTCGCTGGCTCAAGTGGGCATATGCAGCGCTAAGTGTTGGTGGGTTGTGGATGGCAAAGCAGCCGAAGGAGAGCACGGGGCATTAGATCTTGCGGCGCGCTGAGGACAGCGCGCCCTACCCATACGCGAGGCACCCTGGGGGCGTCCTGTCCCCAGGGCGCCGCATGATCTTTCGACTTGCCCCGTGGCGGCAAATTGGGACCAATTGGACTTAGCTCGAGAATCTTTCGGCACGCTGAGGACAGCGCGCCCTACCTACTGGTGTGGCCGTAGGGTAGGGCGCCGCGTCCCCGCGGTGCCGCAAGATCTCTCGTCTTGGCACGTGGCATGTATTTGTCCACCGCGCGCTACCGAGTAGTGTGGCATCATGGTAGGGCGCCCTGTCCCCAGGGCGCCGCAAGATCTTTCGCATTGGCACAGAGGAAAAATTTCCCGGCGAGAGCTCCTTCGATTAAATCCATGAAGGACAAACCTCAAGAGCGCCCGCCGGTTTCTCGTCCCTGGTTTCGCTGTAACCCAGACTTTCCCAGCTACCACCAAGGGATTTCGCCGTTTTCTCCTCTTAGGAAGTGAGGAAGTCCACCAAGACCTGATGCGGTCTGTCGGTACCGCTCGAGATGAACACGACTGCCTTTTCGCCTCGCGCTTCGAGATCGCAAAGTTCTGCGCGCCGCAGGGTTTCCAGGGTCAAGAGCCTGCGCTGGGTTGATGTGTTGACACATGCCCACTGAGCGTTCGGACCATCGGTAGTGAGCTCCATGCCGAAGGGCTTGAAGCTTTTCCCGTTCTGAACGATGCCACTCAGAAACGTGGCATGCCACAGCTTCTGAAGGAAGGCGGTCCCCTTGGGCGTACTTGTCCGACTTGCCGTCCTCGCAAAGACTCGGGCAAAGTCGCGAAGGTCGGAGCTTCCCGCGAGAAGCGGGAGGAATCCGCACACCACCCGCCGCAGATCAAGCGGGTCGACGCGACCTTGGGGATCGAGTTCCCCAAGGTAAGGGACGACGGGCACCACGCCCTGTGCCAGGAAGGCCATGGTGAGGTGCCACGAGGGAGTCGAAGGGAGCAGGACCAAGGAAAACCCGGCCTGCGCCTTAAAACTCCGGGCGAGATCGCACCACCGCGGTTCTGTCTGGACGATTCGCAGAACTCCAAGTCCCTCCGTGTAGAAGGGCGGGAAGTTTTCGAGCTTCACGCCGCGCTGCTGCGCGGAGAACTTGAAAGCCTTGAGGGCCTGCTCCCAGGCAGCTTCGTCAAAGCTGCTTGGCCTCAGACCAAGCTCTGGGCTCGTGAGTCCTCCTGGCGGAGACTCTGAGGACTTCGACAGCCAAGTTTCCACTTCCTGCACTTCGGCAGGCTGCCACCTTCCTGCGAGCCGTCTCTTGCTCGCAGGTTGGGTAGTAGCCGTGGCCATCGACGGGGTATTCGTCATGGCGCTCTCCTTACGTTGAGGTCTCTTTCGATGACAACAGCCACGCACTGCTGCACCGAGCAGAGGAGTTGCAATAAATGTTATTGCGACACACCTGCTCG
>JBIKWF010000081.1:0-20001 GCA_044356455.1 Bdellovibrionota bacterium | reverse complement strand
AGCCTATCTCCGTTCGCCACATGCTTGCGAACACCGACAAGCGCCTTGGTAAGCTTTTCCCCAAAGCCCCGCGGCAAATCGGCTCGAAGGCCACCCACACGAGCATAGGAGATAGTAAGACGCGCGCCCGTCACCTCCTCAATGAGCTCCCAGAGGTATTCTCTCGCTTGCATGAAATAGAGCATTACGGTGAAAGCACCAAGCTCCATAGCGGAGGCCCCGCAGCATGTCAGGTGATCACTGATGCGCGACATTTCGGAGAGCAATACGCGAATGTACTGGCAGCGCTTGGGCACCTCGATGCCCAGCAGCTTTTCAACCGTCAGGCACCAGCCCACGTTATTAATGATGGGCGAAACATAGTTGAGACGATCCGTGTACGGCATGACTTGATTGTAGTCGACCGTCTCGCACATCTTCTCAAAGCCTCGGTGCAAGTAGCCAACTTCTACGTCTGCATCGATGATGCGCTCTCCATCAAGCTCAACTACGATACGAGAGGTGCCGTGAGTTGCAGGATGCGCGGGCCCTAGATTGAGCACCATCGTCTCTGCATGCAAATCATCGCCTAGCTTACGAGAACGCAGGTGAGTCGTAATCCCACCAACTCCGTAGTCCACATTTAAAAGATCATTTGCCACAAGCTTACTCGCCACAAGATTACTCGTTATTGCGCCCACAACTCATTGGGGCTCTTGTCGTTCGCATAGTTAGAAAACCAGCCTCGCACTTTGCCCCACTTCCAGAAACCAATCGTTTCCTGCTAGACCGCCCGCCTTTCAATTGACCCGTTTGTTAATTGAATAGAGCGCAGGCCGATTCATATCGCGCGCCGTGTTGGTAACTTCAGGAGATATCAAACGCACACGCGGTTGTTTCCCTTGGACCGGATAATCCTTCCGCAGAGGATGCCCCTTAAACTCATCGTACATGAGGATACGACGCAAATCGGGATGTCCCTTAAAGGTAATCCCAACCATATCCCAGCACTCGCGCTCCATAAAATTTGCGCCGCCGTATATACCAGTGAGGCTATCGACCGAGGGGTCCTCTTCGGAAACGGGAACTTTCATGCGAAGGATAAATCCATGCGCGAGGCTCACGAAATGATACACCACCTCATAGCGCGTGGCGCGCTGGTCCATCCAATCCACCGCGGTAACACTTGAGAGCAAATTAAAATGGAGCTCTGAATCAAGCTTGAGAATTTTCACTACATCAAGCAGGTGCTTACGATCGACCGTAATCACCGCGTCATCTAAGCTAAGAGTGGCATCCAAGAGGGCACTTCCCAGTTTAGCCTTTATACGCTCCAGCAGCACGCTTCCCTTACCAGCACCAGCGGGCGCCCCAAGAGCGAATGAAGCAGAAGATTCCGAAGATGAAGTCACAGTGGTATTTCCTAAATACTTGGTTCCCCAAGGTATGTAGACAAAAAAAGGCTCCGCGGCAATGCGCGGACTTAGGGAATCAATGCAAAACTTCGGGGATTTAGGGAGCGCCTCCCTTACTTTAACAAATTTGAATTAACTTGAGCTCCCCAAGCACTTCCAAAGGCAAGACTTAAGAAAATCAATTGTAGTTGAATCAGATACTCATATATAGTTTAGTTACTTTAAGGGGGTGCTTCCGCGCCCTTAAAAGTGTACCTACACTTGCCATAGCCGAGAGCCATGCCTCTCACAAAAGGCGTAGCGAGCGTCTGCTGCTTTTGTGTACCTTTCGCCGCGACCTCGCACGGAGGGCGCATGCAGAGATGGCTCGATTCGTTACTCTAAGTGCTGCCCTACTTTGAAGTAGGGCTTTTTCGTTTATTGAAGTGCAGCTCGATGACAATCTCGGAAGATGCCAAAAAGACAATAAAGGAAGAGAGCGAAACTCTTGCCACTGTTCTCACCTCCCTCAATGCCCAGCGCAAGCGCGGACTAGAACGCCTTTCTATCGAAAGCGCGAGGGCCAAGGAGCTGACCGCAACCCTTGTTGCTTTTAGGCGAGACGAAGACAAGCAAATGATTGCCTCTGACGAAGCCGTTTCTCACGGGCTCAGGGATAAAAAAGAAGCCGAGCTTGTTGTTATCGACAAACTTGTGAAGCAGCCTTACTTCGCGAGACTCGTGCTCGATGAGGAGACGCCAAGCGGCATAAAAAAGATTGAATATAGAATTGGGTTCGCAGAGAACTCGGACTGCCGCATTATTGACTGGCGAAAGGCCCCCGTTTCTAAAATCTATTACGAGTACAAAGAGGGCGAAACTTACGGCGAGGAAATCTTAGGCCGCGAGCGAGTCGGCACCGTGAGAACTCGCAACAGAGTTCAAATTGAGAATTCTGTTCTTAAGCGCGTCTCCTGCAGCCTAGGGAACTTTGAGCTTCGCGGAAACGACTGGTTTCAGAGTAATGAGCCCGCTCGAAGTCGCACGGCACAGGACTCCTCCGCCGAAGGCCCCGCCTCTTACCATCTTCCACAAGTCGCCTCACTTCTAACCCCTGAGCAATTTCAGCTCGTAGGGGAAAGTGGAGATTCAGCCCTTCTCATCCAAGGCGTGGCCGGCTCTGGGAAAACCACCGTCGCGCTGCACCGCATGGCCTGGCTGCTTGGAAGCAACAAAGAAGTGCTTGGAGAGCCAGTCGTAGCCTCGCGATGTGCCGTAGTAGTGCTGAGCCTCGCCCTCAAGGAATATGTCTCCAAGGCCCTCCCTGGAATGGGTGTCGAAGGTGTGGCGACCCTTACGCTGCGAGAATGGCTTGGAGAAACAATAGGTCGCGCGCTACCCACCTTTGTGCGCCCTGCCGCGGGTTTTGCGGAGAACACCCCCTTAGCCGACCGAATTGCTCGGCCCTCCGATCGCTGCCCTCAATCTATAGACAGACTCAAACGCTCCCTGGCCATGCTCAAGGCAGTAGAGAAGCGTGTCATGCTGCTCTCTGAAAAGGAGCGCGGGACGACCACTCCCTACCAGATCCTTATTGACGCACTAAGTAGACCTGAGTGGATTCTCCCTGAAGACGACACCAAGCTGTTGGATGCGGCAACAATAAAGGCAGCCAAAGAACGCACCGCATCAAATCGCAGCGCTCAGGTGATCGAGTATGCAGACGACGCACTCCTTGTGCGCATTATTGAAATGCTTGATCGCACGGTATTTCTCAAAGACGGCAGCCGAAACACCTTCCAACACCTAGTCGCTGATGAAGTTCAGGATTTTAGCCCCGTTGACCTTGCCTGTATTATTGGCTCAGTAGCCGATCCAAGGGGACTTACTCTTATCGGAGACACCGCCCAAAAAATTGATGCTTCAAGCGCCTTCCCCGGGTGGGACAAACTCCGCCGCCATTGGGCGTTTAAGGAGTCGATGTCGACTTTCATGAGTCTCAATTTGAGCCAGCGCTCTACCCAACAAATTGTAAAGCTTGCGGACTACATCCAAGAGCGCGGCAAGAAGCAGCAGAGCAAGGTTGTTGAGGGGCGCATTGGAAGGATTCCTATTTGGTTCAAGTGTCTCGACGAAGGCCAAGGCATGCTTTCTGCGATAGATTGGCTGACCCGGGCTTCTCAAAAGTATCCGGGTTCGCTCGCCGCAGTACTTTGCCGCAACTCGGCAGAGGCCAAATACGCCTACCGGCTCTTGCAGCCTACTTTTGGGCCCCTTCTGCGCTTGGGAGATGAACACTCCTTTACCTTTTACGAGGGCATTGTAGTCGCCAGCGCCGAACAGGTGAAGGGACTTGAATTTACCAATGTACTTCTTTGGAATCCGAGCAAGGAGCGCTATCCCAAAGACGACATGCACCGCAACCTTCTCTACACCGCAATTACGCGCGCCGAGGAGAATCTTGCAGTGGTCACGTGGACCAAACCGAGCGAGATATTACCCGCGTTTGGGTCGTCGTATTTTCGGGCATTTGATCTTACGATTCGTGATGAAGGCGAGCAGGCGGAAAGAGCGGAAGGTTAGAAAACCTCTGAGAAACTCCCCCTCCGCGTACTCAGCGACCCCGGCTCCGCCAAAGCTGCGTCGCGGCTGCACTGAAGCCAGGCTCGGCGCAGCCGGCTCCACTTTAATTGAAAACTATTGAATAACGCGGAGGACGCGGGGTACGCGGAGGGAAAACAGGAAAGAAGAAGCGCGATTTTTAGGTTTTTCAGAGGCTCCTTAGGAAACCTATCAATAGAACTTCCAGTCCACCTCCGCCCTAGTCCACCGTTAGTAATGAAGTCACATCGGATAACCATTCCTCACCTGCCGCTTGCGCGCCATTTCAAAACACACTGAATAACTGGCTTTCTCTCCCACAAGAATAAAGGTGGCACGCCCACCTTGTTTCATTAGTCCTTCAATAGGACTTCTTGTGAGCAAGAGATTTTTATAAGGAACGTAGTCTGCAATCGGAACTTGCTTTGTTTGCGGCTGGCTGGCACCTCGAAAGCGAAATTGGAAGATCGCTTCTTTTCCGCCGAGAGTTGCCGAGACCGAAGACATGAGCAAGAGAGGCTGAGGGGCAAAGCGCCCATCCGCGCGAGGCTTAATAGATGCTGCCATAGGGCCTCGATAGCGTTTCTCCTGCAAGAAGGCCATCAGCCTCACGCCTTGTGCACGTTGGGCAGGATCTATTCCTTTGAGAGAAATCCTAAGCTGAATGACACTCCGTCCCTGCGAACGGCAGGAATCTTTTGCAAAAAGAGCCACGCCCTCAGCAATACGTAAGACGCCCTCTGAGCTCGTCGCCACACTTAAAAGCGGCGCTTGGGTGAGCTGAGCCTGAGCCGCCTCAATCCCACCGCGAAGGCTCCCCGCCAGGAGCTCAGCGTCAGTCCCTTCGGGTCCCGCTATCCCGAGGGCAACATTACTGGAATGCGCCGCGCCAGAGGCCAAGTAGACCACAATAGAGTCATCAAACCCGGGCGGGACATCGATGGCTACAACCTCTCCGTTGGGCGGTGCCGCAACGAAGAACGGTTCCGCAACGAGGGAATTTTGGAACAAAAGGAGGCTAACGATAAGGGAGAATATTTTTACCATGCTCTCTTATCGGAGCTTTATGGCAAAAGTTTCCTAGTTCCCTAACTTCTTAAACTTGATGCGCTTCGGCTCTACTGAATCAGCCCCTAAGCGTTTCTTCTTGTCCTCTTCATAATCTTGGAAATTTCCCTCTACGAGAATGACCTTACTATCGCCCTCGAAGGCAAGAATATGGGTACAAATTCGGTCGAGAAACCAGCGATCATGGCTAATGACGAGCACGCAGCCCACAAACTCTAAGAGTGCATCTTCGAGCGCGCGGAGCGTATTTACGTCAAGGTCATTTGAAGGTTCATCGAGGAGCAGAACGTTCCCCTGCGACTTAAGGAGCTTCGCCATCTGCAAACGATTACGCTCTCCACCTGAGAGGACCTTTACTTTCTTTTGCTGATCCGCTCCCGTAAAGCTAAATCTGGCAAGATAGCTTCGTGCGTTTACTTCGTTCTTGCCGAGCGCAATGATCTCGCTGGGATTTCCATCGCAGACTTCTTCCACCACGGTGCGGTCCCCGTTTAGCGTCTCACGATTCTGATCCACATAGGCGAGTTTGACCGTATCACCGATACGCATCGTGCCACTATCAGGCTTCTCCTGGGCAATTATCATCTTGAACAGCGTCGATTTACCGGCGCCGTTCGGTCCAATAATTCCAACGATCGCGCCGCGCGGAATGGTGCACGAGAAATTCTCAATCAGCAGACGGTCGCCAAAGGCTTTCGAAACGTCCTTGGCTTCGATAACAAGATCTCCTAGCCGTGGACCTGAAGGAATATAGATTTCCACCTGCTCCATCTTCTCAGGCCGGTCATCCGCCACCATTTGCTCATAGGCATTGATACGCGCCTTGCTCTTCGCTTGCCGCGCACGCGGACTCATGCGGATCCACTCAAGTTCTCGCTCAAGAGTCTTTTGCCTCTTATTCTCTGAGCGTTCTTCTTGATCAAGGCGCTTTTGCTTCTGTTCAAGCCATGAAGAATAATTCCCTTCCCAAGGGATGCCATGACCGCGGTCGAGTTCGAGAATCCATCCCGCGATGTTATCTAGGAAGTAGCGATCATGGGTAACCGCGACCACAGTTCCTTCGAAGTTCTTTAGAAACTGCTCCAGCCAAAGAACGGACTCGGCGTCAAGGTGATTCGTGGGCTCATCAAGGAGCAGCATGTCAGGCTTCTGAAGCAAGAGCTTCGCAAGAGCGACACGGCGCCGCTCACCTCCTGAGAGGCTTTTCACCATCGCGTCGGGTGGCGGGAGTCTGAGTGCTTCTGAGGCAACCTCTATGGTCCGGTCCAGGTCCCATCCATTCGCCACGTCGATATGCTCCTGCACCTCAGCTTGGCGAGTGAGAAGCTTTTCCATCAGATCGGGATCCAGATCTGGGTCGCCCATCTTTGCAGAAATATCTTCGAATTCTTTAAGGAGGTCGACTACGGGGCCAAGGCCAAGCAACACATTGTCCCGCACTGATTTTGTGTCATCCAGTACCGGCTCTTGCGGGAGATAGCCGATGGAGATGCCCTCTGCGGCTCGCGCCTCTCCCGAAAACTCCTTCTCTATCCCCGCCATGATCTTGAGCAAGGTCGATTTTCCTGACCCGTTAAGTCCAAGTACGCCTATTTTGGCGCCATGAAAGAATGAAAGACTGATATCTCGGAGCACCTGCTTTGAGGGCGGGAACGTCTTGTTCACCCGGTGCATGGTAAAAATGTACTTCTCTGCCATCTTAATATTCCTGCAATTACGTGAGGGGCTAACCTAGCAGAAATATGAGGCTGAGGGCGAGGTCTCCTGGGCCTCACTACCCCATTCAGAACGCAGTTAGTTTCTGCAGGAAGTCCCAAATTTCTATCTTCGAAACTGCGCGCTCAGGCTTAACCAACAGAGACCACTGACTATTTTCAGGCGCCAGATGAATTTCTTTTGGGGCGAAAGAAGCCCCTCACCCAAGTTACCAAGCACTTGCGGCTTAAGTTGCTCAAGAGGGAAGTCGATCAGTTATTCACAGGCCTGTGGATAACTGTGGATAACTTGCGCGCCCCAAAAGGCATCGCATGAGCACGCCTGAGTGGAAGCACTTTCGATACCAGCTTTAGGGACGAGAAGGCTCCACCTGGCATAGGCCCATGGCTCAAAGGATTGAGCCATGAGACTCAAGAGGAAAGGGATTTCATGTTCTCGACCAAGACGCGCTGCCCAATATGCAGATCCGCAAAGGTTCGAAAGCCGCGTAGGCTAGCGCAGGGACTTTTCCATCGCGATTTTTATTGTGGGGGATGTGGTATTAAATTTCGGCTTCCCCTCCTTTTTTGTCTGTTCAAGTCGTTCTCGAGACCTGCCCCGGAAGCAATTCAGAAACTTCTGCCTCTTGCGCCTCAAAAAGCGCTTACTCCTGCATTTTCTCCTCGATTGAGCTACCAGCCATGCCTTGAGCGCTCACTCATCCTATCTGCGCAGGTTGAGCCTCGAGCCTCTCATGCAACGCCAAACACCACGGGCCTCCAGGTTGTTTGTGCCGGGAAAACATTTCATTTTGATTTCAGAATTGGGGGGCGCTTGCCTTACACCACTTCGGTCTCACCAGGCGACAACTCTCTCAGCCGACTCCCGGAAGTAATCCGAGCGCGATGGCGCTGGATCAATGAAAAAACAAGCCCGCGCCGACCATAAAAGCTACTCGAAGGCCTCAATGCCGTAGCAATAATACACCCGATCGAGTTCCTCGAGGCGAAGTTTCATATCAGCGCGCATCTCAAGATTTCGCGCCGAAGAAGCAGCGGCTACGCGGTCAGTTTGGCATACCCCCTGGAGAGCTAGAAATGCGGGGAACGAGAGAGGACCCGCTCCGAGCGACAATCCGCGCTCTGCTGCAATATACAGACGGCGGACATCCTCGGACACAGGGTCTTCCGTTTTATGTGTAATGGATTGCAGATATCCACTCGCAAAATCCCATCGATTAGTCAGCCCACGAGCTGCTTCAAGCGCAGCGCGCGCGAATTCGAGCTTAAGTTCAGAACTACCTAAGACGACGAGACGCTGACCAAGAGAAAGAAGGTTCTGCGCCCGCACTGCGAAGGTATCGCACTTACCCTGTGCAAGCTCGAGCAGCGCCAGCACTCGATGATTACGCATTACCATCGCTGCCCGCTGAGCCTCGGGCAAAAGGCTGATATCTCCAATGGTACCTTTTACGACATCAGCCAAGGCAGACAGCTGGGCTGCACAAAGTGGCGTCAGGGTCAGAGGCGGCAGTATACTTTGTTGAGACCTAATTGCGATCGCAGCTTCTACTAGCGCGTGATCTTGAATCGCTCGCGCTCTTGCGGCGCTATCTGGGTCCTTCGAATAAAGCTCGAAAGCCCGGCGCGCGAGCTCGCGAACCGAGCCCGGCTGAGCATTATCAACCGAGAAAATAACCGCTTTCGAGATCAGATTAGAAATCCGGCTACTGCTGCGCTCACACCAAGGGTAAAGCACCGAGGGGATTCCCGCGCGCCCCTGAGCCTGTATCCCCAATCCCCTCTCGGCCCTGCATGCAGCCTTCTCTACAAGAGCCACCTCGGATAACAGTGAGATCACGCGTTGCCGGGCTGAGTGCACACCCTCGACGTGGCCATTTCCTGCATAGGTGACTGCGGCTTCCAGCAAAATCTCCGCATGATCCAGGGGGTACCGATTGAACACCTCGTTATGGGTTTCAAGAAACGCCTCGAGGCGAAGGATGGCGTCTGGCCAGCGGTTAGAATCTCTAAGGGTACGAAGGACTGCGAGCTCAGAACGCATTCGCGCACCTGGGCTTGGGAGACCCGGGGCCCCAAACGTACACGCCGCACCCTCAAAATAACCGAGAGCCTCGCTGAGCTCAGCTCCCGAGAGAGAATGCCGAAGTGCGAGAGCCTCGCCCAAGCGATGGAAGAGCGAACCTCGAAGAAGCGGTCCAAATGCCCCAGTCCAATCCGCCATTTGTTGCGACATGCGAAGTTGTTCTAAGCCCTGTGGCAGATCACCGAGCGACACAAGAGCCGTTCCAAGTTGAAGGGATAGGTGGGCCCGGTGCTCAGGCGATAAACTCGACCGCTCGACTGCCAAAAGATTTTTGAGCCTGTCTCGCAGAAGAGTGAGGGCTGAGAGTTCGCGCGATGCCGCAAGAATCTCAGGCTCTCGAAGGCGAAAGAAATACTCTGCTTGCGCTATGCAGACCTCGGCCTGCACCTCGGGCGGCATGGCGGCAAGCACCGGCGAAGCTTCCTCAAGCTCGCGCGCGAGACCAGCAACTCGCTCTTTCTTGGGAGGGTCTTCTACGAGTCCAAGGGTAAGCTGCAACGCAGTCGCTCGCAGGCTCTCTCCGGTCAAAGTACTATCCAAGGTGCCAGAGTGAGTCGTAGAAAAGAGGCTCGCGATCGAAGCGAATTTCTCCGCTGAATCAAAACGATTTGACCTGGCCTCGAGGCGCGCGCACTCAAGCAGAGAGGTGATAACCGAAGCGAGTAAGGGCTGGGCATAAGGAGGAGACGCTTTCGAAAGCTCTACGAGCGCCTGCTGGGCAGGCTGCATCGGATCTCCCTCTCCCGAGCGAGCCATCGAGCGTGCCAAACCCATGAGCTCGTCAACCAAGGCCGCCCCGGGTAACGTTCTGCCTACTCGAGAAACGGCTCCACGAGCCGGGCTCGTCCTGAACTCACGTTCCTGGCCATCACGTTCCCGACCATCACGTTCCTCGACAGATTCTGAACCGGCGGAATGCCACGTAAAGACAAGAGGGAGAGTGCCTGGCGCAAGGGGCAACGCAGGTACTTCTCCTATTTCACGACGCGCCACAGATCCAGAGGAAGGCCCGTGAGCAGCAGAACCGGTGCTTGGCGCTCCATCAGAAGAAGAGTCCGGCCGATGAGGTTCACGGTGCGAACCTGAATTGAAAGAAGCAATGATATTCATGAATCATCGAACCAGCTGGATGACGAGGTCGCGCTAAGGAAAAGCCGGCCTGCCAATTCACCACAATGGACTAAGAAGCTTCCTTGGGGAACCTCTGAAAAAGTCTTCTCCGAGAATTGAGACTAGCAGAGACCCGGGCCCAGGCAAGCACTGAGCCTAGAACACGCGGCGCTACCGGAGCGCGGCAGGCCCGTTTAAGCTCTGTTTCGGGAAGAATCTGAAACAAGTCGGGCAATTAGGCCAGTAAGCTTCGCGCGATCAAAGGGCTTCGTCAGGTACTCATTCATACCCGCAGCAAGGCACTTTTCCCTGTCTCCCTCCATGGCGTGCGCCGTGAGTGCCACGACCGGAATGCGAGCCTTTTCGGGATTCGCATCAAGGCGTAGACGCCGCGTAGCTTCATAGCCATCCAGAACAGGCATCTGACAATCCATGAGAATGATATCAAATGAGGACTTCGCTATCATGGCAAGTGCAATCTCTCCGTTAGCTGCAACCTCAACTTGGAAGCCCTCTCGCTCCAAGATGCGGGCGGCGAGCTTTTGGTTCACTGGGTTATCCTCTGCCACAAGAACACTTATCGGGGCCGCCTTCATATCTGGCGCGGGAAGTCCGCGCACCAGCGGATCTACCTCCCTAATTCGATGGCTCAGGAAATCAAGTTCTGTGGTCACTGCGAGCGGTAGACGAAGTACGAAAGTACTCCCCCTCCCTACGGCACTTTCCAAAATAAGCGAACCGCCCATAAGCGCTGCTAAATTTGCGGCAATAGTCAGACCAAGCCCAGAGCCGCCGTGCCTTCTGGTAACGGAACTATCCGCTTGCACAAACGCATCGAAGATCGAGAGCTGCTGCTCCGGACGAATCCCGACACCCGTATCTTTGACGGCAAAAACAAGCGTTGCTACGCCTTTAATCTCGGACTCGCAGGCCACACTCAGGGTGACGGAACCTTGCGCTGGGGTGAATTTAATTGCGTTGCTTAACAAGTTTGACAATATTTGCCCAATTCGAAGCGCATCGCCTAAGCAAAAGCGAGGGACATGTGGGTCCACGACACACGAGAGCGCAACCCCTGCCTGCCGTGCAGTTACGGCGAATAAGCGCTCTTGGCGGCGCACTTCGAATGCCACATCTAAGGGAAGCATCTCGAGGCACAACTTGCCTGCCTCAATTTTTGAATGATCGAGAATATCATTGATAAGCCCAAGAAGTTGCTTCGCCGAGTCTGCAACGATGGTCAGCGCCTCTCTCTGTTCGTCATTCTCGACGCGATCGAGAGCCAGCGAGGTCATGCCAATAATCCCGTTCATCGGAGTTCTAATTTCATGACTCATTTTTGCAAGGAATTCGGACTTTGAAACATTGGCGGTATTCGCTGCCTTAAGGGCGGTATCCAATTCTTCGTTTTTCACCTGCAGCGCATTGAGCGCTGCATCAACTCGCACAGCAAGCTGCTCCCTATCAATTTGCAACCTAATCGCTTCGCGAAGTGCAAGAGTAAGTGCCGTCGAAGCACGCGCAAGAAAAAGTACGAAACAAGCCGTAATCAGGATAAGAATAGGCCAACCTGCAGGCTGGAGACAAAGGAGAGAGAATACGAGACTTCCCAGGATAGGGAGCGCGAAGAAGAGAAATGAGGTCATCATATAGGCGCTGCTGGCAAGCGCCCCCGCCGGAAGTCCCGCGGCTAGGAACGGAACAAATAAACCGTCTCCCTCGTTAGGGCTCCAGTGCACCGCGGGAGGAAGCAAGCCCCATAAAACCCCGGTGAGACCAGAGAACAAAATGAGCCAGCGGCACAACTTTACATGGGATCCATCGTCAGCGGGAGACAACGACTTCGCGGCCTTGAGCACGCGCGCTCTGAGTACACAAACCACAAACATCCCCGCCCACCAAAGGAAAAACCAATGGGGCCCGGACCTTTGACAAGCCAAAGGGGCGACAAGTCCTGCCAATATCAAGTTCGCGGCTATGGCACTCGGCGTACTTTTAAGCATGCCGCGTGAGAGCTCATGATAAAGCGCACGTTCTGCCGGAACAGCACTTCCCAGGCCATGGCGAAGAAAGCGATATTCCTCAGCTATGATTTTACGTATACTCCCCATCATAACTACTATCGGTGAGTTGCGTGAGTAGGTTAAACCCTTATTGTTGGATGGGTTAGTGCCCTTTCCTACTCTTTTTAGGTAGTTACCTCGCTCGGCCTGGCTCCGCATGGAAGACTTCGCTCCGCTTCTGCTTACTCTAGCGCCCATGTTCGCTCTGATTGGGGGAGGCTTTATTGCAGGGCGCTGGATTGGGGTACGCGGAGAGGCGATTGCTCCTTTGCTTATCTATTTGATCACTCCCTGCGTCGTGTTCGGTGCACTCCTGCGCGCGCCTTTGTCGCTTTCAACGCTGGTGCTCCCTGGAATTATTTGTGCACTCTGCTTCGCCGTGTGCCTCCTCACCCTTAGGCTCACGCGCGCGTGGCTACCCGCCCCAGGTCGCAACCTAATTGCATTCGCCGCAGGCAACGCGAACTCGGGTTATTTTGCCATTCCAGTAGGCATTGCACTTTTTGGTGAAAGTTCGATGCCATTAATTGTGCTCTCTGGCTTTGGGTTCCTACTCTTCGAGAACACGCTCGGTATCTTTGTGCTTGCACTTGGGAAATTCTCCGCTCGAGAAGCAGGGATACGGGTACTAAAATTGCCCGCGCTCTACGCATTTGCACTTGGACTTTCCGTGAACGCACTTGGAATTGGGCTTTCTCCGCGGGCCGCTGATTTCCACCTCATGCTTCGCCACACCTATTCGGTTCTTGGCATGATGCTACTCGGACTTGGACTTGCGGCTATGAAGGACTTTCGCCTTGACTCACTGTTTATAGGTGCAACCCTTGTTGCCAAGCATTTCCTTTGGCCCTGCGCAGCCCTATTGCTTCTTTGGGCAGAGCACACATTGCTCGGAGTTCTCACCCCAGAGGAACGCAAAATAACCCTCTTTATGAGCGTGCTTCCTCTTGCTGCCAATACCGTAGCGTGGGCGACGCTCCTTAATGCCGAGCCCGAAAAGGCGTCCTGTGCGGTCCTGCTCAGCACCCTCTGTGCGCCGTTTTCGCTTATGTTCCTCCCCACGCTTCTTACATGGATCTGAGTACCTCACGAACCCAGCGGTTTAATAAATATACCAAAATGATATTTTCGTGGTTTCCACCGCAAGGTATTCCCTCTAGTGTTTCGCCGCTTATGAGCAACCCTACTCCCCCACTTACCACTCCTACTGACGCCTTACCAAGGGACCCAGCATCCGTGCTTACCCATTCTCTTAAGACTGCTTCTCCTGATTCAGCAACTTCCGAGGCGGCATCTTCCGAGGCGGCATCTTCCGAGGCGGTGGATTCACATCGTTTCTCCTACACACTGAAACAGGTGAGTACGCTCTGCGGCACTCAGGGGCTGACCTTTGGGGAACTTTTCGAGCTCCTTCGCACGAAGGGACATTGTGGAATTATCCTGCTCCTCTCTCTACCATTTCTTATTCCCGTCACGATCCCAGGATTCTCCACGCCCTTTGGCCTTCTAATAATCATCGCGGCTTCCTGTATGGCACTCGGCCTAAATCCATGGCTTCCCCCTCGACTTGCGCAGCGAAGATTGCAAGGGGAGTTTCTCAGCAAAGCATTTGCTGCTTCTGCTGAACTTCTGCGCAAAGCAGAGGGCATCGTAAAGCCTCGAGGAAGCTGGCTCATAGGCAACACGCTTGCCTATCGCTTCAATGGGCTTCTTTTGGTGATTGCAGGTTTCTTGCTCGCACTACCCACACCTCCCGGAGGCAATTTTCCGCCCGGGGTTGCGATTGTGCTGCTTGCACTCGGAACCCTGGAGGAGGATGCCGTGTTTACGGTTGCCGGATATCTCGCTTTCTTCCTTAACCTTATGCTGTTCGGCTTTATCTTTTATTATGGGTTCGCCGGGGCAGCTGAGCTGCTAGGGCATTTCACTGCCTAAGGAGCCTCTGAAAACCCACAGTTTTCATACACCTCTGTGTACCTTCGTGTCCTCTGTGGTCAATTCCTTGATGAAGATTTCACCACAGAGGACGCAGAGGTACACAGAGGTGAGTTTTTCAGAGATTCCTTGGTAAAAGAAACGCAAATAGCACTGGCATTCAAATAACACTGGGATTCAAATAACACTGGGATTCAAATAACACTGCGACTCACACTACACACAGGCTCACGCCGCATGGTCAAGCCCCTCGCCTTGTGACCCTGGAGCTGCAGCGCTCCGACCCTCTTCGTAGTGCACCCAGATACGGCCCAAGAGTACAAGAAACGTCAGGCATGAGATAAACATCGAGAAGGCCATGAGCAGGTAATAGAATGGCGCTGCTTCCCTGTTAAAAACACTCGAGACCAAGGCCATCATCGCGATTCCCGAGGCGACACCGCCCACAAGACTCACAGCCAGGAGCACTGACCTCTTTACAAAAACATAGGTAGCAGCCAGCAGCAGATTGCCGCAAAGCAAGAGCTGGCCAACGAGAGGCACAAAAAAGCCGACACAAATGATGGAAGGAGTCACTAAAGCCGCAACGACTCCATTCAAGATCATATTCGGACGATGGGCCACTTTGCGGGCACGAGCCCGCACCTGCCGACGCCACTCTTTTTCAATTTCATTAAGTTCGTTTCGCATCGCGTCATTCTCTCTCAACCAGCGACAAGAGCAAGAGGACGAGCTGTCCCTCACCCGCCACATCGCGCTTTTATGCCAATAGTTTCAGGCGCTTGGAAATTTCACTCGAAAAAGATTGCTTTTCGCCACCTTGCTGTGATTAAATCCCAGCAAGGTATGATTTCACGTGAGCTCGCCCTGGCAGTATTTCGCAACCTTATGAGGCCCGCGGCGCGCCTCGCGATACGCTATGGCCTACAGCTCAATGAAGCCATCGAAACGCTCAAGGAAGTCCTGGTTGAAAACGCAGAATCCACGCTCTCAAAGTCAAATGAACCAGTGAGCGCAAGCAAGGTAAGCGCCATGACGGGAGTGCATCGCAAGGATATTGCCCGCATAAGAAGCCAGGCTCCCGCCTCTCGCGCACCTGCGAATCTGATCAGCAGAATCATGGTGCAATGGCAGCACAGCACCTTGTTCACCACGAAGGCTGGAAAACCCCGCGTGCTTGGCTGTGAGGGCCGAGACAGTGAATTTGCAAATCTTGTTGCCTCAGTGAACGGGGGAGACATTAGCGGCTACGCCGTACTTTTTGAAATGGAGCGCCGAGGAATTGTTGAACGCAAGAACGGGATGATTAAGCTCGCGTGGAGAGACTTCTCGCCATCAGATGACACCAAAGAACAGCTGCAGCAGTGGGGAGAAGACACGGTCGATCTTGCAGCCGCCGTTGAAGAGAACGTATTCGGGAGTCACGAAGTCAAGAATCACCACCTCAAGACCGTCTTTGACAATATTGCAGTGGAACACCTTCCCGAAGTGCAGCAGTGGCTCATGCAGGAGGGCAGTCTTTTCCATAAACGGGCGAGGCAGTTTCTTTCGCAGCATGACATAGACCTCGCACCAGAACTCAAGGGGAAACAAGGTGGCGCGCGTATCGCACTGGGCTCATTCAGCTTATGCCCGCGCCTCACCGCTCAAGGGGAAACGGAGACAACACTATGACGAACGCTTGGTGGGCACGCGCCTGGAAAACAGCACGCGCCGGATGCTTAGGACTCACTCTTCTTCTTACCACTCACTGCGGCGGCAGCACCTCTGGCTCTGGCGGAGTGACTGTCAATGGACGCCTCATCGCCGAGAATAGTGCTCCCGTCGTCGGAGTTACGGTTACCGATCTTTCAACGGGAGACGCCGACCTCACTGACGAAACGGGAACCTTTGGCCTGCTCTCCCCGCGCGCGAGCAGTATTGCGCTGCTGTTTGAGGGCCAGGGGCTTAGCACCCAAGCAGCACTCACCAACCTTCCTGCCGATACCGAGCGCGTCACCGCCACCTTCCGCGCAAGACTCGCAAACAATCTAGTCGAAGCGGAAGAAGTAGTGGTTGAGCAGAAACCCCAAGCGAGCTCCTCATCCTCTTCTAAGAGCAATTCCGCCAGCTCGAGTGCGAGCACGAGTTCCGCAGCAAGCTCGGTAAGCGCAGGAACCTCTTCTTCCGCTAGTTCGAGCTCTTCTTTAAGCGACGATGATGAATCCTCTAGCTCCTCATCGGATGATGACGAAAGCAGCTCTTCGAGCTCAGATGATGACTCTTCAGACTCCGCGAGCTCTGACAACAACTCATCCAATTCCTCGAGCAGCTCAGAGTCCTCAAAGGTTGAGCGAACGGGACCTATCGAGATGCTTTCGAGCAGCGCGGTAGTGGTCGGCGGCATTACTTTTGTGCCCCAAGCCAACACCGAATATCGAGACGGGAATGGTAACCAGACGACTCTGAGCACTTTCTCGGTGGGTGACCAGGTAAAGGCACGAGGGCAAACGCAGGGAAGTACCGTTGCACTTACGAAGCTTGAGATTGATTAGGGACTCGCCTCTGTGTACCTCTGTGCCCTCCGTGGTGAAATTTTCATGAAAAAATTCTCCACAGAGAACACGAAGGTACACAGAGGTGTATTGGGAGTGGAGGTTTTTCAAAGGCTCCTTAGGTAGATGCGCTCCCTCATTTTTTCTTAGAAGACTTTTTAAATTAAGCATTACGCTAATTAGGAGAATGCACGATGAACCGCACGTTAAAAAAGACACTCACTCTCTCATTAACTGGGCTTGTCTGGGCGAGCTTCGCTCACCCCGCGCTCGCAAGGCACGGGGATGACGATAGTCATAGCAGCGGTTCTTCAAGTTCCGCGGGGAGTTCGGTTTCCTCAGGAGGCTCTTCTTCAAGCGCGGGCTCATCTTCTTCGCGATCTACATCCTCCTCTCGCTCTTCCGCCTCTTCCTCCTCCGCGAGCTCCTCACGTGGCCCCAAAGCTCTTTCTCGGCTTAAGGCAACAACCGGAGTTGTGACTACTGCTCGAGGCCAGGTTGAATATGAGGCGAAAACGAAAAAGGCCGAGCGTCGCCTAGTGATAAAAGTCAAAGTTCCCGTGGGCTCCCTCGTCCCACCCCTCGCCGATCTGACTGCGGCCGAGAATATTGCTATCACCGCTTCAATTCTTAGAGCTGACGCGAGCATTGCGGAGTGCACGCTTGACTTTGACCGCGCCTCTGAGAACCAGAACACAGCCAAAGCAGAATTTAAGCTCGACGTGCGGATTAAGCGTGGAAGGAACCTACGCTCCTCCAAGGGCAGCTGCAGTGTAGCGCAGGGAGATTCTGCGGTGGAAGGCCTCCCGGCCCTGAAGAAGGGGGACAAAGTAGAAATTAAAGAGAGCTCCGTGGGAACCTTTCTCGAAGCCACGCTCTAAAAATCTGCCCCTTGAAAGGCCCCTACCACTTCCGGTGGTAGGGGCAACACCCACCACTTGTCTCTAATCGAGCCTCTCAAAAATTTCTCGGTCGAAGAATTCCACCGCCACTTACCTATCTTCCCTCCCCCTAGAAAACGTGGAATGAGAGGGTATGCGACGCCCCCTCATTGCTCCCCTGCTGCTGCTTTTCGCAGCGCTCATTCCGACCATTTTTCTGGGCGCCTATTTTTATAACAACTGGGCGGCGATCGCCGTTTCTTGCGAGAAGGGAGCGGATCATGAGCTCATGGGGATTGCGGTAGAGCTTGCCAAGAAAGGCGAAGCACTCACAGGTCCCTATAGCAGATTTGGATTCCGGCATCCTGGGCCACTTCTTCCCTATTGGTATGCGACATTCGAGACGCTTCTGCCGTTTGAAAGCACCCCCATGGGACTTCATCTCGCGGCTCAGGCAACACTCAATGCGCTACTTATATGCATAGCGGGCTGGTGGTGTGCTCGTTTTTTTAGGCCTCGCTGGATTGCTTTACTTGCCTTCCCCCTCTCCTATCCCATTCTTTGGGGCGAAGGGGGCCCTTTCTTTCATGACTATTGGAACCCTTCCGTCACTATGGCACCCATGCTCGTGGCTGTTTTCGCCGCTTCAGCAGTCGGGCTTGGAGCTTTAGGATGGACGGTGCCCTTCGCGGGCGCAGCAGTTATTTTATGCTCAAGCCACCTAGGGTCGTTGCCGCTCGTGGCGGCGCTGGCAATGACGGCGCTGCTTTTACTTCTTCGTCGAGGCGTTTCTAAAGCGCTCATTATTGGGCACAGGTGGCATCTGGCCTCTGCCTTTGGCATTATCTTTGTCGCGATTTTACCCGTAGCCGTCGATGCAATAACGCAACCTGGCTTCGGAAATGCAGGTGCCATCTTACGTTTTCAAAGCACGCTCAATGAAACCAAGGGGCTCGGAGAGTCCATTCGATTCGTCGGAAGCTACTATGCCAAAGGAATCTTTGCGGCGCTCACTCCTACTTCGGCGCTCTTGCTCACTCTAGTAGTTCTTATCGCCCTTGCCTTTTGCTTGCGTGGCGTGAGGCAGAGTTTGGCAATTATCTGCGCGAGCGCCTCGCTTGCTGCCATCGTTTCCGCCACTCGCATCGCAGGAAACTTTGAGCCCTATCTGCTGCGCAGCATGCTCGGGGTGGTTGCAGCCTCCCAGCTACTATTTGCAGTAGTCGCGCTGGACCTAGCCAGGCGCTATAGCCCAAAGACGTGGCACCTGCATCCTCTACTCGGCAGCAGAGCTGCCCTCGCCCTCTCTCTTATCTCCCTCTGGGCTCTTTTCCCTAAGACTTTTACCCCACGTCCTCAAATGTGCGGACAGATTGCAGCCCCCTTTATTGAAGCACTAGCACCCACGCCAGGTGCCTCCTATCGCCTTGAAATAGGAGACCAGGATGCCTGGCCCTTTGCTGCCCCCTTTGCCCTCGCACTGTTACGACAGGGGAACGAAGTGTGCGTAGACGAACAGTGGCGCTACCTTTTTGATACGGCCTTAACCTGCTCATGGATCGGCGAGCGCAGTGCTTCCTTTCAGACCGTTTACCTCTACCGGAACCTACCCACGAATCCTCCTTCCACCCCGCATACATTTAAAGGGCCTTTAAACTGGATGCTCTGGTGACATACACTGCCTAGGTATGAAGCCGCTTCGGATTCTTCACTGCTGTTGCCTCGTATTCGCCGCTGCGAGTGGAGCAAGCGTATTGGTACTACCTCAAGCGGAGTGGACGCCGTTTCTTATATTATGCGCCCTGGCCTGCGCACTCCCCTTGCTTGGAAGAGAAATAGTGAACGAAGCTGCCCTCAGGAAGCTTCGCCTCAAACACCGCTTGCTAGAAAAAGGAGCCTTGACCGATACCCTCCCGGTTCAAAGAGACGACTTGGCATCATTGGCAGAGGAATTGTCTCACCTTCAGAATGAGCTTAGAGGTGCTCGTGGGCTCATTACCAAACTTTCTTTACTGCTTCTTTCCTTTGCGCTCCTTGGCATAGGTACCCAGATTTTTCTACCTCCTCAGATGCAATCATCCAGCGCACCAGACGCTCGCCGCGACTCGCTCAAACGCGGAAATCAGAATTCCATTCCACCGACCGTAACCGTTGTTAGAGATAGTAAGGTGCAGCCACTCGAGGAACCAACTGAGACAGTAGCCCCGACAAAGAAACCTGAAGAGTTGGTACCCACCGAGGCAGCGATTCAATCTCCGCCGCCCACTTCTCCTCCCCCAGAGCTTGCTTCGCCTACAGCCACAGCCGCTGCGCGGACCCCGACTGCACGCCCCAGAATTCGGCCCACCCGGCGGCCCACCAGTCTTCCCACGGCGCAACCCCCTGCAAGTCCTACCGAAGCAGTGGTAGCTGGTCCCTTTGTTTCGTCTCTGCGCTGAGACGCTAGCCGTCATGTCTCACGGGATCCCTAACGGGTCCGTGAGACTGCGTTGGAAATCCGCCATCCAGGCGGATTTCCAACATCGCGCACCTGCGAGCGCCGCGAACACGGCGTCGCCCTCAGGTGCGCTCCAAATCACTCCCTCCGGTCGCGATTTGCTAACGCCGTCCGGGCGTTAGCTAGCCTGATCATCTC
>JBIKWF010000080.1:0-20242 GCA_044356455.1 Bdellovibrionota bacterium | reverse complement strand
TGATTCTTCCGTAAGGGATTTTCACCCTCTAGTTCACGCCCATGCGGGGCGTACACAAATTGAGCCAGCGGATGCTCCCTGCGGTCGCACCGCTGCTCATAGCCGTTATACGCTCCCTCCTTATTTAGAGTTGATATGTCGACACGAGTTCATTCAGCCATTTTTCTTGTAGCTCTTATGATTAGTTGGGCTGGCTGTGACACTGTAGTGGCCGAGCCAGCTCGGACCTACAAAATTGGTGTTGTCTTGGGATTGACCGGTGCCGCAGCTACGTGGAGCGAAAGTGCGAGGCAAGGGTTGGAGATGGCACAAGAGGAGATTAATCAATCTGGTGGTATACGAGGTCGGCGATTGGATCTCCTTTTCGAGGACTCGGGAACGGAAGCTGCTCGCTCGGTATCCGCGTATAAGAAACTCGTTGAAGTGCAGGGTGTGAGAATAATTGTCGGTGACATTTGGGCGCACCTCATCAACGCGATCCTCCCACTTGCCGAAAAAGACCGCGTGCTCTTGATTGCACCGACGGTTTCGGACGACGATCCTGCGTTGAAGGGCCAATACTTTTTCACTATGGGGAATCGAGTGAACAGCGTACGTCGCGCAGTTTCACAGTTTTTTGAAATTAACCCAGAGGTAAAGCGAGTTGGCATTCTCTGCTTCGACAACTCTTGGGGACACGCCTACTCAAAGATGTGGCACGAGGTGGCGACAGAGAACGGTGTGACGGTCGTTGGAGAGGTCTGTTCGTTTGGTTTTACAGACACCCACCGAACCGAAATCGCGAAATTTCGAGCACTCGGAGCTGATGCGATAATCGCTGCGGAGTGGACCGACCAGGTTCTGAAGACCATGAAGGAGCAGCGAATGGCTAGCAAGCTCTTGGGCACGTCGAACGTTACCGAGGCTCTTTACGTCAGAAACTCTAGCAACGATCTCATGGAAGGAACGTTCTTCACTGATTGGAGCCCGAGCGATGAGTTTATTTCGCGTTTCAAGCAGCGCTATGGAAAGGATCCCATATTAGGCGCACACAATGCCTATGAGATTCTTCGTTCAATCGCGAAGGCTCTGACAATCTCAGATCAGGACGTAGCTAGTGCTTTGCGCACGGTTCACTATGAGGGAGTCGGTGGTTCGATTGACTTTAGAAATGGTATGTTTGCAAACATGAGTGTCGGGAGCCTCTTTACGGTGAAGTCGCGGAAAGTTGTTGCCATCCAGTGATTTGCTCGGGGCGGAAGCGTAGAACAACTCGCGCCACCCGGAGGCGAAACCGCGTAGAATTATCGATAGGTCGTAATTGCGTACCGGTCTCGCCCCGTGCGCGCAGCCGTTATCTCGCACGGAAGCATGAATGAAAACTATATTGTTCAGCATAACCCTTCTAATTGTAGCAGGTTGTAGTAGTTCCTTGGGCAATCCTGATTCAATTAATTACGGGCAAAAATTTGTATACGAACCAACCCGAGAAATCGATTTCCCGGACTTCCGTCTAAAATTTTTGGGGACAAAACCCAACGGTAGCACAGGGAGCCTGCAACTCGGGGCCATCTACGAATTCCAAGTGGTCACTCCTACGACAAGCCAGGTGATTCAGTGGTCATCCGGAACAGGGGACATCGGTCCCGAGGTTTTTGAGGCTCAAGGGAAGTGCCTTTGGCTTGAGCTGAGGTCTTCTGACAACTACGGAAAGCTTCAAGATAGCGAAGCGGTGATATCGCTTGATCGGCGTAAACCTAGTAGCTGCGCAAATCGTTAGAGTAAGAGATAGCAGCCCGGTGAATCCGACCGCCGACGCTGAAACGACCGTGGGATTTCGATAAGCTATACTGGTCTGCGGAAGAGGATCTCCAGCCGTTATGTTTCCGAATCACGACCGAAGCCAATTCTTCGCTTTGTCGGCGGTTGAGACGGATTCATAATTTCTCGAATTGCATCAAAGACTGACTTGAACTGGCTATCATAGCGGCGCTCAAGGTTCGCCAATTTTCTTGCGAGATGCTGATTCGTGTTTAGCATTTCCCTAATCCTCACGAAGGTTCGCATAATCTGTATATTGACTTGAATAGCCCGGGGGCTATTTAGAACTCCGGATAGCATTGCAATACCTTGCTCGGTAAAAGCGAGGGGGGAGGTCCTGCGCCCACCATGACTTGAGATCACAATTTGTGATCTCAAGTTAGTAAACTCCTGATCTGACAATTGAAAGCAGAAATCTTCGGGGAATCTACCGATATTTCTCTTTACGGCCTGCACCAGAGTACGCGTGTCTACGCCGTAAAGTTCTGCCAGGTCACGATCGAGCAGGACCTTCTGGCCGCGAATCAGATAGATTAGCGAATCAACAGAAGGCAATAACTGTGTCGCAACCATGGACAGTGTCTCCTTTATTGCATCACTTATCGAGGAAAAAGATGACAAGTTGTCTCGAAACATAGCAAATTGAAAGGCACGGATGCTCAACCGCTGCTCGGTTTCGGATCGGTCGCCACAGCCATTGTCCTTCTACTTATTCATGGACATTGAGTTTCCTCCTTATGCCGAGCGTTACCACAAGGCGCGGGGCGCTTCGGGGCTTGAGCCTAATAATGCTGCCCCGCATCCTGATCTCAGTATTTCGTATTGCGGGGACCTTGAGTTCTTCGATGAGTGTCCTTTCTTTGTTGGACACCCACTCTTTGTTGCCAAGCGCAAAGCCACCGAGCGCGAGGGGATACTAACCACCTTGAATTGTTATGATAATTCCGCTGGTGCGAGACCTGCGGAAGAAAAGGATGGGTGTCCAAAAGAGAGCAAACGAGCGCCAATAAGCTCACCTCTCACTTTATCGCCTACCAGCTATACCCTTAGAACGGGTTAACAGTCCTGAAGGTTTCACATTACATACACCCATACGGGTAGAAGGGAGGATTTGTGGCTATTTCACGCAGGCGTGTTTTCCTGCGGGTGGCTGAGTCCTGGCTGCACACGGCAGTGAGCTTGCTCGCCATGACTTTGGTCATGGGAGTCGCCGTCGCACTTGCGAGTCGCTTTGGCGGTGCGCGAGTGGTGATCGGGATTCTGATGGGAGTTTTCTCCACCAGCCTTGTGATGTTCATCCTCTCTGAGGTTGTCATCACCACCCTCTTTCGGGCCGTGAAGCCCGATCCGGTGAAACACGGCCGCTTCATCGCGGCAGTGTCCAAGGTCTGGCGGGGCCGACTCTTCTCTCCGCGGCTCTATGTGGTGGAGATGGGCGTTCCCAATGCCTTTGCATTTGGCATGGGGTTCCTGGGTCAATATGGTATCGCCATTTCACAAGAGCTTTACGATCTGCTTGATCACGAAGAGCTTGAGGGCGTCGTCGCCCACGAGGTCGGACACATCAAGTGCAAAGACGTAGGGCTCATGACGGTGATCCAAATTATCACAGGAGGGGCTGAGCAGCTTGCGAACCTGGTATTGAAGGGGAGCACGGCACTTGGTTCAACCCCGCTCGCGTATGTCTTAGGCTGGACGCTCAAGCTCTTCTCGCGCTTCATTTTCCCCATGGGGAAGAGCGCGATCTCTCAAGAGCGAGAGTTTGCGGCCGATGCGCTTGCCGCGTTTTACACAGGCACCACGCGCGGATTGCGGCGGGCTTTGGAAAAGCTTAGCGCCGCAGCGGAGTCGAGAACGCAGTCTCGCAAAGAGGAGATGTTCAGCGATCTTTTCATCAGCCATCCGAAGATGGCAAAGCGCCTCGCGGCGCTCTCATCACTCGAAGAGTAGTTCCGCACTTTGGGCCCCAGGCCTAAGGAGTTCACATGTATCTTGGCGTGCTTTATGTGGTTGCCGTGTTGGCCTTCGTGGTCTCCACGGCGTGGTCTCTTTTCCGCCAGAAGAAGGGTTTTGGGAAGGTCCTTGCGACCAACCTGGTCCTCATCTTCGGGCTCGTCATCACCATGCGCTTCGCAGCGCCCTGGATGTTCCATGAGGTTGTCTACATGGGGCTGATTCTGAATCTGGGACTTAGCGTGCCGCTCCTCATCGGCTGCGGCATTCTGCTTCCAGCTTTGAAGTTCCTTGCAGACGACAGAAAGGCTCTTGCAGGGATCTATGGTGTGTTGGGAGTGGCGGTGGCGGCTGGCGGCATCTGGTTCTTGGGGACTCAGCAGTCCCTTCGGACTGCACTGGCTTACCGTCCTGAGCAGCGCCAGGCGATGTTGGAGGTGGATCCGACGGGGACCTACTTCACCCCGAAAGGGATTGCCAACAATAAAATGAGAAACCACGTGTCGATGGCAAGCTTTACCGCCCTCGACGAGGATACCGATGCAGTCGACGTCGCGTCAGGCATCGGCTACCGTACCCCGCTCACTCCGAGCGGAATGGTTCAGCACTTCACGGCCCAGAACTATGGGTTCGTGACCTACGATGATCGGCCTGGGATTCGCCAGGAAGAGCGGGTTGTTGTTGAGGAGCAGCGCTACACCTACGGAGAGGAGATGTATGTCTTCGACAACATCTATCGCTTGCTCTACTCGGCAGATCCGTTCTGCTACTACCCCGACATCTACTACTTGACCCTCGTGGGGCAGGAGCAGCAAGGCTACGTGGCGGTTGCTCCTCAAATTAAGCACCGCTTCGAGTTCCCGGGAGTCTTCGTGCGTTATTGGTCCGGTGTGACTCTGGTCTTTGCAAGCGGCACGCTTGAGCACCTGACTGTGGACGCAGCGAAGTTCGACCCTCGACTGAAGGGGAAGATTCTGTTCCCCTCAGACTTGACGCGTCTCATCGTCGAGGCGCAGCGCTTCGATCAGGGTTGGCTCAGCGGACTCATCCGCCGGGACGACAAGATTGAGGTGCCAAACTTGCCGGCGGGAAGGCAGTGGCCTCTTCGGGTGAAGGGCAAAGACGGAAGTTTCTACGACGTCATTGCTACTGAGCCAGATGGAGAGAACCACTCGCTCTACAAGCTCTTCTTCGTCAACAAGAACACTGGCGAGTTCTCCTACTTCCAGTACGGAGATGAGTCAGGTCGCGGCGGGGCGCTTATCGGTCCCGTCCGTGCCGCCGAACTGGTCAAGAGTCTTGGCTACGTCTGGTTCGAGGAGCATGGCCAGAGCTCTTCGGGTACTCATCGCATCGTGGAGCCACGCTTTGTGGCGCACGAGGGGAGCCCCTACTGGGTCTTCTCGATTACGACGCGTCAGATGGCTGACGTCGTCTCGACTGTGGTGGTCAATGCGGCTTCAGAGCGCGTAGTTGAGCTCAAGACGCGAAATGAGTTCGATGCCTGGGTGAGTGGCGCTGTAATTGAAACAGTGCCTTCTACTCCAGGCACCTCTTCAAGCAACGAAGAGCTCAAGGAAATCCGCAAGGATCTTGAGCATGTTCTTGAGAGGCTGCGCCGACTTGAGCAGGCCCCCAAATAACCCTCCCTTTCGGGTTCGTCCGAAGGTTTCGACTCCCGTCCAAGCCCGGGTGACTTCATGTCATCCGGGCTTTCCCTTTTTACCCTATAAGGTACTCCTGCGGGCTTAAAGCAAGGCTTGTAGTTTCGTGAGCAATCCCGCTTCACCCCAGACCTGGTAATATCCGTAGCCTGTGAGTGCTCCCCAGAATATGAGAGCCAAAAGGGCGCTTCGAAAGTTCTTCGCCACTAAGGAGCCAATGCTCCCAAGCTGAATTTGATGCGAAAGGTTCGAGATGCCAGACCCTATATCAATAGCTTTTTTTGCTTGATTGTAAGTTCCAAACACGGCAACTTCTGCGCCGGACTCGATACTTTTCTCATCGAGGGAAAACCTCGCAGAGAGCTTTTCCGCGATTTCTTCTACAGAAGCGCGCACTGGTTCAGGCGGGGCGTTATTCTCATCTTCAGATTGGTCTGCTTCCGTTTCTTCAAATTCAATACTATCCGAGGGAGCAAGTATCGAGGTGGCGTATTTCGAGTCGGAGAAATGGGCTGCGACATCGCCGTCTTCATCCGAAAGCACCATAGATATTTCTTTCAGCACGGAGAGGGGATTCTTGGGCTTTTCCTTAAACTGACATGAGCGCAGGAACCGAGCCGCACGGGGAATCGCCTTCCCCTGGTCAAGTTTCGTGCTTGGGAAGTTTACAAGCAGTGGGAAGCCCAGGAGACGCACCGGGCCTCGCGTGGTTGAGACGCTGCAGGGAGTCATCACAAAGCCCATAAAGGGAATTGCCGCGCCTCCTTCATCGCCAGACGAGCTGCGCTTGACCTCATATTCGGCAAGTACGATGCGTTTTCCGGAAAAAGGTCCCTCAAGCGGCGCGCGAAGAGGTTGAATGCGCCCGCTTACACCGACAAGTTGTCCGTCTCTCCATTCACTCGGAGAATGTGAAGAGGCTCTCCATTGTTGGAATGCGAGCAATAGGCTCGTGAGGTTTGCATAGATTACCGCGGTGCCAAACCCAAGGCCTATAGGTACCCACCATTGTTCCGTTACCGAAGATTCGCGGAGAAGCCACGCATTAGCTGCGCCTGTAACAAGCCATACGATGAGGACGAAAAGACAATTTTTTTTCATGAGCGGCCGGCAGTATCTCTCTTCAGGGTAAAACTACGAAGTGGTTTCTGCAACTTGTGAAATGCTTGTTTTGCAAGGCGCGGTTGGAATTGCCGTGAGTGCTAATTATCGGAACTGGCCCTTGCCACTGATGTGGGGAAGGTGCCCAGGTAAAAGCCGATTTAGGAGACATTCCGCTATGACCCAAACTGCTGTTGCTGATGCCGACCCTAGGAATGACACCAAAGACACCGCAATGCGAACCGTTTTTGGTCCGATGCTGAGAGAGTTATTTGACGGAGAACTTCCCTCTTTCCGTGAGGCGGGGAAAAACGCGGTGCTGGATGCGGCCAAATCAGCCCTTGAGGCGCTCCCTTTTCAGAAAATTGAAATAAGCTTGAATGGCGAACCTGGCATTACACTCCCCCGGCAGCACTTCCAATTTCCAGGAGTACTTCGCCTGCTTCATGCTCGCGACCGTTCTGGCACGCCGCTTAATGTTGCCTTAGTCGGCCCTACGGGAACGGGGAAAACGCGCATGGCAATTAATGCAGCAGAAGCCCTAGGCCAAGAATTTGTCCTCCAGCCCTTCAATCCCACGACCACCAAGAGCGATTTACTTGGCTTTGTTGATGCGGGAGGGCGCTATGTTGAAAGCTCTTTTTACAAAGCCTTTAAGAGCGGATTGCTCTACATCGCAGATGAATTTGACGCGGCAAATCCTGCGATTGCGACGGTGCTTAATGCGGCTATCTCAAATCGTGTGCTCACGTTTCCTAATGGAGAGACGCTGAAGGCTCACGCTGATTTTAGAGGCGTGTTTATCATGAACACCTACGGCCTTGGTGCAGATGACCGCTATACCGGAAGAAGCCGGCTCGACGCTGCAACCCTCGATCGGTTCGTATACGTGCATATTCCGATTGACGGTGGGCTAGAGGCTTCCCTGATAGGCATCCCGGATGTAATGAGCCCACCGCTCGAACTGCTTGACGGTGGTCGTTTTGCAGATGAACGCGAAATCTTGCAGAGAGTCGTAACCATTCGCGGCATTGTCGAGCGTGAGCGTATGCGTCACTCGGTAAGCCCGCGCTCTACTATTCATGCTTATGCTATGCATCAAGCGGGGTTTGGTAAGAAGTGGATTGAGGACTGCTGTATTTGGCGCGGCATGTCCAAGGAAGACAGGGAGAAGATCCAGCGCTCTCTTCCGGGGGTGCGCCAATCATGAGTGAAGTAACGTCCCGCGACCGAATGACCCTGGCTGAGGCTCTTAGACGCCTTGCGCCCGAGGCCGCTCCACCTGGGCCCAAGTCCTCATGCGATCACTATGAAAGCACGAGCTGGGATCTCAATACGAACTTCGGCGCTGCTGTTGCGCTCGCTCGTGACGGCTGGAGGGAGAGGGCAGAAGAGCTTGAGCGCATGATGGTCCAGATTCGCGATCTCGCTCCTGCGGGCTTCTCTTTTGGATACGATGTGACGGGAGAGAGTGTCGATGTAGGGGCCTATTTGGCGGGCGAGCCAGAATGTATGATCACCATGGAACCGCCCGCCGTAAGAAATCTTGCGCTTGTGGTAAATATCAGTGCTCGCTGCTCCGCGGATGCACGCCTACTTCTTAATCGGGGAATGGCAATTGCTTCGCTCGTCTATTCTCTGCAAGCAGGTGCCTACGGAGTTTCACTCAGAATTGCGGAGTGGGTTACTCCAAGCGAAAGTGGAAGTACCTTCCACGAGACGATGATAGAAATTAATCAGCCGGGTGAATATATCGATCCCGCGCGCCTTGCCTATTGGCTTGGTCACCCCGCGGTACTCAGGCGCTGCGTCTTTCGCTTCAATGAGCAGCAGCCTCGTGACGTTCGTGACCGCTACGGGTTTCGTAGCGACTCTGGTTATGGAAAACCCTCGAATCCACCCCCGAACGCTTTCACGGGGGAGGGGGCACTTGAGGGAGGCGCGGTTCTCATTCCATTCCCTGATTCCGATGATTTGCAGAACTACGAAACGCCGCAGAAAGCGCTGCAGCGGATTTCTCAAATTGTGGCTGAGCAGGGATTGAAGGTTCAGCTCTAAACCATGGGTATCCCGTGAGATAAGACGGCTTGAGGAGATGTATCAGATTAAGGGAGGAGTTATCGTGCGTCTTGGATAGCGCGCTTTATTTATAAGTAGCGCGAGGATTTCTTTATTGGCAAAGAAGGTGGAGCGCGTTCTGGGCTGTGAGGTCTTGCGGCACCCTGAGGACAGGGCGCCCTACCAAGAAATTTTTACGTTTGTGTTACAGACTCCGAGTATGTACGGCGTTAGCGAAATCGCGACCTAAGCGAGTGTATCGTTACGTGCGCATAGGGTGCGCGACGGGGGGCTGCTCGTAGTTCGGGCACTCTGCCTTGGCGAACAGAGAACGGGGAGATGATGAAAATTAGCCTTGCCCGCCTTCGCCATAGGCTTCGGCGCGGCTGTTTCACTGCTTTTTCTCCAAGGTCCAAACCCGGCACGCGTAAGGGCGCTGGTCAACCATTTTGAGAAGCATACTCTCTGAGATCAACAATCCGCTTGCGGTGCCATAAAAGGTCCCCCGTCCCGGCTCGGTCTTAACCGAAATGATGGTGTCGTAATGCTGACTAAGGAGCGAGCTACCAAACTTAATGATGCAGGGTACATGTGCGGCCGTGAATGTGAGAGTATCTTTCGCGTTATCAAATTGGTGCTGCTTAAGAGTGTTCTTCCCGTCAGTACACTTTTCGACGGCACGGGCAAGATTGTCTGGGTGGGTTCCGGCCACCCCTGGCGCTGCGGCACGAAGGATCTTCTCGCCATTTGCCGCTGCCGCCTGCTTGTCGACGGGTGAGCCGAACACTCCTTTCTCGGCGAGCAGATAATAGATGGCGATAGGACCACAGACGTTTTTCCCATCCAATCCGGGATCTCCGTCCTGCATGGTCATCATGTCTTGAATGAATCGGAAATTCAAACCAAGTGAGTGTATGCGTACCCCATTAAGCCCAGGCCGCAATTTCTCAATTTCAGCCAATGCGAGCGGAGCGGCAGTGGCAAGTTGTTGGTCAGTAAGAGAGGCGGGATGCTCAAGAAGCTTGCTAAGTACTGTCAGGGGCTCTGTCGCCAGTTTGGATGCGAGAAAGATTGACTTAAAAGAAGAGGTGAGCTCACCCTTATCCCATCCATTTGCAGCGCCAAGTTTTTCGAGCGCAGAAGTAAATTCAAGATAGGCTTTCTCGATGCCGGGAGCTTGGCCCGAGCGGAGAGCGGTGGCGAGATCTTTCAGGGCTTTATCTATTTCCTTCGTGCTGGCTAAGTCGCTGGTGCCTTCTGTCCCAAATTTCCCTTTGCCTGCGATGGGTTCTGGGGATAGTTCCTTTCTTAGGTCTTCTCGTTCGCCAGAAAGAGTGGGGCGGTCGGCGGAGGGACCGGTCTTGGAGGGGTTTGGGGGGAGCTTTGTAATCATCTGTTCCTTATCGCTTCGGGCATGTGGGCACGAAGATGCGATATCCAATCCAGCTGTGAACTCTTTCAGTGTTATTGCGGATTGTTGGGAAGAGATGGCAAGCAGGGAGGCAGAATATTCTTATCGATATGAGCCAATTATAATGTTACTGAACAGATATTCTAAGAAGCCTCTGAGAAACCTTTATATTTTATTCTTCCTCTCTGTGATCTCTGTGCCCTCTGTGGTTTTTCAACAAGTTAAATCAACCACAGAGGGCACAGAGTTCACAGAGCAGGTTTTTTCAGAGCTTCCCTGAGTATCTGAAAAAGCGAGGAGAAGGTATTCGATGAGTCATAATTCCGGTTACCGAAGGAATGAGACCGGGAATGAAGCAGATTAAAGAGGGCGAGTGCTTTGAGAGGCTTAGAAGGCGCCATCTGCGAGCTCGGGGACTCGTAGAGTACATGCGACTATTGGCGTGGCCTAGCAGAATCTCGCGCTATTGCTGGCCTCAACTCGTTATTAAGCTTGAGTAGAAAAGGGGCGATTTGTCTCCGTATGCATGACCACCCCAGCAGAGGATTGATCACCCGGGCTCTCTGGCCGCTGCGAGTGCGCCGCCTACAGTTGAAGCGGTTCTCCCTTGAATTTTTCCGAGACATACCAAAACTTGGCCTTAACGAGGAGCAAGGCCCTCTCGTGACAGCAGCCGAGTCAATAACTCCAATATACCGGGCTGAAGACCTAGCAGAGCGAGCTCTGGAGTTAGGGAAGGCCCAAAATCTTCGCATCGCTGCCCAGAAACTAGACAGGCGACTGCTTCCCGCTCACACCATCTTTAGTTTTTGGAAACAGCTTGGAGTACCCTCCGGACGTAACGGTTTTGTGCCCGGAAGAGAGCTTCGCGAAGGGTGCCTAGTTCCCTCTATTGGCGGCGGCTTATGCCAACTCTCAAACGCATTATATGACTGCGCATTGAAGGTTCAAGCAACTATTGTCGAGCGTCATGCGCACTCGCGTGTGATTCCCGGTTCACTTGCTGAGCAGAATAGGGACGCCACCATTTTCTGGAACTATATTGACCTCAGATTCTCTCACCATACTGCGATAGTGTTCTCGGTTCATCTGTCTGAGAAAGACCTGATTGTTAAGTTTCTAGTCCCGCCGAGCAGCCCAATCGCTGAATCCTCTGAAGCTATACGTGGTAGTGGTCTGAGAGTACTTCTCGAAGAGTCAGACCACAGCTGCATGACCTGTGAGCAGCACGAGTGCTCGACCCATAACTCAAAGCTGGCGGTAAAGCTCAGATCGACGCTCACCGCGATTAAGCCGTCTAAGCGAGCGTTCATCGTTGACACTCTCTGGCCCGAGTATTTCAAATATATTGAACAACATGCTCGCACAAATGACATTTTCTCCATTCCTGATGCTTGGCGTGGCATGCTTCCCGCCAGTGTTCGGCGAGGCGTTATCACGGCACCTTTGCAATCACTTACCCGTAGTCTTGCGGTAAGGCTATCGGCTTGGCCGCACTATTCTGCGCCCAAGTTACGAGAGGCAAACCTTCGGCATGAATCCTTGATCGCGAATGCGCTTGCCAAGCAGGTGCCTTGGGTTTGCGACGAATTAGTGGTGTCACAGGCCTATCTGCCGTGGCTTTGGAAGAGTGGATTCCTGGGCGCGCGAAAATTTCAGGTTCTTATGACTCGCTATCCTATGAGAACCTTGCACAAACTGCTCGACCGAGCCGCGGCGCGTTCGCCAAATTTTCAAGAGTTGCGCGACTTTCGGGCGCCTCAGGCTCTGGTTGAGTTAGAGGAAGAGGCTTTAGCAAGTGCTGAGAGAATTGTTACTCCGCATGCCGATCTCGCCGCGCTCTATGGCGAACGAGCGCAGAAGCTAGACTGGGTTGTGCCAGTGCTGCGACATGGGAGCTCAGACCCCAGCACAAAGCCGAGGAACCAGGCACAAGAATCTGATGAACCGAAGCCGTTAGCCTTTTTCCCGTCTCCTCCACACGCCCGTAAGGGCGTGGCAATTATTCGAGTACTTGCCGAAGTAGGTGCCGAGTCCCTGATCGTGCTCGCGCGGAATCGGAAAGAGAGAGAATTCTGGTCCGACCTTCCCGTTGAAGTGGTGGATACGAACAGTCAAGGTTTTGCGCGCGCCGCAAAAGTGCTTTCGCCTACTATTGTCGAAGATCGGCCGGCAATACTACTAGCCGCCCTCGCCCACGGATTGCCGGTTGAGACAACTCGGGAGAGCGGGCTGGAGGGAACTCCGGGGGTGCGCATTTTGGACTTTGCGAGCTCCTGAAAAATCTTGATTCTTGAATCTCTCAGTCCGTGTCCGGACTGGTATTCCCCAATCCAGGCTAGGAGTGTGTCCCGTTGCCACCGCAACATGTAGTGGTGAGAGTTTTCGGAGGGACAGACTCCTAAGCAAGGGGAGAGGAGCTATTAGTGCACGCAATCCTATCATGTTCTTGAATTACTAGACGCGCCTCTGGGGTTTGATTTGTCGCGCCAAAGCTTGAAACGAACTTGCAAGTTGCATACCGCACTCTGCGTTCTTCGTAAGTCTTTTCCCAATCCCGATACTTCCGCTCGTCCACCGAGGATTCCCGGGGGAAGCGGTTAGGTGGGGCAGGAATATCTGTGCAGCGCCAATATTTCGGAGTAAGCCTTGCTCGAAAACATTCTTGCGTCTTGCAAAGCTTGACGTAAAGCGGATCGCATCCTAGGGCTGCGAGGACATCTTCCGTTGCTTGAGCTTTGGGGTCGAAATAGGCGTGACTCACGAGACCCCGATATCCCTTAGCCGTTTGGTAAAGGCGAAGCCCAAAGTTCGGGTTCGATTTTACCCAAGAAGTGATTCGAGAGAGTACTTCTTCTTCAAAGCTACTTCCAAAGCCAAAGAGCCTTTTGATGGATTTTGAAAGTCCGCTCGTTTCTGGCGCATCAAAATCAAGGAACATTACTCTCGCAGTATTAAGTATTAGTGAGCCGTAAGAGTTCCTGGTGATGACGGCAGCGGGCTCTCCATTTTCGCCGAGGACTTCTCTGATGCGCTCCTCTCGAAGAGGTCGGTCGCCATAGGAGTATTGGTTGAGAGCGACTCCTGAGCTGACCCTCTTTGCAACCTCTAGAGCGTGTCGAGAGGCGAAGCTTCGGGCCTCCTCGAGGCTCCTGTCCGACCACCAATTACAGGAGATTTTTAGAGGAGCGCCCTCGTTGTCCTTCGTTTGATGTGACGCTTTGGCCCAATACCGAGGTATGCGCATATAGCAATTCGTTTCAATCTCGTAGAATAAACCCTTGGCTGACAAGGCGTGTCATCACACGTTCAAGCACATCTGCCATGAGCGTGCGAGCCTGGTTTCTATCGCTCACACGCTTACCGTCTTGTTCAATTACCATTTCACCCCGAACCACCATGTCAGCAAATTCTGAGCAGAGTTCGACTTTCCCGCGCGTCCCATCAAGGCGCAGCATGACTTGACGCACAATTGGCTCACACCGGACATCTTGATGGCGAAGGGACGTGACATGCTCGCCAAGACGGGCCTGAATACGTGCAAGGCGTGAAACCTTTGGAGAAGGGGGGATTGTTCGGGTACAGAAGCTGTCATATGCATGTGCCTCTATTAGATTGGCGTCAAGTAACGCCAAGAGGAAGGCAAAGAGCTCAATTTTACGCTTCTCGGTCGGCTCACGATCCGGTACCGCCTGCCGGGAGGCTTCATAATAGAGCAGCGATGCCTCAAGGCTCTCGGGCCAGCGTTGGGCGAGAATTTTCAGAGCTGCTTTATGCAGCGGTTCTGCAACACGGACCTCTCCTCCTTGGGGTTTTCGAAAGGAAATCTCTCGCCGGCTGGTGGGATCGCTTTGCTCTTCGGCGCTTGTAAGCTGCGAGGCAATAAACATGCCCTCAATCTTCTCTGGTTTTACGTCATAAAGGGGCTTGGCTCCAACATGACAAAGTAGACTTTCTCGAAAACGCCGATTTCGAAGGAAATCTAACGTTTGCTCAAAAGCGAGATGATCCTTTTCTGCATCAGGAAGCTCGCGCTGCGTGTCATGAGAAATGTCCGATGTTCGCATCATGGCAAATTGAGCGTCTCCCACGTAGGTAAGCCCGTGTGGCGTGAGACGTGAGACAAAATCGCTAAAGTAGAGTGCGCTGTTTTGTTCCTCCAAATACTCGTGAAAGAGATAATCCGTGGGGGCTTTCTTGAGCTCGGGCAGTGCCTTGGTGAGAAGTTGGTGCAGAGGGTCATCGGGAGCTGCACACTCAAGAATTGAGTCCAAGAAGGAGAGGCCCGCCGCAATCTTTTCTTCAGGAGAGGACTTCGCTCGTGAGGCAAACCGCATGGCATCTCGTACTACTCCTCGGGTCGCCCACCCTGGAAGCACATTGAATGAGAGATAGAGTATTCCATTCTCAGAGAGCGCTTCCTTGCTTAACTTCAGTATTTTCGTTTGAACTTCGGGGGGGACCCAGGAAAATACTCCGTGGCAGATAATATAGTCATATTTTTTGTGAGGGAGTCCTTTCCAGGTTGCTTCGTCAGCAATATCACCCAAGCGTAGCTCTGCATTGGTGATTCCGGATTCAGTCAGAACCTTTTGTCCCAGCTCAACTTGTCGGCGAGAGAGATCAACCCCTAAGCAAGAACTTTGTGGAAGCATTTCTGCAAGAGGGAGGAGGTTGCCGCCAGATGCGCATCCAAGCTCAAGAATACGTGCGGTTTGCGGATTAGGAGGGGTGAGCCCAAGGAGCCGCGCGACTGAAGCGATGTGCAGAGGATCGCTTTCCGGGCGGGGAAGGCTCTGATAGGTGATTAGGTCGTAGCTAGTTGCGTGAGGCACGTTTGGTTCGGACATGAGAGAACCTTATTTAGATTTCATGTTCACCAGTGCCTATCGGTTAGGCGCAAAATCCACGCAATAGGGAAAAGGAGTATTCTAATTGTTAGAATATGGTTAGCGAGGTCCGGGGCTCTATGCTAGCTTTCCTTTGTGGAAATAGTTACGGGTGCCGGACACACTATCTTTCCGCTTTCTCGCGAGAGCCATGGCCATGGCCGGGGCGTTATAAACGCTTCAGACGCGGAAGCCCTCCAGCTAAATCACCGGGGACTAAGCCAAGATTACGGAAATCAATTTTCTGCTCTTCTGATGTTTTTTGACCCTGGTAATCCGCCTGAGCTTCAGCAACTCTTGCTCGAGCGGGCCAGGGAGCGCATCGAACACCTTCCAGGGTATCTGGAGCACGTTGCTCAAAAGATTGCTGAACTTCGCGTCAGCTGTACTCTTGAGGATATAAGAGCAGAGGCTGAGCATCATAAAGTTGACCTTGGGTTGTTTGATAGAGTTATCTCTCGACTGCGCGAGCTAGATTTAACAGCATCTGATCGTTTGGACGATCCAACGACTCAAGAGAAGATTTTCAAGTTACGCCTGTGGGTTTATCTGGCAGAGGAGTACCTTTTTGATTGGGATTCTAAGGGCCAAGCTCGGCTTGGGGTCTTTCGCGTGACAGAAAGCGACGTTGCTGCTTTTCGGGGTGCCCACGCAGATGTCTTTAGGAGCGCGGCATAGGGTTTGCGAGGGGACCTTTGGAAGCCCTCGAGATCTTATTCTCTCAATGCCCTTGTATGCAGCAGCGACGGTATTTCAAAAGAGTGTTTCCTTTCGCTTTCCTTCTCATCGGAATTCTCCTTTCTGCTCAATCTCAAGGTAGGCCCGCAGCCCCCTCACCAGGGAAAGTTTCTCATGCGCCAATTGTCATTGGGGGAATATTTGATCTTACCAATGGGCCGGGCGGGTTGTGGGGCAGAGGAGAGTTTGAAGGCGTAACGCTCGCGGTCGAGGATTATAATGGTCGCAGTCCACACTCAACAGCGGTACTCAAAGTTGAGAATTCCGGATACGATAATGCAAAGAGTGTCTCTGCTTTTTCCAAGCTTGCAGGCATTGAGCAAGTAGCGGGGGTTATTGGTCCAACGTGGGAGCCTTTTGATGCCGTAATGCCTCTGTGCGAGCGAAAAAAGATCTTGTGCTTATCCCCTTCGCTTGGTCATGCGGGATTCAATGCTCCTTCGACTCGCTACTCATTCTCGCTTTGGTTTGATAACCGCGAGTATGCAAGAGCGCATATGACACGGCTTCAAGAAAAAAAGTACGCTAAGGTCGCCATCGTATCCGCCATGACTTCATACTATGAACTTGTGCACGAGGAGTTTCAGAACATGCTCGGTTCTCGTGTCGTGGCGAGTGAGCGTGTGAGCCCTACGGCAGCGGATATGCGAGCCTTGGCGCTCAAGGTGCCAAGAAATGTGGATGCCGTTGTTGTGCTACTCCTTGGTGGGGGTATGGCAGAGGAGTTTTTCAAGCGTTGGGTGGAGCTGCGTAGCGATCGGCCGGTGATTTTTACTGATGATGCCATCTTATATTATGCCGCAGGCATGCGTCCGCCGGCTCTCGGCTTCAAAGTATACTATAGCGAGCCTGATACAGAGCCATTTGATTCCGAGAACTTTTCGCGTCGTTATCAAAAGCGCTTTGGCAGTGTTCCTCAAGCCCCGAGTGCTGCAATTGCTTACGACGCAGCAACCCTTTTACTTTCATGTCTGGCTAAAAATTCCTCGTCCACTGAAAAGACGCGAGACTGCCTGGCCGCAACCGAGGACTTTAAGGGGATGTCGGGCACGCTCTCTTTTGCAGGGGGGCACATGTTAAAAGAGCGCAGAATGAAATCAACCGAGTTTTTCGCAGGAACGAAGTTCTAATTTCCTCGGCCGCTGCGAGTTCCCTCCATTTCTTTACGCGGATCATTTTTTTGTCGGCCTTCGGTTCTCATGCCTCATCCAGACTGCCGAGAGAGGTGTGTCCTTTACGGGCAATATTTGGAGATTAGAGTATGATCCTAAGGATGATTGGTGGTTTCATGTTAGGCCTTTGCGCCGATGCCCTCATTTCAGTTCCCGCATCAGCACAGGTATGTGCAGGTGGATATGCGCGAGACGAGCGGGCTGAGGTGATGAGTTTAGCGAATCGGTTCGATGTAAGATTGGCTCGTCTCGCAGAGCTGGCAGAACTTGGCGCGAATGGAGTATTTAGTGTCAAACAGCGAGCACAGCTCCAGGAGGAGTTTGATGCGTTACGAGCCGGGTTTGATGCCGCAGGAGATCGAGGGCAGCGTAGGCGCTCACCACGCGCCAATGAATTTCTTGCAGCAGTGGTTGACTCTGAATATCTCGGAATTTCGAACGCTACACTTCTTGGCAGTAGTATCGAAGAGGGGCAGCGGCATTCACGTGAGGCACTTGATGCGCTCAATAACGCGCGTGTTCAAATGCAAGTTTGTTTTTTCGGATCATGGGACCGTATCTCGATAGATCCCAGCGTTAACGATGGGAGCTGCGGTGGGGGAGTCGCTCGTCCGGACCGCGATGAAGTGCGGCGTGCGGCAAGACGCTTGTCTTCTATTCTGAATGCGCTTGAGAGTCTAGGCGAGACTGTCGCTTACCAGGGAGTGTTTGGGACGGCCCGGCAGCTGGCAAGATTTGAGTATGAATACCTCCTTGAAGATATTGAGCTACTCTCTGAGCGCACGCTAGGACGAGTGTCTGCGCGCTCGCGTGGATTTGTCCGCAGTGTGATAGACCCAGGGTATCTTGCTCTACTCGACGAGTCCGTTTCCGGGGCAACGATTGAAGAGGACCAGCGCCGGGCTCGCGCCTTGCTCGAGGCGCTCGTTTTGGCTCGTAGTGTCTTTGCTCAGTGTCAGTATCGTTGAACCATGAAGGCGCGATTTCAGCCAGGAAGTCGCGCCTTCTAGCCGCCCCCAGCCCATGTAGGACACCCATAATTTCTCCTTTCCTAAGCAACCTTTTCTCGAAAACTCCGAATGTAAGCGGAAAGGCTTAATCGTAAGTATTGGCCATGACAGGAGCACGCCACGATATTTTAAGAAGGAAGTCACGATATGGTGCCCCAAATCGTGACTTGCTCGCCGCGCACACCAAAATCGCCCCGCGCTTCAACTGGCTCGTACCCACACGCCGCTTCATCATGAGTTTTAGTGAAAGTTTGTAGTGTAATACCAAAATGTTACGTTTGATTCTCCTATTCGCCAAAGTGTGATTTTGGCAACCTTTCGCCAACTTCGCACGGTAACAACCGTTATGAGTTTCTGCTCGCGCGTGGGAATATAGTAACTTTTGCTCAACTTTCTCATACCTCCAAGTGGGTGCGGCAATCTCCGCAGGTATTAAGGATGTAGGTTGTTCGTGAGGGTTATATGCGGGCGTATTTTTTGATTCTTCTTGGGCTTGGGTTAATTCTTTCCACGCGTGCGGATGCCCAACCTATTACTGCTCGCATTATCGGGGGAAAGCCGACACAATCATCCCCTTACCCCTGGATGGTCTCTCTTCAGCTCGATACCGGACACTTTTGTGGTGGGAGTCTGGTAGCACCAAATTACGTACTTACCGCCGCTCACTGCGCCGAAATTATCCGTTTTGCGCCGGAACTTGCTAAGGCAGTAATTTCTCGGCCCAATCAATTCTCCTCTGAGGGTTATGTGCGCGGGATTGCGGGGGTCATCCTACACCCAGATTATGATTTTCGGACACTTCACGCGGACATTGCTCTTATCAAACTCAGTTCCGCTGCTCCTGTTGAGCCAATCGAAGTTGCGAAGCCGAACGAATTTGACATTGATGGCGGCACTCTAATTGGAAAGGTGCTCGGCTGGGGCCGCTCAAATCCCTACGACGCGGTCTATCCAGCTCAGTTGCACGAAGCAACAATCCCCATTCATTCCGATGCTACCTGCGTCCTTCAAAACGGGGTCTATTTTGAACCTAGTGGGATGGTTTGTGCGGGCATCTTGAGTAGCTCATCAGCTCTAGGGTCAGACACCTGCGACGGTGATTCCGGTGGCCCGCTTTTTGTTGAAGGAAGTAGCGGGGGGATAAAGCTGCTTGGGCTAACTAGCTTTGGGCTTGGAGCCTGTGCTTCTTCCGAGACGTTCGGCACGTACACAGAGATTCCAGCCTATTGGAGCTTCGCGACCTCGCGTCCTGAGATAACCCCCTATCCGCGAGAAGAGGTAAGAATAACTGGTGAATTTGGCCTTGGAAGGAAGCTTACCTGTATTGCCGGCGAGTGGAGGGGTGATCCTGCAAGGGAGGTGCAATTTGCTTGGTATCGCAGACCGGTCTCTCCCTTCATCCCGGAGTATGGGGAACTGCCGGAATATCGGGTGCGAATTGAGAACGCAAACAGTCGGACCTATCGAATTCAGGAGGAAGACCTCGACAAGGCAGTTTTGTGTACCGTAACGGCATCTAACAGCGGTGGTTCATTTACGGCAGAGTCGTTGATTCCAAGGGACTCAGGTGACAGTGGCACCTCGCGAGATGGGGAATCCGAGGAAGAGGGGAAGCCGACGGCTCCTGTTTATCGTGGAACGAGCTGCGAGGAAAATTCTTGTGTCATGCACGTTCGCTCAAAGCCTAGTGCCGAATTCAAGCGTGTAGTGGGAAAGATGCTCAGAGCAGGCGCAAATCGACGCCCGAGAATAATCGTTGCTGAATCGATGGATGGGGAGAATTGGTACTTTAGGTTCAAGAAGCCTAGGAAACACCCGGGAGAGTTCACTTTCTACGGAGTGACTTTTCGAGGGCGAAAGACCGAGACAAAGACTGTTAGGGTCCAACCAGCCCAATAGCAAGGAGGCATTTTAAAACTCGGGGCGAGCGACGCCCCGAGCCTCATACCAGATCCTCTCCTGCAGCAGACGCCGAGATTGTGCTCCCAAACCCTCTCAAAATTTAACCGGTTTGAAACAATAGAATTAACCACTCGCAAATACGAAACAATTCCGTACGGTCATTGCTAAGGTGCGCCGCAGTTCCGGTCATTCTTGAATCCCAAGTAGGATGAATCCCAAGTAGGACACCCATAATTTTTCTCTTCCCCAAGCAACTTTCCCCCGAAAACTCCGAACATAAGCGGACCGCTTTGCTTGGGAGTATCGGCCATGACTGGAGCACGCAGCGAAGTCTTTAAGAAAGACGAGATTGGTTTCTACCACTGCATCTCGCGCTGCGTCCGGAGGGCTTACCTCTGTGGCTACGACGAGCTCACAGGCGCCTCCTTCGAGCATCGCCGCTCCTGGATCCGAGACAGACTAAGCGGTCTCTCCAAGGTCTTCTGCATAGAAATCGCCGCCTACGCCATTATGGCGAACCACCTCCATACCCTTATAAGAAATA
>JBIKWF010000058.1:0-26507 GCA_044356455.1 Bdellovibrionota bacterium | reverse complement strand
TTTTCGCTTAATTTCATCCTCATTATGCAAGGTCGCTCGCGCCACCACGACGCCGCCAACCTTCACCGGAGCAAGAACCGCAACTGGTGTGAGAGCTCCGGTTCTACCAACTTGGATAATAATATCTTCAAGAGTGGTTGTTTCCTCTATCGGCGGGAACTTGGCCGCAATCGCCCAGCGCGGAGAGCGCTGGCGAAAGCCAAGAACACCCTGCACCGCAAAGGAGTTTACCTTAACCACCATGCCATCTACTTCGAACGGAAGCTGAGAGCGCGCCGCATTGGCTCTTCGATAGAGGGCACACAGGTCCTCCGCAGAACGAGCCACCTCAAAAAAAGGCGAGGTTAAAAAGCCAAGATCGGCCGCATACTTTATACTTTCCGAATGCAAGGCAGGGAGCACAGCTCCCTCAAGCGCACCGAAACCATAGGCAAAAAAGCTCAGTGGTCTCTTCGCAGTCTCTCTGGAATCAAGCTGACGTAAACTTCCCGAGGCGGCATTGCGGGGGTTGGCAAAGGGCTCATCCCCTGCGGACTCAATCTCATGGTTGAGTGCCGCAAAATCCTTCTTTAGAAAAAGAACTTCCCCACGCACCTCAAGTAGCTTTGGCGCAAAGCCTTCTACTCTTAATCGAAGCGGTATCGACTTAATGGTCTTAATATTGGCAGTCACGTCCTCGCCTTCCTGCCCATCGCCGCGCGTAGCGCCCTGGACAAGAACCCCATCTTCATAGGTAAGCGTAACCGCCACGCCATCAAATTTATGCTCGGCTACATATTCAATTGAATTCTGCTCAGGCGCCTCTTTGGCAAGAAAACGCTTTACCTGCTCGTCAAATTCCGTGAGCTCCTGCTCATCCATGGCATTATTGAGCGACAACATCGGGACGCGGTGTTGAACAGTCGCAAAGCCTTCTTGCGGCTTCGCGCCCACTCGCTTGGTAGGAGAGTCAGGTAACGCGAACGCCGGATACTTGGCCTCAAGCTCTTCGAGTTCACGGTAAAGCCTGTCATATTCGGCGTCGCTGACTATGGGCTTAGAAAGTACATAATAACGGTATGCGTGATCGTTCAGTTCAGTGACAAGTTTGTGAATTGTGATTTTTGCATCGTGGCTGCTCATGGCGGATCCTTTGCCCGTTATAGCGGATCTGCAGGCGAAGGCCCAGCGCCGAATCGCACACGACCTAGGAGTGTGTCACGTAGAAACATAACTCTTCATTTTGGATACAATCCGTGGCCGCCTTTTCACGCTGCAGTTCGGTCGCGCCGAAATATGCGAAATGAAAAGGCGAGCTGAGCCCCTATTCGAGGAGATGTCCGCGGAAGGGGCTACTTGCAGCACTCTAGGGAGTTCGGAGCCTTGAAGAGCGTATGAGCAATAGGGGCTAGGTGGGCTGCCCTGCTGCCACCACAACATGTGGTGGGGAGAGTTTTCTACGGGACAGACTCCTAGGGCGCTTCTCAGAAATCCAGCGCTGCGCGTAGTCAGCGTTTATTGAGAAGCATTGAATAACGCGAAGGACGCAGATTACGCGTAGCAGATTCTTCAGATACTCCCTAACAAATTTCTAACCATCCAACTGTTCCTCTTCCTATTTTATCTGCCATAGGATAGCACGGGTTTTGGGGGGTCAGACTGGGCCGCACTTTTGTAAGAGGAGTGCCCTATGACATACGGTGCAGAGCTATCAAAATCGGCAGGCCCAAGGCAAAGAGGCCAGCGCCCGTGGACGGATCCCGAGCTGGACAACCTTAAGCAGAAACTACCAAATGAATTACGAACCCTCGGGGTCCAGGCTTTTCAGCTGTTAAGGGAGGACGGGATTTCCTCTGCTGATATCCTTAGTCTCTCCTCGCGGGACCTGCTTGATGATTTTAGCTTTGCTCATCTTGCATCCGGGACCATTCGCCTAAGCCCCAAAGCGGGGGACGGTCTTGCAAGATTTTGTGTGGCAGCCAGGGAATATGCCATTGGATGCCAGGAAAAAACTCCGTCTACCCTTTTTGGGTATGAGCCCCCTCCTCTTGCCCCCCAGGATTGCCAGCCCGAAAGAGAGACTTTCCAAGACCTGTTTGAGTCACTTAGACCTCCCCCTCGCAAAGTACCCCGCACCTCCCTCCCCAGAAAAATTGTGCATCCTGAAAAAGATCCGCCGTCAGATCCACCGCGCCCCGTCCGCGCGCACGAGAGAGTTTCGGGCATTGAAGCGCGAGGGCCATCCTCTCCTAATAAGGCATCCTCGAAAAATTTAAGCACAAGAGCTCAGGAGCTTAGAATGCCGCACTTCTCCGGCCCACCTGACCTCGCTATGCGCACACCGAGAGAAGCCCCTAAGTTTTCTCAGGCTTCATCAAAGGCAGGCTTAGCCCCTTTAGAGGTGCTGCCTGATTCACTTGCAGTGCCCCATGTCGCCTCCTCGTTACCTCTTGGCGCTGCCCCCGAATGTGGAGGCAGCCTCGAAATCGCTTCTTTATCGGGGAGCGCAGACGCCGAGCCAGGTCAGGATACTGCTGCCAAGAGTGCCTTGAGTGCTTCTTCCTCTCCGATAGAGGCAGCTTTTCAGCGGTTTGAAGAATTGTACCGCGAGCTCGGTGCCGTAGTAACTCACTCTCAGGACACAAACGCAGCGCAGACTCTTTTTGCTAAGCTCGGTGCTTTGCGCCGCTATCTTAGGCAAGGACAAAGTTCTCAAGGGCAACTACCGAGTCACCAACTCGAACTAGCAGAAGTCGCCCTTAAGGTAAGCCACTGTCGAAACGTGACATATGCAGGTGTGACACCTGTGCTAGCCCCCCGCGATATCTTGCGAATATCCGAGAGCATGACTCGGATTCGACGTGTGATTGAAAACTCATTGCCCTCTTCTGGGGACGTAAGAACTCTTCGCGATGGGCTGATCATGGAAATTGAGATGCTTTCCATTTCTTGGCTGAGGAGCGAGGGGTTTGAAAAGGCACCCCTTGCGCTTCACAGGGAAGGTCCAGCCATAGCGCAGATGATCATGGAGGAGGTTAACAATTTCTTAGCGTGCCGCAATTGATTCGGGCGCTTCGGTGAAAATCTCTTTCACTACCCTGTCAAACCGGGCAAGCACTTCAGCCCAGTCATACTTCGAGCGCACGTAGGCCGCGCCCCCTGCCGAAAGTCTGGCTCTTAAACTGCTAGAGCTTTTCACCTCGTCAGCAAGAAGTTGCCCGAGCACCGCTGAGAACTCTTCAGCATCGCCAAAATAAAGCCCACCTCCCGCTTCAATCGCATGCGCCCTAGTCACCGGGCATCCCGCATGCACGAGCACAGGAGCTCCAAGGAGCCAGGCCTCCATAAGAACAATCGAGAAGGACTCATTGGTGGAGGGCTGACAGAGCACGAGCGCATGCTTTACCAGGCGATGCTTATCACGCTCCGATACGTGAGCGAGATCAACAATATCGGAACGGTTTAGAGCCTGAGGCCTATACAGATCGGCAAACGAGCCGCCGCCAACCACCACTAGCTTGAGGTTCTTTCCTGGCGCCCCTTCTGCAAGACCATCCTTAAAGGCCATGAAGTTATCGACGAGCACGTGGGCATTTTTCCCAGTCTCCTTTCGGCCAAGGTAAAGCACATAAGGAGAGGCGTCCTCAAAATAGGGCGTAAGCTCAGAAACGTACTTCGCAGGGAATGGGTCAAAGCCCATCCCCACTTCGCCGCCCGTTAGGTGCCCGTAGAGGCCGCGCGCAAGATCCATCTCGGGCGCCGCATTAAACAAGCAGCCTCGCGTAAGGCGAAACATGCTCCGAATAACGTCCACGTAGGCATAGTGCTCATCGTGCAAGCAAGGAATCAGCACGGAGCGCCCTGGGTCTACGAGAGATCCAAAAAACGTGGTGCCAAAAAGATAGGGCGCAAAAAAACAAGCCGCAAATTCACTCGATCTACGGTGGAGTTCGGCATAGAGCGCAGAGGAGTTAACACCATGCTCGAGCCACTGGAGCTGCTCATCGGGAGTAAGCAGCATGCCTTCACTAATTCTAATTTGCAGGGGCACCCAAATATCAAGGCTACGCGCGTCCACAGGGAACCTGCTGACGACCACTCCCCCTTCCGTGGACCTGCCTTCGGGAAGTACATTGTCCCAAGTCCTGTTATCTAGCGCGCAGGTAGTAAAGACCTCGATAGTATCTCCGCGCAAAGCTAAGCGCTCCGCAACCTCTCGTACTAACGTCTCGGCACCGCCGCCTACCTTCTCGCCGTAACGCGGGACCACAAAAAGATAGCGCTTGGCCACTAGAGTTTCCCCCATCCGAATTCAGAAAATGGCGTCTTCAAAACAAGGTCCCGTTCATTATCAAACCACGACCGGGCACGCGGCGCGACTTCTTCCAAAAGCGCCCGGGACGCCTCACCTTCAAGCCTATCCCAGCGCGCCTGGAGCTGCTTAACAACGGGAAGGGACAGCTGCATTGCAGTAAAAAGCTCCTCAGCAATCTGCTCCGCCGCATGCCTTTCTAGTGCTACCGCGGAAACTCGCGCTCGGTCGACAAGAACCGCGCCCGACCTTAGCCGCTCAACTACACCGGCAATCTCTTGAGCTTCACCCGCCCCGGCTCGAATTTTTATGACGGCATCTTCAGGTAAAAAATCACTCCCGCCAAAATCGCTCACGAGGCATGGAAGACCATGCATCATCGAGAGCGCAAGTGCGGGGCCTGGCTGCCCAAACACACTAAAGTGCAAATGCAGCGCCGCATCGAGGCAAGGGAGTACTCGGCTCCACTCGGCAGGCCCGCGCCCGAACTGCGCAGATTCTCTGGTTGCAGGTTCTTTCGCTGCACGTGGGTCGCCCCACACACAGAGTCCCTCTACCCCAAAATCTTTAAGCATGCCCTCTGCAAGAGCTTGCTCCTTCGCATCTTCAACAAGCCAGACTAGCTGCACAGGACGGCCTTGAGGACTGAGGCGCTTTAGCCCTTCCAAAATCGCTGGCACTCGCGCCTCAATTCCAGGAGCGGCAGAGAGCCCGAGGGTGAAGGGGCGCGAAGTCACCGTGCCAATTGGGGAGCTAAACTCAACCGAGTCGGTCGCGACAGGATAGGGCACAAAAAACCCAAGGGGCTCTGCCGAAGAAGTCTGCAAAATTTCCGAATAAGGATGCGTGAACGCAAGTCCCTTGCCGCGGCCCGAACGCGCGGCAAGCAAGTGGTACTCTTTAAGATCCTTCTCAGAAGAAAAAAGAGGAATTCCACCAACGCCCACTTCGCGCACCGCGTGGGGACGTGGCCTCTTAAACTCCTCCCCTCGCTCTGGCCAAGGAGTAGTGGCTACTTGAAACTTTTCGACTACACGCTCCCATGCGCTATTGAGAATTGGCTCGGGACCATCGTCAGTAAGGAGCAAATCATGGAACCACACGAGTCCAGGTTTGAGCGCTAGGTGAATACGCGCAAAGGCCGTGCGCCTATGATCCTCAAGGTGATAGAAGAAAATATCATAAGGATTCTGGCGGTGCCGATCCCACGCTGTCAGATAATGAAAAGTAGGGAAATCGGGATGAAGATCAAAACTATCGTGAAAAAGCTCAATTTCGCAGCGCTTCTTTAGTAGAGGCAACAGCACGTGCGAAACATAGGCCGCAGGCGAGGTGCTCCGGGTGGTAAGGGGAGAGAACCAGGCAACACGCAACTTCTTCTCTGCGTTTGGCACGATGTGATTGCGAGAAAGGGGCATCTCTTTAACCTGCTCTTTACGAAGCTCCCAGCGATTCTTGAGGACTTCCATGCACAGCTTGTGCCGCAAGGGACTCCTTACCTGAAGTTTCGTCTAGCGGCGAAAGTAGCCTCTCTACTACCTTGTCCCAGCCCGCCTGGTTAAGCCCACTTTCCTCTATGAAGCGGAGTCCTGCTTTCCCTAACTTTTCCGCAAAAGAGCGGTCCTCGACCAAGCGATTGACGCCATGCCCCATCGCATCACTGGTGGGCTCTAGGATAAGCCCATTTTCTTCGTGTTTTACAAACTCAAGCACGCCGCCACTATCATGAGCGGCAATCACAGGCTTACCCGAAGCCATCGCTTCAAGGGTGACATAACCATAATCTTCGTTATGGGGCGCGTAATATACCGCAAGACTTTTGGCGTAGAGACTAAGTAAGTCATCATCACTCACGCGTCCAAGAAATTGCACGCGCTCCCAGAGGTGATGCTTATCTATCTCATTACTGAGGTAATCCATGATGCCGGGCTCATCTGGTGTGCCTGCAATTTTGAGCTTAACGAAAGGGTGAATAATCGGAAGCGCTTTAAGCATCAGGTCAACACGCTTGATAGAACAAATTCTACCTACTGAGAGAATGTAAGGCTCTTCTGGGACTGCTTCGCAGCGATACTTTCCCGCAAGGGGCAGAGGAGGATAGAGCGTCTCCGCACTAAGACCATTATAGTTTTGGAGCCGCGTTACTACGTTCTTTGAAATTCCAGACCTATAGACACACTCGCCAATTACTTTGGTATCTCCATCGATGAGCATGCGGCGCAGCGCCTCATCACGAGGGTCATCTGAAATATCAGAATAGCGGGTGCCATAAAGATCATAGAGAGGACGCTGCTGATGCACGAGCCAGAGGCTCTTTCGGGGATGCCGGGCATAATAGCTCGGAAATTTCGTGGCAATGACTAAGTCGACCTCTTTCCCCGCAAAGCTGGTAAGATCTACCGAACGCCACATCGCTGCCTGCGCAAGAAGTCGCTCTTTGGGCACAGGGGTAAAGGGAAGTTCAACGACGTCAACTTCATGTCCACGCGCCTTAAGTTCCTTGACAAGAGTCTGAACGAGAACTTCCTGTCCGCCCTTCGTAAAGGGAACTTTTACACCGAGCACAAGAATTGAGGCCATTAGCGCACCTCAGCAATAGCGGCGTAGTCCTGGTGGCCATAAAGCAGCGCGTTAAGCTGCGCAATATTGCGATTAAACACCCCCACCGTTTCCATCCAGCGTGGAGTCATATACTCGTGCACCGGCACGGGCTTAAGCTGGGCTTCGTCAGAAACCGGAGACAACATGCGCACTTCCTTCACGTCAAGCCCTGCCAGCGTCATCATGTAGGAAAGCGTATCGGGGTGTAGCGGCCACACGTGGGTAGGATCGCGGAAATAATTCGAAGAAAGAGCAGTAACCGACTGCGGATTGATGGTTTCAAAAACCACCTTCCCGCCTGCAACTACTTTCTTGCTACATAGTTCCATCAGCTGATGAAGCTGTGTGCGCGTAAGATGCTCAACTACCTGAATAGCAATCACGCCGCCTAGCGATCTGTCCGGGATCTCTGCCAGATGCTTAAGCCCATCTCCAAGACGCGCATCAACTCCGCGCTCCTTGGCGCATTCCACCATGGCCTCATCCATATCGACGCCATAGGAGGAAACTCCAAGCTCCTTAAATAAAAGCTGCAGCTCCCCTCTTCCAGGTCCAATCTCGAGGACTGGCAGCGAAGCTCGCATAAAGAGCGGAGGATAGACCTGCATGCGCTTTGAAATCTCGGCCTCGCTTCCGCGAAAGCGATTCTCAAGCATTAAATAGGACTGATCCGGCACACTTCCCGACGCCACCACCGCAGAAGACGACTGCATAGCCGAAGCGCCCGCGGTACTTTCAGAAGTCTTGGAGATTCTAGCCAGAGCCCCTTCAATACCTCGCGCCACGCTATCTACTGCCTGGAGGGCGACTTCATGTTTCTCGGAACTACCTTGGAGCTTGGTAAGATGCCCATTCACCTCACCAAGAGAACGATAGAGTTCTTCGAGTAACTGCTTCTCGCTTGAGCGCAGAGATGCCATATGCTCGTCGCTAATACGCTCGATGCGCTCCATGGCCTTGGTGGTATCGACGTCAATCTTTCGAATAAGTTCCCAGAAGTTTGAGGCGTCGCGCGCATCAACATATTTACTGACGTCATTAAGAAAGCGTACGACATTGGCATTAAAGTCACGCTCAGCAGCAAAATAGTCTTTAAGCAATGAATCAAAAATGATTCGAATGAGCTTGCGCTTCGCAGCCACGATAGCGCGCCCGATGACCCCTGGACGATGACTTGCGAGAGAATCGAAGCTTAACTTTGCGCTGAATGAATAATTGGTATTCAAGAAGCGCAGCTCTTCGGAATGCAGGAGCTCCCCTGCTTTCCTTGAAGCCTGTGCATTCTGATCTGCCTGGTGAAGTCGTAGCTGCGGGCGGTCCCGGCCGCCTTCCGCAAGGCTCCGCTTCACCTTCTCCCTTATCTCGGCCATAAGGGCCCGCACATCTACGGGAGTACCTGCGGCAGGAGTCGGCGAAGAGGCAGGCACCGAGTCCGGTTGGGGCGGTGTAGAATCTTTTTCTGCTGGCATACCCATACGTTACAAATTGACCGAAAGATTATCCTAGGGGGGTGAAATATCACAGGGGGCGCTCCTCGGCAGCTCTTCTCTAAGAAGATTTAAGCCGCCATGGATCGTTGAAAAATGCCCCCTTGGGCTACATTGGGCAGCGGGGCCAATCCCCTGCGCACCAAGATTCCCGAACAATTTGGGTAATTTACCACTCCCACGAGCTAAAAGCGCGACTCCAAACGCTGCTGAACGATAGCTCCCAGAGACGCAAAATGAAAAGATAGGAGCCATGCCAGAAATCCCCCTTGAAACAAATTTTTCCGTTCCTTGGAACACCTTCGCGCTTAGAGGCACGCTCCTCCACGCACCTGGAGGGGCCCCCTCCGCAGCGAGTATCCGAGAACCCGGTCCAATACTTTTATTGCATGGAGCAGGCGCTGGAGAATCCGCTCGCTTCACTACGTTACGAGAGCGTTTGGCCGCCGCGGGACTAGGTAGCATTTCCTTTGACTTTGTAGGGCACGGCAAAACCGGCGGGGAGCTTAGTGCATCAAGCCTTGCGGCCCGAGACGAACAAGCCGAGGAAATAATCAAGCAGGTGTGCCTGAAGCGCCCGCAAGTTCTGTGGGGGTCTAGCATGGGCGCGTATAATGCAGTCCGTCTAAGCCAGACTGTAGAACCTGAGGTTCTTGTGCTCAGCGTTCCCGCCGTCTACCACCCTGATGCCTACCGAGTTCCCTTTGGGCCGGAGTTCACTCGCATTATCCGGCAAGAGCGCAGCTGGGAGCAGAGCGACGCCTGGGAGATTCTTGCTCACTTCAGGGGACACTTGCTCATCCTTGCAGGTGGACAAGATAAGGTAATCCCGGGCGAAATTCCGCGTCGGCTTATGGACGCAGCACAGAACTCCCTCTCTAAGCGAGTGAAGATGTATTCCGAGGCTGATCACCACGTCATTCGTTACCTTGAGCAGGCTCCCGCAGAGTTCGATGAACTTATTGATGAGGTCTCGCGCCTCGTCCATGCCACACGTTCGCCTGCAATAGAGGACTGTGCCTGTAAGTAAATCAGGACCCTCAATACTGGGCTTTTACGCACCAAGAGAAACTCTTAGGAGCATCTCCCTAATTCCCACACCCCAAAATCCACTTCCTACCTATGAATCGAGAGTTCGAATCTGACGATTTAAGGTGGTGAGAGCAGCGCAAGACACCTAACAGGCAATTGCGGTGCGCATGAGTTAGTCGCAGCGAAGCGCGTTGCTTCAAAGCTGATTCAGGAAGTAGGAGTCCATATGAGCAATCCAAAGAATCCGATGCTTTTAACAGTAAAAGAGGTGGCGCTTCTGCTTCGCATTCACCGCCCCAAGGTTTACGACCTAATTCGGGACGGCACGATACAGGGATTTAAGCTCGGCTCTGACTGGAGGGTGAAACGTGATTCTGTCGAGAAACTGGTCGGAGCAATTCCGGATGATTTTTTCAACAAAAGAGGCTCTGCGGGAGCAGCAGCTGAACGAGGTGAAAGAGAGCAAGGGTTGCGAGTGCCCTCGTAATTGGAAATGCTGCAGCACCTTTGTGAATAGCCACGCCCCGCTTGGGACACTTTGACTAGCAGCCTGGAACCTGGCGATGCCCCCCATCTCGAGCACGAAAAACGAAACATCCTCACAGACACCTACGGAGGCTCCCAAAGAGGCGCCTGTCCCTCGTCCGTTCGCGGTCGACATTGAGCTAAAGCCGGTCTCCGCTCAGGCTGCTCGGCTCTCACGTGAGGAGGTTGAGGCTCTACTTGACGCCATCTGTCTCAAGAAATCTCGGCAGGCAGGACCCGCCATAGGCCTCTCTCCTCAGATGCTAGAAGAGATAGTATTGTCAATGGAGAGATCGCCGCCCTCCGAGCGACGTGAAGTGCGAATGGGAAGGCTTCTTACAGAACTTGCGAGCAACAAAGTCCTCTCTCTCGCTACCTGGCGCGAGGGCGCCAATGCCCCCTTGGTTCTGTCCGGGATAGTCGCTCAGTCGACCCCCCTTCTCGGAAAAATAGCATACAAGTTTTCTTTTTTAGCAAGGACGTACCCGCTACGAGAAGAACTTCTCTCTGAGCTACACCGCGCAATAGGTGATTTTAATCCAGAACTTGGGCGTTACCGCCCGTTCATTCTTAGGGTGCTTCTGAATAAGACGGTGAGCATTCTTCGAAAAGAGACCGCTCAGCATCAGTACCGGACTCCTGAAGAAGCCGAACTACTACGTGCACAAGATCGCATCTTTAAGCAAACAGGCATTGCCCCGGCTCTAGAAAGTGAAGAGGTACAGCAACAAGCGAAACTCTCCCCTAAAGAATATAGGAGAGCGCTAAGATTGAATAGAATTAATGGCCGCACGGTCTCGCATGCAGAGGACCGGGCTAGCGCACCTCGCGAGGAAGTTTCGGTCAAGGCTGCATTTAATGAGGAGCTTGAGAAACTTCATGCACAGCTTGGTCCTCGCGCAACGCGCTACCTTGCCCTTCGTCAGCTAGGTCTTCGTTACGATCAAATTGGCCAAATCGACGGCTGTGCAAAATCCTTGATTTCAACACGCATGAGTGAACTTGAAGCTTTCGCTCAAAACCATTTTAGCGCAGAGCCGAAGAGAATTCCGGTGCCCCTGTGGGCTGGGAAAGTTAAGCCGCTTGGGTTCGAATTTCTTGGTCGTGAGCTTGCTATTGCACCCCACGCCTCCCCCGGGTGGTCAAACCTTTCACTCTATGCAGATAACCTAGACTTCTTTTCTAATATACGCAGATCTACCCAAAAAGAGATTGCATATTTGCGAGAATCCCTGGGATTTACTCAGATTCCTTTTTTACCTCAGCACTTTCCCCCGCAAGGAAAGGAGATCGTCAGAGCCTTACTTCTCAAGAAACACCCTTCTCTCGACCACCTTTCGCGCACTCCTGAGCTGCTTAGACTAGTGGACCTACCTAGAGACGAAGTCTCACAGGCCACGCTCGCAAAGGCCTTCATTGACGCTGACTTGATGAGTCCTGAGCGTCCTGCCAAGCACCCGATGTCGGGCCTCAAGTATAGGTCGCTCTATTTTAATGCTCAGGCTGTTGGCCCAGCTTGGGCCAAGATAAATGCCCGTAAAGCTCTCTATGAAAAATTCCCAACCCTGGACCACGTTCGAAAGGACCGTATCTCCGCAGTAGATTGTGCACTTTTGGGAATCGACCCACAAAAGGGAACCGTAGAAGAAGTTAGGCGGGCACTTCTGCGCCAACGAATTCTTCTGCCACGAATCCCTCGAGACCATAGGTTACCTCGTGACACCCTTTCCGCGTATTTTGACGAAGACCTCGTTGGCCCTCGCGTAAAGTTGCTCAACATGAAACGACATATTGGGGAGCACTACCCAAACCTCGACTGCTTACCAGACCGCGACGCCTCACTCTGCGCGATGCTTAACTGCAAGCCTAATCGGCTGAGCATCGCAGCACGCATAGTCGAACTGGAGTTCCCGATTGCGAAACGCCCCGCGAATCACCCGTACACACTTCGTGGGAAAAAGAATCGCTCTCTTTATTTTGAGCCCACCGTATTTAAAAATGAGGAACGTCTTCTTGAGAACAAGCACTCATTTCTACGTGAAATCAGCGAGACCCTCGATGGTTTTGAAGGGCGAGATCTTCGCACGAAGCAAGCTCTTACTCTGCTTGGGCTCTCAGGCGTGCGCACCCTTGTTCTCTATGCAATCAAAGAGAAGGTTTTTCCAGCTGAGATTCCCGAAGGACATCCCTTAAGCAGAGAAGGCGGCAAAGAAATGAGCTTCTACCTCGAAGAAGGATTGATCGATCCCACCACGCTTGCCTCCAATAAAGAAAAAGCACTGCGGCAGCATTGCCCCAAGGCAAGTATGGTGAAGAGATCAAAGATACTTGCTCAAATCCTTGGCTGCGCGGTCTCCCGGCCTGCAATACTTGCAGCCCTTTCTCGCTACTCCTGGTTTGACCCGAACAACTAAACGCTCCTCGTTTGCCTACTCGGCCTGGTCGTTTTTTCCCTCTACCTTTCGACGTCGATAGAGGGCTTCCGCGAGAAGCGCAAATTCATGCATTGAGAAGCTTTCAGCACGCCGCGAACTATCGAGCTGAGTTTCCTTGAGCGCTGCCTCAACGTCCTCTTCCGTAAAAATGCCACTGCCCGATAGACTATTTGCTATCTTTTTTCGCCGCCGCATAAAGGCCGCACGCACGACCTTCTCGAAAAACTCAAGGTCCTGGACGTCGACGAGCGGAGACGCCCGCATCGTAAGCTGCAAAAGTCGAGACTCAACTTTGGTCGGGGGATGGAAAGAGTCTCCAGCAATAATAGGACCAAGAAACGCATCGGCATAAAGCTGAACCGCAACAGAGAGGCTTCCATAGGTCTTACTCCCTGGATCGGCAGCCACACGCTCAGCGAACTCACGCTGAAGCATAATGACTGCGCGGCGAATGGACTTACGATTCTTTAAAAGGTGGAAAATAATATCGGTAGAGAATGAATAGGGCAGATTTCCAAATACGGTGAGATCCGAGCCAAGCGTAGAAAAATCTACTCGTCTCACGTCTGACTGAACGATCGTGAGAGAAGGAAATCTCGCCGCAAGCTCAGCGCAGAATCTTGGCTCAATCTCAACAATAGTAAGGGGAGCCGCATTTACCAGGGCAGCCGTGAGCGCGCCCAGCCCTGGCCCAATCTCCACAAGCTTTTCATGTGGCTGGGGAGCCCCAAACTGAACAATTTTTTCAACAACGAAAGGATTAATAATAAAATTCTGGCCACGCTCCTTGGACGGCGTAACCGAGAGGGAAGACAATTCGTCTTTTGCGCGGGGTCTCATACGGAATCTCTTAAAAACTCACCTCTTCAAGCCACGGTGTCCCTCTACAAGCCCCCGCCCAGGAGACTCAAGGATGCAAAACAAAAAATGTAATTTGCCTCTTATGGCGTCCCACAGGCTTCCACGGGCCAGCGACTCTTTATCTCTGGGCTATATGAAGGCTGCTGTCCTGCAGCGAACCGCAGCCCTGCAACATACGCGATCATAGCAGCATTATCGACACAATGCTCCGGTGACGGGAAAAAGGCCTTTACCCCCTTAATTGACTGAACTCTCTTTCTCAGTTCTCGGTTTGCGGCGACCCCTCCCGTGACAACGAACTGCTTTAGCTGAGTGGCCTTAATCGCAAGCTTCACTTTATGGAGAAGAGCCTCCAAAATCGAATCCTGTATGGCAGAAGCCAGCGCCGCCCGATAGAGAGGATTGCCCGCAAGATTATTGGCTTCGCGTTTAACAAGCAAAGCTATGGCAGTTTTTAAACCAGAGAAACTAAACCCTTCGGCTTCCCTCATTACCTTTGGTAAGGCCTTGAAGAGCTCGTCCCTCAGTTTTTCATCAGCGCCCTCCGCAAGACGCGCGAGCTCAGGTCCACCGGGATAAGGGAGCCCAAGCAAGTGGGCTGACTTATCAAACGCCTCCCCTGCCGCATCATCAATGGTACGCGCCAAGACATGGTAATTTCCCAAACTACGAACCTCGATCAGTTCGGTGTGTCCACCAGAAACCACAAGCGCAAGAAACGGAAACTCTAGTTCGGGATGTTCGAGTTTTGCGGCAAGAAGGTGCCCCTCTATATGGTTGATACCAAGAAGCGGCAGGCCACGGGCCATCGCAAATCCACGAGCGAACCCCACGCCTATGAGCAGGCACCCCTTAAGACCCGGCCCCGACGTCACTCCGACATGAGAAATTGCTTCAAGGCCAACTCCAGCATCTTGAAGGACCTTATCAAGAACGAGAGGGAAATTTCTAAGATGCTCCCTAGAAGCAAGCTCTGGAACTACCCCTCCATACTGAGCATGAAGACTAATCTGCGAAGAAACCCCTTCCGCAAGGAGTTTAGTTTTGCCATCAGGATGAACTTCCAGCAGCGCAGCGGCAGTCTCATCACAACTACTTTCAAGCCCCACTACAAGCACTGCAAGCCCCCCCTCCGACTCTCAGATTTATGGCTTCTTTAGGAATCCCTTTCGAAATGGCTCAAAAGGGACTCCTGAAGCACGACAAGCCTCTGAACAACCTCCGTTCTTAGCACCCTCTGCGTCCCCCCCCGTTATTTGAAAACTATTAAATAACGCGGAGGGAAAACAGGACAAGAAAAGGTCTCTTTCGCGTTTTTTCAGAGGTTTCCTAGATAACTTTTAAGGCCGCACTGCCTTTAAAAAATGCGCAATTGCTTTGAGATCAGAGGGGGCCGCGTTCCGATAGAAATTTGTAGGGCAAAAGGCAGCATCGATTGAGCGGCCTTCAGGCGTTTCGCCGCTCTGCAGATAATGCACAATCTGCTCCTCGCTCCAGTTTCCAAGACCATCGATCTCCGCGCCGGTAATTGCAGGCGCAATGCGCTCTCCTGACTCAGTCTTAATGGATTTGCCACCGGCAAAGGGCAGCTCCTCGGTAAGTAAGGTTGCGGGACCATTATGACAGGATTGGCAACGCGCTACTCTGGTTGCGAGATACTCCCCGTAGGCGATTTCAAATCTAGGCTGAATTCGTGCGACGTAGCCACGAACCTCCTGCGCCCTATCAAAAAAGCCGGTAGTGTTTCGATCAATAAAAGAGATGTCACGAGCTTCTACCTCATTCTCTATAGGAGGCAGGGATCTCAAATAGCTTACAATCGAGAGGACATCTTCATCCGCCATCCACTCAAATCCGCGATGGACTTCTGGCGATAGGAGCGCATCGTCTTTCTTTACTGCGGCACGGATCGCACGTACAAGCTGATTGGTAGTCCACGCCCCGACTCCCGAGGCGGATCCCGTGATATTGGGAGAGGCCACCTCTCCATACTTATCATAAACAACTCGCCCACCACTCAGAGGACTCTGCGCGTCTGCACTTTGACCGTGGCAAAATCCGCAGGCAGCAAGCCCCTGAGCGAGCTCTTTCCCGCGCATCACCGCAGAAGGGTCGACTACGTGAGTGACAAGGTCTGGGTCAGGAACACTGCATCCGGCAACAACAAAACTTAGGGCACCAGCGAAAAGCGATGCACAGATTTGGGAAGTCCTGCGGAAGCCGCAAGGGATGTTGAGGAAAAGCTCATCAAGAAGTGTGCGCATGGCTAAGGGTATAGTATGAGAGCGTTCTGTTGACAATAAATTCAGTGGCTTAGGCGCCTAACTCCCCCGGTCTCTAAGCCCACCCGAAAAGGCGCGCTGGCCCCTTAAGCGGATACGGCTCTCCCCTCACCTATCTGCTGACGCCACATCGCATAATACAGCCCCTTAAGGGCTAAAAGCTCATCATGTCTCCCCTGCTCTGCAACATGCCCCCTTTCGAGAACAATAATCCGATCGGCATGCATTACCGTAGAAAGCCGGTGGGCAACCAAAACGGTCAAATGGCTACGCGCCGAAGAAACATCACGTATGGTCCGATTGATCTCCTCCTCGGTAAGAGAATCAAGTGCGGAGGTAGCCTCGTCAAACACCAAGATTTGAGGCTTTCTGAGCAAGGCTCGCGCAATAGACAAACGCTGCCGCTCACCACCGGAGAGCTTAATTCCCCCTTCGCCTATCATGGTATCAAGTCCCTTCGCTGCGCGATCGAGCAGAGTGGCACATGCCGCGCTCCTTAGCGCCTCGAGACATTCGGCGTCTGTAGCCTCCGGCCTTACAAAAAGGAGGTTCTCTCGGATAGTCCCCGCAAAAAGCTGAGTATCCTGCGTCACCAAACCAAGGCGCTCACGAAGCACATCAAAATCAATCTCGAGACCACTCACCCCACTATAGCGAACTACCCCGCGGGTCGGCGCATACAACCCCGCAAGCAGCTTGATAACCGTGGTCTTGCCAGAGCCTGAAGGCCCTACGAACGCCACCGTTTGCCCTCGCGAAACTTTGAAGTTCACCTCTTGAAGCGCGGGTCTCGAAGCAGACGCATAGCTAAAGGAAACCCCCTCGAACGAGACCTCATCCACGTTGGTAATTTGTTTGGGGTTTGCCGGCTTTGGTTCAACAGGAATGGTGAGAATTTCTTCGAATTTCCCCAACGAAACCTCAGCCTCTCGGTAAAGTGCGATGATATTGCCAAGCTCTTGAAGAGGGCCAAAGATAAAAAAGGAATAGATGTAGAGAGAAAAGAATTCGCCAAAGGATATCTCTCTCAGAAAAATGAGGTACAGCATCACGAACATGATGCTGGTCCTGAGAAAATTAATGGTGGTGCCCTGAATGAAGCTCAGTTTTCGAATATAGCGAACTTTCTTGAGCTCAAGTTCAAGGATCCTATCCGTGGTGCGCTCCAGCCGATTGATTTCTTGTTCCGCAAGACCGAGGCTTTTTACAAGCTCAATATTGCGGAGAGATTCCGTGGTACTCCCGGCGAGTGCCGTTGTTTCGCGGACAATTGATTGCTGAACAATTTTTATACGGCGGCTGAGCGCAAGACTCACTCCACCGATAATGGGGAAGACGCTGAAATAAATGGGGGCAATGAGCCAATGCACCGAAATTGCATAGGTGATCACAAAAACAAAACCAACCAGTGTCGTAAAAAGCACATTCACCGCCGCGGCCATGAGCTTTTCCACATCGGTTCTTGTTTTCTGCAGTTTCCCTAACGTTTCGCCGCTCTGCTGGTCTTCGAACACCGCATAGGGGAGTTGAAGAGAATGCCGAAGTCCGTCAGAATAAATGCGAGCGCCAATGCGCTGAGAGATTACATTGACGAAATAATCTTGAAAGTTTTTAGCTACCCGAGAGACAAATGCCACGCCAACTGCGGCGGCAAGGAGCATAAGTACGCCCCTAAGAAACTCAGACTCTGAGTACTCCTGATATTTCGTGGCATAGTCGTCGATGACGTGGCGAAATATAAGGGGATCGAGCAGGGAAAATACCTGGTTGATAGTCGCGAGCAGGAGCGTGAGAGCAACCAACTTCCAGAGTGGAGCGAGATAAGAGAAAAGCAACTTCATAGAGCGCCGCGGGAGAATATAATCGTAGAGCTACAAGTGTGGTACGAGATGGGAGGGAATCACAAGGCTTCTCGCTATTACACAGGCGCCAAGCGCACACAAGACGACCGCCGAAGTCTGGCCTTCCTTAAGATGGAATCTCAGGCACCGCGCCTGGCGCACCGCCTGAGAAGTTAGCGAACCTCTGAAAAACCTTCATTCTTAATACACCTCTGTGTACCTCCGTGTCCTCTGTGGTAAATTTCTTCATGAAAATTTCAGCTCAGAGGACTCAGAGGTACATAGAGGTGAGTTTTTCAGAGGCTCCTTAGGAGTCTGTCCCGTAGAAAATTTCTACCACTACATGTTGTGGTGGCAGCGGGACAGCCCACCTAGCCCCTATTGCTCATACGCCCTTCAAGGCTCCGAACTCCCTAGAGTGCTGCAAGTAGCCCCTTCCGCGGATATCTCCTCGAATAGGGGCTCAGCTCGCCTTTTCATTTCGCATATTTCGGCGCGACCGAACTGCAGCGTGAAAAGGCGGCTACGGATTGTGTCCAGAATGAAGATTTATGTTTCTACGGGACACACTCCTAGGCCGCTTCTCTGTCAATATGAGCCCTCGCCTGCTCTGAAACTTCTCGGTAGAGGGGCAAGAGTTTACGTCTTAACATGATGCGGGACCTATGGAGCCGCGATTTTACCGCCGGAATGCTTAGCTGGAGTATCTTTCCGACCTGCCGACTGGTGAGCCCATCAATATCACGAAGAACAAACACCGGCCGATATTCATCCGGAAGTTTTCGAATAGCCATCTCAAGAGCACTGAGCAGGGTTTGACGGTCGGTAAGTACATCACTCTCGGACAGAGCACAGGTCTTAAGAAGAGTGCTGTTACTATATTCTGGAACTACGTCCTCTATATGGACATGACGGTCATTCCGGCGCTTCCTTAACTTCATCAAGGCTGCGTTTACGGTGATTCGGTAAAGCCAGCTAGAGAAGGATGATTTTCCTTCAAACGCCGAAATTTTTCGGTGGACGGTGATGAACACATCCTGCAGCACCTCCTCCGCATCTTCCCGGTTTTTGGTAAGCCGAGCCGCGAGCCCATACGCCTTGTTGACGTAGCGCTGCATCAGCTCCTCAAAGGCTTCATTGTCCCCTCTTTGGATTACCGCTACTAGTTCCGCATCCGTTCGCTTCAGCATACTGCAACCTCTTTAAAAACGTCCGTGGGAATCAGTCCCTAGGGAGGCCTAAGAGCGAATCGCGTGCCAAAGAAGCGAAAGAGGAATAAGCCCTTGTTTGAATAGGTTAGAGGCGCAGAGTGCTCCCTCTAAGAAAAAAACGGGTGCCAAGAAAGACGACACCGCGTCAATAATTTGGACAGATCGCTGGGTGAGATGCGACTGAAACTATGATGCGCCTAAGGCACCAAGGAGATTCACGCGACTCACGCAGACTTCATGTGTTTTACGTAACTTAGGCGCAGGCGGTGGAGCACTTCCTCCATCAGCTTCGCCTCTTCTTCGGTAAGATTGCCTCTCGTTTTGTAATCAATCACCGAAAGAATATCGATGGTCTGGCGAGCCCCATCGCGGTCTACGGCTATAGGCATGCCATCTGGAGGCTGTATTTCGCCCAGCTGCATAAGGGCCTGAGTTGCGAGAGAAATCACGAATGACGAAAAATTGATTTCTGTATCTGGCGGTGGGCCCAAATCAGGACGCCCTTTGGTAGCCTGTTCTTGTTTAGAAACGGAAGGCTCAGATGCGGGAGCCTCACGCGAAGAAGCTACAGAAGCAGAGGAGGCGCCGGCTGAGGTTGGCGATGGAGTCGAAGCCGCTGAGGAACTTCTCTCCGAGGAGCCATCTGCCCTATCATTGCCCTCGCTATCAAAGCGACGACGGTCCCGCACCACAAATTTTGAATTCCCGGATCCTTCTTCTGACATAGGCCCCTTCTGGTTCACTAGTGGCGATTACACTATAAGAAAAGTAGTATAGCTACTAAGTGGATGTAAACGGGCGCATATGAAACTAACCCTCCTTGGGTCGGGCACCTCTACCGGGGTACCCGTATCCGGCTGTCAGTGCCTGGTATGTAGGTCATCGAACCCCCGAAATAAGAGGCTTAGAACCTCTGCCGCCCTGCAACGTGAGGATGGCACCACCTTACTCATAGACGCCTCCAGCGACTTTCGGCAGCAGGCTCTCCGAGCAGACCTCAGGCGCGTAGACGCGGTCCTTTTTACCCACTCGCACGCCGATCACATCCTCGGCATAGACGATTTGCGAGCCTTTAACTTTATTCAGAAAAAGGCCATCCCCTGCTACGCGACCAAAGAGACTCTAAGAGACATTAGGCATATCTTTTCTTACGTGTTCAATCCGGATCCGAAATATCTTGGCGGCGGGATTCCCAAACTTGATCTTCATGAAATCGATGGCGAAAGCCCTTTTGAGGTTGAAGGAGTCCTCGTGCAGCCACTCCCTGTGCTTCATGGCCCCCTTCCCGTAACGGGCTATAGGTTTGGCGACCTCGCATACCTAACTGACGTAAAAGAAATCCCCCCTGCTACCTTGGCGCGGGTTCAGGGCGTGAAATACTTACTGCTTGATGGCCTACGGCATGAGGCCCATAAGACGCATCTTACGATTTCAGAAGCCGTCGAGGTTGCGAAAATGATTGGGGCACAGCATACCTGGCTCATCCACATGACGCACACCGTTGACCATGAGATGACCGAGGCGGCACTGCCACCTTCTATTCGGTTGGGATACGATGGCTTGACGATCGAATTTTAGGGAACCTCTGAAAGACCTCAGAATCCTCAAACACCCGAAATCCTGAAAAAACTCTGTGTACCTTCGCGTCCTCTGTGGTGAAATCTTCATGGGAATTTCACCACAGAGGGCACAGGGGTACACAGAGGTGGGTTTTTCTCGCGTATATTAGAAATTTTCCCGCAGCAGGGCCTCAGCTACCGCGACATCTAACGGCCTCGTCACCTTAATATTACGCGGGTCTCCTTCGACAATCCGAACCTCCGAGTGCTTCCGAACAAGCATCGCGTCGTCAGTAGCCTCTCCTCCTTGAGAATCACGCATATAGGACTCATGCGCGCCAAGCAGAAGATCGGCGCGAAAAACCTGAGGCGTCTGGATAGCTACGAGTGAGTTTCTATCGAGCGTGGAAATGAGCAGCGGGAGCTCATTCTGGGATAAACTATCAGAACCTCGAACACTTATCGTATCAACCACTGGGACAGCGGTGGTCACCGCCTTAAACTCCCTGGCTGCAGCAAGCGTACGCTCTACGAGCTCTTTTGAAACGAGGCAGCGTGCGGCGTCATGCACGAGCACATACTCCTCATCTTTTAGGGCGTGTTCGCTACGCGCATGCTCCAGCCCTCTCGCCACCGATTCTTGCCGCGTGGCTCCGCCAACCACCACGCTCACCTGGGGAATGTCTTTTAACAGAAGCGTAACTGCTTGAACTTCAGCGGCGGGAGAAAGAACAACCATGTGTCGTATTGACGGCACCCTCGCAAGAGTTTCTGCAGTCCGTCTTAGAACTGCAATGCCACCAACTTCAGCAAAGATCTTGGCTCGCCCCTGCCCGAAGCGACTACTGCTGCCTGCGGCAGGGACAATCGCAATACAATCACCGCCAGTGGTTCTCGGAAATATTTCTTCGGACATAGGTCAGGCTAGGGTCCTCTGAGATAGGTTAGCCGCTAAGAGCATTTTGAGGCCAGGGAATCTCCGAAAAAGTCCGCTCTGTGAACTCAGTGTCCTCTGTGGTTGATTTAAATTGTTGAAAAACCACAGAGGACACAGAGCTCACAGAGAGAAAAATGAAATAGCTGTAATTTTCAGAGATCCCCTAGAAACAAAAACCCCCACCCTTCACACCGTTCCGATCTCTCGGGAACTGCGCAAAAAGCGGGGGCATTACAAAGTCGACCACTAGAATCGACCTCTCAGCAACTACTAGGTGAAAATATCCTTAAGTTCGACCATGACTTTTTCATGCGTGCGAGCTTTCGCAATTGCAATCTCAGAAACAAGAAGGGTCTTGGCCTTATCCAACATCTTCTTTTCGCCGAATGAGAGTTCCTTATCGACTCCGAGCACGGAAAGATCGCGAAGCACCTCTGCGATCTCAAATACGGACCCGGTCTCAATCTTCTGCGAATACTCGCGGAATCTTCGATTCCACGTTTGCGTATCAATTTTAAAATTTCTATCCCTGAGAATCTCGTATACTTTTTCCACCGCACGCTTATCAACTACCTTGCGAAGCCCCACCGAAGGAGCCTGCGCGACGGGAACCATGATTTTCATGCCCGAGGACTGAATGGTAATTTCATAGATCTTTTGTGCGGTACCAAGAATTGCGCGTTCAACGATTCCATTAACCTGTCCAACTCCATGGCCAGGATAAACGACTTTATCACCAGACTTGAAAGTTGCACTTTTGGCGTTCTTCATGCTCAAGTTGACTCCCTATAAAAAAATCGAACTCTGCTGGAGCTGCTTCACGGTGCTAAAATGGCTTAACAGTGCTCAAATTAGCAGCAGATAAAAGCGCTACACACGCAAGTCGCGCGGACGACATTGTATCCTATCCGCGCAAACCAACCTACCAATTTTTAACCTTGAACTCGTGGTTTTCCTTGCGCAGCTTGCGGTATCAGTGCCCTGCTCATGGAAAACGAAACGCTGAAAACTATACTGGTGAAAAACTATTCTGATGAAATATTGCTGAAATTTTTGATCTGAGAGGCGCGCCCCCTTTCGAACACCTCTAGAAACGCATAAAAGCCTACTCGGCAAGGACCACTAGCTTCGCTCCACTAGAATCGAGACATTAGGCCCCCGACTCACGAAGCCCCAGAGGAACTGAGCCGTAGAATGATAGACCCCGAGTTGAGGGGAGTATAGCAGAGTAACTGCCTCCTCGTCAAAATTCTTCCCAAGGAACTTGCCTTAAATACCGACATGTTGCGGCCTTTTTATGGCCCAAGGGTAGATAGTTTGAATTTGAGCCTAAAAAAGGCAGGTTGGAAAAGGGAAAAGTCCGCGAAAGCCTATCTTTTTGCCCTTCGCTATAGAACCGCTGGCGCCTTCAACCATTCAAAGAACTTGCTCTCGTCTTCAATGACCCCTAGCCCAACACGTGACATTTCCCACGGGAGTTGCTGGGCGAATGGCGCGTGCCGATATTCGCCGAACGCCGCAAAACGCACTAACGCTGATTGCCGTCCTTCTTCTCCCGGATAGCGAACAAAAACAAAAATATTACGCGGCAGCTCCTTTTGTCGAATGAGATGAGAACAGACGTCCTCTAGGGTGCTCATCCTCAGTCGCTCTGGCTCCCTTCTCAGCTCGCGGCGAACCTCTGCCGCAGCCAAGTTCAAGCGCACTCCGATTCGCTCAAAGCGTTGCGGTATCATGTTTTCATGTGCCGCCGATTCAACGAGGCCTTCATCACCAAGATCTACGACGCACACGTTGAGGGCAGCGCCGGTAGATACTACCTGGTCTCTGACCACGCTCCTTTTTAGCAGAGAAACCAGAGTCAATTCCTTGGCGGATTTGGCCAAAGTGGCCAACATAGAAAGGGTTTCGCCGGCGGGGGTATCAGAACATTTCTCAGCACCGTGAGATGAACTTGCGTGGTGAATTGCTTGCAGCGCGGCTATCTGGAAAAGAGAGGCAAAGGTTTCACTACTTCTCCCCTTAAGCACCATGGGGCCCACGCGGAGCGCGTCTAGAATTAAATCTCCGAGGGGACTAACTCCTGCCCGCTGAGCCACGCGATCTTTTGCTTCGATAGCGAGCACATCATTATTCTGACCTTGGTACGAGAGCCCAAAGCCCCGCGCGATACAATTCAGGGAATCGAGATCGAGAGGCGCGGTAATTACAAGCGCTTTCCCTTCACCGCGAATGAGCTCTCCTTCATTTTCTGAAAGCAAATCAAAACAAGTCGGCGAATCTTTTTTTGAAACAACCCGAATGTCTGCCCTTGAGCCAAACTTCTCACGAAGTTCAGCCACGCCTGCCTGCTCGCCTTCCCCTACCCCGTGATGATCGCGAATCACTAGTGTTTTGAGATGCGGCTCAAGCACCTTGCAAAGTGCAACTACCCGGTCACTCAGCCTGGTGTCATACAAATATAAGCGCGTAATGTCCTGGTCGCGGCAGAAACGCTTTACTCCTATGACGAACTCTTTCGTAAGATCGGGAGTACGCGCCGCAAGCAGCGCTACGTCGCCCCGAAGAGGCACGTGGTAGGGCCGCTGGGGGTGAGGGAACAAGCGAAGTTCCCAGGCAGCGGATCTCGGCTCTCCCCTTACTTCCGCAATCGGGTTTTTTTCTGGATCTACCAACCGCGCAAGAGCTCGCAAGAAAGATGTTACGAGCGTTTTGTCGAGCGGTGGAGTAAGAGCCGTTGGGGCACGAAGTGCGCTCTCTATTCCAGGCGAAAGTAAATCAAGCGGGCCTGAGGCGCTTTTCGTAACCGCCCCGCCCGGAACTACGCCAGAGAGAAGACCACCAGACGTAACAAAAGGAACCCTCACCGCTACCGCCATGAAACTAAAAAAGAACTTCTTCCCCGTAGGCCCTGCTACGCAGATGCCGAAGAATCGCTCGCACCGAGCTCAAAACAAATGTCGAATTGGGTCCAGAGGTATGGGATGTTTCGCCACCAAAGTGACTTAAAACCTGTCACAAAAGTTCGCATGAGTGCGAATAAGCAGGTTTCCGTACGAAATAGTAGCTCGCGAGCAGGAATGTCTCACGGCTCCCCTCACGAGACCACCGAACTGTGTTTATGGAACTCCAGCCCCCTGAATTGTCTCTGCATGTATTCCTGCCGAACCGCCGAACTGCGGATGGCCAGGGATGCGCAGGAGGAACTCTTCCCCCCTTGTACCTGCAGGCTGACGCGCATCACTTCGCTCCCAGCGCTCGAGCCATTCTTTCCCGAGAAGGTTCAAAGCAAAAGGAGAGGAACAGGTCGCCAGTGTACCGGCAGTCGTAGTTTCAGACTTCGGACCTGTCGCTCGCCCGCGGCCGACAAACCACCCTGCCGCAAGTAGTGCTGCTCGCACTGAAGTAGAGTTCGTATACGTGTAGAGCGAAGTGCCAAAATCTCCTCGCTGCTCGCAGTAGCGAAGCAAGCGTTCAAAAATTGAGTACTCCCAGAGCTCAGTATCAACTTTCGCCGAAAAAGGATCGTACAAAATAACCTCGGGCAGCGGAGCCGATTCGAAAAGTTTTGAAAAATCGCCCTTTAAGAGACGCCACTCTATCGACGCTCCCTCTCCTACGCCCCTCTCTTCCTTGGAGCGCCAGACTCCCGATTCAAGAAGCGCATGCGGCGCGGGATGTCGCAAATGGCGAAAGAGTCTTGGATGCCGCAAGGCAAGTCTGAGCGAATCAAGGTCTCGTTCAAAGCTAATAATCTGAACAGGGCGGCGCGGGGCATCGCTCCTCATGTCCTCAAGCGCCTTAAGGCACACCATAGCGTTGGTAGCTGCGCCAAGCCCCACATCCCAGACCACCAGCGGGCCTCCAGATGCAAGAACTCTTTCCCGAAGCCGAGACTGATCTACGTAGAGCGCCTCAGCCTCAACGACCGGATCACTCACCGAATGCATGGTTTCGCCCGAGCTTACTTGCTTAACACTACCAAAACCACCGGTGCTATGCTGCACAACCTGGTAGTCGCCAAGCGCATGCTCGTCCCTTTCCTTCTTGCGCTTGGGAGGAACACTCGGGTTCTCTACATCTCGAGCCTCGAGAAACGGCTTTTGACGAGTATAGAACTCTCTAAAACTACCCTGCAGGATAGATTGGCGCATGCCACGCATCAGCTCGCGATAGAAAAAGAGGTTATGAATACTAAGAAGCTGGTCTGCGACAAATTCCCCAGCCCGCACTAAATGATGCAAATATGCCTTACTAAACCTGGTGCAGGTTGAGCAGGAACAGGCAGGATCGAGCGAATCTTCGTTGTTTCGATAGACACCACGGCGCAAATCAATTTTTCCTCGGGTGGTAAAGCATACCCCTTGATGAGCAAGTGAGGTTGGCAGGATACAATCGAACATGTCCACTCCCCTCTTCACCGCTTCTAAAAGATCTATGGGGGTACCCACTCCCATCAAGTAGCGCGGACGATCTGCCGGGAGTAAAGGCGCCGTGTATTCAGTCATGTCTTCGCGTTCGGCTCTCGTTTCGCCGACCGCAAGTCCGCCAATGGCAAACCCATCGAACGGCATCTCCGTAATCTGAGCAGCGCTTTCTCGGCGCAGCTCCTTAAAGCAGGCTCCCTGAATAATTCCGAAGAGAGACTGAGGGGAATCTCCACGTGCGGCAAGGGAGCGCTTCGCCCAACGTGTGGTGAGCTGCAAGGCGGCGCGAGAAGCACCAAGGTCAGAGGTTGAATCGATGCACTGATCGAGCACCATCATAATGTCACTTCCGATGGCGCGCTGGGTTTCAATGCTACGCTCTGGCGTGAGAAGGATCTCGTCGCCATCCACATAACTTCGAAAGCGCGCCCCCTCTTCTGAGAGCTTGAGCTGCTTTGACAATGAAAAAATCTGAAAGCCGCCAGAGTCAGTGAGGACCGCGTGCGGCCACTTCATGAACGGATGAATGCCGCCCCATTTTCGAAAGAGCTCAGGTCCCGGGCGAAGAAGTAGATGGTAGGTATTCGCGAGCAAGACGCGATAATCAAAATTCTCAGCGATAGCGAGATCCACGCCGCGCAGGGCTGCCTGCGTTGCCACTGGCATAAAAATGGGTGTTTCAATTTCACCATGCAGGGTGCGGAAACTTGTGGCACGCGCCTGAGACCACGCGTCTTGCGCTTGAATTCGTAGATCTAACCTCCCGGTCATACCGCCACACTTTCCAACTGGGAGATCTCGTGAGCGCCGCGCCCCACAAGCTCTGCAATACTTCGGCAGCCTGCGCGCGAAACCGCTCTGCCAATCCCCACATTCAAACGCTTCACCAGGAGCGGGCCCTCATATACAAGTCCGGTATACAGCTGAATCAGCGACGCGCCCGCTCCTATGTATCGCAAGGCCTGCCCCACCGAGGAGATTCCACCGATGCCGATAATAGGGAGACGCCCCTCCGTCC
>JBIKWF010000036.1:0-36312 GCA_044356455.1 Bdellovibrionota bacterium | reverse complement strand
ACTCTTTCTACAAATGACAGAGAGCGCTCGAAAAGCGGTGCACCACTCAATCCCCCAACCTCAGAGGTAGCCTGCATAAGCCCCTCGCGCGAAAGCGTCGTATTGGTAGTAAGCACCCCCGCAATCTGACTGTCGATACAAACCTCGAGCAGTTCTCCAAGCTCTTGGTCACTCAAGTCAGGCGCAATTTTAACAAAGAGAGGAACTTGGGAGTCGTTCTCCTTGGCGATAGCAGCGAAAAGAGCACTCAGGCGCTCAGGTTCTTGCAGACGCCGCAGTTCTGGGGTGTTCGGAGAGGAGACATTGAGCACGAAGTAATCACCGAAGCCCTTCAGTGTTCGAAAGCAAGAGACATAATCACGTGCCGCATCGTCCACGCCTGTCGTCTTCATTTTTCCGATATTCACGCCCAGCACAGGAACATGAGATCTCGCCTTCGCAGCGAGGCGATAGGAGCGGAGACGCCCGGCCACTGCCTCTGCACCGTCTGAGGGGAAGCCCATACGATTGATAAGGGCTCTATCCGCCGGCAGACGCACGATACGCGGCCTGGGGTTACCAGCCTGAGGAAGGGGCGTCACCGTCCCTACCTCGATTGCGCCAAAGCCCAGCGACTCAAAGAGAGGGAGAGCTGACGCATTCTTGTCGAACCCGGCGGCAAGTCCTACCGGATTTTTAAAAGTAAGTCCGGCGACTGTAGATGTTAATGACGAATTTTCAGCATTAGAAAACGCGCGAAAAGCCGCCCGTAGCGGGGCCGACATGAAGGAACTTCCCATCAGATGCAGAGTCCGCTCGTGCACCACCTCAGGATCCATACGACAGGCAAGCGGAAAGAATATATCGCGATACCAATCCATGGCACTCCTCCTCTATCTTTTCGTCACGAGAAAATGCTGCGCATCAAGCCGCAAAATCAGCGCGTCTTCGCCATTGTCCGTGTAGTAGTGCGGGCGAATGCCCGCCTCAGCAAATCCAATTGATTCGTAGAGAGAACGCGCTACCGAATTTGTGGCACGCACTTCTAGCGTAACGACATGCACGCCTTCCTCTATGAGGCGGTCAATAACTTCAACCAGCAAGACCCGGCCTACTCCTTCTCCGCGGAAAGAACTCTTAATCCCAAAGTTGAGAATATGCGCTTCATCAAGAATCACATGCACGATTAAGAAGCCAACGATGCGACCAGACAGCCGCGCGCCATACACCCTCGCATGCGCATTCCGAAACTCATTGGCAAGTAACTGCGGCGACCAAATTGGCCGATTACATTCGATTTCAATTTCGTAGAGTTCTGGGACGCATTCCGCCGTAAGGAGACAGACCACTGCTGACGGAGAGCGCTTTGATGAAGGCCGAATTCGTTCCCTAGACGCGGGCACACCCACAGGCCGTCCACCCGCCGCGAGAGGCAAGCGGTTTCCTATCCCGACATCCTCTGCCACATGAAAACGCCCTGCTGGTAAACGCTTCGAGGAATCAGAGGAATGCCCCATACCACTGCGCCTCACATCTCAACGCTACAAAATACCCCAAAAACCGCGAAGACCATTAAGTCCACTTAAGAAGTCTCTCTTCCTGAGTGGTCTTAATGGTCTTCGCGGAACAGAATCAAGTTCGTGAACAAGTGCCCAGGGGGAAATCCCTCCGAGCCTCGCACTCGGCTTTAGGCTGCGACAGCAGTCTTGGCTTTCTCAACAACCTGCGCGAACGCAGTTGGGTCGTTAAGCGCCATTTCGGCAAGCGCCTTGCGATTAAGGTCGATGTTTGCCTTCTTAAGCCCAAAAATGAATTGGCTGTATGAGATCCCCGCATTTCGTGTCGCTGCACCAACGCGAGCGATCCAAAGAGCGCGGAATTCACGCTTCTTCACGCGGCGATCGCGGTACGAATAAACAAGGGCCTTCTGCATCGCGAGCTTCGCCAAACGGAAGCAACTGCCGCGACGACCGCGAAATCCCTCAGTAAGTTTTAATACTCGCTTGTGATGCTTGCGGGTAACTGTTCCACCTTTAACGCGCATGACTCGAACTCCAAAAATTCAGAACTATAGCTAGGGAAATTTTCTTTTAATCAAAAAAAACTACTTCGTGATACCCGCATAAGGAAGCTGCTTCTTGAGCTGCTTAAGCATGGTGTTATCCACAATCTTGCTCGCACGAAGCTGGCGAACGCGCTTGGCGGACTTGAATCCAGTTTTGTGGCTGGTGCATGCGCGCGCATGTGAAGCTGCGCCCTTTCCACCAACTCTAATCTTCTTATACGCGAGGCGATTTGTTTTCATCTTAGGCATACAGCTCTTTCCAAAAAAACTTTTACGAAATCTACTTTTAATCTCTTCTTCCAACCACCGAGGCACCAACCAACGAGGCCAGCAGCCAACGAGGTTTTTTCAAGATGCCGCAGCTCTTTAAAAAGCTACCGCCCCTCAAGAAAGACAGCTCAAGCCTCGCGTCTACAAGAGAAAAGCCCCATCACGAGAGACCGCTTCTAGAGAGCCCTCTAACCAGAAGGATCACAGCTAGAGCGATCACAGCTAGGGAGATCACAGCTAGAGAGACCAATGGTAGGCACGAACAGAGTCGAACTGTTGACCTCTTGCCTGTCAAGCAAGCGCTCTAACCAACTGAGCTACGTGCCTCTAAGAGGCCCTTAAAGGCCCGCGGAGGTTAGCAAAGTCGCCCGCCAGCGTCAAACAAGGCAGCAATTATACCTGTACCCCCTTCCGCCAGCTTATGGGCGTACGCGGGAGCATTGGAATGGAGCGTCCGCCTGGGAAAGGAGCCCCTTCATCGACCTTTTGTACCTGTAATCGTTTGATAATTTCATGTGCCGAGGCCTCCCCCTCGGGCAACTGGTGGAAGGCCGGTAAGGCCGCATGCCCTGAAAGAGCCCCCAACACCTGATCGCTCAAAGACGAAAGGTTTTCGGGGTGTAGCTGGCGCGCGCTAATTTCAGCGCCCTCTGCCCCTCCTGCACGCCTCATCGATAACTGATGATAGCCAGAATCTACTTCGAGAAATTTTGCCCTGAGCGACATAGAGACCCCTGATTGCCAATGACCCATTTCAATTCCGCACCTCCCATGTTCTTTTTCAAGAACCCCCAAGGGAAGCATCCACCATGGCACCAATAAAGAGCGCCAAGAACAGGATTCGGACCAGCGAGAGTATGGATTGCCGCTAACCTAATCAAACAAGTCTAAGGATAGCCCTGCAGTAGATTCGTGATGCGCTCTAAATTCAAGAGGTTAGATAAGTAGAAGGAATGTTCTATCGCCCAAAGGCGTGCGCCCTACTTCCTGTGAGCCCCTACTTTTTATCAACTTTGAGCACATTAAAGTTCTGTAGCTCTTCGAAGCCACGAGCAAGAATCTTATCGTAGGCTAAAAGCTCTGCGACAGGTGCGCTCTCAAGACTTGGAGGGAGTTTCTGGTCTTTCTGAGCAGACGCGCTAACCGCATCTGCACCAGAAGGAGCCGACGAACTGGGCTTACTCGATGTTGGACCTGGGTCCTTAAATCCTGAAGGGTTATCAATTGCACCCGGGAGGTCACCCTCTCTTAGTTGCAGAGGAGACCGCTTGGCTGGCCGCTCTGAGTCTTCTGAATCTTCTCGCTCATCAACTATCTCGATATCAGGCTTCACGCCCTGTAGCTGAATCGAATTCCCGCTCTTGGTATAATACAGAGCCGTCGTAAGAGTGACCGCACCCCCATTTTCAAGAGGCGTGATGGTCTGAACCGAACCCTTACCAAACGTCTGACTTCCCACAATCAATGCACGGCCATGATCCTTGAGAGCGCCGGAAACAATTTCTGCGGCTGAGGCCGACCCGCCATTAACAAGCACGACAATCGGGTAGTTCGGCTCTGTGCCTTTTTGGCGAGCAAAGAATTTTTGCCGCTGCTCCTTATCCCGCCCATCCGTATAAACAATGACGCCATCATCAAGAAAGAGATCTCCAATCAGGATCGCCTGGGTGAGCAGCCCACCGGGATTGTTTCTCATATCCAAGATGAGGCCCTTCATTTTCTTATCAGGAGAGGCCTCCGTCAGTCGCATCAGAGACTTCTTGATGTCATCGGCCGAAGTTTCCATGAACTGGCTGAGCCGAATATAGCCAAAACCATCTTGTAGATAGCGGCTTCGCACACTTCGAACTGCGATCTTATCCCGCACCAGCGTGAAGTCGAGCAGATCTGAAGTGCCTTTTCGGAAAACCGAGATAGTAATCGGGCTGCCCTTCGGGCCGCGCAGACGCTTAATCGCATCAACGAGAGAAAACTCTTTCGTAAACTTACCTTCGATCTTCACAATAGCGTCACCGGAACGAATCCCTGCCTTCTCGGCAGGAGAACCTTCCATGGGCGACACGACGACCAAAAGACCATCACGAATGGTAATCTCGATTCCCAGGCCTCCGAACTCGCCTTTCGTCTGAACCTGGAGATCCTGATAAAAGTCCCTGTCGAGATAGCCGCTGTGAGGATCCAGCGTTGAAAGCATGCCTTTAATCGCGCCTTCAACCATCTGTTTGCTATCTATCTCTTTCACATAATCACGCTGCACGAGCGCGAGCACATCGGTGAAAACTTTTAGCTCTTTAAAGAGATTGGTGTCCTCTTTCTCGCGCGCACTCACTTCACGCAGACCTGAAACCTGGATGAAGAGCGCCGCAGCGAGCAGACAGGAGATAATAAGCCAGGTGCGTTCACGCTTGGTCATAGCGAAACTTGCTCGATGCGAGACAGGGCAAAAACAACGAAATCACGAGTGCTATCGCCAAGATAGCAGCAACCTTTTGAGGCGAGCAAGAGGATTCAAGAATCTTTCAAAAGAAAGTTACCTTTGGCCTCTCTTCGCGCCACTTGGCCAATCAAAGTCCCCAACACGGGGGCCTATTCTAGAGATTAGAAAAGAGGCTAGCTGGATTCACCGGAGCACCATTTTCCCTCACTTCGAAGTAGAAATTGCTGCCTCGCCGATCCGCAACGCCCACGAGACCAACAGGTGCCCCCTTCTCAAGCGCACTTCCATGTTGGGCAAGCTGCTCTTTGAGCCGGCCATAGAGAGAATAGGAGCGCTTTCCATGGTCCAGGATAACGACCTTTCCGAATCCTGGCAGCTCTCCCGCAAAAACCACCTTCCCTGGGGCCACGGCCTTTATTGGCTTTTCAGGTGGGACACTGAGCTCGACTCCCCTCTGGAACACAAAATCTGAGAACTCCCCATGTCGCTGCTTGCCAAATCGCCTCACCACCACCCCCCGTGCAGGTGGAGCGAGGCTCTTTCGCAGCGCTCTCAGGCCAGGCCCTTCGAACGGCAGCTCCGCGCCCTGTTGGGCTCCGCCCATAGAAGTAGTGTCAGCACCCACTTCTCGCGCAGGGCTCCTAATTCGGGCCGGGTCCTCTTCCTTCTCCCTCGCGGGAGGCAGGGCGGGCGGTAGCCGCACGCTCGCGCGCTCAGAAGGCCCCCCTTTCGGGTCATCTGAGGTGAGAGAAGAGACTACCACCTCAAGCCGCAGGGACTCTGCTTTCAGCTCCGAAAGCAGCACTTCAAGGTTCTGCTTCTCCTGAGCCACGCGAGAAACCAACATCTCTTTTTGCTGCACGCGTTCTTGTAGCACTGACCGCTCAGTCTCAATCTTGGCTTTGAGCGCATCGCGTTCTTTAATCACCCGCTCAAGGGCGACTGCCTGCGCAGACTGCTCTTCCTTTAGACGCAGCATGCGAAGCGCCGTGGCTCGATCGAACTCTCGCACTTTTGCGAGGAGATACGGCGCGCGATTGGCCTCGGTAGCCCGAGAGGGCGACCCTGAGCTTGTCGTCACGAGAGACTCAAACAAGCGCGCAGGCCGATACATATAGAGGGCACGCAGGCGCTGCGTTGCTCGCGCGCGCTGTTCACTTAGTTCTGAATCAATGCGAGTCCCGCGCTCTTGCAGATCGAGCTGTTCTCTGCGCTTGGTGAGAAGCTCACTCTCGATGGACTTGCCCGCAAGGGTTCTCCTCTGTATTTCGGCCTTAAGATTCTTGAGCTCAAGGTCAAGACTTTGTCTTTGCGCAGCAAGCTTGGTGAGTGCCTCTTCGCGTTCGGAGACACGCGTTTGAATTGAAGCGAGCTGTAGCTGCACACGAGCGCTATCTTGCTCGAGATCTGCGCTAGCGGAGGGCAAGGATTCCTCCTCTGCGACAAGAGAAGGCGAAGGCTCAGCTGCGGCGGAAACGATAACGAGGCTCAAAAGCCCACTATAAAAGCAGAGAACTGCGAAAGTACGGCAAACAAGCGCCACGAGCTCACGTGGCGACCCTGTCCCGCATAGGGGCGCCCCTGTCCCGCATAGGGGAAAAACTGTCCGGCATAGGGTAGCGGGTGAAGCTCTATTCATCACACCTCTATGGTGAAACGACGAAGCGTAAGCCAGCTAGCCACCACCCCTAGCCCAAGCCCCACCAGCACAAAGAGCAGCATCCCCCACCACGGCAAAAACACCACCTCGGGGAAAAAGGCTTGGGAGACCGCCGCCCCCTCAAGCGCGCTCCGCGTCACAGAAAAAATTCCGTACAAGAATCCAAGGCCCAGCAACGAACCGAGCATCCCTTGCAATCCTCCATCAATCAGAAACGGTGCACGCACATACTCGTGGCGCGCACCCACCAAGCCCATAATCTGAATCTCGTCGCGATGCGCGTGGAGCGCCAAGCGTATGGTGCTGGTGATAATAAATCCGATCATCAGAAAGAGCATCCCCACGCCCAAGAGCCCTACCTTCGTCACTGACCGGGCGATTGCCGCAAGCTGCGACAAAAGCCCCTGATCAAAGAGCACCTTTTGAATCCCTGGCTTGCCGGCGAGTTCCTTGGCTAAAGAAGAAGCGACTTCCTCGACCTCTACTTCCGCCTTTGAGAGGAAAGAAACTTCAAGCGAGGGGGGCAAGGGATTCTCTTTGTCGAGCCCCTCAAGCACTCCCGCATTCTCTCCAAGAGAGGCGCGGAAACGCTCTAACGCAGCTTCCGGGGTGACGAGCGCAGCCTTTGCAACTCCAGGATGAGAGGAGACCTGCACCTGCCACTTCTCGATATCAGCCCGAGCAAGCGTATCGTCCAGGAAGATGCTCATGGTAACCGCAGAGCTCTGGGTTGATAAAAGACCTTGGGCATTTTGAAAGAAAAGCAGAAACACGCCAAAGAGGCTGAGAGCGACCGCGATAGAAATCAAGGTAAGGAGGGAATTAAGCGGCGAGAGCAATACTCCCCGTAGTGCGAGACGCACATGGTGCGCCATGAGGCCAAAAGAGGACAAACGTTCAACGTGCCGCCCCTCTTCCCACAGACCCGCGAGCCCAACGACCGCTCTTTGGTGCACTTGTTTTTGAGCCGCTCCAAATCGCATTATTTACCCCTGCTTTCTGACTCCCAATATCACAAGTGGTCCCGGCACCCAGAAACCCCCGCAAGTCCTAGTCCATGCTCCTCGGTGTGGCGAAATCTCCCAGAATAGCACCCTTATCCAGCACTATCGTCCTCAAATTCAACTCTTCAATGATTCCCAAATTATGTGTGGCGACAATTACTGTCACCCCGGCGGCATTTGCTTCGAGCAGTAAATCAAACACCCGCGCACTCATTTCTGGATCAAGATTCCCCGTCGGCTCGTCGGCAAGAAGAAGCCGCGGCTGATGAATCAGCGCACGCGCGATGGAAACGCGTTGCTGCTCACCTCCCGAAAGAGTGGCTGGCAGCGCGTCCGCACGATCTTCAAGTCCGATTGCTCGCAAAAGTTTAAGGGCCAGCCGCCGCCTGTCTTGTGCCCTTACTCCGCGAACTTCAAGGGAAAAGGCGACATTATCAATCACAGTCCGGCGCGGAAGCAGTTTATAGTCCTGAAATATCACGCCTATCTCTCGGCGTAGGGCGGCCGTACCTGCTTCATTGAGCGCAGTTAGATTGCGACCTGCCACAACTACCTCTCCCGTAGTTGGGCGATCTGCCGCGTAGAGCATGCGCAACAACGTTGACTTGCCAGCCCCGCTCGCTCCAGCCACGAATAGAAAATCCCCTTCTCTGACTCTAAGATCGATGGACCGCAGAGCCGTCTGATCAGGGGGATAACTTTTTGTGACTTGCTGAAGCGTAATCATGGTGGTGCCACTCGAGGTTCTAGAAAGAGATGTACCCCAAAGACGCCGTTTCCACGAGGTAGAAAACCTTACCGGGAATCCCTGTCTTGACCCTCTACCCGTGCAGGCGCCCCCGCGCCTACACGGCCCGAGCGCCCACTCCTCTGTTCAAAAAATAAAAGAGCCGAGTAACCTCTCCGTGCTCTTGCCCCCACTCCCACAGTCTGGTCATATACCTTTCTGTTCAGGTGGTTAGGCTATGTTTCGATTCGATATCCATAGGCGCGTCGCAAGGGCGAGAAATGCCGCGGAGCTCAGAGATGATCTCGCCGGCGAATCTTGCGGCCGCGCTTTGCGGGCTGAAGTCAGCAGTTCACGCAGTGGAGCGCAGCAGGCTTCGTCGATGCGCCGTATTCTGGTGACTTTTTCGTTTCTTTCTCTCAGTACTCTTTCATTGTGCGCACTTTCCGGGTGCGGAGTACTCACTGATCCTGGCCCCGCAAAATCGTTTGACCTTCGGTCTCTTGATTCCAGCGGGCTTACGTCTCCCGCAAGTGATGCTCTTTTTTCGCTTATCAGCGAGGACAAGGAACTTAAACTTTTCACCTTTCTTCCAGAAGACTCGCAGAAGCTCGATTCTGCTCCCATCTATGCAACCGCGGTTCGCTCCTGCAGCGTCGACCCGGGAGAGAAACTTCCCAGCGTTGTGCGCAAAGTCTTCGTAGGGCTCGATACCATTCGCATCCAGTCAAGGCAGCAAACTACCATCGGAGAGCTCCCCGTATTTGCCATGTCATTTACGGCATTATTCGAAAAGGCCCCCCTGGCCCTTGCCAGTGTCAGTACGATGAGAGAAGGCTGCGCGACCGATATTGCGCTCTGGACCAGTGCTACGGGGACAGAAGACTCCGCGGGAGCACTCGATCGAGTCTCCCGAGCTCGCGACCGGCTCATGAACCACCTCAGGGAGGACGGCGGCCAGCTTCTTGAGGAGCTCACCAAGTGATTAAAGGCTATCTTCAAGATCTGGGCGCATATTGGCTCATGCTCGTAGATGTCTTTAAGGACGTTACTCGCCGCGGCGTCAATGTTGCAGAGACCTCGCGACAAATTGTCAAAATTGGGACCATGTCACTCCCCGTGGTTTTGCTCACTGCCGTCTTCACGGGGATGGTGCTTGCACTCCAAACCGCCTATGGGCTCCAGCGTTTTGGCGCGAAGAACTACGTTGGCAACATTGTCAGTCTCTCCCTGGTGCGAGAATTAGGGCCCGTACTTACCGCTCTTATGCTAGCCGGACGAGTGGGCGCAGGCATCGCCGCCGAGATCGCCTCGATGGTAGTTACAGAGCAAGTTGACGCGATGCGGGCTCTCGGAGCAAATCCGATTAGGAAACTCGTAGCCCCCAGGGTGGTAGCCGCCATCATTGTAGTTCCCCTTTTGGTGATGATTGCCAACATTGTCGGCATTTATGGCGGCGCACTCATTGCCGTCTACCAGCTCGACATTACGGCCTTCCAATACTACCAATCGATTCTCAACATGGTGTACTACCGCGACGTCTTTGACGGCTTATCGAAGAGCTTTGTCTTCGGTATTCTCGTCGCAAGCATCGCGTGTTTTAAGGGACTGCACGCACGCGGCGGGACTGAAGGTGTGGGCGCCACAACCACCGCAAGTGTAGTCACCATTTCCATAGCCATTCTCATCTCTGACTTCTTCCTAACCCAGTTTCTCATAAGGGTGGGATAACCTATGGCACCGGCATCAGTCCTCAAGGAGAGCACTCCTATAGTAAGGCTTGAAAATATCGGCATGCAGTTTGGAAGTGTCGTGATTCACCGCAACATTAACCTGCACGTGGATCCAGGAGAGGTCGTAACCATTCTTGGTCCAAGCGGCACGGGAAAGACCCTCATTCTAAAAATGATAGTGGGGCTTCTCCGCCCCACGAAAGGCAAAGTGTGGGTTTTTGACCAAGAGCTTTGCGGCATGAGCGAAGGAGCGTTGCGGCATATACGTCGGAATGTCGGAATGTTGTTTCAGGGCGCTGCACTTTTCGACTCGTTAAGTGTCTTTGAAAATGTGGCCTATCCCTTGCGAGAGTTTGGCGGCTACACCGAGGCTCAGATTAGAGAAACAGTTGAAGAACGCTTGCGGGTCGTCGGACTAGGCGGGATTAGCATGAAGTATCCCCCTCAGCTTTCTGGTGGCCAAAAGAAGCGGGTAGGACTGGCGCGAGCGCTCGCGAGCTCGCCACGCGTCGTCTTATTCGATGAGCCGACGACAGGCCTCGACCCAACCGCTATTAGAATGATCGACGACCTGATACTGACCGTGAAGAGAGAATTTGGGATTACCTGTGTGGTGGTTACTCACGATATCGAGAGTGCAAGGCGCATCTCTGACCGCTGGATTCTCGTAAGTGACGGGGAAGTAGTCGTCGAGGGGCCTTCACGGGAACTTGCCGAAACACACCCCGAAGTTAAGCGATTCATTTCTGGAAATTGGAAAGACGACTAAATCAGAAGCACGTCCGTAAGAGGATACACTATGAGTTCCACTGCTAAATACGAGCTCCAAGCCGGGGTATTTCTCCTCATCGCGCTGGCGATGTTCTGCGTCAGCATATTTATTTTAGGCAAGGACCGTCAGGTATTCTCAGAACAGGTTCCCTACCAAACCACCTTTCGTGACATCAAAGGACTTAATCCAGGCGCACCCGTGCGCTTAGGCGGAATCACTATTGGGCGAGTCGCAAGCATAAAATTTGCCTCTGACATCAAAGATCCCAATGTGTACGTTGAACTGCTCGTAAACGAAGAATTTGCCCCGCGCCTAAGAACCGATGCAACTGCCACGATAGATACCCAGGGTCTTCTGGGAGATAGATTTGTCACCGTAGTAGGAGGCACTAGCCCAACCCAACTAGACCCGAAGATTAAGATTGCCCCCATTGAAGCGAGTGATATCGGACAAGCAATGGGCCAGATTGGCACCGTAATGGACAACACCGCTCAGATCACGACCAAGATAAATTCAATCCTTTCTGAAATCGAAGGCGCGCCACTTGACGATCTCACTCGCACTATAAACAGCGTCTCGGCGATAGCTGATGAAATCAAAAACGGTAAGGGCTTGCTCAGCGGCCTGATTTATAATCCGCAAGGCAAAGAAACCGTGGGGTCTATCTCCGAAACCGCAAAAGCCCTGGCTGAAGCATCTTCCGGGATTGCCGACATTGCAACTCAAGTGAAGAGCGGCAAAGGTTTGCTTAACAATTTAATTTACGGAGAAAGCCCTCAGGGCATGAGCGACCTGATTGCCTCTCTAAACCGCACCGCCTCGCACTTAGAGACCGCCTCACAAGCGCTCGCCCAAGGCAGCGGCACCCTAGGAGCGCTACTCATCGACTCTAAGCTTTATGACAATATTGTCGAGGTAACGGACGACGCGAAGCGCAGCTTTATCTTGCGCCGAGCAATCAAGAAGTCCCTCGAAGACAAGAAGGGCACCGAAACAGCAGAGGAAATAAAATAAGCGCCGCCTTTTTCTCCGCGTCGTACGGTCTCTCAGCTACCTTACTTTTTCACTTTTTCTTTCACCTTTCACTTTTTCTCAGAGAATATGCGCGGTCATACTTAAGAGCACCGGCGTACACGCACAAGACCAGTCGTAAGCGGAAGGATTTAGGTCGGCGCGCTTTGAATTCGCTGCAAATCGCGGAGCGAAAGTCGCGGTGTCAGAAGAAAACGAGTTAAAACTGAATGCGCACCCACGAGGCCGCGCCAGGAAGCAAAGCCTCCCTTCGATTGGGGTGTTTCTGGTGTTCGGTGGCGATGCGGCAGCTACGTGCCTTCTCTACGCTCTGTTACCGGCAAATGCGGCGGATACGTTCCCGGCGGGAAGACGACGGTGCGATCACCTTTGCGGTAGGCCTTCGAACACTCCTTGTATTCAAAGTAGATCTTGAAGTACCAGTCTTTGCATTCATCGCGCTTCTTAGGACAATCTGAAAGAACCCGGGGCCTATGACTATGAATGGTAGAAGTCTTTGTGTTCTTCGGCAGACTACCCGGGCGCACCTGCTTTAGCCTCTCTGTCCCCATACACGGCTTGCTACCTCTCTCCCTGAGAGCAATCTGCCGGTATTCCTCAAGCTTACGCATCATCAGCTCTGCGTACTCCTTCTGGGACAGGTTCTCATACCCTGGTAGGCGCTCAAATTTGAGCACCACGGTGTCTGTGTAATCCTTAATGGCGATAGGACGCTTCCAGCGCTTCGCCGAATTGTAATCGCCCCACCTTACCACCTTAAACTTGTGCTCCCTGCCCCAGATAGCGTCATGGAAACAGTTATACCCTGGGTAATCGGAGATTCGGTCTACGAGCCCGTCTTGGACTGCCTGCAGAACCGTATAGAAGAAGTACTTCTCCACGTCCTGGTCTCGGGGCAGGAACTCATTTGAGTATCTACGGGCCCAGACGTGCCCTCCCGGGTGCTTTGTCTCCCGCTGCACGGCGCGGGCTATGGAGGAGTTTAAATCTCTCATGAAGGACGCGCGGTTACCTTCGGGGAAGAGGGCGGGGCCCTGGATGTGGTTGCCCTCTATGGCGAGGGCGTAAAGTTTTACCCCGTAACGATCCGCGTACTTAGCGGTGTAGCCAAGGATTAGTTCCTCAAGGCGAGGATTGTTCACGAACCATAGCTCGGAGTTCTTGGTCCGAGTTGTGAGCAGGTTCGCTAACTCAGGGTCTTCTATGCGGTTGTGGTAGCTCATGGCTACCTATATCGAGATTTCTTACAGAAAGTTGCGCGCAAGGTCTCTGAGAGCAGGATTTAGGGTCTCTGAGAGCAGGATTTAGGCCCCCCCCAGGAAAGGTGAAATCGGCCGCGCAAGGTCTCTGAGAAAACGCTTGGGGCTTGGGGAAGGAATTTTGACTTGCTTGATTTGTGAAGGCGACGGAACGTTCATACTCTAGCCGGAGAGTGTCTTATGGTTGAAACGTCTCATGTTTTTGGATCTTATGGACGCGAGTCGCAGAGTGCTAATCCCCTTAGCCAACCTTGCGTCATGCTCATTTTTGGAGCATCTGGGGATCTCACGAAACGGCTTCTTGTACCGGCACTTTACAATCTCGCCTGCGACAAACTGCTTTCTGACAATTTTGCGGTGCTCGGCACGGCGACGGGAGCAAGAACCACAGAGGCTTTTCGAGACTCTCTCAGCAACGACATTGCCTCCTTTCACACACGAAAGGAGTTCGAGAAAGCTCCTTGGGATAATCTGATTGCGCGCTTTAACTATGTGCAAGGAGCGTTTGGCGAGGACTCGACGTACCAGAAGTTAAAGGCGGAGCTCGCGGCCTTGGATTCTCGCTATCAATGCGGCGGAAATGTTCTATTTTACTTCGCTACTGCGCCTCAGTTCTTTGGGCTCATTTGCGAGAAGCTTCATGCTCACGGCTTTAAAGACGGGCCAGGCTGGAAGAGAATTATTGTTGAAAAGCCCTTTGGGACGGACCTAGCTTCGGCTCTTAAGCTCAACCAAGACGTCCTTTCTCACTGGAGCGAAGACCAAATCTACCGCGTCGATCATTACTTGGGTAAGGAAACGGTCCAGAACCTGCTCGCCTTCCGTTTTAGCAATCGCATGTTCGAGCCGCTCTGGAACAATCACTACATCGACAATATTCAATTCAACGTCTCAGAGGCGGTGGGTGTCGAGGGACGCGGCGGCTATTATGATAGCTCTGGCGTTCTACGCGATATGATTCAAAATCATATGTTCCAGATGCTGGCCTATCTCTGCATGGAGGCTCCGAGCTCATTCGCATCCGATGCGATTCGCAACGAAAAAGCGAAACTTCTTCAGGCGGTCCGCGCCTATTCCCCCGAGGAAGTCGCGCGCTATGTGGTTCGAGGCCAGTATGGTCCCGAAGTTGGAGAAAATGGCGCAATAGTGAAACCTGGGTACCGCCAAGAGAAGGGTGTAAATCCCTCCTCATCCACGGAAACTTATGCCGCCGTGCGCCTGCATATCGACAACTGGCGCTGGGAGGGTGTTCCCATTTACTTGCGCTCCGGGAAGTCTCTTTGGAAGCGCGGCACAGAAATCGTAGTCGAATTTAAAAGAGCTCCCGAAGTACTTTTCCGCGGCACTCCGGTGCACAATCTCGACAACAACCGACTTATCTTTCACATTCAACCCTTTCAAGGGATAGAAACTCAGTTCCATGCCAAGATCCCCGGCCCCACCTTGCAACTGCAGCCAGTGAACATGCGCTTTAGCTACGGAGATGCCTTTAAGGCCTCGCGCTACACTGGCTACGAAGTCATGATCTACTCGTGCACCCATGGCGATGCGACTTTGTTTTCTCGGGGAGACCTCGTTGAAGCCGCATGGCGCATCGCGCAGCCACTCCTGGATCACTGGAGAACAGCACCTGTGTCCTTCCCCAATTATGCACGCGGCAGCTGGGGGCCTAAGGCAGCCTCCGACTTGATTCAGAGAGAGGGGCGACGCTGGTTTGAGGTGGTATCGGAGGATACCCTAAAAAAGGTTGCGCTCTTTAAAGATGGCGATCCTCTTCTTCTTTCGCAGATTTCAATGGCCCTTAAACCTCTTACGGTCGCCGAAGGAGATGCGATACTCACCAAAGGCGCTCAAGGCCGAGAGATGTACATCTTGGCGCGTGGCCATGTCGAAGTACTCGGGGAGAACGGAGAAGTGCTTAAGGAACTGCGAGATGGTGACTTTTTTGGGGAAATGGGACTACTTTCGTCCGCCCCGCGTTCAGCGACAGTTCGCGCCAAGTCTGGGTGCGATCTTTACGTTCTCGCCCAAGCCGATTTCTCAAGAATATTGCGAGACCATGACAAATTTGCGGCGCAGATCGTCGAAGCGGCAAGATCCCGCTATCAAATCAATCTCGAGCGCGATGCACTGTTGGGACTCGCATAACACACCTCAAGTTCGCGCATCCCGGCCGTGGCGGAATTCTCCATGATGGCCTCACCGCGGAGGCGAAACTTTCATTGAACTCCTAAGTAGGGCATTCAATCGATGGCTCAATCTCAATCGGGTTTCCTGCCGTCAATTGGGTGTAAATTATCTTTTCGAGCAAGAAACGAAGGAGAGCTCCAACTCCAGAGCCGCGCAGGTTCTTGATCAATCGAGCGCGGCACCTTATCCCAGCGCTGCGTCGCTCGGTTAGTAGCTCCCTGCATATGCATCCAAATTGAGAGGACTACCACACACAGAAACATAGCCGGCATCATTATCTGCCGCGCCTTGAGCCGCTGCTCAATTTCATACGCCACAGGAATGAGAAGATACATAAAGAGCGGAATCATATCGCTCATAAAGCGCGGGCCATAGGCAAAACCACCCCACCAATGGGGGAGGAGTGAAACCGCGGTAGTATGAAGCACTAGTGCAGTGAGGATAAAGAAACAAAGCGGGCGATCCGTGCTGCGCCTTAGGTGCAGGACTGCCCCCCAGCAGGCAAAGAGAAAGACAGGCGAATATACAAATATGCCGCGTCCCGGGCTTATCAAATTGCCCCAAAACGCCTCAATAAAGGTCTCAGTCCCTACAAGCCGCGTGGGCTGATAGTAGGGAGGAAGAAAGGTGCCATACACATCCCAAGACCATGCCGCAAAGAGTGCCAAAACGCCTGAAAAAGCCGCAATTATTACTGCGACCTGAGCACGGTGATAGAGAAGAAGATACAAGATCAAGAGAAGCGCAAAGGGAGCGTTGGTAGGCCTCGCGATGTAAGCGAGCGCAAGCGTACCCCCAAGAGCTGCGGAGGAGCTTAAAGAGCGTGGCCCGCGCGTAATAAGCACCAGCGCCAAAGTAACGAGAAGCATAGACGGCCCATGCTGCCAAAGCGATCTGCTCGCTACGGACCACGCGCTTGTCCCAAAGGAAAACAAGAGGGAGATTCCGATGGCAGACACAAATCCTAGGCTGCCTCGCGCAAGCACCAAGATGAGGACTGCAGTAAGAGCCGTAATCGCGGAGGCCGCTGCTCTTTCAATTCCGCCCCGATGCGAGAGAAAGCCCGGCATTTCCCCGCTGTCCTCCTTTCCCTTCTCTAGGGAGCCTATACCTGGAAGAAGAAGCTCAGCGAACGCGGGGTAACGCTCGACGAGCAGAACAAACGGCACCGCTACAAGCGAGGGAATTGGGGGGAAAAGGTTATAGGGCCGCCCATGCACACGGTGAATGCAGTAGCCCTTTGCCTTGGTAATATCAGACTCGAACTCCGAAAGCTCTAGATTGCCTTCATGGATGAGGCTATGAGCCGCGTAAAGACTCCACCTCGAATCAGAGTTCTCGGTGGTAACCCTACTCGTCCCATGGAGAAAAAAAACTCCAAGAAAGAGAGCAACGTAGGGAAATAAGGCGAAGACGGACCTGCGGGAAATCACTGAGGAGTGTGTCCCGTAGAAACATAACTCTTCATTTTGGAAACAATCCCTAGGTGGGCTGTCCCATTACCACCACCCCATGTAGTGGAATAAATTTTGACGGGACAGGCTCCCCGCAACGATGCCACAAGGAGAGCCTTGCGGCACCTTGGAAACTTACGCCGGAGCTTGTGGGCGCTTAAGGTCACCATATGCGCTTGGCCCTCCGCCTGTCTCCTCTCCCGCCTTCGTAAGTCCAAGAAAGGCAGCCGCCTCCTCTGGGTCTTCAGTTACCAGAATGGATTCAAGCGGGTAGCTATCTGCAAGCTTTGCCTTAATAAGAGGATCGATACAGTCTAGAACCCCCTGCCCCCACTCTTTCCCCACGAGCACCATACGATAGGAACGCGGAATTTTGCCGGTCGCAATTCCGTCTAGAATCTCAATAAAAAGGGCTTCCGTGTTAACCCCGCCCTCAAAGAAAAGAGCGCCCTTAGTTGATTTGGTAATAGCGAGTTCTTTCGCAAACTGGCTATGCACCGCAACCATAGGGTGTTCAATCAGGCCTATCGCGCGGTCCACACTGCTGTCCGCTTTCGACCCGCTTGTGATTTCAATAAAATGCGGAGCAACGCCATTTCGAGCACGGTAGCAGGAGCGAATGAACATCGCAGGGGCACTATCAGGCCGTGCATTTGGGATCACAAATGTGTTTGTACAGCTACCAAATGCTTCGCCGAAACTCTCAACAAGACTTGTCTTATGACGCTGGGATTCGATTACCAATCCGGGGTCGGTTACTCCAGGCTTCTTGTATGTGGCGTACGAAGCTCTACTTCCCACCACGGCCACTCCGTTCCTCTCTGGAATGAGAGACTGCACCGAGCTTGCCACCGTCATATCTGCAATGGCCCACGTGAGCAGACGCAGATCGAGCTTCAGTTTTCCCTCTTCATCTGGTTCTAGGTATTCAAGAAGCTGAGCTCTACTTTCGCTTACTGCTCGAAGAGCACAAGCTTTTGAAGCTAACGTGTGAGCTTTGCGCAAGGCTTGCGAAACTTCACCCTTAAGATGCTGCTTGCCAAGTTTTTTAGATATGGCTTCTGGGGTTTGCGGGCCTTCCACTTCAAACTTGCGGGACCAATAAGCAGCGTGAGTAGTTCCCTCTGATTCTACTGCAAGAACAGCATCAGAATCGCCCTCAAGAGCTTCCATACACTCCTCTTCGAGGCGTCTCGCATCAATTTCAATCTCCTCCTTCGTCCCTAGAAGCGCGGCAATAAACTCGCGAGCCTGATCGCCATATGCTTCTTCGAACCAAGTCTCGCCAGGTTCGCGCCCAGCCTCAATTTCTTTGGGAAGAAGACGATCCAACGCCTGCTCAACTTCCTCTGGGGAAGTACAATAATGAAGGTGTTTATTCGCAAGCTCTCTAAGCTCGGGGTTGGGGGACTCCTTCAAACGCGTGACGAGAGGCTCCCACATTTTACCGTAAATTACGACATCGAGCCCCTGCTGCAGAAGCTCAACCAGCTCCTCATAGGTACCCAGTCCGCCCGGCATCACTAAAGCAACTTTCCCCTCTTTTGCGAAGGGAAGTTTTCTTCCGAAAAAATAGTTTAGCTGGGTATCTGCGGAAATGTATCGGCTGAGGATTTCTTCGCTCGGAATGTGAATCTTTACCGCAAAGACTTCAAGTCCGAGCTTTGCAATTTGAGTATCGGTGAGCTTGCAAGAGTCCTTCAACAACTCACGAATGGTCAGCATGTCATGGTCGCTGTTCATCGCAAGATCAAGCGCGAACAACTCAAGGGCAGCTTTACGATCGGGTGAAAACTGGCCACCGCCGTTCACATAAGCAAGAATTTCGTCACGCGAACGAGGAGCCTGGCCGGAGTTCGGGGATTTGATTCCACAGCGCATGGCAGAATCAACCAGGCGCTCGCCCACACGAGTCGTACGCTGCATCAGCGCCTCGACCAGATTATGCGCGCGCTCTGGGTGTTTTTCGACAAACGAGCAGGTAAGATCTGCAAGGCGGGCCATAAAGTCGAGGCGGCTCACCACCTCCATAAGTCCCGGGCCACCGCCGGTAAGAGGGTGAGCCTTTGTCGCTAGCATCTCTACCACTTTCAGGTTCTCGGGATCCTTGGTCGCATCTACCCCTCGAGCGCTACACATGACTGGCACGATGGGCTTGGTAGCTCGCTTTCTTAATTTCCCACAAAAAGCGAGCGACTTAATAAGATCTGCAAAGGCCACCGTATCAAACGATGAGTCATGCAGCTGAGCGCGCAGGCCCTGCACATTCGGGAACTGAAAGGACTTCCTGGCAACTGTCTCTGAAGTTAAAGAGACGAGGTTTGTTACGAGCTGTGAGAGCCCAACTACCCATGGGGCGGGAGACAGCGGCGCCACACCCGTACTTTGTTTCGCAGACCCCGCCTTGGCGGAATCGATTCCAAGACCTGTACCTACTCCAGTAGCGTCACGCATATCTTGCATGCTGAAAGGCTCCCCCGAATCCAACGAAAAATTGAGGCAAGAGAGAGTCTCATAGTCCTGCGGCCTACTCAAAGAGCTGCGCCATAAATGTGCAGAATTAGCGGATCATTTTATTAGGAGGACTGGGAATCACCCCCCTATAATTTCAAGGGCTTGGCAACGAGGCTAGGAGGCTGTCCCTTAGGAAATTTCTCCCACTACAAGTTGTGGTGGCTACAGGACACAATCCTAGGCTTTAGACTGCGCATCCTACCAGCGCATAATATCGCCTTCTTTCAGCTGCCCAACTTCAAAGGGCCGAATCGGGGTAACCGTCACACGCCCGCCAAGCAAGAGCTTTGCATCAGAGTTCGGATCTTCGCTTTCGCGCACGTCTTTTATGCCGAAAGAGAAGGATGCGCCTTCGCGGCGATAGCAGCTTCCGTAGCGCGAGTCCCCAAGCGAGCATGCCACGAGCTCGTCACTTATTGCAGAATAAGGAAAGTTTACATTCCAAGTCGTGTCGCCTCTTAGAAGCTCCGGATTTTCGATCATTCGGCCCAAGACTTTCGCCAAGAGTCGCGGGGTTTGCGAGGAGAGATGCTGAACTACACTTTCCGGGAGCGCATACTCAGCGATGTAATGTTTCATGGTCTCGCGATCAAAGGCTTGTGACAGGGCGAGACCAGGAACCCCCGCAATATTTCCTTCCAGGCATGCCCCGATAGTTCCTGAAGAAAGCATAAACGCAGCGCCCGCATTAAGGCCTGCATTGATGCCAGAAACTACAAGGTCCGGCTTTCGTGGGCACAAGTGGTAGATTCCGATATTAACGCAATCCGCTGGGCTTCCTTCTAACGTGTAGGCTGGGTGCCCATGCAAATCAATTTCACTTAGAAAAGGATGCCCAAAGGCACTGAGTGATTTTGCCTTAAAACTTTGCTCATGGGCGGGAAGAACAATAGTGAGGTCACCGAGATTCCGGAGGAAATCGATAATCCAGTAGAGCAAGGGAGAGCGGTGACTGTCGTCATTAGTCAGAAGGAAATGCATCCGCTTCGATGGACTGTGGAACACCAAGAGCTTCTCCGTTACCGTCCTAAGACGCGCCCCTAAAAAAACCGACCCCCGTACCAAATCTACTTTGGTACGGGGGTCGTATTCTGTATCTCTTCACAATAGGGGCCCCAAGCAAAGGCATATTCCCCATCGCTCAAGATCTCGCATTTAATCTACTTGCTTGCGCAAGAAGGTTGGAATCTCGTACTTCTCTTCGTCTTCCGAGCTTGAAAGAACGGAGAGTTTCTTGAGCTTAATAACCTCGGCCCCGCTGTCCTTGTTCTTACGAGCGAAAGTAGGAATCTCGAGTTTCTCGGCTTCCTTTGAAGCGGACCCCGTCTTTCCGAGCGCTCCTGCAGAAAGCCCGACTTGGGGGGCGCCCGCAGAAACCGGCGAGACAGATACCGTGTTGGCATCTTCCTTATTCTCACCAAAGCCGGTGGCGATAACGGTAACACGAACACGGTCAGACATGGTCGGATCAATGACCATTCCCCAAATAATGTTCGCATCTTCGTGAGCTTCTGCATGCACAAGCTCAGCAGCCTCGTTAACCTCTTGCAAGGTAACATCGGACGAAGCCGTAACGTTGATGAGCACACCACGCGCGCCGTGAATTGAGATATCCTCAAGGAGCGGGCTTGAGATAGCTTTCTCGGCCGCTTCGATTGCGCGGTTCTCGCCACTTGCTTCTCCCGTACCCATCATCGCCATGCCCATCTCGGACATAACGGCGCGCACGTCAGCAAAGTCTACGTTTACGAGACCTTCATAAATGATGAGATCGCTTATGCCCTTAACGGCCTGGAAGAGTATGTCATCGGCGCGGCGGAACGTCTCAAGCAGAGACGTGTTACGCCCGGCGATAGAGAGCAAGCGCTGATTAGGAATCGTAATGAGAGTATCAACAGTACGCTTGAGCTCTTCGATTCCTCGCTCCGCATTACGCATGCGGCGCTTGCCTTCAAAAAGGAACGGCTTAGTAACCACACCAACGGTGAGGCAGCCTAGTTCCTTCGCTACTTCAGCAACCACTGAGGACCCAAGGGTTCCCGTTCCACCGCCCATTCCGGCAGTGATGAACACCATGTCGGCGCCTTGGAGAGCGTTGCGCACAGTCTCGATACTTTCGCGCGCAGCAGCCTGACCAATCTCCGGATCGGCACCAGCACCAAGACCCTTAGTGATTTCATCACCAAGACGAAGTTTGTTCGGAGCAAGCGCAGAGGCAAGAGCCTGCGCATCAGTGTTCGCGGCGAAGAAGTCGACACCTTCAAGGCCACTACGAATCATGTTGTTGACGGCGTTAAGGCCCGCGCCACCAATACCAAACACCTTGATGTTTGCCCGGTACTCCGGCGCAATCATCATTGCCTTCTTGGCGGCAACTGCTTCAGGATTGATTGGTTTGTCATTTTTATTATTGTCGTTCATCGTCGCTCCCCTACTCCGAAACTAACACTGAAATTTTCTGCACAAAATTTTTCTGTACAAAATTTATTGCACACAATTTATGGCGAGTGGACCTGCTACCATCCCTAGCGGCTCCCATCTCTCGTTATAGCCAACCTTCGTTTCCGAATTTGCCACACGTTCTTCTCGATCAGCACTCTTCTCGAACCGCGCACTTCTCAAATGGCACGCATCTCAAAAAGCACGCATCTCTAAAACAATTTGTTGCGTCTGCTAACGCCTCACCGAGAATCAATCCAAACCTCGCGCGAGATTATGCCCGAATTTTTACGAAAGCAAACAACTTGAACGCAAGTTTTGCTCTCCAAAATTCGCCAACTTATAACTTTAGGCTGCTTAAACTAGCGACTCGCGAATCTAAAGTCCAGCTCTTTCTCTCATTGAAGAAAAAGCTTGAAAGTCTCGCGAAAAACTGCCAGGCGGTTCGCCCGCATGCCACGCAAAACCTCTCTTTCAGACGAGGCAAATGACCTAACCATAACCAAGGATAGAGCGCAAAAATGGAGCAACCCCCATTTTACCCGGCGCTACTTCCTGGGGCGATTTCCAAGGGCTTGGCGAAAGATCCTGAGGGGGCAAACCGCATGCGCGGGCAGAGGGGATTTCCGGCTATTCCCTAGTCGACTGCTCACTAGGAGGCAGTTCCCTAGAATCCCTAGAAATGGTCAGAGAACCAGTTCCCTACCTTACGAGCAACGCGGCGCACGACTGAAGCCTCTGATGATGAGCCCAGACGCCCTGCATGCTCCATGCCGTACATCACAAGCCCAACGGCGGAGGCATATTCTGGTGACTTCACAAGGTCCGTAAGACCTCCAACTCCGGTCGGGTAACCCAGGCGTACGGGAAGGTTAAAGACCTGCTCAGCCATAGGCGCAAGTCCAGAGAGGCTTGCACTGCCACCAGTGAGAACGAGCCCGCTCGTAAGAAGGTCATAGCAACCTGACTTTATGAGTTCACGCTGCGCGAGGTGCAAGATTTCATTAATTCTAGGCTCAACGATTTCTGAAAGCACGAGCTTAGAAAGCACCCTGGAAGAACGGCCTCCCGTTGATGGAACCTCAATGGTCTCGTCCCGGTGCGCGCTGCCGCCCCCCACTAGTCCGCCGCCGAGAGCACCACCGAGAGCGCCCGAACCCGACAGGGAGAATCCCGACCCCGACTCAGCACCCGAGGAGAGCGCCTGCCCAGAGACACTTAGCGAGGAGATATGATGCCCGCCGGCCTTCGCGCCACTAGCTCCATAGGCACCGCCAACCTGAGCCCCCTTGGTCTCCAAAAGAGGCGCGGGAGACGTCCCTGAAGCAGCGCCGTAACGGCACTTAATTTCCTCTGCGGCTGCAATGGGAGTCCTAAGTCCTGCCGCAATATCATTGGTAATGTGGTTCCCGCCGACGGAAATTACAGAGGTATGTTTGACTGCGCCTGCGTGGAAAACAATCAGATCGGTAGTGCCACCGCCGATATCTATAAGGCAAACCCCTAGCTCCTGCTCTTCAGGGGATAACACCGCCCGTCCCGCAGCGACCGAAGAAAGCACAATATCGCGAACCGTGAGCCCGCAGCGGTTTGCGCACTTTACAATATTCTGGGCACTCGCAACGGCTCCCGTTACAATATGGACCCGCGCCTCAAGGCGCACGCCGGATATGCCAATGGGGTCCTTTATCCCATCCTGCTCATCGATAATAAATTCCTGAGGCAGGACATGAAGAATTTCGCGATCGAGGGGAATTGCAACGGCTTTCGCAGCTTCAATCACCTTCTCTACATCGAGATGGCTTACCTCTTTGCTCTTCACGCCCACAATACCGTGGCTATTAAAGCCAGCGATATGGCTACCAGAAATTGAGGCGAACACGGAGCTAATTTGACACCCGGCCATGGTCTCGGCCTGGGAGATCGCCTTCGATATTGCTTCGACTGTTGCCTCGATGTTGATAACCACGCCCTTGCGAAGCCCGCGCGACGGGCTTGTGCCAACGCCAAGGACATTCACTTTAGCATCTGGAAACACCTCAGCTACCACCACTTTTGTGGACTGAGTTCCGATATCGAGACCGACTATGACGTTAGGTTTTGGAGCCATTGTGAGATTTGTAAACGTAGTTTGTGGTACGGGGCAAGCTATTTCGTTAACCTTCTTAAAGCAATTTGGGGGAGCTTAAAAATTGGGCCTATTGGCACCTCTCTTGCTAACAAAAAAGGAATGAAAATTAGGCGAGGATGTTGCTTTGCCGGCTACCTTCCTTGGACTCCCCCTCCAAGGGCCAGCAGGGGCTCCGCCTCAGAGAGGCTAGGATTCAGCCTTTATGGGCAAAGAATCCTCCTTAGCAAGAAGCGAGGGCCTCACCACGGCGACTGAATCAAAGGCGAGATCGATTTCTTTCGCTTGGAGAGCCGAAGCCCCTAACTCTTCGAGCAATCGTCCCAGCCTCGCACACTGGTCCCTAAGTCCCGACTCCCAATTTTCACTCTGGGGTAGTCCAAAGGTTACGACAAACGGCCAGTCGCGAAACCTTACTCTCATATCGTACTTTTGGCGAAAGCTTAAGCGCTCGACCTCAAAAGGCCGCGCGCCAACTGCAGGAGCCGCCCCAGGCGCCTCCTTGGAAGCCCCCAGAACAGAAAGAGAACTAGAAAGAGCGGCCGTCTTTAGTTCCTGAGCAAGGATATCAATGGCCCGCTTCGCCACTCCAAGACGCGCCTTAACCAAATCAGGGGACTCCTCCTCATAGGCCGCCCCCTCCACGACAGGCACCAACTTCCCCATAAATTCAGGCGGGGATTCGCCCCGAAGGATTGACTGGCAGCGCTGCTGAGGCAGTGGGGTCAGTATCCCTCCGTCCCCTCCAACCAGCCAGCCCTTGCTCCCCACTAATAAAAGAAAAGCTGGCTCACGCTCTTCAATTGAAATCGAGAAGCAGCCCCACCATTTTCCAGGGCAGCGCTCAACGGAGGCGTTCGCGATAAGTGGATTAGAGCGCAAACTTGCTTCAATTTTATCCGCGCTCAGCAGCCAGGAAAGCACACTTTCATCATTGGGAAGCAGCGCATCAATATCTTTTCGCGCGACAACAGAAGTCCCTGAGACCCAGATCTCCTTGCCCCGCCAGAAACTATCGAGCGACTGACTCACACGCGCGGCAAAGGCTTTGGTGCTCTCCGGCTGGTCGAGGGCGAGCAAGGTAAGAGTTACCAGCGTGCAAAAGAGCGTAAGAAGAAAGCGCATAGCCCCCAATACTAGCAAGCCAAGGGGCTAGGCCGAAAGAGACTGAAGAGGGGAAACCGGATACGAGAACTTTGCCGATGAATCCTCGCCAAGGACTTGGCGTAATGGGAATACTCCCTCCAGTGGAGCTGATGCTTCTCATTCGAAGCGCAAATAGTCCCAGGTAGATAGGCCACTTTTGCGTGATTCTGGGCGACTACTTGCGGGGAATTTTTGGACCACAAAGGACGCTAAGGACGCAAAGGGGATTAGGAATTGAGGACTCTGGCGATGCTGTCTTTGAGGTGGGCGGACTTTATATTCTTACTCCAGTCATCCCTCCCAGAGCCGTTTGCACCCTCTATATTGGCATCAATCTCGATATTAGAAACTTCAGCAGGATTTATACCTTTGCGTCCTTAGCGTCCTTTGTGGTCCAAAAATTCTTACCTCGGTCAAAAGGAGAACCTCACGAGACTTCCAAGCGCTAAGAATAGGTTCGATGTATGCCTGGGTACAAAAATTGCTAGCCCCAGACAACAAGCTCCGGCCTAAGCTCAACACCGAACCGTGAGCGCACTTCTGCTTGGCAAAGAGCAATAAGCCCCCGCACATCCTCATCAGTCGCTTTGCGGGATTCATTCACTATCCAATTCGCATGCAATTCAGAAACTCGGGCGCCGCCCAGCTCTCTTCCCTTGAGCCCCGCCTGCTCAATCAGACTGCCAGCTGAAGTCTCCGGACTTGGATTTCGAAAAACCGAGCCACCCGAGGGGCTCTGCAGCGGCTGGCGCAGCTTACGCTCTGCCAAAAAGTGCTGCCTTCTCTCTGCAATTTTTTGCGGGTCTCCCGCCGCGAGCGAAAGCTCAACTTCAGTTACGACGGCGCCCGGTGGGAGCTTGCTATGCCGGTAGGAGAGCTCTAAGTCCTCTGCCCCAAGAACCTCCGTTGCTCCATCCGGAAGAACTACCTGCACACTGGTGAGGACATCTGCAAGTTGCCCCCCATGGGCGCCTGCATTCATTACTACGGCGCCGCCAAGAGAAGCAGGAATTCCACCTGCAAACTCAAGTCCCGAAAGGCCCTGCTCGGAAACTTCTCGTGAAAGCGACATAAGTGACGTCGATGCACCAACGCGAAGTTTCTTTTCCCCATCTTTAATCTGATATCGAAAGCCGCGCCCTAAACGCAGGGTCAGGCCGGAGAGCCCACGAGAGGAGATGAGCACATTACTCCCTGCACCAAGAACGCGGTAGGGAAGCCCTTCTTTTGAGAGCACAGCCAAAATCGCACTGAGCGATTCACGATCCGGAACGTCGACAAAAGCCTCTAAAGGACCCCCAATAGCATAGGTAGTACACGAGGCGCCTGTGATTTCGGTTCGCACGACAAGGCGCGGGACCGAGGAAAGAAGAGACGTAGAAAAGGTTTTAAGGCTCGAGTGCACAAAAACTCCGATCCCGAACGGGGACAGTCCGACCTTCTAATGAAGGATCCTAGCTCCCGTCCCCACTGCGGGCGCTGCGCTCTCACTTTCGCGGCTTCCCCCCGCTGAACTTCGAAGCCTTGGCCCTTGGGCTACTCCATGCTTTGAAAGGACTTCTAACATTTGCTCGGGAACCTGACCTATCGACCCCGCCCCCAAACAGAGAACGATGTCCCCGGCACGAAGCTCAGGAACTACGCGATCTGCGACGCCTTCAAGATCGCCAATAAATTCCTTATCTGGATGAACAAGCGCCTCACAAAGACTGCGGCCCGAAACCCCCTCAAGCGGCTCCTCGCTCGCGGCATAGATCTCACTCATATAGAGCGTGTCGGCATCCTGAAACGCCTCAAGGAACTCAACAAAACATTCCCTCGTGCGCGTATAGCGATGCGGCTGAAAAACCACATGCAGTCTATTGAGATTTGTCCCCCACCCTTCTCGAATGGCGCGCAATGTGGCGCGAACTTCGGTGGGATGATGCCCATAATCGTTCATCACCGTAACGCCTTGAACCTCGCCCACTACCTCGAGACGTCGCTTGACCCCCGAGAAGGAGGCCAGCGCTTCGGCAATTTTAACCGGCGAGATTTCGAACTCCAATCCCACTGCAATCGCTGCGAGTGAATTGAGAACAAGGTGCCGGCCGGGCATAGGAAGCGTCACCGTCAGTAGCTTCTCTCCCTTTCGATACACTTCATATGTCGTTTTACCGGGCTCCTGCGAGAGAATCACTGGCTGCAAATCGGCATCCGGAGAAAACCCGTAAGTAACTTTGCGCAAGGCGTAGCGCGAAGCCAGATCTCGCACGCGCCTGTCATCGACGCAAAGCACTGCAAGTCCGTAAAAAGGCACGGCGCGCACAAAGGCCTCAAAAGACTCCTCAAGTTCTGCAAGTGACTTATACGCACTCAAATGCTCAGCATCGATGTTGGTCACGACGGCAATTGTCGGCTTCAAGAGAAGAAAGCTTCTATCGCTCTCATCAGTCTCCGCGACAAGAAAATCACTTTTCCCGAGTCTGCTTCCTGAATCGGAAGCCTTCACTTGCCCACCGATAATAACCGTGGGATCGAGTCCACCATGCTCAAGAATTGCCGCTGTCATGCTTGTCGTGGTCGTCTTCCCATGTGAGCCACCTACCGCGACACCGAATTTTAGGCGCATGAGCTCAGCAAGAACCTCTGCCCTGCGCACCACGGGGATCCCCCGTATGCGCGCCTCTACGAGCTCGGGGTTGTTCTGGGTCACTGCGGAAGAGAAGACCAGTAGGGAGGCTCCCTCAGGGATGTTCTGTGCGGCGTGCCCCTTCACGATGACTGCGCCAAGCGTCTGCAGTTTTGCCGTGACGGAGCTTGGCTTAAGGTCGGAGCCTGAAACTTTAAATCCAAGATTCAAAAGAATCTCAGCGAGCCCCGACATGCCCGAACCACCGATGCCGGTAAAATGAAAGTGAAGTCTTGGATTATACATAGGCTGAGCCAGGCCCCCGCAGGAAGGTCATATTCACCTCTACGACCCTAGCACAGGGCACGAGGGCTGAGAAATCTCTGTCACGGAGCCCCTTCTTAGAGCTCCCCCCCCTCCAGATCTCTAATTGCCGGGTTGCTCGTTTCGCCTTAGCCTTCTCTTTCGTTCTTTCCCAACTCATTTCCGAGTCTATTCAGGACTCCAAGGTTTTGCTTCTGCACGGAGTGGCTTGTTGCCACATCACGCGGAAAGCGGTTTTTAAGGAGGATATCGCATGACGCGGCCCCCCAGTCAGATTTCGAGGCAGATTCCAAGGCAAGTACTCGGTCAGGTAATTGTAGCTTTTGTAGTCCCACTCGTGATTGTGATTTTTGTGCTCAGCGACGATGCCGCGCACAAGCGCAATCCCATCACGGCAGGCTCCGAGCAATATATCGAGGCCATCCTTCGGCAGGAGCGCGACTTGCACGCCAAAGATGCGCACCTTGAAGGCATCGCTTTCGACACGCGCGTGACGACGCTCAAACGCCTTATCTCCGAAAAGAGAGGCCAAGAAGCGAGAACCTTGGCAAAGGAGTGGCTCGTTCAGCACTATCGGCACCAGCTCACCGAACTCGAGGCGAATCGAACTCCGATTGACAGGTACTTGGCGACGCTCGTGAACGCTGAAAAAAGCGAAGAGTTCGTCACTGCAGAATTTGAGCGGCTTTTGGTGAAACCTTCTGAAGCAGCAAAGGAGGCTCTCACCAGGGCGATGGCAGTATCCGACCAAGAGGCGCTGCCCATCATGCTCGCGTTCTATGAGCGGCTCTACCAAGAGAGAATGCAGCGTTCGCGGGACTGGCGCGCAAGTGCGAGTAACTGACACGGACATCAAGTAATCTCCCCCGAGTCAACCACTCAAAGGAAAACTCGGCTCCGAGCAAAGGAGGTCTCCCCATCAGTAGCATGCGAAACAAAGGTCTGAGTCCTGAAGCGCAAGAACCTTGAAGCGGTCTCTCGAACCAACTCAAGACTTCTTGCGCCATGGACTCGGGCCCTACGGATTCGCCCCCCGGCTCATTCTTCGCCCAGTCACGAGGGAGCGAATAATTTAGAAAACCTTTGAAAGAGTCCGCTCTGTGAACTCTGTGCCCTCTGTGGTTGATTTAATTTGTTGAAAAACCACAGAGAACACAGAGTTCACAGAGAGAAAAAATAAAATGGCGATGTTTTTCAGAGGCTCCTTGGTTCAGCCCTCTTGCGAGCTAAGCAGAATCTGCACGCGCCTATTCTGCAAACGCCCCGCCTGACTGTTATTCGAGGCGAGCGGAAACTCCTGCCCCATTCCTTTACTTTGGATTTGACTCGGCTCAGCGCCTTCCTGCAGCAACTGCGCGCGAACTGAATCAGCTCTTCTCTGTGAGAGTTCACGATTCTCTGCAAAGGTTCCCGTACTGTCAGTGTGGCCTTCTACCACAGCCCTGCGCTCAGGATGATCTTGCAAGAAGCGCCCTATGGCACTGAGCTTGAGCCGCGCACCGGGCTTAAGTTCTGCCCTTCCTGACTCAAACAAAACATCATCGCTCAAGGTAAGGACGAGCCCTCGCTCAGTTTCTCGCGTTTGAATTGCAGAGACCTTTTGGGAAAGCTCCCTGATAAGCTCTCTGTTGGCATCGCTCGCGGCGCGCGAGCTTTCCAGTAATTCACCGCTCATGCGTGCCCGCGCGTTTGCCTCGGAGGAAGCATTCCTCAAATCGAGCGCAGCAAACTGAGCCCTCTCTCTTTGCGTCTCGGAGTCCGCAAGCGATCCCTTACGGCGAGACTCCTCACGGGCGATAGCAAGGGTGCGCTCAGTCATATACACTAAGTGGTCAACCTCCTCTCGATCCCGCTTGTAGTGCCAAGACTGCTCAGCTCGATCAAGCAAAGAGGCAGCTTCAACTAAAAGCGTAGGAGAGCGTTCGGCAAGCATGGGGTTATTCTTCGCTTCGCGCATATCAACCTGAGCTCGGTCAAGGGCCGGGTTTGCCTGCATCGAGCAGCCCGCAAGGCCAATAAACACGAGTGAGGAAAGACAGAGTTTAGAGGTGCGTTCCATAGGGTATTCTCAATTTTTAAAGTGAAGTTCAGTTTTTTTGACTTAGACGCGAGGCGCCGCCACGCTGATTTAGGGCCGACTTCTCAAAGTCTCAGCAGTTTGATGTGTCTCTACCGCAGCCCTTTGTTCACGCTCGGCGAGCGCACGGCTTTGTGCGTACCTCGCATCAACAGTCGCCTGCTCAGCGAGGCGGCGGGCGAGAACTCTCTCCCCGTGTTCGCCCTCTAACTGAGCTCGCTGCAGCTTACTTTCGGCAATTGCCAGTTCCGTGGCCGCATATTTGGGAGCCTCGTATCTGGTTGCCTCACCGACCGCGACGCGAGCAGTCTCAAGACTAGGGCTTGGGGAAGGTGCCGAAGCACACCCGGCGCTAAACATGAGAAGCGAAATGAAGAAGGCTGATTTGTGTTGAGAGTTTTTCATTCGACGAGTGTCGCACCACTCTCTTCGCGCGCCCTATGAGCCTAATCATGGCGCCTAGAATATTCGGGGGTTCCCTCGCTCAAGATTCGAGAGGAACTCTAAATGGTCCCCTCTATAACGCTGGCCTTGCCCCGAACCCCCTCAATAGAAATCTCAAAAAAAAGGCAGCGTGCGCCTGGCTCAAAGTACGGTATAAGAGACCGGTATTTTGATTACCCACGCAGGAAAGGAGCGTGAGCCTCCGTCATGTGAGTAGTGTATGACCAAATATGACCCCAAAGACTTTCCACATCCTGGAAAAGCGCTTCTTGCTGAGCTTGAAGACATTGGCCTGTCTATGGGCAATCTCGCTCGCTTTATAAGCGCCGATCCCGCTCTTGTAAGCGCAGTAATTAGTGGTGAAGCCGCGATGACGCCAACTCTGGCTTGTAAGCTCTCCGCTGCTCTAGGTGGAGGCCCCCGAAAGTGGCTTGAGATGCAAATGAACCATGACCTCGCGCGAGTAGACGAGGCTGAATACAAAGGAATAAGGCGCTTGGGTGGAAACCGGGATGAGGACTAACCTTCTAGTGAGAAGGAGAACGGACAGGGTTATGAGAATTAAGGAATCTCTGAGAAACCTAGAAATCGAGCTTCTTCTGTCCTGTTCTTGATCCGCGTACTCTGCGTACCCGGCTCCGCCAAAGCTGCGCCGCGGCCGCACTGAAGCCAGGCTCGGCGAAGCCGTAAGGCGTAGACGGCTCCGCGTTATTCAATAGTATTCAAGTAACGCGGTGGACGCTGAGTACGCGGAGGGGGAGTTTTTCAGAGGTTCCTTAGATATAGGAGCTGATGGCCCCCCACCCGCTCCCATGCAGGAAACCCCATAGCCCCCGGACGTGAAATCTTTTTCGCCATAACACCCTAGAACTAATGACTCTTTCTGATGAGCTGGTTCGGAATTTGGAGTTGCTCGCCTACCTACTATAGGTACACTCTCACGGGCAGTTGTACCCGGGGTACCGGATAGGGCAATCTCCCATTCTAACGAGTGGAGGCCGTGCCCTCGAGTGAAAGCAGTACCCTCGAGTGAAAGCAGCGCCCTCGAGTGAAAGCAGTGCCCTCGAGTAAAAACAATGCCCTTCGCCCAACGTACAAAGCATCCGCACATGGACACCATGACAGCCCAGGATTTTCGCGCGTTCGAAGCCGCCCCACCCCACGAACGCTACCAATATAAACCGTTCACCGGTTCGAGCCATTCTTGGGCCCTCGGCGAGTGCGCAAAACTTCCGCCAACCACACGAGTCTTAGACATTGGCTGCGGTAGCGGAGCGATTGGAAGAGAACTTAAAGCGAAGGGATGGCAGTCCCTTAAGGCAGTGGAAATTGATGCAGCGGCTAGGGACAATGCCCGAGGCATCTACTCCCAGATTGAGTCGTCTATCGAGCCATTCCGTGGCCAAAAATTCGATCTCATTTTGCTGCTCGACGTCATTGAACACATGACTGAGCCAGAGAAATTTTTGCATGAGGCGTCAAGTCTTTTGACCCCCGGAGGAATTATTCTCGTCTCAGTACCAAACGTCGCCCACTGGAGCGTACGCCTGCCGCTATTATTCGGGTGGTTTCACTATACTGAGCGCGGACTGCTTGACCGTACGCATCTTCAGCTCTTTACCAGGGCGCGGGTGAATCGATTTACCCAGAGCATCCCTTCTCTTCGGATTGTTTCCCAGAGTGGAAGCATTGAGCCTGCGGAATTTGTGCTTCCTGAGGCGATTCATTCCACGCGCTGGTTTGAAGGCCTCAGGCACTTTCGCCTGGCGCTCGCTCGAATGCTGCCAGGCTTTTTTGCATTCCAGCATCTTGTCGTGCTCAAAAAATCTGCATAGGTCCTTCGATGTCCCCGTCGCGGAGTTCAGGCAATCTTCCCCTCACCATTCTTGGGTGGAACGTAAACGGCTTGCGATCAATCCTTTCTAAGGGATTTGCAGATATCGTGCGGGAACTAGCTCCCGACGTTATTTGCCTGCAGGAAGTGAAAGCCTTTGAGAAGGATGTTCCGTCGTTAAGTGACGACCTCCCAGACTATTCAGTAGCTTTTTCCTCCGCAGAAAAGCCTGGGTACTCAGGCGTTGCCACCTTCGTAAAGAAGTCGATGGGCATTACTACGGAAATCCTTCGAACCTCACTATCGAAGGAACGTGATCTCTTTGCGCGCGAGGGGCGTATATTAGTCACAGAAATCGAGGGCCTTCTTCTTTACAACCTCTACTTCCCCTCCGGCACCTCCGGCGACCACCGCCAATTAGAAAAGTACCGTTTTCTCGATTTGCTCCTCGCGCATCTTACCTCGCTTCCCGCTCATGATATGAGACGAGTCATTTTATGCGGCGACTTTAATATTTGTCATAAAGAGATTGATATTCATCACCCCAAAGAAGCTGAGAAACGTAAACTCACAGGGTTCCTGCCAGAAGAGAGGGCCTGGATGGACAGGTTGGTAGAGGCTGGTTTTGTAGACAGCTACCGAGCCGTGCACCCCACAACAGCGGGGGAATATAGCTGGTGGACGTACCGAGCGGGCGCAAGGGGGAAGAACTTGGGCTGGCGTATCGACTATCAATTTCTTGCTGGCCCCTTAGCTACTCGCATAAACAAGGCGAGCCTGCTCACTACCGTTCAAGGTTCGGATCATTGCCCAACCCTGCTAAGCCTTTCAGCAGCCGTTCATCCATAGAACATCGTCACTCATAGGGACTCGCAGGGAACTGCTCCCCTCGTCATACTTAGGGCTGCGGAAATTTCTCAAATGTGAAGAGAGCTGCAGAATTCGCCGCTCTTCGAAGGCCCTTTTGTAAGCGCCTTACATCTGAACGGGAGCTTAGGTAGTTTCACTTTTGCGTAAGGCAGATTCACTTATGAATAAGTTCATGCTCACCGCGATTTTTCAAATCGCACTTCTCATGCAAGCGGTCGCGCTACACTCGGTCGCCTTTGCCGAGCCGCAGCTTGCATATTCTTGTAGTGGAACTTCTCCGTTTGAGGGCTCGCTTGTTCTCACGGAGGATGAAGAATCGCAAGTTGCCGGTGTTGACAGAACCTACTTTGGTTTCGCCACCAGACACCATCCCCAGGGCGGAGGTCTTGCGGCCTTGGTCATGGTGCTTCTAGGGCGCAATGATAACGAGCCCGGAGTAAATCGCATCTGCTTTGCTTGGAGCTTGTCACGAAAAGGCAAGTTAGGGGCGTCTACCTCCATTAGTGGTGGGGAGGACTGTTCAGGGTTCACCTCGAAGAATGGTGCGACGATGACTCTTGTAGGAAATGGAACAGTCGGAGGAAACCTAGCCTGCGACTTGAAGATCACAGAATAGAATACCTCAGAAACTAAAAAAGAAGGGGAGGCCCTTGCCTCCCCTTCTTCATTTGCTGGAAACAACAATGACCTTAGGCACCCTTGAGGGCATCTACGGTCTTTTGCACCGCATCATTCATAGCTACGCGCATCGCCTGGCCAAGCACGCTCTGGGCGAACTCGGTCTTAGAGGTCCCAATACCAAAGAGGCTCACGCCATTGGTAGCGGACTGTGCGGTGAAAGTACCCACCACATTGAAGGATTTCACAATGCGCCCATTCTTCCCGTTCACTACCTGGACGTCAAAGGCAATCATGCCAGTCTTCTCACGCTTTTGAGAAGCGAACGACGGATTCGCAGCAGAAACGCCTGCACCAGCCCAGAACAATCCTCTGTTACCCGTCACGGCGCCTGCAATACCCGCAACAGTGCCGGCCCAACCAAGAGAGGCTCCGTTGTTGCGTTCAGACGACTGGGCATTCTCGGTGAACTCAGTCACCACACCACGAATAATATAGGGGCCCTTTTCGCCCTTACCAATTCGGGTTGAGTAGAGTCCGCCCTTTTGCTTTTTGACTGCAGCCATATCAACGACAGAGAGATTTCCTGCGTTGGTGAGTGCGGTCACTAATTGAGCGGAAACTCCGTGACCGACTGTCTTATTAGTAATGGTGGTGGTGCACTCGCCGCCTATGCAGCGCTTGCTACCCGTAGAGGAAGCTTCGATTACCTGCTCGGAGTCATCCATGCGGAAGGGCTCTACCGCCACCACGAACTTAGGAAGCTTTGGATCGTAAGGAACCGAAATAGCTTCAACCTGATTGTGACCTGGAACGTTATTGGAAGCAGCAACAGAGCTTTTGTCTAACGTTGCACATCCAGAAGAAAATAGAGAGGCAGCAACCACACAAGCCACTGCGCCTAAGCGAAATGTATTCATATAACCTTTAACTCCCACCTTTTTAACCCCTCTCCCCGAGAGAGGAACCTGACAATACTTCGGCAGGGCGGTAAAAAAACTCCAGCCTGCCGTGATGACCACCACGGCCACCGCCTGCTGGAAGCAACTTTTATTCCTTGAGCAACAACTACGAATTACTTGGATGGTTACCAAACTGAGAGTAAGCGGCTCACTCAGCACAGATTTAAACGCATTTGAGCAGTCTCACTTGGGGAGGTAACTTTCCGAATCCTACAAATACGTAGTACTGTTCTCTAAGTATTCTGCCGATTGAGGCAGAGGAAACGAACTTGCGTGCTTGGGGCAAAAAAAAGGGGGCCGAAACAACCTCTGTGTTATTTGCCCCAATCTCTCTCTTAAGAGCGTATGCCCGCAGGCGAAGCTCCCGGCATCTTTCGAATGTAGGCAGCCCATGTTTGGCGTCAGTTTTTTTGAGTTTGTTCTTATCTTAGTGGTTGCGCTCGTGGTCTTTGGACCCGAGAAGCTGCCTGAAATTGCGCGTATGATCGGAAAAGTCACGGGCGATTTCCAAAAGACCTCCAATGCTCTGCGCCGGGAATTCTACAATGCCGTTTACGAGCCAGCCAAAGAGGATTTAAATCGAGCAAAGACTGAGATTGCGCAACTTCGCTCGGATATTTCTAGCGTAGCTCGCCTTGAACCGAGTTGCCCCGACACTATCGCTAAGCGCACTCAGCTTATGCAGACTTCTGCCAATACTCTTCTGCCCGCATCAGAACCTACTAAGGCCAGCCCAGACACAGCAGAATCGCAAGCAGCAACCTCTGAAGCGTCAAGTTCAGTAGCAGTAACCCTGCCCTTTGACCTTCAGAATATGCCATCGCAAAAGGCGGACTCCTGATGAACTCGTCACTCCCTACAGCCCCACAGGCAGCATCTACGAAATCGCCCCCTGCGCCGCTGGGCCACGCTCCAGAACCGGGAGAAGAAGAGCTCCCGGAAATGGGACTAATGGATCATCTGCGGGAACTAAGAAAGCGCATAGTCCTGAGTAGCATAGCAATTACCTGTGCCGCGGTAGTTGGGTACCTCTATGCTCAGTACATCTTTGATATCTTAAACAAGCCTTACTTCGACGCTTTTAAGGACGATAAGCTTATCGGAACGGGTCCAGCCGAAGCCTTTATCTTAAAAATGAAGGTAGCCTTCTTTGGCGGCTTCATTCTCGCTTCTCCGTACGTGTTCTATCAGCTCTGGCTCTTCATTGCTCCTGGGCTGTATTCACATGAGAAACGCCAAGCGGTTCCCTTTATCGCCGCAAGCACCCTGCTTTTTGCTCTCGGTATTTGGTTCGGCTACGACATTATATTCCCCTTCGCCTTCCAGTTTTTCCACTCAGAATATGTATCAGTGGGGCTCACCCCAACGGTGAGGATGAGCGAACATTTATCAACCATGATTACGGGACTACTTGCGTTCGGCGTGGTGTTTGAGATGCCGGTATTGGCTTATTTTCTCGCACGCCTTGGGTTTCTCACCGATCGCTTTCTTATCGACCATGTGAGGCACGCCATCGTTGGAATCTTCATCCTCGCTGCCGTGCTCTCCCCTCCCGATGTAATTACACAGTGCTTACTTGCTGCTCCCCTGCTGGTCTTGTACGGACTTAGTATCTTGGTGGTGCGCTGGGCTCAGCCGAAAGAGAATCCTGTGAACCAGACTCCCTAGTGGACAGCGCCCCAGTGAGTGCCCGAACAGTCGCCCGAATTTAAGCCCCAGGAGCGGAGTTAAACGCAAGGCGCCTCTCTCGAGAGACAGTCCCT
>JBIKWF010000111.1:0-14526 GCA_044356455.1 Bdellovibrionota bacterium | reverse complement strand
AATAGGAGAGGACGTGGGAAACCCTTCCACTGGTCCAGAAAGTCCTGGGCACTTGCAACAACCGCCTGCGGCGCCCTGTCCCTGTTAGTTCTTGGAAGCTGCGGAGGCCCCTCTTCACCCGCTGATGATGGCGGCGCATCTCCCAGTGTTATTCGCTTAGTCCACGGCCCTGAACTTCGAGCATTTCTGAGCTCAGTTCGTGAACAATTCATGGTGAATGCCCCAAGGCTTCCCAACGGCGATCCTGTTCGAATAGAACTTATCAGCGAAATGGGACTTGTGGCAGCGCAGCGGATTGCACGCGGCGAGTTAAAGACGGAGGGCTGGATTGCCCCTTCCTCAAGTCTCGTAAACTTAGCAAATGAAACAAGGATAAATTTAGGACCCGGGCAAGTAGAATGCACGGAACTTTTCCGAACGCCCGTGGTGGTCGCCGCTCGTCCCGATCAAGCCGCACTGCTCAATCCCACGGGCAACGTGTTCTCTTGGGAGCAATTGTTCCCAAAGCCAAATCCAGGCTCGCAGAGAAAAGAAGAGCCTATGGCAGGATTTCTCTCCATTAGTCATGCGCAGCCCCGTGCCTCAACCACTGGTCTGGGCTCACTTATTCAGCTTGCCTATCTCGCGGCGCTCGACCCCGTACAGGCAACACAGGGAAGCCCACGCTCCGCCGAGGGAATGATCCCCGAAGCTGCCTCTACGAAAGCCCCCAGCGCCCCCCTTACCATTACCAGGCTCAGGGAACCAAGTTCACTTGATGCACTCAAAAGCTACCAGCGTGCCGTGTTTACGTACCCCTTAAGCGAGAGCTTTCTGCTCGCAAAAACAGCGACATCCTCTGGTCGCAGGCCCCGCTTTGCTCTTACCACCGAGCAGCAGCTCATTCAGTTCAATCAGCAGCAACTGGACCCGAGCATGCAGCTCACCGCTCTTCGCACGAGGGAGGGAACGTACTGGGAAAATTATCAGCTCTGTACCTCTGACGCTGACTGGGTCTCTCCTGGTCACAGAACGGCTCTGAAACTATTAAAGGATTTCCTTATCTCTGACCCGGTGCAGGCTGACGCGAAGCACCTTGGGTTTCAAATCAACTCCAAAACAACAGCAGCAAAGGCGCCCACATCGCGAGAGCCGCGCGCAACCCAGGAAACTGTGGATAGCGAAGCAGTAGTCCTGCCCCCCGTTCCTAGCGAAGTTTCTTCCTATCTCCTTGGCTCTTGGCCACAGCTTAGACGACCTGCGGCCTTTATCTTAGTTCTTGATTCCTCTGGAAGCATGGAGGGAGACGCACTGAACACGGGCAAGGAGCAGTTTCGAACACTGCTTGCTCACTCATCTGAGAATGACCTAAAGGCGCTCATTACTTTTAATTCCGATTCTACCGTGCTCTCTGATTTCACGAAGAACAGCGGTCAAGTAATCCCCAAATTAGATACCGTGCAGGCACTCGGAGGCAGCGGTGTCTATGATGGAATTAAATCGGCCATTGAGCTCGCCCAAAAGCCAAACCTCGAAGCCTATCGCAAGATGATTGTGGTTTTCACCGACGGCAATGACAAGAACTCAGACATTTCGCTTGTAAGCCTGATGAGCTTGGTAAAACGCTCCTCAAATGAGAACGATATTAATCTTGTTATCATCGCAGTCGATCGAGAGGGATCCGACTTTACGGACCTCGAGAAGGTCTCTGAAGCTGCGGACGGAACGTTTCGGCGCTCAGCACTCGTGGCGATGGAGAATGTGTTCCAGGAGGTTGGTAAGGGATTTTAAAAGGCGTGCTGCATCCTGTATGCCCCGCCTATTACTGCGGGACGACTCGAAAATCTGAACCTCTGCGTACTTCCGTGTCCTCTGTGGCGAAATCTTCATTAAGAAATACACCGCAGAGGATACGGAGGAGCACAGAGGCGTAGTAAGAGTAGAGGTACTTACCAGCTCCCAAGGAACCTCCGCAGTCAGCGGCTCAGCAAAACTAAGGAAAATATGATCGCATTTTTCGCCGTACTTGCCACCGCATTTCTCATCTTAGCAGCCTGGGGACTTGTCCATCAGGCAATTCTTAATGCAAGAGTAAGCAGTACTGCCGCGATTTCGCCACTGCGCTACGTAGGAACCCTCGTCTCTCAGTCGATATGGGTTCTTATCGCAATCGCGACACCAGAGATGAACCTCCCCCTGCTGCTCGGTTGTGGAGCCATGGTTCTGGGGTGCAGCGCAGTTCTCGCGCAAGTCTACCACTACGAACCAAAACGATCGCCCGGGCTGCTCTTAATCACCGGCCTCGTGAGCATAGGGTGCTTTGCAGCGCTGATTTTGGGCGGTCTTCGGCGAGAGCTTCTCTTCCCCTACTCAGAAATCTTGGGACTCACGGGGGTGGTGGCGAGCTTTTTCTTGCTGCACCTTGGAAGCCTCGACCAGTTTCGCTTGAATCGAATGCGAAAATCCGTCAAAGATCTAAGCCTGCAAAAGGAGGTTCTTCATTTCCTTGACTGGGGTGTGTGGCTCATTTACCCGGCGCTGCTTGGTCTTCAGGAACACTGGGCGCCCTTTGTGAATGCCGCAGTTGGATTCCTTGCGACTTCCCTTCTGCTTTTCCAATTCAAGCTATATGGGAAACACCAGACCGAGGCACAAGCCTAATTCGCAAAAGGCCACGCGTTGAGTGGGATTATTTAAGCCGTCTTTGCGTGAGTAGACCTCACGCGCGACTCGCGCCCTTTATTGATATCTTCTAAGAAATTTCCGCATTCGCCTCATGCCAGAAGTACGAAGCTGAGAGGCGCGCGCCTCGGTGACGCCTAGCATTTCGCCAACCTGCTTCAAGGTATATCCATCGTAGAACGACCAGATGATACAGTCCTGTTCTCTCTCTGGCAGCGAATCAAGAGCTTGCTCAACGAGAAGACTGTTCTCGGCACTTAGTATCACCGCCAAGGGATCCTTGCCCTCAGAGTCGATGACTTCCCCTACCCTTCCACCGACCGAGACGTGATCCTGATCTTCAAGAAGCGATGAGACGACCTCTTCCTCTATCGGAATCTCTTCGTGATGCAACTCACGTATGCGGTCAATCTCTTCAACCGTAGTACCAAAAGCGAGCGCCACCTCGTCACTCTCTGGCTCTCGCCCCAAGCGACTTTCAAGATCCCGTAAGCAGCGCTCTAGTCTATCGAGTTGCCTACGGTCTTGACGTGACAATTGATCTAACGTCCGGACATGCCGGAGCATGAAGGACGCAATGCGCCCTCTCACAAAACCCAATCGCTGCTCTTCGTGGTGTCCTTGGACCTCATGCGAGGCACTGAGAAGCCCTTCAACCCCTGCACTGATTAACTCCCTAAGTTCAGAGTCACAGTGGTAGCGAGACGCAACTTTACGCGCCGTGCGCCGCACGAGGGGAAGATACTCATAAATAAGCTCTTCACCCCCAGGGGTGGCTTCAGACAGTGAAGCCTGAGCAGAATACGAACGTGTAGTATGGTGATGCGACATAGACTGAGATCCTGTTCGCACCGCCCTTTCTTTCCGAGTAAAGCTAGGGATCGTCGCAATAGAGGGGACGCTTGATGGAAGGTGGCACTCCGGATGTGAGAGCCTTAAGAATGCGTGAATTTCCTAGGGAATATCTGAAAAATTCCGAGCCCTCAAGCCAAATCTTTGGTCATTGAAACCACTTTTCCTCCCGCACCGGAGGAAACCCTAAATCCTTGCGACTGCCAGAAAGCTTGCGCCAAGGAGCTGCTTTCCGCGACCTGAATAATTATCCGGGAAATGCCTTCAGTACTAAAATACTGATAGCCAGGCGCAAGTAGCGCCGCGCCTATTCCCTTACGCTGGTAGCTTGAATCTACCGCCACATGTCGAAAGCTCCCGCGCAGGCCATCATGCAATCCAAAACAACACCCCACCACAGTGCCATCCGTGAGGGTCGCGGCACTGCAGCCTGCTCTATTCCGATTTAAAGCAGCGACTAAGATGGCATCTGTTTCAGACTGAAGAAGGGTTACTCCCTCTGTTCTCTCAAGCAGAGCCCGAATCGCCGGAATATCGCCTGGCTCCATTCCTCGTATCTGGAACTCAAGTTTTGGCATTTGGGCATCTTGATGAGAATGCGAATTTATTGAGATCGGACTGGGCATAAAAAGGTCCTAGTATTGGAGCGTGTCTACTTCGGATGCTATCCACTTACTTTTTCTGCAGCTCTTCAAGCCTGCGCCGAGCCGAGGTCACTACTACCTGGGGCACATTGCGAGACTTTGATAGCCTGCGCACATCTGTTTGATTCAGATAGCGCACCCATTTCACTGAAAGATCACTTGGAGTCTTTGGGTTCATCGACAAGTTTAGTTTGACCAAATAAGATTTGGTCCACGCGGGATTGCCGGAAATGAGACGCAGCACCTGTTCTGAGAGATTAGGGTTCTTGGCGAAGTCTTCAATCTCCCTGAGCTGAATACGCGGATTCTTAAGTACAAACTGCTGCACCAGCCGGTTTGAATCACGAATTAAAAGAGTGCGAGCCGTCGCATTTCCAAACATCGCTGCTTTAATTTTTTCCGGAAGCTTCATTTTTGCGATGGAATTACGCACATCTCCATCGTCCTCCGCTTCGTTTACAAAGACCGCAGGCGTGGATTCTTGGGCGACTTGCTCTTCCTCTTTTTCATCTTCCTCAGAAGAGGCAGAGCCAGAGATCGGAACTGGCTTCTCCATACGCACCGGAGGCCCTCGGCTCGGGGCTCGCTCTCTCACGGGATCCTCACCGGTAAATGCATGGGGTAGCTCAATTGAATCGCGGCCAGAAATCACGAGCTCAAGCTCAGCGCGCTCTTGGGATGAAATCTCTTCGCCTTCTAGAGTTTTGCTAAGCTCTGCAACTTCTTGAGGAGAAGACGGCGGGGGCGGTGGTAATGGACCGTTATCACTCATAGGGAAACAATTAAGAATTAAGCCCCGCAATCAGCCTTAGGCCATGGAGCGTAAGATGTGGCTCAAAATGCTGGATGCGCGGAACATGCCGCATAAAGAGCTCGGCGTGTGTGCCAGTAGCGATGATATGCTTCAAGGCCCCCACTTCTTGCTCGATTCGAGAGATAAGTCCTTCAAGTAGCCCCGCGTACCCTATCACCGCGCCTGACTGCATTGCTCCCATAGTGGTTTTCCCCACCACAGATTTTGGCCAAAGGAGCTCCACTCGCGAAAGCTTCGCGGTGCGCATCACGAGCGCTTCGATACTAAGAGAGGGCCCTGCAGCAATGACACTTCCCTCGTATGATCCATCCGCTCCGATGATGTCAAAGGCTGTGGCCGTGCCAAAATCGATAACGAGCGCTGGAACTCCATAGAGCTCACGCGCCGCAAGCGCATTTACTACTCGGTCCGTTCCAAGAGACTGCGGCTCTTGAACCCTGAGCTGCATACCAGTTTTTATTCCGGGTCCCACAACAAGGGCGTCTGTTTTGAAAAGTTCCTTAATGGCATCGGTAACCATGGACGTAACTTGAGGCACGACGCTTGAAACGACGGCTCGTCTTACCTTAGGAAGCTCTCCGGAGCCTCTCGCCTTAAGCAAAGAAGAGAGGAGCGCCACATATTCGTCAGAAGTCCGCCCCGCATCGGTCTTAAAGCGGGCTTCTTCTCGAAGTTCGCTACCCTCAAACCATCCACAGGCAAGCGAAGTGTTACCGATATCAACCGTGAGCAAGAGCCCGTGGTCGCTTTTCGTACGCTCACTCTTTGCGTCCTCGCTCATAGCCCCTCCCCCTTTCTACCTTAGCGATGGCTCAACCTGATGCCCTGACGAGACCTCGGAGATCTCTCCGTCTTTCTCAAGCAGGAGCGCTCCTTGATCACTTACCCCTACCATACGACCAGATACAATCCTTGCGCCAACATCAAAGGAGAGCTGCTCGCCACTAAAAAGCGCGCCAAGGAGCCACTCTTCTCTAAATGCAGAAAATCCCTGCATGCGAAAAGTATTCCAGGCACTGAGCAGTTCTGGCGCCAGTCTCTTAAGGAACTCATCCGGAGTAAATTTAAGTCCGGAAAGCGCATAAAGAGACGTGCTCTCCGGCACCTCCGCCGGAGAATCAAGAAGGTTTATACCAATGCCAGTGTAGACTGAGGTAATCCCTGCCTGAGTTGAAAGCTCAATCAAAACTCCGCACACCTTGCGCCGATCCAGGGAAAGCACATCGTTGGGCCACTTAAGTCCCACCGACGCACCCAGAGACTGGAACACTGAGCGCACCACGCAGCCCACGACCAGAGAATAGCCCACCATGCTTGCAAGGCTTTGCTCAGACCGAAAGACAAAGGTCCCTGCGAACCCACCCTTTGCGGAAAACCAGCTTCGCCCTTGCCTGCCCCTGCCCGAGAGCTGCTCATCGGCAAGCACTATCCCCGACTGCTGAGGCGCAAGCTCGGTTGCAAGGTTACGCGCTGCGTCCATCGTTGAAGAAAAGCGCTCATAGATCTGAACTTTCCATAGCTGCTCAGGGGCACACTCTCCAAGTGCCTGCGCCAGTGTGGCTTCGCGACTAGAATCCCTGGGGAATAACACAGAGTTCATAAAGAGGAGATTCTAAGAGAGATATCTTTATTTTGAGCCTTGGTGGTGAGAGCTCCCATAGAGACAGAATGTACCCCTAGCGCTGCGAGACGCGTAAGTCTCTCCGTCGAAATCCCGCCCGACGCCTCTAGTATCGTTTCTGGACTCTTTAGTTTTACGATTTGTACTGACTCGGCGATATGCTCGTCTGTCATGTTATCGAGCATAATCATTTGTGGTTTAAATTCGAGGGCTGCTTCAAGCTCCTCCCTGGAGCGCACTTCAACCTCCATCGGCAAATAAGGACCTTTTCTCGCGGCGATTTGAGAAAGAGCCGCTCTCATCTTGTCTCCTACCGAAGCACCTGGCTGCACGTCTACATGATTATTCTTCACCAGCACCATGTCACCTAAAGAGAAGCGATGGTTCTTCGCGCCCCCTATGCGACAGGCGTATTTTTCAAGGATACGCCAGCCTGGCGTAGTTTTTCTGGTGTCCAAGACGATAAGAGAGCCCGCTGCGGCCGATGCCAGACGAGCCTGAGAGGCAACGCCCGACAGGCGCTGAAGAAAGTTAAGAATCGTGCGCTCAAGAGCAAGAAGGCTCCGCGTTGAACCTTGAAGCTCCGCGATGACCGTTTCTTTCTCTACGGCATCTCCCTCGCTCACATGACAAGTAACCTTAAGCGAGCTGTGTGAGCTAAGCGCTATGCGCTCAATGAGGGGCAAGCCGCATACGACGAGAGATTCTCGCACGAGCACCTTCCCGATAGATTGATGCCCTTCTGGAATACAGGACTCAGAGGTGACATCCCCAAGCGCGAGATCTTCTTCTATGGCAAGCGCAATAAGCTTGTCGATTAGAGGGCTTTGCAGCATATGGAATCAATCCTCCCCGCCGTGAAGAGTAGCAAGAACTGGCGCGGAAGGCGAACAACTTACGCGCTACGTGCGCTTAAGCACCCAAGAATAGAGCTCCCCGGCAAGAACTTTAACCACCGCCGCTCCGGGGACCGCAAGAAGTACCCCTAGTAGACCAAACAACTGACCTCCCGCAAAAAGGGCAAGGATAACGGCCAAAGGCGAAAGTCCGACTTTATCGCCCACAATTTTGGGAGTAATCAGCGTCCCCTCAAGAGACTGCACGATTGCGTAGATAACCCAAACCTTCACCACACCGGCAAAAGATCCAAACGTTACGAGCGCCATAATGGTGCTCAGCACAATTCCTATAAGAAATCCAAAATAAGGAATGACGTTTCCAAACCCCGAGAGAATGGCGAGCAAGAACCAAAGTTCCACGCTCACAATTCCAAGCCCCAAGGCATAGAGGGCGAAAAGAATACAGCCAACCGTAAATTGCCCACGCACAAACGCGGACACCACGGTATCAATCTGGCGAGCTACCCCCGCCACAGCTTTACGTTTTGAAACTGGGATGAGCTCTAAAATCTTGCGGTGAATAACCGCAAAGTCTACGGCAAGGTAGAAAACAATAAAGGGCAGCAAGGTCAAATTGAGCAACGTGAGCGTCAGAGAGTAGCCTCCGAGCAGCGCACCAAGCACTCCTCCGCCGACTTTTTTTACCGTTTCTCCGCTTACGCCCTGAAGAAGAGAGGCGGGAGATTCGATAATCTCTTCAACGGTAAACCCTCCGGGTAAGCCTGAAGGCAATTTCGCCTCTAGGTCCTTGAGCATAGGAAGTGCCCGCTCCTTGGCTGTCTGCACGTATGCCGGAAAGTTCGTTGAAAGCCTATCGTACTGTTTCCCAAGAGTAGGAAGCGCCGTCATGCCAAGTAGGACTACTACCCCCGCAAAGCCGGCAGTCACCACAAAAAATCCCAAGGTTCGATTCACCTTGCGTTTCTCAAGCCAGCCAAGAAAGGGATTAATCACGTACGCGAGGCAGTACCCAACCACAAGGAGCACGACGAGTTCCTTTAGTTGAACCAGCACCCAAAGAACGCAGAAGGCTAGTCCAAGGGAAAAGAACCAAAGGGGTGGTGCAAAACTGTGATGACCTGAAGATTTTGACATGGCTTTTCCAAATGAATGTTAGGAAGCAGGGGGCACTAACTTTACGGCAAGAACCTCGGGTGCGAGCTGGCGGTAAGATTCGCTCGTGAGCCTCTTATGAGCCCCTTGTAGTGGCTCACGAAAGGACTTCTTAATCATATACACGTCCGCTGCTCCACGTATGAATGCGTAAAAGCCAATTTCGTTTCTATCCACGATGGCAGGGTGTTTCTTACAACCGATGAGCGCGTAGACAGTCTCGTATTCAATAGACTTAGGCTGGGTGATGATTTCATTAACTGCATCATTCGGGCATGCCCGGACCACCGAGTCGGCTTCTATCTGGTAGGCCTTTTGGGCAGTAAGCTGCGCCGACAAGCCTCGGTTACCACTTACCGTAAGCATTGAGGTCCAGGAGTCTATTTTCTCGTCTGCCGGAATCAGTTCTAGTCGAAAGACACTACCTGTATCACTTCGAAATCCACCCTTCCAACCTTTTGGCACTTTAAAGGTGACGATTTGACTGTACACTCGCACCGTTGCATCGATCAGCTCCTGAGCAAACACGGCTTGGGCACTACTGAAGGCAGCAATGATGACTAAGCATATGCCAACGATCTGTTTCATAAACTCCCCCACCACAAGTGTCCTATTGCCACTTGAGACCATACACTACTCCAATTCTAGCCTGGCTGCGCGAGAGGCGACATCATCAATTTCTCGTGTGGCCTAGGGGTCTGTCCCGTAGAACACTCTCACCTCTACATGTTGTAGTGGCAACGGGACAGCCCACCTACGGATTGTGTCCAGAATGAAGATTTATGTTTCCACGGGACACACTCCTAACCGTCATTGCTCAAAGCAGCGCTGAGTTTTAACGGCGGTTGTTTTCATTGCTGGTTTCTCATCTGAATCGTATCTCATAGAAAAATCGACTTTCGCTGCAGCGAGGCCCTACCATCAATCCGCAAGTTCTTAGGATTTTTAGAAGGTAGTCTCGTATGCCTCAAGAAACGCCGCACACGCCCAAACGACCACAATCTCTCCCCGAGGAATCTCGCGCAGCGATTGAGCGCTCCCGAATTAACGCGCAGACCATTCGCCCCGCATATGAAGACTTTTGCTTTGCTAATCTTCCAGGGCTGATAGAAGAGGTCCTTGTCGGGGCAACGAACCGCCCATCCTTCCCCTCCTCCGTAAGTCGGGCGATTGGCCCTGGCATTGAGCGGGTGGTGCTCGTTCTCATAGATGCATTCGGTTGGGATGCCGTTCAGCGCTATCAGGATGATTCGGCTTTTCTGCGGGCCTTCCAAAGTTCAGGAATCTCACTTCAAACCACCTCGCAGTTTCCCTCTACTACCGCAGCGCATATTACCTGCATCAACTCCGGGCTACCCGTGTATGAGTCGGGAGTATGCGAATGGTTTTACCTCGAGCCAAATGTTGATTCAATTATAAATCCCTTCCGGTTTAAGGGTCTTAACAGTTCAGACAAGTCCTCGTTTCTAACCGAGGTCCATGGGGTAGACGACATACTTCCAAAGGACTCGTTCTCTCGCAGCCTTGGTCGCGCCGGCGTAAGAACGACTGCCTATGGCTCAAACAAGTATTTCCCGGGCGACTACGATGACCACTTTATCGTTGGAGAAAAGCGTGCCTATCAGGGTGTACGAGCCGGAGTTCAGGATCTGCTTGAGTGCACCAAAGGACCAGGCCCTGCATTCCACTACTTCTACATCGGAAATTTCGACTCCGCATGCCACCATACCGGCCCAAGCTCAGCTTACGCCGATAAGGTTGCGAGAGTGATACTTCGATACCTCGAACCCCTCGCGACTGCCTGCTCAGACGGCAAAACCCTTCTGATGCTGACCGCGGATCACGGACAGATCTCACTATGCCACGAGATGAAATTGCCAATTAACAAGCTCGTTCCCGGTATAGAGAAGCTTCTGCGGACAAATCGAAATGGAGAGCTTATTCGTTACGGTGGCGGCCCACGTGACATGCTACTCTACGCTCAGCCTGGTGCCACAGAAACTCTTGCGGACCGACTGCGCTGCGCACTCGGCGATGCAGCTGAGGTGTTAACCCAGCAGCAGGCCGCTGCGATGGGAATCCTTGGACCCACGCCTATTTCTACCAAGTTTCGGCAGCGCATGGGGGATGTGATTGTTCTGCCGAAAGCACCCTACTGGGGCGGATGGGAAGAGCCGAACTACGAGATTAGCTTTTACGCGGGTCACCATGGGGGATTAACCCCGCAAGAGATGATCACCCCGCTGCTGCTCTTGAGGAGCTAAAGGAGGCGTCCAAGCACCGCTCTCTAAGGAATCAATCCGTTATTTCTCAGATGCTACGCGCAGTCAGGGCCTTCGCTACCCGTCAATATTCGTGTGGCGCGCATGAGGTCGTGAAAAACTTCCCAAACTTGTAACCTGTGGCGCGAGAAGGTCTCCCCGCACACCCTTCGAATCTATCGCATGAATATCTACCACATTCTCCGCGAATCCAGGCTTTCGGCGTAATTCTGTGATTCGAAAGAAATCCTCTTTGCCATCAGCGCGGATAATAGAAAGAAGATCACCCTTTACTGCCACCCGCTCAGCACCTCCGAGCTTCGATAAAGAAGTTCGTTCCGTGCGCGGCTGTCCTGATTCGTCTAGCCCCCAAATTACAAAACCGGCCGCAAAAAGCGGTTTTTTTTCGGGGTTGAGTGCCGTGACGTCTAGCGTGTTCCGCAGATCAGGTTCGGGGTGAAGCAATGTCCTCGTGCCCGCGGTCTCTAAGGCGTAGAATTGGCGAGGGCCCATGCTGCCCCACTCCGCACTAAATGCATCTGGATTAACTCCGCCGTGAGCTTTACATTCAGCGCCGAAGATGACGGTCTTCTCCCCCTCTGGCTGAAAGAAGCGATACCGCCACACATTCTTACCAGACACCACAAAAGATTCGCTTGTTTTTGTGTTCACATTGCGGGCTACGGAATCCGCGGTTAACGCAAGTCCATCTCGAGTAACTCGCATAGACTCAGCAGTCGGAATTACTAGACTATCAAGCTCAGTTACCACAATCGGCTTTGATTCGCTCGGCGGGTTCCCGATGGAGAAAAATCCCACGAGGGCCCCAGGATCCATGCGGTTACTGTCTACGTGATGCAATTCGCTTAAGTGAACTCCGTCAGTGAAGCGAACCACTTCGACGCCGCCGTGGGTTACCTTAAGTGCCCCGGCCGAGTTTATTTCCATAGTGGGCGGGTTAGTTGCGTAGCGCGAGGTATCGTAAGACGTAATCGTTTTGCCATCGTCTACCAGAGCACACCACACACGCGAGGTTCTTATGCGAGCGGCGACTTCTTCGTCGTTTGCATAGGTCGCTGGGTCTTTGGGTCTAATAAGGGCTCGAACCACCGAACTCAGATCCACTAATTTCAGATCGAGCTCAGAGAGCGTCGCCCCATGAAAAACTCCGGGGGCAATGAGTGGATTACCGTATTGGCCAAGAGTCAGGCTCATGCCGGAGGGGAGTACGAGCGTCTTTTTATCCAAAATCGCCCCGACGGCACGAAACGGGGAATCGAACATAAACCCCTCACCTGCGACGCCAACACTGGCGTCAGTTGCGCCAAGCGCATTCCTACCAAGTAAGGTTCCTACTCCAAGGCAAAACATTCCCAGGGCGGTTCGGCGATCTATCGCCGCTTGATCGGCTGCCCCACCGAGTAGCGCAACGCGCTCGATTCGTGAATCATTTGAATGACTTGCCATAACACACCTGCACAGTTCGTTGCTGCTGCTCCGCGCTATCATCTGGCGAGAGCCCCACACACAAATAGGGAGAACTGAGTTATGCGCGCCCTTAGAAAAAGATGCCGTAAGGCGGCACTTAACTGCCGCAATCCACGCTGATACTAGGGAACCACTGGAAACCCCAACATTTTATTTTTTCTCTCTGTGATCTCTGTGTCCTCTGTGGTTTTTCAACAATTTAAATCAACCACAGAGTTCACAGAGCAGACTTTGGCAGAGGCTCCCTCCCTCGCAACTCAGAGCACGACTTCAGTTAGAGAAACGACAAAACCGGACGCCCAAACATCTGCTCAATTTCATCACAGAGCGTTTCCGAGGGAACCACGCAGACAGGGGCTCGGCGCTGATCTTTAAGCGCCATGCTCACCTCTGCGCCCTGAACCTGCAGGCGCACTTTGACCGGGCAATTGCCGGAATAGCGCTTAAAGACCACTAGCAATTTCTCGAGCTGCTGCTCAAGATTGTCCTGCTCTTTAAGAAGCAAGACTCCTTGCGTCGCGCTTCGATCGCGAAGGGCAATCAGAGACTCCATTTTATCAACTATCAGCGTGCAGCGTTCTTCGCTCTGGTCCACCTTGCCTGCTACGAGCACGGGGTCATCAGCCGCAATCTGCGTCGCAATCTGGCGGTATACGTCTGGCCACACAATCGCCTCGATAGTCCCAAGCCAATCTTCGAGCACAAAGGTCGCGTATCTATCGCCTTTTTTCGTATTCTTAAGACGAAGCGCCGTAACCACTCCGCCGACCCGCACTTCGGCGCCTTTAGACTTGCCCTTTAGATCCGGGGTGACCACGGTGCCAAGACGCTTAAGATCCTGCATGAATTTTTCGAGTGGGTGCCCAGAGATATAGAACCCAAGCGCTTCACGCTCGAAAGCGAGCTTTTGATTGACGGGCCATTCTGGCAGCTTGGTATTCTTGCGCTGAATAGTGGGCTTGGCGGACACGCCTCCAAAAAGCGAGATTTGAGTAGTATCCTTATCTCGCTGGAGTGATTGCGCGGCTTTCAGGGCGTCTTCAAGGCGCTCTATCATGTCTCGGCGCGACGACCCTGAATGATCAAACGCTCCGCACTTAATCAGACTTTCTAATACGCGCCGATTGACGCTCTTAAGATCTACTCTCAGCAGAAAATCTTCAAGATCAACAAAGGGGCCACCTGAGGTACGCGCCTCAATGATCGACTGAACGGCCTTTTCTCCAATTCCCTTTACGGCTTCAAGACCGTAACGAATTTTGCCGTCAAAAACGGAGAAACTGGCCAAGGACTCGTTCACGGTCGGAGGCAATACCGCCACTTTATGTTTGCGGCATTCATTAAGGTTCTTAAGAACCTTATCGCTATCCTCCATCTCATTGGACATGAGCGCCGCCATGAACTCGACGGGGTAATGCGCTTTGAGATAGCCAGTCTGGAACGAAATCATGGCGTAGGCGGCAGAGTGACTTCGGTTGAAGCCGTACCTCGCGAACGTTTCCATCTGATCGAAAATTTCTTGCGCCGCCTCGTCTTTGACGCCGCGCTCAGTGGCTCCCTTAATGAACCCCACACGCTGCTTGGCCATCTCTTCTGGGTTCTTCTTACCCATGGCCTTTCTAAGAATATCGGCTTGCCCAAGGCTGTAGCCTGCGAGCTCGCGCGCAAGCTGCATGATTTGCTCTTGATAAAGCATGATGCCGTAGGTGTCAGAGAGCACATGCTTCATTAAGGGGTGCATGTAAGTCACGGGCTCACGCCCATGTTTTCTTGCTATGTAGTGGTCGACCATGCCTGCGTCGAGTGGGCCAGGGCGATAGAGCGCAAGAATAGCGACAAGGTCATCAAAGCAGTTCGGCTTAAGCCTTACGGTCATTTCAGTAATGCCCGAAGACTCGAGCTGGAAAACTCCCGTGGTATTACCGCCAGAGATGAGCTGATAGGTCTTAGGATCATTGAGAGGAAGTCTTTCGAGATCCACCTCGATTCCCCTGCCCTCTTTAATGATGCGGAGAGCCGAGTGAATAACCGTAAGTGTCTTGAGGCCCAGGAAGTCGAATTTTACCAGCCCCGCTTTTTCGACATAGGTCATCGAGAACTGGGTAACGTCGTTGTCATCTTTATCGAGCATCATCGGCAAAAGCTCGATAAGGGGGCGATCTCCGATCACCAC
>JBIKWF010000079.1:0-20483 GCA_044356455.1 Bdellovibrionota bacterium | reverse complement strand
GGTTTCACTGCGTCCTTTGCGACTCACCTTGAGACCCGCTACACGTATTTTGACAACGATCAGGATGTAAGCACAGCAGAGGATACGTCGAGCTTCGATGTAACCAAGGCTCGCGTGATCATGTCAGGTACGGCGATGCATAACGAGTTCTCGTACTACATGAACGTCGACTTCGTCGGTTCAGGTAACGAGAATGCGGTTAACACTGGCTCAACCAATCTTCTTGATGGTTGGATTCAGTGGAATGCATGTGACTGGGCTTCGGTACGTATGGGTCAGTTCAAGACCTTCGTATCCCGCCAGTTCAACACCGAAGACTATAAGCTCCAATTCCCTGATCGCACTCTTGCGACTCAGCTCTTCAATGCTGGCCGTCAGGCTGGTGTTGCTGGAATGGGTAGCTTCAACGACGGCATGATTCAGGTCAATGCTGGCGTGTTCAACGGTAACAGCGATAACGAAGGCCAGAACAGACCCGGCGCGGACAACAACGTAGCTGGTGCAATTGGCGTTCGTTATAACATGGGTGGAATCGATGCTTCCTCTGAGTCCGATGTTGGACATTCAGAAGAGTTCGGCCTCACTGCTGGAGCTGCCTACTACTATGATGGCGGCGAAGGACAGGGAGCTGGAGAGCGTGATTTCAGCCTTGTAAGTGCTGATGTGATGATGAAGGTTGCTGGACTCAGCGTTGCGGGAGAAATTTATTCTCTCCAGATCGATCCAGATAGCGGCGACAGCGTTGAGCCTCTCGGCTTCTACGCTCAAGTTGGCTACTTCCTCATGCCGAAGAAGTTCGAGATCGCGGCTCGTTACGGCTACATCGATTGTGACAGCGGTGGAATTACCTGCATCTCAGGTACTTCTGTAGCGCTTGATTCAGTTGATGAAGTTGGTCTTGCCTTGAACTACTACTTCTGGGCTCATCACTTGAAGACGTCCCTCGCGTACACCTACATCCGTATCAACCCTGTTGATTCGGATCTCGAGGATGCGGACTTCAATCGCTTGATCTTCCAAGTAAGTGGTTATTTCTAACCGCTTCTGGCAGAAGTTTTCTAATCTGAAGCTTAGCTAGTAATAGCGCAGCTGGGGGTTAGAGAATGCAAGCTACGAACCCCCCGGTCTAGGAAACTAGACCGGGGGGTTTTTGTTCGCGGGGTTTTTGTTCGCGGGGTTTTTGTTCGCGGGGTTTTTGTTTGCCTGGGCGGACTTATGAGAGAAGCTTTCCTAAGGGATGAGCCCCGGTGCTATCCCATTGATAAAGGCTTTCACGGTGGGATCCCTGAGGTTTGCGAAGTTCGAGATATCGCCTGGGCCGCAATCTTGCTGAATTCCGTTCGAGGTTACGCCGCCAAGCACCCAGCCTCCAGAGCGCTCAACAAAGAATGGACCGCCCGAGTCTCCGTTGCAGGTGTTTGAGCCTGATGAGCCATCATATTCAATGGTGAGACCATAACTACTAAAGGCGGAGAGAGTCACGGTTCCCGCTTTAAGTCTCGTTTCACTAGAATTGCCGTTTTCATCGAGTCCATACCCGCCAATTACGGCAGTTTCTCCAAGCGAAAAATCATCATCGGCAAGCACCGTAAAGCTTGAGGTCGGGATATCTGTGGAGAAGGTTGCGATAGCGACATCCCCGTCTTCTAGGGTGTTTTGATTGCCGTTCCAGTCAGGGTTCTTCTGGAACGAGGTAGCGCGCATAGTGCCGCTGGGGGTGTTGATATCGATAAAGCCTGCGCCCTCGGCGCAGTGCGCTGCGAAGATGACGTGGCGGGCAGCAGTGGCCCCAGGTGCGCGCACTACCGTTCCGGTACAGGACGAGTCAGGCGCTCCTGCAGGGGTGCTTATGAGGATGTACACCACGCCTGTGGAACCGATTGAGCACACTTCTCCGCCGATGATTCGTGTGGAAATTGAGCTTGGGTCTCCTACCACTGAGCACGCAAGCTCTGGGTCGGCGTTGCCGCTTGAGCCCCGGGAACGCCCCGTGTCGCCCTCATCTCGGCAGGTCTTGATGTCCGCAATTTCAAGTTTGAGCGTGTCGCGGTCTTCTTTGAGGTCCGTGCTGTCAAGGCCGGCCTTGGTGCGGGCCTTAATTTTGCGCTTCACGGTCTGCAGGGCTGAATTGGAACTTTTTAGGGCTTTTGCAAATCGGACGGCGCGGTCATTGGAAACTTTGCGAAGCGTCCCAAAAAGCTCATCAAACTCCTCGTCATATTCACTTTCGCAGTAATATTTCGAGTCGTCGCCTACCTCAGATTCCGATTGGGCAAAAACGGGAGCAGCGCGAAAAGCAAAGGTGGCCATCGCGGCCAAGGCAAGCACAGAAGACATCCGCATGCGAAATTCCCCTATAAAGAAGTTGTCAGAGGCTCTAGGGATGTCGGGAGGATTGGGCTCTCTCTTAATGTTCCGATAAGAAAGAAAGGCTAAGGTCGAATCGTCCATCACTTACGCCGAATTGGCGCTTTGGCGAGTTAATGCACCTCTGTGTGCCTCTGTGGTTGATGTAAATCCCAGAAAAACCACAGAGGACACAGAGTTCACAGAGGGGAAAATAAAATAGGGATGTTTTTCAGAGGTTCCCTAACGCTTTCTTCTTTTTCGCGGGCAGGAGTATGCGGGGAAGTTTGGGTTTAAGTACCTCTTGTCCCAGAATACTCGATACATGGCTCAAGGCGTGGGCGTGAGGCGCTACTTTCGCCATATTCTCAAGCAAGTTCGTGAGGTATTCGCGCTCCTCTTGAGCGCTCAAGGGGGCCGCTCCACACGCAATTCCCCACAACGAATTTATAAAGGGGTTCTCCGTGGAACCCGCATCAAGATGCAAAAGGCGTTTTTCCACGAGCGCGGCTGGGTCAACCCAGAATTCAAATTCCTCTGCATTCTCAAGCGAGAGGCCATTTCGCCACAGAAAAACGTTTCTTTCTGTCTCAACCAAGAACCAAAGAGGATGAAACTCTCCCCGCGGCGTGGAGAGTAGCCCTCGCGCGATGAGTCTTGTTTCAAGCGTTCTCACAAATGAAGCAAGCACTGCGCCAGGAGGCAGCTCTGCTTGCGAGAGGCTTGAGTAGGAGGATTTACCAGTGCGTTCAAAAACGCGCACAGGCATGACATTTGGTGCAGAGTTGTTATCGCTAACCATGTGAATTCTCTTGGGGGCAAAGGAATACATGCAGCAACGCACACTTCTTAAGGCAAAATGCGCGCCAAAATAATGAGCTTTCGGCACGCGATGACGATCCCCTCTGGGCGTGGTGTACGCGCACGCTGATTGAGGGAGCTCATGGAGGCAATTCCAAGAATTTTAATTGCTGACGATGTCGCCGTTAATAGGGTTCTGCTGCGCAAGCTCATTGAAGGGGAGGGGTGGATTGCAGAAGAAGTCGCCGATGGCAGCGAGTGCTTGGAGCGCTGTCTGCTTGGCTCGCCTCCTACCATAATTCTGCTTGATATCATGATGCCCCGCATGGACGGCATAGAGGCTCTCACTAAGCTTCGGGCGCGTTTCACAAGGCAAGAACTTCCCATTATTATGGTAACCACCCAGTCCGAAGACGTGGGTCTTTCTGCGGCACTTCGAGCAGGTGCAAATGATTATGTTTCAAAACCCTTTAATCGCGAAGTATTTCTTGCGCGGCTTCGCAATCAATTGGAGCTGAGGGAGTGCTCACGCGAGCTCCAGCGCTTGCAGCACGGAGTTAAGTTAGAGATGGTCAGTACTTTTGCGCTGGGAGTGGCTCATAATTTCAACAATTGCTTTGGTAGCATCCTTGGTGCTGCGGAACTTCTTGGCCGTGGGGTTGAGGGAGATGCGAAATTAGAACGATATGTAGATGTCGTTCGGCGTGCGGTCGAAGGAGGAGTGGTACTTACAAGAAAACTTGCGGCCTTGGTGAAACGAGCTCCTCACGAGGGTAGGCTTACACGGGAGCGTCTCGTTCAATTCCTCGAGGAGTTCTCGCTTTCCCAGCGAGCACAGGCAGGGGGCAGAATAGAATTTCCCCTCATGTTAGGGGAATTGCCTCCTTCCCTTGAGGTTGGAGAAACAGGATTGGAGGATTTACTTCTTGCGGTAGTGCGAAACGCAGTAGAGGCCATCCCGCACACGGGAGAGGTTAGGATTGGAGCAAGACACGCGCCGGGAGAAAAATTTCTTATGCTCAGCGTGGAAGATACCGGCCATGGTATGGATGCGGAAGTCTTGCAAAGAGCCTTTGAACCCTTTTTCTCAACTAAAAACCTCGATCGCGTAAACGGAGTAAGCATTCAAGGGAATGGCCTTGGGCTTTGGACCGTGTATCACACCTTGCATCTTCTTGGCGGTGAGATTCGAATTGAGAGTCAGAAAGGCAAGGGAACACTTGTGCACATGCTTGTCCCCGTTGCTCCATCAGCCATCTCTCCCCAGGTAGCGCCGACACAAGGGGCCGGAGATTCGGAGTCTGAGCAACGATACCGCGGCGATACTCCTCTCTGCTAGCCAAGCACGTCCCTCCCTGCCTAAAGTGAGCTATCTCTTTCCGAAGATTTTCATGAGGGAAAGGCTCGTCAATTCCTTGGCAAATTCTTCGACTCCGCCAACAATCTCTGCAAGTGACCGCGTATTGTTAGTGAACGAAAGTTCAGGCGGTATTTCAAGGGGATCCGTGGTGAGCCTTTGCTGAAGCCGCTGATAGGCCGTTACCGCAGTGCTGTGAGACTTGCCGCATGAGATATATCTTACAATTTCTGGAAAGCTCGGCTGGGGATGTGTGATGGTGCGGGCTAAGTATACAAACACTGCTCGGGCGAAGACGAGTTCTCTCGCTCGACTTCGTGAGTTGAACCGCGCTTCATCGCAATTAAAAGTAGCTAAGATCGCCATCTGTAGGGCCTTCAGAGAAACTCTGCCGCATTGCAACGCGTCGGGGCCCATGGTCGCGCCGTACTGTCCCCCGCAGGAACGTGACAGCAGCGCGAGTCGGACCTCTGGTGCCTCGACCAGTCTAAGTGGATCTTGCGTGAGGTGGGGAAGTTCTCTTCGGAAGGCTCGTATTTGGGTAATCAGGCCGCGGAGATCGGAGACAGATCGCCTTTCAGAGACTGAGGTAAGCATCGTAAGTGCCTCTTGCGAGAGGCGCACTTCTTGTTGACGGGCGAATTCGCAAAGCAGATTTGTTCGAAGTTCTCGAGTAAGTGGCTTAAGAGTTAGTGTCTCCGCCTTAAGGAGTGCTTGACGCAAGGGGCCTTTACTGAGCCTTGAGATGAGAGCCGCACCGTCCTGAGAGGCAATGATGACAAGTGCGCCCCTCAATAAGGCACCCTCAACTACTTCGGGGAGTGCAGCGGCTAGTGCAGGGTTGCCGAGCATATAGTCAACGTGATCGAGGCACACTAGCGAATGAGACGCTATGGAGCTGAGCAGTTTTCGCCGAGAATGGGCTTCGGTGCATAGGGCGAGATCGACTTCAAGCTGAGGTGCTGAGATCAGATCGCTTTTAGGGGATGTGGGGTTTTTTTCCCAGGCAGCTCTCAGCGCATTAAGAAGATGGCTCTTGCCGTGGTCGGGAGGGCCTTCAAGGAGAACCGTTTTCGCGGCGCGCGAAGCGCGCGCAGAAGCTGCATACTCTTGGAGCGTCGACCACGCCTTTACGTTTGGTTCCCCGGTAACAAAAGACTCGAAACTTTGATCCGGGCGAATGGGGGAGGGGCGCTTGGGAACGGAAAGCTCTAAAGGGGCGCTTCCCGCGGCGCCAGCCCAGTAGCCGGTTCTTAAGAATTCGTATTCAGGGCTTCCCGCCGAACAGCTAATAAATCGCATGGAACTGCCTTCACCTCGTTGCGGGAACTTAGCGTCGAAGTAGCTGTTACTCAAGTCAAATCACGCTTGTGCAGGGAAAGGCAGCGGAGGACGGCCTTTTTCCGATATTCTGGCCTGCTGGGGGCCTCGAAATAGACGGTTTCCCATCGAGCCCCTGGAAGAATTCCTTCATCGCGTTATACTCCCGGCGATGCCAACTACATCTCCTAAGCTTCGCGTCTGCCACCTTGCCGATGTTCATCTTGGCTACAGGCGCTTTAACCGTCTCACGCCCCAGGGGTTTAACCAGCGTGAGGCCGATGTCAGCCTGGCCTTTCGGGAGGCTATTGAACGGGCGGTACTTCTTAAGCCTCAGCTCACCATCATTGCCGGCGATTTGTTTCACACCGTGAGGCCCTCGAACGCCATAATCACTTTTGCCTTTCGTGAGCTTCGCAAGCTTGCTGAGGGTACGCGTGCTCCTATTGTACTGATCGCAGGCAATCATGACACGCCGCGCCGCACCGATAGCGGTTCTCTCATTAGGCTTTTTGGCGAAATTCCTGGCATGCGCGTCGCAGATTCTGGGATGGAGCGCTTTGATTTTCCCGAACTTGACGCTTCTGTTCTTTGCTTGCCCCATGCGGTGCTTAGTCAGCCAGAAATTTTCGATCCTCAAATGGGCCTCATTCGCGCCGATGATAAGAGGCGCTATAATATTTTAGTGGCTCATGCTCAGGTTGACCCACGCCTCGTCAGCGATTTTGGTGGTATCGATATTGAGCTCGCAAAGCTCGCGCCACATGAATGGGAATACATTGCGCTTGGGCATGTTCACTCTAGGCTCGATGTGGGCCACAACGCTGCCTACTCAGGCTCCCTTGAGCACACTAGTGCGAATATGTGGAATGGAGCAAAGGAGAATAAGGGTTTTCTTACCGTCGATTTCCCTGAAGGAAAGCGCACGTTTCACACTCTAACTTCGCCACGTGAAATTGCGGTGATTGCGCCCATAGATGGACTCTACCTTACTCCTCCTGAAATTATGGAGCGCATCGCGCAGTCACTGGAGGGAGTTCCAGGTGGAATCGAAGGGAAAATGATACGCCTTGAGCTTGCGAATGTGACGCGCGACCAGTTTCGCGCGCTCGACCATAAAGCCTTGAGGAGTTTTCGCTCGCGTGCGCTGAACTTGACTCTCGATGTGCGCCCCCCCAATGCCCGGAGCAGTGACGTAACCCCAAAGCGTGCGATGCGCCGCCCGCTGCGCGAGGACCTTCTTGCGTTTGCTGAGCAGCTACCGGGTGCCGCCGTGAAGGCACCGAGGCTGGTGAGTACGGTGGAGCGCTTCTTGAAACAGCTGGAGGAACAAGATGAAACTCGTCCAGCTTGAGCTTGAGAATTTTCGTCAGCATCGCCGTACCTCTCTTTCGTTTGGCGATGGTATCACCGGTATCATTGGACCAAACGGCGCGGGAAAAACCACGATAGTGGAGGCTATCGCGTTTGCACTATATGGCACCCGCGCCTTGCGGGGGAAGCTTGACGAAGCATGTACACGGGGAGCACCCAAAGACGCAGAACCTTCGGTGACGCTGGTGTTCGAGCATGAAGGACAAACGCTGCGCATAGAGCGCGTGGGCAGTTCGGCATCGGTGTACCAGGGGGGCTCTAGCAGTCCAATTGCCACGGGTTCAAGAGAAGTAGCTTCCGTCGTGGCGAGTAGCGTAGGGATGAGTTTAGAGGAGTTTTTTGCCACCTACTTTACGGAGCAAAAAGGTCTTGAATTCTTGTCTGGTCAAAAGGGCGCCACGGAGAGAGAGAAGTTTATCCTTCGGCTCATGGGCTATGATCGCTTCGAAAAAGTTCAGGAGCTTCTTCGGGCTGAGCGAAAGGAGAAAAAGGGTACCCTGAGTGGCTGGGAAGCAGGCTTGGGAAGTAAGGAGCAGCTTGAAGCGCAGCTCGCTCAGGAACAAGAGGCAGTGGTTAGCCTAGATGCCTCGCTCAAGGAGGCAGCTCTTGCCCTAACCCAGGCAGAAGCGCAGTACGAAAAGGCGCGCCTGCATTTTTCACAGTCAGAAGCGAAACATAAGGAGTGGCGCGCCCTTTCTCGGCTGCTTCAAGAGAAGCAAACTCGCCATGAGGAGCGCACACGGGCGCTCGGAGATATTCAGGCGCAAAGAAAAGAACTTTCATCGGCTCTCGAAGCAAAGTGGCGTGCGTGGGGGACTGAGCGAGTCGAAGACCTTAAGGCTCTGTTAGACGAACGCAGCGCAGACCTAACTGCATGCCAAGAAGAAGTAAAAAGGGCCCGAGAAAAGAAAGAGGCGGCCGAGCGGGCGTGGATAGAGCAGCGCACGGCTGAAGAAGCTGCTTTTCGAGTAGCTGAAGCTCAGCACAAGGAGCGCAGCGAAAGGCTCAAAGAGCTATCTTCTCTGCAGAAGAAGGGTGAATGCCCCACCTGTGGGCAGGAACTTGGCAGCCGCTTTGCTGACGTATTGGAGAAAGAAGAGCAGGTTCTTGTTTCGATACGCCTAAGGGTGGACGATTCAAAGGCGAGTGCGAAGGCAGCGAACCAAGAGCCGGAGGTACTCGTCTCCCTGCGCAAGAGTATCGCAGAGCGAGAGCACACTCTCGAAGCCTTAAGAGCCTCCCTCAGGGATCTTGATGCAGCGATGCGGCAGGCTCACGAGCTTGAGAGGCAGATTGCGGCAGAGCAGAAGGCGCATCTCGAAATTGCGGAACTTGCTGAAGCGGTGCGTACTCACGCGAAACAACTCGAAGAACTCGTATACTCTGAAGAGATCTATTCTCGAGATAAAGGGGCTTTTGATGCAGCACAAAGCCTCACCAACGTCGCGCGCCTTCAGCGCGTGCGAGTGGAAGGCGATTTAGGAACGCGTCAAGCGCTAGTTGCACGTACCAAGACTCAATTGATTGAGTATGACGCCCGCGTGCGTGAGCTCGATAAGATGCGAGAAGAGCTACTGACACTTGAAGAAACCGATACCTTTTTGACGGAATTCCGGCGCCATGTGAATTCTTCTATTCGGCCTCGGCTTGCGGAGATTGCAAGTGAGTTTATTTCCGATCTCACGGATGGCCGATACACGACGATAGAAGTGGCGACAGACTTTGCGCCGACGGTGATCGATGAGGGAGAAGCGAAACCCGTAATAAGCGGCGGGGAGGAGGATATCCTTAATCTTTGCATGCGACTTGCCTTGTCGCAGATGCTTGCTGAGAGGGCAGGACACTCGTTCTCATTGCTTATTCTAGACGAGGTTTTTGGCTCTCTCGACGAGCAGAGGCGTACGAATGTGCTCACGCTCCTTGAGAAGCTCAGTAATCGTTTTGAGCAGATACTGATTATTACGCATCTTGATGACGTCAAAGAAGGCGTTCGTAATCTGGTATACATTGATTTCGATGAAGCATCGGGGCAGGTCGCCCTTGCCAATCCGCAGGAGGAGGCCCTTGAGGCTTCTGAGGCGGCAGTAGTCAATTTCTAATCCTTACTGCTCGCAGTGCCATATCGAGTCGTGTCATTTATAGCTGTGTCATTTGTAGCTGCGTCACTTGTAGCTGTGCCATTTGGAACAGTGCTTTACGGAGCCTCCTGACGCTTCGTTCTAGGCCAGCCATAACCCCTTAGGTAGGCGTTAAAGAATACGCTCTGCAAGCCTAAGAGTCGCGTTATGCCTCACTCAGCGAACGCAGCCCCAAGTATCCGATCCGCGGCAAGCCAGGCTTATCAACGCCCTCCGCCTGAGCATACGCCAGGGCCCAATTTACACGTGGAGACTTTACCGCAAGGTGGCGCGAGACGTCTCGCCCCCGAGCCTCGCGGACAGCTCCTTCGCGAAGCGCATCGCGAAGTAATCAATAAGATTTTCTTGGCCCGCGACGATGGTGTCCCCATGCTGCTGTATCACCAAGAGCTTGGGAAGGTCGCTGCCAAATTCTCCATGGAGCCCAAAGAACTCTTAGCAAAAGCTTTGCTCGAGCTTGATAACTATCGGGGAGTTTTGCAGTACGATCTTCGCGGGCGGATTCAAGAACCCTCTCTCTTGGGACCACACTTTGAGGCCGTGATAAAGCTCGTAAATTCCAAGCTCGATATGTATGTCATTCATACCGCTGAGCAGCTTTATGCCCCTGAGCTTCCTCTTTCAAAATCATACGCCAAGGGACTAAGGGGAATACTTGCGGCACATGAAAGCGCGATCTTGATTCTCGTGAAAGATCCGCCTCAAGAGGCCGTTGATGAAATCGTTAAGGTCACCAAAGAGCATTTGGGGGGCATGATGTCCCTGTGGGCCGATCCGCGTTACCGTGAACGTTTGCCTTTGTCTGAGCGTCTTCAGCGCTTTCTTAGCTTCGCAACCGTGCGGCTTATGACCACGGGCGATAATCCCGAGGCCGAGGCGATTGCGCGCCAAATGAATCAGCAGCTCGAGGGCAAGGGAGGTTTTGAGGACAAGCATTGGGTGCGTGTGGTGAAACAAATTTCACTGAATGAGCAGCATCACGCGCTCAAAGAGTCGATGATTGTATGCGCGCCTGTCTTGGGAGCGGTTCAGCTTTTGGATAAATTCGCTCCGGCGTTGATGCACTCCGTGGGAGGAGCGCTCGATGATGTGTTCGGCTCTATTGGGCCGAATATCTATCAGTCGTTTCGCAAGGCGGGACTCACGCTCAAAGAAAAATTCATGGACGCAAAAAGCGCGATTGCGCTTGGTGTGGTGAGCATTCCGCTCTCTGCGTTTATGGGGCACTATGCAGCTCAGCTATTCAGCCAAGCGACCACTCCGACACAGAAAGTGGTTGCAGGCGTGACCTTTGCAATCGCGTGTAGTGTGGGGACCATTTTGTCCTCAGCAGGGGCAATTTATGACACTGCTTCGAAGCTCGGGAAACTCGCGAATCATCCCACGGTGGGCGATTTGGCCGGGCAGCTTAGTTTCGCTCAGCGCTGCAAGGCAGCATTTAACGATGCTATTCTTAATGTTCCCTTTCGCATTGGTCACACCCTTATTGGGGTAAGCGCTCAGATAGGACTCGGGGTAGCGGCGGGGCTATTTGGCTTTTTTAACAACAAGTGGTTTGTGGCAGGAGAGGGGATGCTCGAATCCTTGGCGGGTATTGCGGTAGCGCTCAGCTATCCTTTAGTCGCGAGACATTTTCACGCCAAGCGTCTTAAAGAGGCTGAATTTGTGGAGCCTTCGGCGGCTTCTTGAGAACGCGCTTCTGTGTCCCCCCGTGCCCTCTTGATGATGCTGCAACCCTAGGTAGGGCGCGCTGTCCTCAGCGTGCCGATAGATCTCGTGGCTCGTCCCAATTGGTTCCGATTTGCAGCCACGGGGCAAGTTGGAAGATCATGCGGCGCCCTGGGGACAGGACGCCCTACCAAGATGCGACGCCCGTGGGTAGGGCGCGCTGTCCCCGGCGTGCCTAAAGAACTCACGGCCCGTCCCAATTGGTTTCGATTTGTCAGCGCGGGGCGGGTCGAAAGATCCTGCGGCGTCCTGGGGACAGGACGACCTACCAAGATGCTCCGCCCCTGGGTAGGGCGCGCTGTCCTCAGCGTGCCGAAAGATCTCGTGGCTCGTCCCAATTCGTTCCGATTTGCAGCCACGGGGTAAGTTGGAAGATCATGCGGCACCGCAGGGACGCGGCGCCCTACCAAGATGTAGCCCCCGTGGGTAGGGCGCGCCGTCCCCGGCGTGCCTAAAGATCCCACGGCCCGTCCCAATTGGTTTCGATTTGTCAGCGCGGGGCGGGTCGAAAGATCCTGCGGCGCCCTGGGGACAGGACGCCCTACCAGGATGCCTCGCCCCTGGGTAGGGCGCGCTGTCCCCAGCGCGCCGAATCAAATGCCCCGGGGCATCCACGGACGTTAGCGAGCCCCAATCTGTAAGGTGCTCAAATACGCGCAGTGAGCTAGGAGTGTGTCCCGTAGAAACATAATCTTCATTTTGGACACAATCCGTAGGCGGGCTGTCCCGTTGCCACCACAACATGTAGTGGTAGAGTTTTTCTACGGGACAGACTCCTAGAGCGTCGCAAGGTCAAGCACAAACCGATACCGCACATCGCTCTTTATCGTACGCTCATAGGCCGTATTCACGTCTTTCATCGCCACGATCTCAATATCAGAAACGATAGAATGTTTTCCGCAGTAATCCAGCATCTCCTGGGTTTCGCGGATGCCGCCTATCATTGATCCCACGAGACGTTTTCTTCCGGGGATGAGCGAGAACGCAGCCACTGGGATTGCTTCGGGAGGAACGCCAACTAAACAGAGCGTGCCGTCACGCTTAAGCATCCCAAGGGCCGCATTGATGTCGTGAGGCGCCGCTACGGTGTCGAGTATGAAGTCAAAGTTCTTGGTAAGTCTCTTTCTTGTTGCTTCGTTCGAAAAAAGTTCAAAGTGATGCGCGCCCAAGCGCTTGGCGTCCTTCTCTTTAGCGGGGGATGAGCTTAATACGGTTACCTCTGCGCCAAAGGCAGCTGCAAACTTTACTCCCATGTGTCCGAGGCCACCCAGGCCAAGAATCGCTACGCGCTGACCTTTGGTGATGCCCCACGTCTTAAGGGGCGAGTAGGTCGTTATTCCCGCACAAAGCAGGGGAGCAGATGCGGCGAGGTCGAGGTTCGATGGGATCTTTACGAGGTAATTTTGATCCACCGTAATTCGGTTAGAGTACCCCCCATAGGTAGGTGTTTTCCCGTCCTGCTCAGTTCCGTTATAGGTGAAAGAAACCAGACCGTCGCAATATTGCTCGAGGCCCTCTTTGCAGCTTGGACAGGTACGGCAAGAGTCAACGAAGCACCCCGCGCCAACAGCGTCGCCGACTTTAAACTTGGTCACTTCGGCCCCAACCTGTGAGACCGTTCCTACAAGTTCATGACCTGGCACCATGGGAAACAGAGCTGGACCCCATTCTGCCCGGGCCTGATGGATATCAGAGTGGCAGATTCCGCAGAACTTGATGTCGACGAGTACGTCCTTGGGGCCAGGTGAGCGGCGCTCGAAGGCAAAAGGAGTGAGGGGGGCTTTCTCGGTGAGGGCGGCGTAGCCTTTGGCTGGTAACATTTGAGAATCCTTTGATGTTATTTGGCTTCTTTGGTGGGGTATTTAGGGACGTGCTGCCGATCCCAGTGAGTCCCCCCCTCGTTGTGGTCTTGGCGGCTAGTTTATAAACCACAAAGACTACAAAGGCCACGCGGGCTGAAAAGTCACAGCCGAATCAGCAGCTTAAACGCTTGAAGTTTAAGCGTTCATTCGGGATACTCCCAGCCAATTGCGCTATGGGACAAGAAACTGTTTTTTCAAAAATAATCAGGCGAGAGATTCCGGCACAGATTGTATTCGAGTCGGAGCGGGTGCTTGCCTTTAAAGACATTAGCCCTCAGGCCCCGAGTCATATTGTTATTATTCCGAAAAAACCTCTGAAGGATGTCCTTGAAGCAAAACCAGAGGATGCTGCGTTGCTCGGGGAGCTTGTGCTTGCCGCCGCAGATATAGCGCGCTCTATGGGCATCTCCCAGGAGGGATTTCGGCTTGTGATTAATACGGGAGCGTCTGCTGGGCAGACCGTGTTCCATCTGCATATGCATCTTCTTGGAGGGCGGCCGCTTTCCTGGCCCCCAGGTTAGCGCGTAATTTTTATAGGCTCTGGCCTCGATGGCCGGAGCGCCAGTGAGAGGGGGCAGTGAGAGGGCGCTACGAAAGACCGCGGGCGCACGGAAGGTAGGTCACCAAATAACTGGGAAGGGAAAGTAAAAGAGCCATGACACCAATAATGGAAGAGTCCGTAGTTAAACTTGAGGTTAAGGCTTCTTGGGCAGAGGTTACTATCAATCGCCCACAAAGTTTGAATGCGCTGAATGCAGACGTGCTTACTTCTATTATCCTCACCGCTGAGAAGATTTCTAAGCTTCCCGAAGTTAAGAGCGTCATCATCACCGGGGAGGGGGAGAAGGCATTTGTTGCCGGGGCTGACATCGCGAGTATGTCTCAACTCGGGCCCCGAGCTATTGCTGATTATGTTGAGCTTGGCCAGCGTGCCATGCGGGCCCTTGAGCTTCTTCCCGTTCCGGTGATTGCGGCCGTGAATGGCTTCGCACTAGGCGGCGGGCTTGAGCTTGCGCTTTCGTGCGACCTCATTGTGGCCTCGAGTTCTGCGAAGGTGGGCCAGCCTGAGGTAAATCTAGGAATTATCCCAGGGTTTGGGGGAACCCAGAGACTCATCCAGCGCGCGGGCCTCGGTACTGCGCGTAGGCTCGTCATCACGGGTGAGCTCATATCAGCCGAGGAGGCGCTCAGGCTTGGGATAGTTGACTATGTGCACGCACCTGCTGATTTACTTTCAAAGGCCCGTGAACTTTGCGGCGTTATCGCAAAGAAGGGGCCTCTTGCCGTGCGCGGCGCAAAGAAAATTTTGAGAGCTTCGCAAGAAGCAGTCCTTCTTTCGGGCTTGAGGCTTGAAGTTGAGGAGTTCTTGCGGCTGTTTGCTTCGGCAGATCGAGAAGAGGGTATGGAGGCATTCCTTAAGAAGCGCGAAGCGGCGTTTCGAGGGCTATAACTTCTCCTTGCTCAGATAGGCATTTATAGGTGGTGAGACGTACATGAGTTGGCAAGACGGATTTCTTTTTGACCTCGGAGAGGAGGTCAAGATGGTGCAGCAAGCGGCTCGCGATTTTGCCGAGAAGGAAGTGCTTCCACTTGCTGCAAAAATTGACCAGGAGCATTACTTTCCTCAAGAGCTCATTCCTCAAATGGGCCGTTTGGGCTTCATGGGAGCCACCGTTCCCCCTGAACTTGGCGGGTCGGGACTCTCTCAGGTCGCGTATTGTCTAATTATAGAAGAGCTGGCGGCCGCGTGCGCATCAACTTCAATCGTGGTGAGCGCACATCACTCCCTCTGCCTTATGCCGATACTTGATTTCGGAACAGCCGCGCAAAAGGAGCAGTACGTTAGGCCTCTTGCCCAAGGAACTCAGCTTGGGTGCTTTGCGCTTTCTGAGCCCGGTACGGGAAGTGATGCCGCAGCGATGACCTGCTACGCCAAGCGGGACGGTGCTGATTACGTAATCAACGGCACCAAAAACTGGATTACAAACGGGCCGGTGGCCGACGTCTGCGTTCTCTTCGCTCAAATGGATTCATCAAAGGGCCATAAAGGCGTGTGTGCGTTTGTGCACCCGATGAATCTTAAAGGTATTAGCCGCGGCAAGAAGGAAGATAAACTAGGCATTTGCGGTTCGCCCACGTGCAGCATTTCTTATGATGGGGTCCGGCTTAGTGCGGAGCACCGCCTTGGTGAAGAGGGGCGTGGTTTTCAGGTTGCCATGCATACCCTTAATGGCGGACGCACGGGCGTCGCGGCTCAAGCAGTAGGTATTGCAAGAGCTGCGCTCCGTGATGCGCTGCTTTACTCAAAACAACGCAAGGCTTTTGGTAAATTACTGCACGAGCATCAGTCCATCGCCAACTATCTTGCTGACATGGTCACCAAGATTGACGCGGCCCGCTATCTCACGCTTTCGGCGGCGCATGCCAAAGATCAAAAGCATGAATACTCAAGGCAGGCTGCCATGGCTAAGCTTTTCTCCTCCCAGGTTGCTATGGAAGTTGCAGACCTCGGAGTTCAGATTCACGGGGGCTACGGCTACGTAAAAGATTTTCCTGCCGAGAGGCATTTGCGTGATGCAAAAATAACTCAGATTTACGAGGGTACCAGTGAAATCCAAAGAATCGTCATCAGCTCCAAGCTCGTCAGTGAATAACTCACAGGCGAATAAGTCAGGAACAAAGTCAGGCCCTCTGACTTCGGCCTCGTATGAGGAATGGCGCGTAAAACGCCTTGCTCCTCAAAAAGAGCGCAAGGGAAAGTTTCAGTCGATAAGTTTCCGGACTCAGCCCGGGCTTGTCACGCCTGAGCACCTTGAAGATTTTGAATATCGCGAAAAGCTTGGGTACCCAGGGGAATTTCCGTTTACCCGCGGCGTGCAGCCTACGATGTACCGCGGAAAATTGTGGACCATGCGGCAATTCGCCGGATTTGGTCTCGCTGAAGATACTAATCGGCGCTTCAAGTACCTTTTGGCGCATGGCCAAACAGGATTGTCGACTGCCTTTGATATGCCAAGCCTCATGGGCTACGACCCTGACCATGCAAAATCAAAAGGAGAAGTCGGTCGTGAAGGCGTGAGCGTCTCCACTATTGAGGACATGGAGCGGCTTTTTGAAGGAATCGCCCTTGATCAAGTCACTGTTTCGATGACCATCAATTGTACCTCTACGGCGGCGATGGCTATGTACTTTGCGCTCGCACGGCGCCGGGGTATCGCTTTTGATCAGCTTGGCGGCACTATACAGAACGACATGCTCAAGGAGTTTATTGCCCAGAAGGAGTGGATTTGTCCTCCTGAGCCATCGGTCAAACTTTCGTGCGATATCATTGAGTATTGCGCGCAGCATGCACCAAAGTTTAACGGCATTAGCATAAGCGGTTACCACATTCGCGAAGCGGGTGCGACTGCGGTGCAGGAGCTCGCGTTTACGCTCGCCGATGGGCTGGCGTATGTGGAGCACTGCGTGAAACGCGGCTTGCCCATCGATCTCTTTGCGCCAAGGCTTTCGTTTTTCTTTGATGTCCATAACGATTTCTTTGAAGAAATTGCCAAGTTTCGAGCGGCAAGACGCATCTGGGCAGTGATGATGCGCGATAGATTCGGCGCGAAGTCTGAAAAATCAATGATGCTCCGCACGCATGCCCAGACAGCAGGGGTAAGTCTCACAGCCCAGCAGCCCATGAACAACGTGGCGCGCGTCGCTCTGCAAGCGCTCGCGGCCGTGCTAGGCGGCGTGCAGTCGCTCCATACTAATTCTATGGATGAAACCCTGTCCCTCCCGACGGAGCAGGCGGCAAAGGTTGCGCTCCGGACCCAGCAAATAATTGCGGAGGAAAGCGGGGTAACCAATACGGTGGATCCTCTCGGTGGTTCCTACTACGTAGAGAAGCTTACGAATGAGATTGAGGCCGAGGCGCTCACCTACATTCGGCGTATCGACGAAATGGGAGGGATGCTGCGTGCTGTAGAAGCAGGCTATCCCCAAAAGGAGATTGCGGAAGCCTCCTATCAGTTCCAGCTCGAAGTTGATGCCAAGGCCCAGAGTATTGTGGGTGTTAACTGCTACACGGATGAGCATGAGCAGGAGATCCCGACCTTGCACATTGATATTGCAAGCGAGCGCCAGCAAATTGAACGGGTCAAGGCTTTCAAGCAAAAGCGCGACCAGGCCAAACATGCCGCTGCAATTCAGCGCATTAAAGATGACTGCAAGGCCCGTAATAACGTGATGCCTGCGCTCATCGATGGTGTTGAGGTTGGGGTGACGTTAGGGGAGATCTCTGATATTTATAGAGAGGTATTCGGGATTTATACGGATCCAGGGCTTATTTAGGGAACCTCTGAAAAAGTCCTCCGTGGCGCTCTTTGTGCGAGGCCCAAACATTGCGGACAAGCGAAGCATTTTGGAGTAACGCGAAGGACGCCGAGAACGCGAAGGGAGAGCAAAGTTTTCCAGAGGTTTCCTTAGGAAAACCTGCAAAAATCCTCCTTCGTGGTCTTTGTGGTTCAAATAGGAATAGGTTCCTCCGTTTTTGTCCTTGTGGGAGTAGGGTGCGGGTATGTCGGATGCAGTAGTTTCAAATCAATCAAAGGCAGCGACCGCCTCATCCTCGGGTGCTCCTATCCGCGTGCTTATAGCTAAACCAGGGCTCGATGGCCATGACCGGGGAGCCAAGGTCGTGGCGCGAGCGCTTAGGGACGCAGGTATGGAGGTTATCTATTCTGGACTCCATCAGACGCCTGAAATGATAGTAAGAAGCGCCTTGCAGGAGGATGTGCAGTGCATAGGCATGAGTATCCTCTCGGGGGCCCACATGACGCTTTTCCCCGATGTCTTAGATCTGCTGAAGAAAAATGACGCCTCGGATATTCTACTTTTTGGCGGCGGAATTATTCCTAAAGGAGATGTAGTTAAGCTTAAAGAAATGGGGGTGGCCGAGATCTTCCTTCCGGGGACCCCTATTCAGGATATAGTAAACTGGATGCGTGCCACGATAGGGCAAGGCATTAGGTAAGGGCATTCGGTAGCGGTGCTTAGTTCCCCTGGTTTTAGCCCTTTATTACCCACCTCTTAGTGCTCTCTGTGGTCTTAGTGGTGGTCTTCGAATAATCCCTAAATTGCGCACTCCCTCTGCCTTCGCTAGGGTAGGACCAGGTAACTTGTATTGTCCGTCGGAGGGTGCCGTATGCCTAGTGGTCAGGATTTGCTTCGGTCGGCAACCATAATTCTTTTTGCATCAGGGATTGTCGCGATTGGGGCAGATGAGCTTTATCGCACGCACCGGGTCAAGGGCTCTTCCAGAAGCATGGTGCGGAAAGAGCAGCGTATGGTCCAAGAGTTTTCAGGCCCAGACGTAAAAGCCCGTATGGCTCCGGAGCGCGTCCAGCGATCGGTTGAAGAGCGCGCCCAGGCAGCAGAGGAGGGGCGCAAAGAACGGCCGACCTCGAGCAAAGATGCGCTTAGTGGGGATGACCGTTCAGAATTGGACGGCCTGCTCAATTCGCTCATCAAATAACCAAGGTCACTTTATATACCTCGTTCAATCCCGGCTCGTAGTTGTCTATAGTAATGGTGGCTTATGCGTGTAGTGGTGCTTTGTTTCTCAGTACTCTTTTTTCTCAGTGGATGCTTCCTTGCCCCTTTCATCGAATCTTTTAAGAGTGCTGGAGCTACCCAGTCTGATCGCGAAGCACTCCTCCCGCGCGATTTAAAGCGTTTCACCGAAGCGCTGTCGTGGGGAAACGCAGAGCCAGTAATGGCCCTTGTTGATGATTCAGCTCGCAAAGAGATTCAGGAACAATTGAACGAGAAATCAGAAACTGAGCGGGTGGTTGAGAGTAAGGTAACCGCAGTCACCTATGACGAAGATTCCTATAAGGCCTCAGTTGCAGTGAAGGTGAAGTATTACCGGATCCCGTATTATGTCGTGCAAGAGCGCAAAGAGAAGCTCGAATGGAAATTTTCTCTTGGGACTGGCTGGAAATTGACCTCGCGGCAAGTGGGATAATTCCTGCCTCGTAGGCGCGTATGTGTAAATATCTAGATTTGATATTCCCGACGAGGCACGGGCGTTTCGAAAGTAAAAGTTTTAACACGAAGGACGCGATGGACACGAAGGGAAGAGAATTCAATACCTTCGTGTCCATCGCGTTAAAGACTGTAGCTTTTGGGGCGCCTTTTTTGGTGCAATTCTTCGCTACGCTACCCCTGGGAGTTCTCCTCCTTGCTGGCTGCTCTGCCAGTTCCGGCCCTGAAATCGAACCTCAGACCCCCCCGTCGATTGCTACGCAGCCCATAGAGCTGAGTGGCGAAGCTCACCCTGAAGGTGGCGACGGCCAGTTAGCGCTGCCGCTCGCCGTCGAGCTCGAGGAACTCGTGAATGACGGACGTGTGCTGCATGCTGCCGTGAGACTTACTGCGCGCGCCAAGATTCCCGTAAGTGAAGTGGCGCTGCGACTGACAGGCTTTGGGGCTGGGACCAAAGTGCGAGAACTTGTGCGCTCCCTCAAGGAGTCTGCGGTGGGAGATTTCTCCCCTGAGCGTGAAGCACTTGAGCCCGGGGATGTGGTGCATGCGTATCTTGCGCTCTCGGTAACTGACCTTAGTAGTTACGGACTTGAATTGCTTTGGGGAGAAGAGGCGAAGCAAGTGCTGGCTTCGGTTTTGCCGCAGCGCTCATCCGTTCAGAAGGCAAGTAATGGGGCGAGCCGTTTTTCGGGAGGTTCTTTGGCCTCCGCGACGACTGAGAACGGCGAAAATAATGGGCCATTAGTTTTTGAAGCCGTGAAGTTTCTTGAGCCAGCGTGCGGGCGAGCAGAGGGGAGAATTCTTGAAGCTTGCCTCAACGATATTAAGGTGACAGCCGAGGTTGCGAATACGGGCGCGGTAGTTGTTACGGGGGCCGAAGTGGGACTCACACTTGTGCCTATGAAGGAACTAAAGCAGGCGAGTGCTTCTTTAAACCCAGAGAAATTGAGCTCTGGAGTAGGGCAAGGCTTTCAGCAAAATGAAGCCCGTATTCAGATGAGGCCGCTCACACTATCGCCAGGAGCGAAGAGGACTCTTCGTCTTGTCGTGCCGCGTTCGGTGTACGATGCCGCGTGGAGCGCAGTCGAAAAGAGCGGTGAGGTAGGCACTTTTGCCGATGGCTTTAGGCTTCAGCCTGAGCTTAGGGTGAAGTCTTTTGATGCGGCGCACTAATTTTTGCAGGCACTGGAAGTAGGCCGAATCTCGGCGGCCTTCAGTTTTTCCTCCGTGGTATTCAATACCCTCTGAATGCTCTGTCCGTTGCTTTAATACCCGTGGATGGCTAGTCCGGTGGTATTGCAATACCACCGGAATTTGAATCTAAGCATCTGAATTTAAATGGGAATCTCGCGACTGGGCTAAGTCCCCTGTGCAGGGTAGCGTTATCTTGAGTGTCTCCAGAATCCGGGACACTAATATGTTCTCTTCCTACTAGAATGTTCGAGGAAGCTCCGTAGATGGGGTTAAGAAGGGATTAGCGCGGAGACACGGAGACCGCGGAGGGGAGATAGAATCGAGATTTTGGTC
>JBIKWF010000078.1:0-20720 GCA_044356455.1 Bdellovibrionota bacterium | reverse complement strand
TCGAGATTTTGCTCAGCTCTGTGCCTTAGCATAATTGCTAGTAATCCTGAACATTCGCAAACAAAATCCTGGTAACACCTAGAAAGTTACAAATTTGCAGGCGAACACTCCGCGGTCTCCGTGTCTCCGCGACCTAGGAGTGTGTCCCGTAGAAACATAGATCTTCATTTTGGACACAATCCGTAGGTAGGCTGTCCCGCTGCCACCACAACATGTAGTGGTCGGAATTTTCTACGGGACAGACTCCTAACCCTTCTAACCCTAATCGACAAATCGGCAGAGAGGTTGCTTAGAAACCACACCAAAGTTAGAACCACGGAGGAGAACAAATTGAGCCAGCGGATGCTCCCTGCGGTCGCACCGGTGCTCATAGCCGTTATCCGCCTAGCGGAACATGGCCACGATATGAACAAAACAAACGCTCTTACTGTTCCAATTATCCGCAGTGAAGTTATTTACCTCGAGATGACTTCAGGCCCGAGCGCTGAGCCGGCGAACCTGGAACCGTTCCAACTTCGGAGGGTCAGCAATATCGACGTCGCCTCTTACCTCGACGTCTACAAGGCAGTAGGGAGGGACTATCTTTGGAACTACAGAGGTGGACAAAGCACCGATGAGATAGAGCAAATTCTAAAGGCCCCGACTACGCGGATGTATTTTCTTTATGAAGGAAGCGCAGTTGTCGGGATGGCAGAGTTGGATGCTACGAATGGGAAAGATATTGAACTGGTTCACTTCGGATTAATACCGAGCCTTCTACACCAAGGGATAGGGCGTAGGTTTCTTCAGAACATCATCCATTTAGCATGGAACACTGAAGTCGAACGAATGTGGCTGAGCACTTGCGGCATGGATCATCCGAAGGCCTTAGCATTTTACGAGAATGCTGGATTCACAAAGTTTAAGACTAGCGTAGGTGAATTTAGGGATTGGCGATTCACCGGCTTCTATAGCATTGACGATGCACCCCAGATCCCCTACGGCGAAAAGGTGGGCGGATAACAAACAATTCCGGCCGAGAACGGGTGCGCGCGTACTGGTGGTGATTCGAACTGATTACGAGCGCCCATTCCTGCAGAATTCGGCCGTTATTTTCCTCGACCGAACCCGATCGGCTTCTTCGGAGCTATATCAATCGGCATCATAAGTTGCTGTAACGCAAGGCGGATTGCATTCAGCTCGTCTTCGTTATCTTCAAACCCTCGCGCAACTTTCATCTCGAGAATCTCGAGGCGCCGCTTAAGCTCGAAGTGCTCTGATACAATTTCGCGCGCATGAATGAATGCGCGGACGACCATGATACTGGCTTCGATGGCGAGGCGACTGCTAAGCACATTCGCTGCCATTACTGCGCCATGCTCGGTAAAAGCCAGAGGTAATACGCTGGAAAACTTCAATTTTCTGAGGTGGTCGCAATCTGCGACCACCTTTTCGACTTCTTTCGAGGTCATCTCAAACATGAAATCATGGGGAAACCTCTCGATGTTTCTTTTTACTTGCTCCTTGAGTCGCTTTGTCTTAACTCCGTAGAGAGCGGCTAAGTCGGCATCAATAATAACTCGCCGTCCTCTCACTATTAGTATTGCTTCCTTAAGTGTTGCTAAATCAACAAGCCCGGCTCCGTCGTCTCTTCCAAATGTCGTTTCTCTCGCCTCGTGTCTAACAAAGTGCCCAAGACTATTCGGAGAATTCTTTCAAAAGTTGCTTACTTTATTGGTGGGCGTATGTTCAGGAAATAACAATCATGCCCAACGGACCTTCGGCCGCTGGCTTTATGCCGTTATTACGCCCGTGATATTTTGTGAAAGTTAAACTGAATAAGGACCATAAGATTATTGAAACTGACACCTGCGGTCAGATTCGAGAAATTTTGTCCGGCGGAGAACATCCGACACTTGATCTCGCAGTAGCGATTGATATCCATCCTACCAAAGCACACTTTCATAAAACGCTTGATGAAATTTATTTGGTACTCGATGGTGTGGTGACTCTTAAGACGTTCGATCCCTCAAGTGGAAGACGAGAGGAGCGTCAATTGCAGGCCAATGAGCTATGCTTTATTACGAAGGGTATTCATCATCAGATCACGCAGTCTTCGGAAAAGAATCGACTTTGTGTAATTAGCACCCCACGTTGGGTCGCAAACGATGAATACCTGTCCGATTCGATTTAGTATTCGCTTAGGAAGAGGATAGAAATGTCACAAGTCCATGCGGCCGCGCTTCCACTATCCTTTTCATTAGAAGAAGCGCTCGAGCGAGGTGGCCGGGGGACCTTTGACGCGTGGTTAGATGCGTATCTGCGAGGGCCGGGGAATAACCTTGCTCTTGCCGATGGGCTTAAGCTTGCCCGTCGTTGGTGGATAGCTCCTCAGGAGGTTGAGCTTAATTCCCTTATCCCGCTCTGTGGGCCGGGACTCAAATTCCATGAAGAAGAAGACGGGTGGAAAGCGCGTGTCGAAAACCTAGCTTCAAAGTTGCGGCAGGGGCTGAAGGTCCCACCGCTGGTGGCCGAGTACAAGGACGGAGAGCTCGGCCTTGCGGATGGGAATCATCGCTATGCCGCGCTCAGGGCCGCAGGGGAAACTCGCTATTGGACAGCGATATGGTTCAATTCGCGCGAGGATTTTGAGAGATTTAATGGCGAAAGCGCGGCGACTATCGATAGGTCAGTGCGTGTAGGCGGCGCGAACTTGGTTGGAGCAAGTATCTCCGAGGACTATTCTGAGCGCCGTGCTGAGGGGCAGCGAAACGCTTCTCCGCATCTCATAAACCGCTTTACTCTCTTACTCGATCAGCTTTCCTTGGACGCTTCGCATCGCGAGAGAATTGATGGCGCTCTTGAGCTCATGCTTGCATTGCATGCGTATCAGGAGCCGCGTCCCGACGGTGAGCCGTACGTGAATCATCCTTTGCGAGTGGCAATAGCAGCCATCGAGAAATTTGGAATCCGGGATCCCTTTGCCATCTGTGCGGCCTTCCTGCACGATACCGTGGAGGATCAAGCGGTAACTCTTGTGGGCATTCTTGGGGGCGCTCTCGCCGTGGAGGGCAACCTTCAGACAAAAGCTCTCGATGCGCTGGAGGGGAGATTCGGGAAAAAAGTGCGCAGTCTCGTTGGGCTCCTTACCAATCCTGATTTTGATGCGGAAGCAGCGAGGCTTAAGGAAGCAGGGGACGCTCGAAGCGCAAGCGATATAAAAAATGTTCTCTACAAGGAACATTTCTTCGAGATATACGAAGCAGACGTAGAAGCATTTGCAATTAAAATGGCCGATTTCTCTGAGAATGCTCTGGCGATTGACAACTTGCTGGAGGGCCAAAAGAAACAAAAGCTAAAGGCAAAATATGGACCCGTTTTGAGAGAGGCTTTGCAAAAGCTGCAATCGCCCGCCGCAAAGCTTATTGTGCCTGACTCCACGCTCGCTGAAATGAAGCGGGTCCTGCGACTTTCCTACGCAGGGTAAGGGCTTCCGGCTCGGGTAGTCAAAATGGTACTCTGCGAGGGCCCTATTCGAATGCTTTCGAAGTTTGACCAAAAGGGAAATGTTCAGAAAGGTGAATATCTAGTGGTGAAAGTTGGAGCCTAACGGAATGGAAAGCTCGCGAGTGCCCCTTCGGCCGACGTTCATGGAGATTGATCTCGGAGTCTTGGTGGAAAACTACCGAGCACTGAAGAGGCGCGCAGGGCAGTCAAAAGTTATGGCCGTAGTGAAGGCAAACGCCTACGGGCATGGTCTCATCGAATGTGCCCGGGCACTGGAACGTGAAAGTGGAGTTGATTACTTCGGGGTAGCTCTTGTTGAAGAGGGCGTGCGGCTTCGCCAAGCAGGAATCAAAGCACCGATTCTAATATTCGGGGGGATTTTTACTGACCAAGTTGGTATCTATCTTGAGCATGACTTAGATCTCACCGCCTCTTCCGTTGAAAAGCTCGGTCTCATAGAAGGCGCGGCCAAGGCTTTGGGGAAGAGGGCCCGGATTCACATAAAGATTGATACCGGTATGGGGAGAATTGGCGTGCGTCCTTCTTCGGCTCCTGCCGTATTTGAGGCGGCCCACGCCTCGGCGCACTGCGATCTTGTGGGGGTATTTACACATTTCGCCACGGCAGATGAAGAGGATCTCACCTTTACGCGTAAGCAACTAAAAGACTTTACCGACTGCCTCTCTTATTTCCAGGAAAAGGGTAAGCCTCTTCCCTTACGACACGCGGCGAATTCTGGCGCCCTTTTGCAGCTTCCCGAGAGCCATCTGGACATGGTGCGCTGCGGCATTTCTCTTTTTGGAGTCTCTCCCTCCGAGCACCTTAACTCTGCGGTTGCTAAGCTGGTTAAACCGGTGATGAAAGTCTCTTCACGGGTAGTCTATTTTAAGGTGGTTCGTGCAGGAGAAAGCGTGAGCTATGGAAGGACATGGTTTGCCAAAGAGGATTCACGCGTAGTCACGGTGCCTGTGGGCTACGGCGATGGGTATTCGCGGGCGCTTTCTAATAAAGCAGAAGTGATAATCCACGGGAAACGTTATCCGGTAGTTGGCCGAGTATGTATGGACCAGATAATGGTCTCACTCGGTAAGGGAGAAGCCTACAATGGGGACGAGGTTGTTCTCGTGGGCTCCCAAGGGGGTGAAAAAGTCACGGTAGAGGATCTTGCGGCGCATGCAGGAACAATTCCATACGAGGTTCTCACCGATCTTAATCTGCGTATTCCTCGGCGTTACCTGCGAAGTGGCGTCGTAGTGGCAGAGGAGTGCCCTCAATGAGTTTCCAAACAGTGGCGCTTAGACTTTCCAGCACGCGCTGGTGTGCTCTCATCGTGTTGGTCATGGTTCTTGTGCTCAGGTTCTTTGGTCAGCCGTGGTGGTGTGCCTGCGCGCAGTATGTCCCATGGACCTGGGAGACCATCAGTAGACACAACTCCCAACATGTAATTGATGCCTATTCTTTCACCCACGTTACCCATGGACTGATTTTTTTTGCGTTGCTTTATTTTGCCGCGCGTAAGTATTCGATTGGTACGAGGATGGTTCTTGCCACGTTGCTTGAGGCGGGGTGGGAAATACTTGAAAATACCAGTTTCATCATCGATCGATATCGAGCAGCCACCATTTCGCTTAACTATTTTGGGGATAGTGTAACTAACTCTGTTGCTGATGTGGCATGTTGCCTTTTGGGATTCTACTTAGCGACGAAGCTCCCGTGGAAGGTGAGCCTCGCTCTTTTCTTCGTGATAGAAGTCGTTCTTCTTGCGACGATTCGGGATAGTCTTGCCATTAATATCATTATGCTTGTTTCACCCCTCGACTCGATACGAACGTGGCAGCAAGGTGCGCCGGTTGGGCTTTAGGGCGACGGGGTTTCTTTAGTAATTCTAGTCACTTGCGAGGCGCGGGTCCGGCCACTAGGGTGTCACGGCTTTGAGGCACTGCTGCTAGTGCATCACTCCTGCGTGTCTACACATAACACCCGAGAAACTTGCGATTGGTTCCGGGGGGGTGAGCGTTACGAACCAGTGGCGCTTTTATTTGGTGATTACAATGACAATGGAAGCTTCAACGAATACCGCTCCTCGAACAATACCTTCACTTCTCGATGCGCCTAAGGCTGCGCTTGCAAGTTTTTGGGAGGGCCTCACCCTTTGCGTGCTTAACGCTAAAGTCAGAAAAATAGTTCTTTTGCCCTGGCTCGTCGGAATGGCAATTGCAGTGGTCGTGTTTCTGATTGGGGCTTTCTATATTCATCCGCTTTTCACTGCCGCAGCGGAGATGACACTTGGGAGTGGAAGCTCCATGTTTCATGCTCTAATTTCTTGGGCAGTCGGCCTCGCCTTGTATGGTTTTCTTACGCTCTGGTCTCTGTGTCTAATTTTGATGCTGTTTGCATTTTTTCAGGACGAGATTGCAGCAGCAGTACTCCGCGAGAAGGGGGTGGCTCTCGCTCGCGACGAGTATGGAATGACACGCTTAATCGTATTTAACGTGCTCTCCTTCGGCCGAGCAATTCTCGTTCTTCTCTTTATCTTGCCCATACTGGCAATTGCTTTTATCTGTTCACTGACTGGAGTGTTGGCGCCGATTGGATTTCTTCTTATGGGCTGGGCCGTCGCGATTCAGTGCTTTGACCCGTGCTACGAGGTGCTCGACGTCTCTTTCTCTACGCGCTGTGGACGGGCTTTTTCTAGACTCTATACCTATCTTTGGTTCGGGACTCTCATCATGGTGGTGAGCTTCATTCCGTTCTCGCTCCTTTTTGTTCCACCGGTCGCTATTGCGTCAGCCGCAGTCCTTGCCGCAAGAGTGAGGCTCCAAGAGCCTACTCAGCAGATTGATGCGGTAATCACTGCGGAGGCTGTTGCCTAGGATTAGTCATGTTGCGAGTGCGGGCGCTTTGGGTTGCATAAATCCTTTTAGGCATCCGAAAGCGCCGGCACTCGAGTAAAGTTTCCTTTCTCATAGCAAGTTATTTCTCCTCGGAAGGAATTCAAGAAGCATGACCGTGCGATATCACGAGCGGTTTTGGCGCTTGGTGAGTCGAGCTCGCATTTCAACACCATGCACAGCGATTCCCCCGAAGATCGCAATTTCTGCGAGCATGAGGAGCAGTACGGCTAGGCACCAGGGCTTTGGCGCAAGCGCTGAACCAATCATGGTCAGCACAATGAGCGCCATCATCAGCCGCATCCGCCGTACGAGAGTTTCCTGCCTCATTCGCTTTTCTTGAGCGACACAGAGACGTAGAAGTTCTTCTTCCCCGATTTGGTCGGAGCCTTTCACAAAACCTCCATTGAAAAGAGTGATGAACCGAAGGAACCCAATGTTCCCTGCACTCGTAACACGAGCGCTCAAGAGAGACGTCTACCCAACTAGATTGTAGGGACAGTATCTTCCTGCCCGTGGAGCTAGTAAACCAATCTGCCTTTCATTAGCTGCTTTTTAGTATGGAAAGGCTGCCTGGAGGTGCGGGCGAAATAGTTGAGTGCTTTGCTAAAGGTAGCGGAGGTTGAAGCACACTCAATTGAGCGCTTTCATCTTTAGCGTCGGTTCTTCAGCCGTTCCTGCATATTCAATTGAAAAATGAGGAGAAAATGGGTCATCAGGGAAGAGGCTTTTTAGCCACCCACTAAGCTCACGACTGCCGCGCTCAGACAGAGTGATTTCAACCTTGCCTGAGATGGGAGTACTCGAACCAAGGGGCATGCGTTCTATGGTAAGCCGCGAGGCTTGGAGGGTACCTAAGTCGCTCTTGAGTCTGAAATTTGTTACTTCATAAGAGGCAGCTGTCACCTCTAGAGTAACGTCACCGCTAGCTACCTCAAACGAGGAAAGCGTGAGATCTTTATTAATAACGGTCGGCGTAGATTTCTTAACGCCGTCTATTTTGAGCGTCATGCGACCATTCGTGAGACCCGTTTGTTCGAGCAGGATTTCTGGGGACGATACGCTCACGCGGCCAGTCTCAATACCGTTTTGCTTCGCCTGAGGATAGCTCGCGAGGTTAAAGTTTGTGAGTTCCCCCTGTAAGCGCAGTCCCTCTTTATTGCGATCGAAGAAAAACTTTGCGTGGAAGGTTCCCTGGTAAAGCGTTGCATCAACGGAACCCGAGAGGCGCTCCCGGCTCGATTCAAAGAGAGAAAGCCTAAGATCTAGTGTATCGAGAAGAAAAGAAACAGCATCGGGGGAAGGGCGAGGAACAAGGGATAGATTCTCAAAGTAAATTCCAATGGGATACACCAGGGCCTTTGTTGCGGAGAGCCCTTTACCATCCTTACGAGCCTTCTCAGCCATAGCAGCGATGATTTTATTGGAGACGGCGCCTTGAATTGCGCGGTAGGCGAAGAATCCTCCTATGATCAGAAGAATAAAAAGTATGCCAAGGATTTTAAAGAGCTTTCGCAGAAACATCGGGAGGCGTCCTTATGTGCTTTTTGCTGTCGTGTGATGAAGCCAGAGAACCTCTTAAAAAGCACGCTTTGCCTTCCGAGCAAGGGCGGCGAGGGAAATGTATCGCCTCTCCGCGAAGAATTAGGGGGGCGGAGACTGCGGAAGCCGACGTTCCCGTGAGCTTCTACTTGGAGGAAGCCCCCGCCGCGGTTCCCTTGCCGGCGGTCGTCACTTTGGTGAGTACGCCATTTTCAAAGCGCAGCTTTCTAAGAAATTGTTGGGGACCAAAATCATAGGTCCATTCTTCGCCAATAGGTTCCGTGACCGAAGTGCCGTCATCAAGCTTGCGCGTCTGATTGATCGTGTGGCGTCCGGAGGGAGCCCCGCACTTTGACTCCACTTCGTAGGGGTTCATGCCCTCGGATACGATTTGTTTCGACCCCGGGCAGCGGAAATCATCGGCCTGAGACGTGAGCGGGGTGGAAACAGCAAGGAGAGTGGTAAGGAGTAGTGCCAAGTTTTTCATAGCGTGTCCTGTGAGAGGTTTCCTAAGTTATACGAAGCTGCGCGTTCATTCCTTTGGCAAGTATACAGGCGTATAACAGGCATTCTCCCGATTGCCCAGACTCTTAACGCACAATCAGCACACTTGGGTCCGGGCACAGGCTAAGAAAATAGTCGCGCCGAGAGCGCGCGGCGACTCCGGGAAAATCACCTACGAGTCCGAGCATATTTGAAATTATCTGGAAATGCAGGTGCGGCGGCCAGTCTCCATTGGTAGGGGGGGAGCCGACCGAGCCGATCTGTTGTCCGCCGCGAATGCGCATTCCTTGGGTGACGCCTTCAAGAGATTCTTGGGTCAGGTGCCCATAAAGCGTGTAGAAGCGCTGATCTTCGAGGCAGTGCTGAAGAATAATCGTAGGGCCATAGTCTCCAAACGCTGCGTTATCGGCAAAGCTATGCACGACGCCATCCAAAGGTGCGTAGCACGGGGTTCGCATTTGGCACCAAAGATCTATTCCAAGGTGAATGGTGCGGGGTTCTTCGTTGTCGGTGAAAGCCTTTGAGCGTTGATACCAAGATCTCTCTTCGTTGTAGCCCCCGTATCCGACGCTCCCGCCGCGCGAGGAAATCTCGCTAAAGAGGTAGCTCGTAAGGGCCGTGGTATTAAAGATCCCTAGTTTTTGGAGACTCTCATTCTTTGATGAGAGATCAAGGGGAATCCACGTGCCGGGTACGGGCAGGATCGGGTGTGCGTGAGCGCGGTACTCGCGCAAGACTTCAGATAGGGTTCTTGACGAAGGAACAGCGAGAGCGGTCATACATCTACCTCAAGAAAAGTTTCTCCTGGTATCTCTTGAAAATGAACTTTCGACCAAAATGCGTATCCTTTCTCGTTGCCAGAGGTCAGCATGATGTGGAGGCGTTTCACATTGGCTTTTTCAAAATCATGCAGGGAGTGGTTGAGAAGCAGCCTTCCGATGCCGCATCTCCTAACGTTTTCTGCAGCCCATAGGTGATTGATAGTTCCTCGAAGTCCATGGTGACCTCCGATAAGGGCTCCCACGTAGTCGCCTGAAGAATTCGTTGCCACTAAAAATATTGAGCCATTCGGGGAGAGAAGCTGCTCTCGCAGCAAGGTCTCCTCCCACGCCTGAAAGGCCAGCTCGGGAACTGGTTCCAAAGTTTTCAATAGGGGCGATAGGTCAGCCAGGGTCGCCTTTCGTAGCGTGAGGCCAGCGGGAGGTGCGAGAGGCGCGAGGTCTTTATCGAAGGGCGAGACGAGGTCACGTTGCAGTAATCGTTCTCCGTCTTGGGGGCGAAAGCCAAAATCCCCAAAGAATGCCCTTGTATCTTCGTCTACGTTATTCACGAAGGTATGGATTCTACGTATCCCTCGGTCCAGGAGCTGTCCGATAAGTTCGCGTACTATCGCTCTGTCGATTCCGCTGTTTTGGTGCGCCGTATCGACTGAAAGATTATGGATGATGCCGCGCATGCCGTGAATCCCGGCGGTTCCTATGCCAACAATCTGCCCTTGATCCTCTGCAATTACGATAGGTGCTCGGTGGCCGAGCATCTCTCGAATTTTTTCAGCCTCCCAACGAGGGCAAAAGCTAAGCTCTCGACTTCGGGAGAGGTGCGCGATCACCGCTGGCAGATCTCGCATCTCCGCCCCGCGAAGCGAGACTCGCTCATGGGTAGCGCGGAAGGGGAGAGAAAACGTTCGAACTGGGGAAGTAGACGCGTTGGGGGGAGTGCTCACTGCGGAACCTTGAAGCGCTGCGGTAGAAAGGGTGGGGAGAGACATAAGCCTGAAAATAATTCATGAGTGTTAGTCCTGTGCAGATACGAGAAAAGGCCGGGAGTGGCCAGAAAAGTGACGAAGTAAATAGATAGTAACAAATAGTGTTATGCTTATAACAATACCAGCCTCACCGCAGACTTGCTTTGGGGGAGTTGCTTCTTCCTCTAACCCATGGGACCGTTTTTGAAGATGCGAAGATTGTGGTCAATGGTACGGGGGCTTCTTGCTGCCTGTCTTATCGGTGTGCTTGTCTACTTTGCGGGAGTGCATGAAGTTCTTGCAGCCCTCAAAGAGGTGACCTTTTTTGCCTTTACGGTACTCCTTCTCATTTCAATTCCGCTCATCTTGATAAGTGCCCTTAAGTGGAGGTTGTTTCTTAGGGAGCTCTCTGCCGATGGCGTAGCTCCCAGTCCTGCTCGGCTATTTGGCCTTTACTTGGTGGGCTACTTTGTAAACTTACTGCTTCCTTCCTTTGTGGGGGGCGACGCCGTGCGGAGTTACTATGCGGGTAAGTCGGTAGGGCAGCACGGGGCCGCGGCTGCGACGATTCTTGAGCGCTATACGGGACTGGTAGCGATGGTGCTACTTGCTCTGCTCGTCATGCCGGCGTCGGTGTTAGTGACAGGGAAGATAGAGGTCGCGGTCATTGCTGTGGCAGTGGGGCTTGTGGGGCTAACGGTTCTTGCACTCAGCCCGCACGTCGTAGCGTTTGTGCACTCACTTCCAGGTGGGTCCAAGATCTCGGCCCATCTCACTCGGGTACAAGAAGCCCTCCATCTAGCCCGAAAGAATAAGGCATTACTCATCAAAGCTTTTGGACTCTCTTTGCTCTTTCATTGTTTTACGGTGCTCAACACCATTGCTGCCGCTTGGGCAATCGGCTGGGAAGGGGTTCCCGCGGGAGATCTCTTTGTTGTTTTGCCTCTTATCTTACTCATAGGGGCCTTGCCACTCGCTCCTAGCGGACTAGGAATTCAAGAGGGAGCCTTCTTCTATTTTCTTCAAGGGGTTGGCGCGACTCCGGCGCAAGCAATAGGAGTTGCACTTGTGCTTAGGCTCAAATCCTATGTGCTCGCTCTTTTTGGGGGCATCGTTCTTTGGCAAGAACGCAAGAAGAGGACCATTGCCCCCTCTACAGATTCCTCTCTTAAAGGACAGAATCCTAGCGCTTCGTCGCCAAGCTAAGTCCAGCGGGATGCCCTTTGCTGGAATTTGATTTTGCGGGACTGTTCTTCCCCTCTGCTGTTTTAGAACAGGGCGGGGTGCTTGTTGAGTCTTGGGTAGAGTTCGAAGCCAAGGTTTGAGCCGTGCCGACCTCGCGGCATGACTCACGTGAGGTCGCTTGAGTGCTGTTACCTTTTCCTCGCGTGACGTTGCATGGGGAGTTCGCTTCCTTATGCGATATGCCGATCGAGGGTAGGTCGCAAACCTGGCGGGCTATCTCGTCCTTCCGAAGAGCCTGCCGAGCCCTCCAAAGCAATTTCTCATCAATCTCACCGCTACATCCGCGGCAGGTGAAGTTATCCCAATTAAGTGCAGCTGCAAGATCAAGGCAGGTGCAGTAATTCTGGCAGTCGTAGCGCCTACGGGGTGCTTCAACAGGAGCCTCTACTGCAGTAAAGGGATTTCGTGTTTGCAGGTTCTGAGGAGCCTGCGGAGATGAGCTTGAAGAAACGTTTTCCGCCATGGCAGTTTTCGAGCCCGAAGAAGGGCATGCGCTGAGGACCGCCTTACGAAAAATGGTAAGAGGGGCCAGGTAAGGAGAAGGGGAGTTAGGGCTCGGATTTGTTTCAGTCTTATCTATTTCGTGAGCAGCGCTCGTGCTTGTTGCAAAGGAGAGGGGGGCAACATTTGACGCTGCTGACTTACTGCTTGCGCCTGGTCTACTAGCTATTGGTCTATTAGCTAAAGGGGAAACCTGCGCTGAGAACTCAGGTTCTGCAGATTGATGCACTGCAGGAAAAGGAACAGATGGAACAGAAGAGACAGAAGCGGGCTCCGCCTGAGCGGGTGTACCAGAGGACACAAAAGCCTCGGTTTCAATAATCTCAAATGGCCCGGGCTGGCCCCACTTCATACCGTATCCATTTGAGTCGCGTCCCCTGTCTACGTATTCTGCTTGCCGCTGGCCTTCCTGCAATTCAGAAAGAATCTGCTAATCGAAAAAAGCTTCCACGAACTGATTCACCGTCAAAGAACGAAGGGAGCAACGCGACCCTGGGTAAGGCTTACACAATTTATGGGGCATATCAAACACGGGGGACCAATAGGATCTCTCGTTTCTTACAGTGCGGTATGGATTCTGAAACTCTGCTCAATTATAGAGGGGGTTAGCTTGGCCTCTTCTCAGTTGTAGGGCAGGGAAGTATAGAACATCTATTCGCAAATCGCTTTGAGGTAGAGCACCAGGGCAGCAAGCTCTTCCTTGGGGAACCTTCTATTTGCTCTTATGGAAAACACGGTGGACGCACAAACGAAGAGCTCTATTTTAGCCAGGGATTCCCAGTCCTTAGTTCGTTTGCTTTCAGACAGTGGGAAGGGCAGGGTTGTTTGCGTTCTTCAAGAGCGCAGTACCTATAGTGGTTTCGCACAAAAGTTAGCGCAGGCCCTAGCCGCGAACGCCCGCGTAGTGTGGATAGAAACCGAGAGAGTACATGCCGGGTCCTGGGAGCGCATTACCGAGGGAGTCCGAGGCATTATTGCCGAAAGGTCTATTCGCCAGGCTTCTCTTGTCAGCCTGGGAGCGGCTGGCACTCTTCTTCAGCACCTTTGTCTTACCGAGCCGCGCCTGGTTCGCACGGCGGTATTTGTAGATGCTGCAACGCGTGCTCATCCATCTCGCGGGTCCCGAGTTGTGGACTGGCTAGAGGAGCATCTCCCCCTTGGGCTTCCTCTAAGGCAGCGGCAGGAAGGTTTCGACGGAAAGCCTTTTCTGCAGAGAATTAGGTGCCCCTCGTTAGTGGTTACCTCGAGGCTTGCTGATGAGTATCTCTTGGGCCAGGCGCAAAGCATGGTGAGCCATCTCCCTACGGCGTGGCGCTTGGCGCTAGAGGCGGGGCGTGAAGAAAACCAGCTTATGCAGGCGGTGCTTGATTTCTACGATATTCCTGCGCGCTGCCCGCAGAAGAATCTGCGATCAGAGGGAACCGGTGAATTAGTCGTAGATAAAAATTAAAGACCACTGGCCCACTGCTTGTAATTTGAGCTTTGCGTGAACTCGAGCTGAACTTTGTGTCTCAGAAGTTTGTTCGTCTCATTAAAACCGCGCTCGAGAAGTCCCTGAATGTAATCGCGATCGAGAGCAACGTAGGACATTGTCTCGTAGGCGATATCTTCTCCTAGCTTTTTTCGAAGAAGGGTAAAGAGGGGCCAGACGGGACCTACCGCACTGATGAACTTGCTTGAAGAGGATCCTACCGCTGCCTTAAGTAAGGGGCCAAAAGGCTCCTGGTTCTTAATGACTAAGGTCTCTGGAGGACGCATACAGAACGTTTCAAGTTCTGCAGGCACTTCCCACTTTGGTCTCGTATCATGCGCTTCACCGTATCGGTCGAGCCACCAGGAACGACCGGAGATATCGAGAACAATTACCCGGTGAGCTCCGAGTCGCACCGCTGGGTCGACGGGTACGTTCTGTGAGATTCCCCCGTCAACCAAGCGCAGCTTGTTTCCTGCGTCATCAAGTTCGACGGGAGGCAGCACTGAGGGTAGGGCAGCGGAAGCAAATCCATGCTTAGCATGAAGGTCGTCGTGATAGCGCACTTGGAATGTGGCGCCCGACATAGTTTCCGTGGAAATTTGATCGCGAGCACTCAAGAAAAGAAGTGGCTTTCGTTTCTCACCTTCCAGCGTAGTCATGACGCCAACGGCAGTCAGGTCTTTGTGTCTATTATCAGCTTTCAGGCCGCCGTTATCTTTGAGCACTTGGTCAACGCGATTTACTAGCGGAGTGGGGTCAAAGATAGACTCCGCATTGGCGTGGGGACCTGGAGCGAGATACTGGGTTGCGGCGACTTTAATCGCGCGAAGAAATGCTTTTGAGGGGGAGTTTGCAAAGGTATTTCGGTACGTTCGTTCTATCCAGATTTCGTGCAATTGTTCTACGGCGTGACTAAGCCCGTGCTTAAGACAGGCGCCGGCTATAAGCCCGTTAATCGCGCCAATACTGCTTCCTACAATTACTGAAATGGGTTGGCTGCCGTCTTGGAGATAGGGGAGAAGCGCGCGCAACACGCCAGCTTGGTAGGCAGCGCGAGATCCACCGCCCGAGAGCACGAGCCCAATAGATCGAGTTCCTGGCAGGGGGTCGTAGCTATGCGAAATGGAGGGATTGGTGCGAATTTGAGGACGCCGCCGCATAAGACTCTTGGGTCCCTTAAGGAGTGTACCTACGCCTTCCTAAGGAAGGACTTGAGGTGACTCATACCCTTATGATGTGAGTATGGTCGTCAGAGATTTCAAGAACCTTGAGGCTAACGTATTGAGAAGATAGTGAACACTGTCTTTCTAGGGACTTACAAGGGCAGTTTGCACAGGTTACTGATCAAAGTCGCGCACAAAGAGTTCCTGCCTTAGGTATACGAAGCGTGGCGTAATGGGTGGCAAATTTGCCGCGTTGTTGAATGAGGTGTCGTAGTCCCAGTTGCGGTTTGGTGCCGTGTACTGCGGGTTGCCATACACCCAAGCTCCACTTACGCGGCGCGGCCTGTTGAGACTTACGAAGGAGCCGCGGTACGTATAGGTATCTCCCGTCCAGTCCTCGTGGAAACGCGGGTAGTTTTCGAGTCCTCCGTTATAAGCACCCCCTTGGCCTGCGCTGCCTTCTTGCCCGCCCGTGGTATCAGTTCCTGCCATGACTGCCGTATTTTGAATCGTGCTCGTTGCAGGGCGAGAGCTCACGTTCAAAAGGGTCGACGCATCTCTAAAGTTCTGAGCTCCTGCGTCGTAGAAGTAATTCGACAGAGGGTTAAAGGAGTCAGCGAGAACCGCTGCCGGAATTTTGGGTGTGGTGTTATAATCGCCTTGAACGTAGACGGCCTGGTCTGAAACTACCGTAAGTCCACGAACAGTTGCGGCACCTCCTATATTACTTTGAAGGGTTGCGCCGTTTCGGATGCGGACTCCGTAGGGGCTCGTGTTGGTAGTGCCGTTTGGCCCATCAACCGTGAGAAAGAATACGAGGCCGCCTTCAGTGCTGTCGTTGAGCGCTCTTCCTGAGATGCCGAGCCAGCTTGTGCTATGAAGGCAGTTAAAGAGCCCCCGCACATCAACGTCCAGCATTCGAATCCGCCTATTCTCTCGGCGATTCTGGAAGCTGTAGCTTGTGCCAACCACTGCCATGCTGTTGTCGCCCCCGGCTGGATTTCTTCGAATGGTGCGAACGTTGTTGGCTTGAGCCGCGGAGCAGTTGAAAAGGGCAGAAGTAGCCGCAGAATTTATTGTATTATCTGCATTTCGCACTTCTATGCCAGTGGTCACTCCCGCAACATTTACAATCGGGTTGTAGCTTCCGTCGACTTTGAGAACAATTCGCAAATCGGCTTTGTCCCAGTATACGGCGCCGGGCGTGGGGTCCAGGGCTTTGGGAGGAGGCACCGTAACGGAATCTACTCCGTATTTAATCATCCCATTGAAGGCAGAAATGTGACTTGCGTTTACCGTGGTTCGCGAGGAGCAGGAGGGGACAAGATGCCTAGCGGAAGAAGGGTCAAAAACGCGGGCGGAATTGCTGCGGCACGTGGCGTCATTCTTGCGCCCTCTATAGATCGTACCTGTCGAGCTTACTTGTCCGTTCACGGTGAGAACGTTATCGGACTGAAGATAGAGGTCCCCGTTGGTGTGCACAGGTCCGCTCAAGGTCATGGCTGGTCCTGGCAAGATCTCGAGGTCTTTGTCGTAAAATACTGCGAACTGGAAAAGGGGAACCAAGCGACTCTTGAAGCGAAGTTGCAGAATCGCTTCGGTGCGTCCGTCGTTTGCAAGTGCTTGCGCGTCAGCCGTGTAGACGTACTCCTGTGCGTTTAGCCCCTGGTAAAGTTCACCCTGCCGAATGGGAATGAGGGGTGGGTCGGTACCCGGCTGATGATCGATAACATAGGTTGGAATGGAGCGATTGTTAAAGGTGTAGGTGGCGCAGGCCATGTCTCCTGTCCCCAGGTTTCCGGTTGAGCAGGGGGTCGTTGCGGTAGAAGGAGAGGTCCCCGAAGGACTGTTATATCCGATGAAGATGGAGCGAATCGTTTCCGCACGAATATTAAGTCCTGCTTCGGCGGCGTAGAAGCCAGACATGCTATCTTTGGACGACTTTGAAGTAGCAAGTTCAACCCGGGTAATGACAAGGTATGCTCCAAGAAGCGCACTCATCGCAGCGAGCATGAGAAACATCGAAATGAGGGCGAACCCTTGGTTGGCCCGGTTTCGTGAGGGAGGTGTTCGCAGGAGAGAGCTGATAGTGTCCATAGTGCGTCCTCAGTGAGAAAGAATATTTCTCGCAAATACCTGTGTCGTAAGGGTGTCGGCTATTGTTTTCCCCCCAATGGTCTCGGAACCTGAGACGCTAATCTCAAGCGAGACCACTTCTGTCCATTCGTCCGTAGCTGCGAGAGCGGTCTTGGTTGTCCCGTCTTCCATGTGGGCAAGAACTTGAAAATCTGTGATGCCATCAACCACGTTGAGCGCAGAACTTGCGTCATCGTTCACCACGAGTTGGAGAACGCCCGACGACAGGCGGTATCTAAATTCCTCCGCGAGATAGAAAGCGGCACTCACTCCGTCTCCGGTGTAGTTGTTTGTCCATGAACCACTGGAGCGTTGCACACGAAGCTGAGAGCCTGAATCCACTTCGCCGCTATAGGGGAAGAATTCTCCGGCACGCGTCGAGCGGTTGAATGCGAATGCGCGTACGGTGCCTCCTTGCGCGGTCCGGTAATTGCGCCAGGTAGTCATGAGAAACGTCTGCCAACCCGCCGTATATCTGCAGTTCGCGTTCAGGTTGGCGGGATCGTTCGAGGTAACGATTTCGGTATTGACCGCTCCGGCGGTAAGGTCTTGGCAGATATTGAGGACCTCGTTTTCAAAAAGGTTGCGCCTAAGCACGAGTTCATCAGAGTTCGAACCACTGCCGTTGGAGATAAGAATTGCGGGAAAGGTCGACTCGAAACTTTCTCCTGCTTGCCTCGCGTTGAGAGTAATAAGGTCAATCGCACTGCGAAGGTTCTGTTGTATACGCGTGCGCACGACATCTTCGCGGTAGAGGCTTCTTCCGCTTAACGTTGACGACATGGCCAGCGCCATGACGAGAAGGCCAATGAATGAGGCAACAAGAAACTCAACCACGGTAAATCCCGCAGCGGATTTCTGGCTACCGCAAGCGAGTAAAGACCGTTGAAACTTCATAAAGCTCTGTTCCTTGATAACTTACCTCAGCGGTAATAAACCGCGACCTTGTTGAGCAATACGTGTCTGGATTGCAGTACGTGAGAACCACCGAATACGTGTAATCACCAGCAGTGATGGTCGAAGTCGTGGTTGCTCCACCGGTTGGTAGTGTCTCTGGGTTGACTACTCGTACCGCATCAAGGGCTTGCTGCGCCGCCGATAGGGCTCCTGTCTTGACTTTGGATTGGTGAGAATACTTAAGCTGAGACATAAACGCTGGCATCATGGCAGCGGTGACAAGCGAGAAGATGAGCAAAGACACCAGTGTCTCGATAAGGGTGAAGCCGGCATTGCGATGGTTGATACGCAGAGTTCTCATTGAATGCGCACAGCCCCTCCTAAGAGAACTTCAACAATTCGGTTTGCTCCCCCTACGTCGCGAAGTTCAATTTCAATATTGGCATCGGGGAGGCCGCGAGAGTTAAAACAGAAACTCCAGGAGGTATCGAAAAGATACGCTCCCGACGGCAGCGTCAAGGACGCAAGCGGGTCATCAACGGGACTGGCATCTGCGCAGGTTGTCCCTCTCTGGGTTTGCACGCCGCTCGAGCCGTCCGGGGAGATGATATAGGCAGAGGTGCTACTGATAGCTTTTGCGCGCACTTGCTTAAAAAAGCTTGCAAGCTGGGCCGAGCCGTTCAGTAGAGGGTCGTCGAATGCTTTTAAATTGAGGATGGCGATGCCACCTATGAGGAGAGCAAAGCCCAAGACGACAATGAGCTCTATTACTGAGAAGCCCTTCTCCCCAGAGCAGGCACGCGTGGGGAGATGACGCGGCACAACCTGTGTCGCTTCGCGAGGAGATTTTGAAAGAAGAGTCGTCATAAGTTTTCGAGGGTTGTTTCGCGGCCTGCGTCAAATTCGTAGCGAGGCAGCGAGCTTCCATCTTCCTACGTGCTTCAAGGGCAATTTGCGGGCCATCGGTGTTCTGGGAGGGACAATTTTTGGCACTTCATGAAGGATGAGGCAGTTAGAACCTTGCCTCCAGGAGAGACGGCGTCATGTTGGGTATCCCGGTTCTCAGTATACTCTGCAGTTTTTGCAAAGGTTTCCCCTGCGAGTTCTCCCTATGGCGGCTGGTATCGGCCTTGGAAGGAGAGGCAGGGGTATCAACTGATAGCTTTTTTCGTGCCGTGGTTGCTTTTTTTGCCCTCGGCCAGCAATCTTACGAGGCTTTGTATGGTGTTATGTGACGAACTCGTCCTCTGACAATAAGAAGACCTCGTGTGAACCACCGGCGGCAGGTCGCGCACCGACTTCAGCCATAATTCCGGCTGGCAAAATTCCGGCCGAAGTGGGGCGCCCGGTAGTGACCGTTGATGGCCTCGCAGGTTGCGGTAAGACCACGCTCGCGCGCATGCTCGCGCAGCGCCTCGGGTTTGTGCATCTGAACTCGGGGCTGCTTTATCGCGCGGTTGCTTATCTCGCCCTTCAGAATGGGTGCTCAGTTGATGATGAAGATTGTCTCGTAAAGCTCATTGGCGAGCACACCTTGCAGTTGCTTGGGGATCCCGAGCGCGGCTCCCTCATTACTATTGATGGTGTTGACTGCTCCGACAGGCTCCAGACGCCTCAAATCTCAGAGTTAACCTCAAAAGCTTCCCGGCACGCGAAGGTTCGGGCGGCACTTATAATGCACCAAAGGGAGGCTTTCCCCGGGCAAGGGCTCGTAGCCGAAGGGCGGGATATGGGGACGGTCGTGTTTAAGGACGCCCCCTTAAAGTTCTTTGTAGAGGTCAGCGAGGAGGTGCGGGTAGCCCGTCGCCTGGACCAATATGCCGCCAAGGGCATAGACGTAGGGGCTGCCTCAGCAGGCCAAGAGCTTAAAAAGAATATAGAAATCGAGATTCGGGAGCGCGATAAGCGGGACCAGGGGCGTGCAGAAGCGCCCACCAAGCCAGCCCCGGATGCCATCTTTATTGATAACTCCCAGCAAACATTGACCCTGGTTCTTGAGAAAATGTATAGTCTCGCCCTCTCTAAGGGCGTGGCTACTGCAACTTGACGGCGCAAAAATCGGCGCTGTCTCGATAGTAAGTACGGCCTCAAGGTCGCGAGGTGCGAAAGCATTGTTTTAGCTTTCTGGGCTTCAGCTACTTGGGTCGCAATTTCATCGAAAGAAGGCCTTTCGAACGAAAAGATGTTTCGCGGCGATAGTGGTCGGCGTGAGATGTTTTTTCTCCCCTGTGATGTTCATCAGGCCGCTAAGGCTAGGGACATGATAGGGAAGGTGCGAGTAGGTGCATAGCCAGAGAAACTTTTACGCGCCAGGTAAGTGATGTGCGAAAAGTTTGCCTTGAGAGAGATTGCTTGGAGGAGCAAGAGGAATTTTTATCGTATTTTCGTAATTAACGTTTGGTGGGGAGCGCTACTAAAAAGCAGCTCCGCAAATTAGGAAAGAGTAATCATGGTACAAGGTAATTTTTCGCAAGGCGGCTTCGGGGACGAAGGGTCCTCGACAGGGTTCGCAAGCGAGTTCGAGAAGCTGGTCAACAAGCAGCTTGATAACCTCCGTCCGGGCAAGATTGTTTCAGGCACCGTCGTTGGCATCAATAAAGACATGATCACGGTCGACATCGGATTTAAGTCCGATGGCGTCGTTCCTGTTCAGCAGTTCATGGACGGCGAAGGAAAGCTTACCGTTCAATTAGGGGACGGTATTGATGTGTGCGTACTTGCGCTTGAGGGTGACTCAGGCCAAGTGCTTCTCTCGAAAGAGAAGGCTGACCAACTTAAAGTTTGGAACTACGTAGAAGACGTATTTAAGAAGAACGCGATCATCACTGGCCGCGTGGTTCAGAAAGTTAAGGGCGGTCTCCAAGTTGATAGTGGTATCCCAGCCTTTTTGCCTGGTTCCCAGATCGATGTGCGTCCACATCGCAATTTGGACAAGTTCCTTAACGAGACCTTTGATTTCAAAGTTCTCAAGATCACCAGAGACAAGGGCAATATCGTTCTTTCTCGCCGCGCCGTTCTCCTTTCAGAGCGTGATCAGCTTCGTTCTGAGACCCTTAAGGTTCTCAGCGAAGGCGTGGTCATGGAAGGCGTGGTCAAGAATGTTACCGACTACGGTGCGTTCATTGATCTCGGTGGTA
>JBIKWF010000008.1:0-79303 GCA_044356455.1 Bdellovibrionota bacterium | reverse complement strand
TGTCTCTACAGCTCACATATTCCGGTCCTCCGTTATACGTTGTAGATAGTTACGTGGGCGAAAAACCAACTCCCACCGCGGAACTTGCATCCGCTAGACGAGTGCGCCGGTTACGGCGCACTGAGATGATCAGGCTAGGGACTCCCTGAAAAACCTCGATATTTTATTCTTTTCTCTCTGTGAACTCTGTGTCCTCTATGGTTTTCCATAATTTAAATCAACCACAGAGGCCACTAATAAAGGGGCATAATCCTGCAACGCTATTCAAAACAGCTCAACTCTGGCACTATAGGGCCCCAAAACTGACATCCGAAAGGGACCCTACGCTGTGCTGCAAGTTATAAACGTTGAAAAATCGTATGGAGATAGGACCCTCTTCAAGGGCGTTTCGTTCTCCCTCACCCCCGGGGAGCGTCTTGCGCTCGTAGGCCGTAATGGAACTGGCAAATCAACCCTGTTTAAACTCATCCTTGAAGAAGACCATCCCGACGAAGGGGAAGTAATACTTCCTAAAGGCTACCGCGTAGGACATTTGTCCCAGCATCTAGAATTCAACCAGCCAACGATTCTCCGTGAAGCTTGCCTTGGCCTTCCTCCGGACCGCATGGATGAGGAGTATAAAGCCGAAATTATTCTGAGCGGCTTGGGCTTTTCGATTGAGGATTTTGAGCGGCCCGCCTCGAGCTTTTCGGGAGGATTCCAGATCCGGCTTGAGCTCGCCCGCGTTCTGCTCTCCGAGCCAAACCTCTTGTTGCTCGATGAGCCGACCAACTACCTTGATATCGTTTCTGCGCGTTGGCTTGAGCGATTCCTCTGCGACTGGGAAGGCGAACTTATCATGATCTCCCATGACCGCGCCTTTCTCGATGCGGTTTCTACTCACACCATGATTATTCACCGCGGCAAGGCGCGCCGGGTGCAGGGACGAACACAGAAACTCTACGATTTACTCGCTGAAGAGGAGACCATTCACGAGCAAACACGTCTCAATCAAGAAAAGAAGCGCAAAGAGGTTGAGCAGTTCGTCAACAAGTTTAAGGCCAAGGCAGGAACCGCGAGCCTTGCTCAATCGCGCATGAAGATGCTCGAGAAGATGGAAGTGCCAGAAGAGCTCATTGAAGTTCCTGTGCTTGATTTCAATTTTACAGGAATCCCCTTCTTTGGAAAAAGTTTAATTGAACTTGAGAATGGCTCATTCTCCTTCCCCCCCACGCCTTCGAAATCCACGCCAACGGAAATCATCAAAGACTTCACGGTTGTCGTGCGCCCTGGCGATCGAATCGGTGTTATTGGAAAGAACGGAAAGGGTAAATCTACACTTCTTAGACTGCTCGCAAGTGAACTGAAACTCACCTCGGGTGAAATTCGTAGCTCTCCTCATACAAAGATTGGCTATTTCGGGCAGACGAATATTCAGCGCCTGTCAAAGAACTTAACGGTTGAGGAAGAGATAGCCTCCACAAACCACAATATGCACCGCACGAGGGTACGCTCAATTTGCGGCACGATGATGTTCACGGGAGATGATGGCGAGAAAAAAATATCTGTCCTTTCGGGAGGAGAAAAAAGCAGGGTTCTATTGGGCAAGCTGATTGCACAGCCCTCGAACCTTTTGCTGCTCGACGAACCGACAAACCATCTCGACCTAGAGTCCATCGCGGCTCTCGTAGACAGCCTCGCCCAGTACGAAGGCGCAGTCATGCTTGTCACGCATGACGAGTTTATGCTGCGCAAGTTAGCTACGCGCCTGATTGTCTTCTCGGATGAAGGCGTAAATATCCTGGAAGGTAATTACGACTATTTCCTCTCTCGTGGTGGGTGGGGAGATGGGGACGACACCCCGTCTTCTTCTTCAAGCAGCAAGCCTGCTGCCCCGGCGCCTGCCCCCGCCAAGAGCTCAAATCTTGATAGAAAAGATCGCGCCAAGCAGCGCCAGGATCGCTCGAAAGTTATTGGCCCACTCGAGAAGGAAATTGCTTCGGTTGAGAAGCAAATTGTTACCCTTGAGGAGTCCATTAAGCGAAACGAAACACTGATGGCAGAAGCAGCCTCCGCCTCTCAAGGAGCCAAGACAGATGTCTTTAAAATGGCCGAGCTATCACGAGAGACTGCCGCAGCGAAAAAGCGCATAGATGAGCTGTTTGAGACGCTAGAGGACTTGTCCTCGAAGCTGACTTCATCTGAGTCTGAATTCTCCTAAGGAACTTCTGAAAAACCTCGATATATTATTTTTTCTCTGTGTCCTCTGTGGTTTTTCAATAATTTAAATCAACCACAGAGGGCACAGAGTTCACAGAGAGAGAAAATAGAATATTAAAGTTTTTTAGAGCCGCCCTAGGTTTCTGCGACGCAGAAACCTAGGGTGGCTTCAAGCACTTACAGGTTCACATGTGCGATATCGAAGTTAACGAGTATTGGTCCCCACAATCCGCCTCGCATCTATTCCAAATCGGTTTAGGTATTTCCTGAGCCTGTCAGAGTCATTAACCACTGAACGTTCCCTCCGCGAAACTGCAAAAAGCTCACGTCCGGCCTCTGCAATTGAACGAGCACGGGCAAGCGCCTGCAGCACCGCAGCAAGCTGTGGCCTGTCAAAGGGATCGACAAGCTCAGGAGAAAGTCCTGCCAAGCGAATAATTGATTCCACTTCTCCAAGAGCGGATTCGGCTTTCTGCGGATAGCGCCATGCCCGAGTAAGTCTTTGAGTCTCAACTTCCACGACTTCCATACTAATTCGCCCTTGAGGAGCAAGTGTAGCCATTCGAGTCACCGAGGCGTTTAAGTCGCGAAAGTTTCCAGGCCAAAGAGCGAGAGGACCTGTGGCAAAGCTAAGAAATGCTTTCTTTGCCTCACTGCTAAAGGTAATTCGACGACCTGAACGTTCCTCGAATTTTTTTAGCTCGAATTCAAGATTCGGCTCTATATCCTCCTTACGGTCTCTAAGTGCCGGAAGTTCAAAGCTCCAAATATCAATACGCCGCAAAAGGTCCTCTCGAAATAGCCCGGCGCTGACTCTCTCGTTAAGGTCGCGATTAGTTCCCGAAATGAGCTGGAAATCGCTACGCTCCTCCTGGTCGCTCCCGAGGGGGAAAAACCGTTTCTCTTCTATTGCTCGAAGAAGCATCGCTTGCTCGTCAAGACCGAGTTCGCCGATCTCGTCCAGAAAGAGCAGGCCTTTATGCGCCTTTTTTAATAACCCATCGCGTTTACCAATGGCTCCCGTAAAAGCCCCCTTGGCATGTCCAAAAAGGGCAGACATGGCTTGTTCTCCCCGTATGGTCGCGCAATTCACATCTACAAATTCTCCCTGAACGCGGTGCTGGGATTGCTTGAGAAGATAGATCTGCTGGGCGAGCTTTGACTTTCCCGCTCCCGTGGGTCCGAGAAGCAATAGCGGATCGCTACTTGCACGCGCTACTACTTCAATTTCAGAAATTAATGAATTGAATGAGGCACTGAGAGTTTTGATTCCCGCTTTAAGGAGTTCTAGGTCGGCTCCTCGTTTCTGCTCAAAGCGTCTTGCAAGTTTGTCATAGTTGGAGAGGTCAAGGTCGATGATGCTCAATTCTTCTTCGGTCTGCTTGCCTCGTGGATTCGTTTGAACAAGCTTTCCAGGAAAATGCCGCGACTCAGTTAAAAGAAAGAGACAGATTTGCGCGACATGCGTACCGGTGGTGAGATGTATGAAGTATTCTTCGCTCTCGGTTTTGAAGGGGTAGCTCGTACTAAAATCAAAAAGAAAGCTGTACACCTCCTCAAAATTCCATGGGTCGCGAATAGATGCCTCGCGCAGAATCACCTGAATTCCTACTCGCTGTTCTTCGATGTCGTCTTTAACGAGCTTGGCAACCCGCGCGAAGCGCTCATTGTACCAGAGCTCAAACCGGCTAAGCCCAAGAGCCTGGTCGAGGCCCAGCGCCACCGAAGGACGCCAGGTTTTTAAGCGCTTCTCGCCAAAGCCCCCAAAGGCATCAAGCTTGGTTCCTAAAAAGCCAAAGGCAACTCGATTCATATCTTTAATTATAGAACTATCTCAATAGATATGTAAGCGGGCCGCTCTACTCAATATAAAGCTAAATATTTCAGCATATTAAGCCGTGGCACATTTGATGCTCTATATAGCTTCGACTGTTCACTGGACGACTGGCTTCAGCAAGGCCGGGCGGCGCAGCAGAGTTGGATAACTAATCTAGTCTCAGCCGCGTACCGCGTCGAAGAGGACCGGTCACCATAGTAGCTCATGGGTAGAGCAATCGAGTGTTAATCGATGTGTAGCAGGTTCGACTCCTGCCTATGTCCTGAGAGCGAAAGCTCTCACTGTAACAGAGGAGATTCCCAAGCAAGGCGCAAGCCTTGGCGCGGGCAGCGCCTTGTAGTTTTGAGAAGTGGTGCCTCGTTCTGCGGCGCTTCGATGGTGTGGACATCGAAGCACCCCCCGATGACACGCTCAAGCCCCGCGCTGTTTTCGTGAGGAGGTCTCCTCCCTTTTTGAATGTGTAGTTGAGCTAAGGAGATGTGAATATGAAAAAGATTGTTATTGGAAGCACCGAACGTGGGATTCTTTATAAAGATAAGCGCTTTGAACGCATCCTTGCCCCTGGAAGCTACCGATTCTTAAACCCCCTTTGTAAGGTCGCCGTTGCGATTTCCGATATCGCTAAGGAGGTAGAGCTTCGTGGGCCCATTGCCCAGCTGCTTGCGAATCGCTTCACCTCTGAGCTTGCAGAGTTCTTGGTTAAGGTTGAAACAGGGCCTCGTGAAGTGGCCGTGGTGTACCTCAATTCGCAAGCTTCTTGTCTTGTGATGCCGAGCGAAGAGCGTCTCTTTTGGAAAGGGCTTGCTGAGATCAACGTCAAAAGGTTCGAGATCTCGGAGGGGTATGAGCTGGACCGCGAGACGGTGCGCAATTTGTCTGGTTTGGCGGCGGATCCCAAGATTCTGCGTGTGAGCGTTCCTGAGCAATGTAGGGGATTGCTGCTCGAATCGGGAGTGATTGTCCGTGAACTCGCACCTGGGCACTACGCATTCTGGCGCGCCCAGCGCGATTTGTCTGTGAGCATTCTAGATACTCGCTTGACTGCACTTGAGGTAAGCGGACAGGAGATGCTCACAAAGGACAAGGTATCTCTTCGGGTGAACTTGAGCGTGAGTTATCGTTTGGTAGACGCGGTCAAGGCAACACGCGCGCTAAGCGATATACTGGGCGAGATTTATCGCTGCGCCCAGCTCGCACTTCGGCAGGCCGTGGGAGAGAAGACTCTGGATGAGTTGCTTGAGAACAAGGAGCTTCTTAATAGAGTTCTTGCTTCCGAGATTAAGGCTGCGATGGAGGTGTGCGGAATCGAGATCGTGCGTATCGGGGTTAAGGATCTCATCCTTCCCGGTGAAATGCGCGCACTCCTGAACCAGGTAGTTGAAGCTGAAAAGGCTGCCCAGGCTCAGAATATTCGCCGGCGCGAAGAGACCGCCGCCACGCGTTCGCTTATGAATACCGCGAGGATGATGGAGAATAATCCCGTGCTCCTTAGGTTAAAGGAGCTTGAGGCGGTCGAGCGTATTAGTGAGAAGGTAGGGAAGCTTACGGTCTACGATGGACTTGACGGAGTCATGAAAGGCCTCGTTTCTCTCACGAAGTAATTCGGAACCCGGAGTGTGTGCCATGAGCGCACACACTCCGCACCGGCCGGGGGGGGCACGCCTCTAGGGAACCTCTGAAAGACCGCGATACTTCATTTCTTCTCTCTGTGAACTCTGCGCCCTCTGTGGTTGATTTAAATTGTTGAAAAACCACAGAGGACACAGAGCTCACAGAGAGAACAGAATAAAATAGCTATGTTTTCAGGGATTCCCTAGTTCTCGCTGCTCTGATGCGCAAGTCATTCCTGGAGAAATGCAGCTTTTTTATTGCTTCCACGGGAAGAATTGGGAGATTTAAACAGTAAGTAAAAATTAAGAGAGACGTTCTATGAATAAGGTAATTCCAGTTGAAGAAGCGGTGGGAATTCTCCCCGTTCCTGACTCTTCGGTGACTCCCATTACGGTCATTGGCACCGAGAGTATTCGCACCTCCTTCGACGAAAAGTGCCTGCAGCAAGCCATAAATAGCCGACTTGCTCCCGGGGTCACCAAGGTAGTCCTCAATCCTGATGCACACGCGGGATACGGAGCGCCTGTCGGCAGCGTCCTCACCTCGCCGACACATATCTATCCAGCTCCCGTGGGCGTAGACATCAAATGCTCGATGAGCCTTCTTCAGACGAATCTTCCCGAAGAGGAACTTCTCAGCAAAGAAGCGAGGCGCGCAGTGATAAACGCTCTCATGCAGCGCCTTCCTACCGGCTCCGGCAAAGGGCAGCGTTCTGTGAGGAAAGCACGGCATGTGGATTTGGCCACGGGACGCAGACTTGCCATCGAAGGCGCCTCAGCCGAAGTATGCTCTGCGTTGGGTATTCCCTTCGCATGGACGGATGCGTGTGAGGACTCGCGACATTTCGGAAATGACGGAACTTCTCAGTCTCTTGGCAAGCGTCTTGAGCTGGTCGAAGGTTCCTGGGGAAGTGACGTGCTTGAATCAAAGATTCAGCAGCTAGGTTCCTACGGTGGTGGAAATCACTTTGGTGAAGCCAATACCGTGAGGGTTACTCGCGGCGAAGAAGCTATCGCCAAGAGCTTTGGTCTCAGCGACGGTAAAATCGCTTTTCTTTCGCATTGCGGCTCGCGCGGCTTTGGGTACCTCCTCGCACAACAGCAATTTAAGACACTCCAGGGTAAATTCGCGGCAAGCGGAATTCCTTTCCCGGGCGGCGATCGTGAGCTCGTGTATGCTCCTCTTGGAACGAGTGAGGCCGATTGCTATTTAGATGACCTTGCGCTCGGCGCAAACTTTGCGACGCTCAATCACTTGCTCATTAATGCTCTTGTTCTTGAGGCATTTCAGGAAATTTTCCCTGGGCTTTCGGGCGACTTGGTTTATTTCATTAGCCATAATATTGCGCGCAAGGAGATCGTTGAAGGAGAGCCCACGTGGGTTCATCGCAAAGGAGCAACGAGAGCATTCCCCGCAGGACATCCCGGACTTGAGGGAACACGCTACGAAGCGAGTGGCCACCCCATTTTGCTTCCTGGAAATCCCGCCGCTGGCTCCGCGGTCATGGTTGCAGAGCCTGGTGCGGCGCTCAGTTGTTACAGCGTCAACCATGGGGCTGGGCGTGCCATGAGCCGCTCAAGAGCGCAGCGTGAACTTATCCAGGGAGAGGTTGATGCGCAGCTAGACAGGGCAGACATTCTCAGTAACTGCCGGAGATATCCTCTGGATGAAGCGCCTCAGGCGTATAAACCTTTCGCGGAGGTGCTCGCTTCTGTTGAGAAAGCTAAACTCGCTCGCACCGTCGCCATGCTTTCAGCGCGTTTTGTGCTTAAGGATGGAGACACGTCAAATGGTGGCTCCGCGTGAGAACTCAAATCAGGAAATCAGTAACGGCTCTTGGTGCTTTCATCGGCTTGCGGCTCAGGTTTTTTCGTTTCGGCATTTGACGCTGGTTTCTTTGCAGCCAGCGAGCTCCCTGCCTTAGGCGAATCGACCACGGCACGTACCTTTGCCTTCTTTACGGGAGCCGAGCTTCGCGCTTCGATTACTCTTCTCTCTGGCTCTTTATAACTATAGGCAAGTTTCTGTGCCTCCGTAACGAACTTACAGAATTCCTCGTGAGCAGCACTTTCGGGCGTATACTGACCAGCGAGAGTGGAGGCGCTCATAGTAACGAGCACATCTTTCCCGTCCTGCTCGGCTCCAATCACTACAGGCTCTGTGTAGGATCCCGAGGTTGTCCTTGAGCGCCCTTGTAAGACGCCATCTTCGAGGTTCATTTCAACAAGCAGATAGCCCTCGTGCTTCATGCGGGTCCTTAAACGCTCAAGTACCTCTCTTGCCCTGGCCCCTTGCACGGTGGCATCGGTTCGAAATTGTTGTCCGATAAGCATATTCCCAGAAGAGGAGAAATTCCTCGAACATTCTGCGGATGATGCACTAAAGGAATTTCGGCTGACAGGGGCGCATCCAACTGAAAACACCATCACCACAAAAGCAAGGGCCGGGCCAAAAAGTTCTGAACGTGCAATCATAGGATACTCCTTACTCCTCTTCACCATTACGCGTAGCGTGTGTTGCCCGTATCAATTCAGTGGGGTCTTTAATCATCTTCTGGAGCTTCCAGCCTTCCTTCGTCAAAAGGAGAGTGGCATCTTCAGTCTTGGAAGAGACCTCCTTGAAAACCTCAGGGAAGTACTTCTCCATCGTCGTCCGTGACTGTGCAAATTCATCGGGTAGGCTGCCGAGCGCAAGCGAGTAAGTTACCGAAACGGCGGTAAGACCGCCAAAAACTATACGCGGCTCGGTGGCGGAGACGACTTTGTCAAACTCGTAGCTAGCAAGGCAGAGGCTCTGATTGCTATCAGAGAAAACGGAGTCTGAAGTTCCAACAAATTTCTTGTACGGTTCAGTAAGTGTGTAGCGGTAGCCGAGCACAGGAATTCTCAGGCCCTGATCGTATGATATCCTATAGTCGTAATTCTCCCGCACCTCCTCCTTGCGGTACATCCCAGCCGCTACTAGTTCCTCCCACGAACCCCAGCGCGAACTCGCGAGCTCCACTACAGGTTCTGTAATCGCCTGCCGAACCCTTCCAACAAGCGAGTGGCGAGCAAGGTTGACACAGAGGCGGCGTTGCTCTGCACCTGCACGCAGGGCAGACTCGTAATTTGAATACACGGGATCTTTGGGGTCTGGTCCACATCCGGCAAGTGCGATCAGGACCATAGCGACAAGTCCTCGTCGCAGTTGGATACAGAGTCGAGAGATCATCATACACATCCCTATTCAATTAGGTTCTGAGGAATTTGTGCGCCCGCATCTTTGGCGCGTTTCAGATACATCTTGGCAACCATTTCACTTTTTGCGACGCCATCTCCGTACACATACAGTTTGGCGAGGGCAACGAGACTCTCACCATGTTCCTTGTCAGCAGCGCGCTCCCAAAGTTTTCTTGCTTCCTCGAAGTCCTGTGCTCCGCCTTCACCGCGAATGATCAAGCGACCGAGCTCGTACATGGCAGCAGGATTTCCCAATCCAACAAGATTCTGCAGAAGTGCACGGGCATTCCTAAACTGCCCTGCCTCAATCGCGGACTTCGCAAGCTGCAAATCTTTGCTCGCATCGGTCGCGGCAGAAGCCGGCGTTGGGTTGGGCTCCACGGCTTCGACGCCAGAGGTGTCACTCTCAAGTGGCGCAGGGACCGCAGTTACCTGCTCTTCTGCGGGACGAGAAAAGGTGGAGAGATCAGTCTTTCCCGCAGCCTTTGCATAGTCTTTCGGCGTTAAGCCTGCGGCATCCTTCTGGTCCGCATCAGCGCCCGCTTTTATAAGTTCCCTTATGGCGTTGACGCTTCCTTGAAGAGTGCAGTGATGAAGCGCAGTTCTCCCGTAGGCGTCCTGGGCTTTTAGATCGGCATTCGCTATTACCTTACGGAGGATGCTTTGCTGGAGTTTTTTTTCCTCGCGATTGTATTCGTGCCGCGCAGGGGGCGCGAAAATCTGATCAAAGTTTCCTATCCAGCATAGCTGCATGAGAAAAGTCCTGCCGGTTTTGTCTGTGGTCGGCGAATCGAACCTCTGAAAGTCACCTGTTCCGTATTCAGGAGCCTTAGCTGCGAGCCTAAAATCCGCTCCTGCCTCTATGAACACCTTGGCTACCGTGGGCTCGGAAGCAATTTTATCGCCATAACGCCAGAATAGAGGTGTGCTCTCTTGGCCATACGCATTTATCCCTCCATTGACCTTGAGAAACTCTTGTATAAGAAAGCCGAGATCCTCCAAATCTGTCCTATTGTAGCGAACGTAAGAGAGAGAGAGCAGATGCACGAGATTATTGAGCGTTATCTCGGGGCTCACCTCGCCGTAGAGGGAATTCTGGCACGGCTTTTTGAGATCAACTCCACCTTGGTCAAAGAGCGTCTTTGCAACGCGGTAGTCTTTACGATCGAGCGCACTGCAGAATCCGCTCTGCGCCACTTGCTCTGAGGCGCTCCCCTGAGCGGCTGATGTTGAAACTTGAGACCATGTAAGAATGAGAGCGCAGACAAATAACCATGTACGCATATGACTCGACCTTGGCTTGATAACGAGTCATATGTTGTCGAATGGGCGGGAGATACTCAATCGCGAAGCTTCCTTACTGAATTCAGACCTGGATTCCTGCGAGGATTCAACTGGCTCTTTGGCCTAGGGAACCTTTGAAAAACCTAGAAAAGGAACTTTTTTTGTCCTGTTTTCCCTCCGCGTACTCTGCGTACTCGGCTCCGCTAAGCCTGCGCCGCGGCCACACTGAAGCCAGGTTCGGCGCAGCCGTAAGGCGTAGACGGCTCCGCGTTGTTCAATAGTTCTCAAATAACGCGGAGGACACAGAGTACGCGGAGGGGCAGTTTTTCAGGCTCCCTAGATAAAGTGAGAGCGAACCTTTCCAAGTAGTTTTGGGCAGAATTAATGCATCGAGGTCTCGCGCCAAACCATTATCAATTGGGGTTAGAACTGGCCCGCAGAAGTTCCGGAGCACGCTTCTCTCGTTCCTCGGAGGTTTTCGAAACCAGCGTGACGTGCCCCACCTTGCGGCCTGAACGCGGAACCTTCCCGTACCAATGCAAGTGCGCCCCTGTAACCGCAAGCACCTTAGCGGTATCGGGTTCGTAACCGATGAGATTCGCCATGAGGGACCAACCGGTAAGACTCGTAGCACCGAGTGGCGATCCCGTTATCGCCCGAATATGATTTTCAAACTGACTTGTCACTGCGCCTTCAATCGACCAGTGACCCGAGTTATGGACTCGAGGAGCTACCTCATTAGCTACCAACTTACCTTGCACATCAAAGAACTCAATTGCCATTACACCGACATAACCAAGATGCTCGGCGAGTAGCCTCCCATGTGTTTCTGCTTCACTTTGATAGTGGTGCGGCAAGAAGGCGGGAGGGCAGCGCGAGGAGCGCAAGATGCCTTCATGGTGTACATTTTCAACGAGAGGATAAAATCTAAATTCACCCGAAGCCGAGCGCACGAGTACGAGCGAAAGCTCTCGGGAAAAAGGCTGGAACGCTTCCGCGATAACATCTTTCCCCGCGCAAAAGGACTGAACGTCCTCCTGAGGGACGCCTTCCCGAACTACAAGCTGTCCCTTGCCGTCATAACCAAAACGCCTTGTCTTCAAAACAACAGGAGTGCCTAGTTTAGTGATTCGCGACCACTTCTCTGACTCAGGCAGGTCCGCAGAAATCATTTCAAAAGGCGCGGTAGGGATTCCGAGCGCTTTGAAACATTCTTTTTCAGAGAATCTTTCTTGCGTGGTCTCCAATGCCTTCACCCCTGGACGCACGGGGACAAGCGAGCTAAGAAAATGAACCGCCGATGAAGTGACGTTTTCAAACTCGAAAGTCACTACGTCTAATCCCGCGGCAAAACGCGTGAGGGCCCCCGTATCCTCGTAGTGCGCGCAGATATGCTCGCCCAGCAATGCTGCTGATGACTGTGGGGTAGGATCAAAAAAGCGGAACGTATGCCCAAGTGGCACACCTGCCAGTGCGAGCATCCGCCCCAGTTGTCCAGCGCCAAGAACCCCTATCTTCACGATTTCCTCGGCTTCGAAGTGCGGCGCTTGGCGCCTCGAGTACCTTCAAGCCCTCGGCCCTTTGGTTTACGGCGCTGAAAGGCTTGCGAGCGCTTTTCTGAGGGAGAGCGAGGGTCGCCAAGAAGGAGAACCCGCTCGGTTTGTTCATTCCGAAACAAGCGCAGCGCCTTTCCGATCAAAGGATAGCGAAGGGCAAGTAACGCGGCAGCGAACAGAGCTGCATTAGCCGCACCAGCTTTTCCAATTGCAAACGTGGCAACAGGCACTCCCGTGGGCATTTGCACGATAGATAATAGTGAATCTATCCCCTTAAGAGTGCGAGATTCTACAGGGACCCCTAAGACAGGAAGGGCAGTCTTGGCGGCGCACATGCCGGGAAGATGCGCGGCGCCTCCCGCTCCGGCAATAATCACTTCCAGCCCTCTGTCCGCAGCGCTCTCGGCATATTCAAAGAGCAGATCGGGAGTTCGGTGCGCAGAGACTACCCGCACTTCAAAGGGTATACCAAGCCCCTCCAGCATCTCCGCTGATTCGGTGAGCGTCTCCCAATCTGATTGAGAGCCCATGATTATTCCGACGAGTGGCTTCATTCCAATGACAACTTTGCCCACTTTAGCGCTCTCCCTTTTGGTCCGTTTGATTTCGGTGTTCTGAGATACTCGGGAACAGCCCCGTGAACTATGCCATTACGCTGCTCAAACGCGAACTGACCTTTTATGCCTATGAGATGGCTCCCTCCCTTACACTTGTCGCAAGAGGGGCGAGAAATTCGCACAAGACTCAAGCACCGAAGAGTGAGCAATATCAAAGGGTTGTATCCGCAAACCGCCCCAAAGTCAAACCACATGCCTTTCTCTTTGCCACAAAACTTTCATTTCTCAGCGAAAGCAGTGCTCGGGTTTACCCTCACTACGAGGGTGCGGTAAGGTGCTTCAATGAATGATACGTCCGAGAAACTCCCGCCCCTTGAGCAAGCGTTACTCGATGCAATGCAGGCCCTCGATATTCAGATTGCGCGGGAGATGCAGCGTTCACCCGCCGAACGAGCCGAACAAGGCATGCAAAAATGGGAGCCGATTAGTAAGCGTATCGAGCGCGTTACGGCCTTCGTGTTAAATGCACTTGGCGAACAAGAGGCCCAGCTTGATTCTCTTCTTGTCCTTTCGCAGGCCATGACAAAAGCACTACGCATGGCAACTGAGGATCTCGGCGAGCGAGGTCTCGGCAAAGTTCGAACTGGCTATTGTCTCGGAGCTTTCGAGGCGATCGAGAAAGACGCTTACGAGGGACAACGATTACTGCGGCCTGAGCCCGAACTAAGCTAAGGAGTGGGAATAAGTGAGTACGAAAGGGTGTACACCTGACCAGCGCTCCAGGTAGTAGGTAATTGAACCTCGATGCGACCGACCTGGAACTCATCGTCGTAATAAAGGTGACGAAGTCCATGCCTCTGTAGACTAAGCGGCACGGCAGAAGTAAATTCAAAAGTTACGCCCTTACTATTCTGATCGAGTACTTGCACTTTTTGGGCCGTCACGACCTGACCATTTGACGGAGACGCCCCACCCGTAACATCAAGGAAGGCTCCTCGCAGCTTGCGATTCTTGATGGCTCCATTGCAATTTGCGCGCGTGCAGGTAGGCACGGGAATAATCTCCGCAAACTTCTCAAGGCTTATCGACTGCGTCGCCTGAATAGTAAGTGTCATACTGAGACGATCTTCTAAGAATGAGTAGTTGCGAGAGTAAACGAACGGAAGCGTTTCGATGCTGCCTGACACCGTCAAAGCATCCTGCTCCTGGTCGAGCAAAAATTGGGTAGAATAATAATCGTTCCAATAACGCTTACCTCCTTGCCATGCAACGAGCCCGTGCTGAGCCAGCGCTGACCACGTGGTACCCGCTACTGCTGACCCATATGCCGGGGTAGTAAACAAGGATAGGCCGCCCCCTAGGTAAGGATTATAATTGTAAGCGCTAATACTTGCCCCCGTCTCAGGTGCGAGGTCTTCAACCGAGACGCCTCCCTCATTCAGCTTCTTTTCAGTGGTGGGATTCCGATAATTCTCGCGAATTTTTAACTCTAGAACTCCCCAGCCCCCCTTAGGCTTTCCAACAAAGATTCCAGCAAAGTACGAAGGTCGTTTCACGGCGATGTACTCATCACCAAAGTTTCGCACAAAGGATTCTTCTTCCTCGGCTGGGTATACGTACCCACCCAAGAAGGCCGAAGAGTAATGTGTTGCGCGATCTGGTGTCCACGGAAAGCTGACAAGGGGAATATTACTTGCATTCGCATCAAAACTAACTGCCAAGCTTTGCAAGGAAGTCCGCAAAGCTGGAATCTTAGCTGGTGTGGATCGAGACCACACGCCTACTTCTGGAATCGCGTCTGCCATTACCTTGGCTCCATTGTATTGCAGAGTATCAAAACCTCTTCCTATGCGGTGGCTAAAGTTAAAGCCTGGAACGCTCCCGCCATCTGGCTCAACTGAGACCGTGTGATTGAAGAACCCAAAAATTTTTGCTATCGCCTCCTCGGCTTTTACATCAGTTCCAGCCTCACTTGTTCGCGTAAGTCCAAGATACCGTCCCATCATGTTAGTTGAGATACCAATATAGCTGGTACACACCGCATCATTTTCGATGAGGTATCCGGCAGGGCGAATCGACTCAAAAAGTCTTCCCGCCCAGCGCCGAGCTGTAGCATCATAGAAAGCTCGATCGCTGGGCTCCTGAACTCCAAGCGCGAAGGACATAAAGGATACCAGGTGGTGCGCTGTCTGGTTCCCTGTTGAGGTGAGGTAATCGTAGTAGTGCCGCTGCACCATACGCTCAAGACCAGTTCTCCATGCCTTGTATACTCCCAATCCAAGAGTTTCTCCCTTTATAGTATCGGGCATACCCGAAAGAAGGTGGGGAGAGGCCAAGTGGAAAACGGGGATCGTATTCTCAAGGGCAAAACCAGCGTACCCTGGATAGGGGTCTGATAGGGAACCGTTTGTTCCTACCAAATTTTCATCCTCAGTCACCACCATCAGATCTGCCAATGCCCCCGCGACACCGCGGTACAGCAGCTCAGGGTATTGCAATGGTTCGCCAGGACTTAGGGGCCCGTAGGGATTACACGGGTGACTTGTGACCGCGGCCCACACAAGGGCGTAATGCAGATGCCCCCGCGGGCTCCTACCAGCATAGAGACTATATTTTCTGTTGTCTTCACTCCGATACTCCATCGGCTGAAAACGATCCCATCTATCGGTTAGTGGTGAGAACTGCTGGGCACAGCGCGCATTGACACAGGCACTCCCATTCGCGCAATCAAAGTTGGAGCTGCACTCCTGTTTATTGAACAGCGAGGTTGCAAGCACGCCTAGCCATGGACTCGCAAGGGAAAGATCTTGATTAGAAACCCCTCCGGTAGAACCCAGTGCCCACTTGGCGCCTGGAAGCACGCCTCCGTAATGGGAGAGCACCTCAAGATTTTTTATCACATCCTCATCAGCTTGCGGTGCCTTGCAAGAGGAAACAGTTGCAGGATAGTTCGCGCCTGGAAGCGCACTCAGGACCGTGCCATTACCTGAGCGCGTTACGAGTTCAGGTAGAAGTTCTGCGATGGCCTGTTGGTAAGGATGCGCAATAAGGTAGCCACTCATGGGCCCTCCCGCTACGCGCTGCAGCCCGCCTCCGATTTGTGCCGCTTCTTCGGCGCTACGACTGAGGATAAACGGCATGCCTGAGACTTGGAAATGAAGATTGCTTCCCCCGCTCAGCTGCACCTGTTGAACATAGCCAGTCTGCGAACTTGAAGGTGGAACGATTAGTTCCCAGCGAAGAATTTTTCCCTCCGCATCATAGATCGGAGTGAGATCTTTCCCAGGCAAAGCCACGTTAAGGACCTGCGAGGAGGAAACAAACGTAAGCTTAAGTGGCTGGGTGGGATGCTGTGTAATCCAGGTATACATAACAGGCTGCTGGCCCTCAAAAGGTCTAAACCAGCCGTTTTGGAACGAGATGCCCCATCCTACCTCTTGAGGAAGGTTTAGCTTGGCGCGAATATTCGAATTTCCGCTGATGCGCACCTCATAGGTCCCATTCTTGGCAAGAGGAAATGGTCCTGAGGAAAGCTCTAGCTGCGGGGACGGAGAGAATTTCGATTGCACTCCGCCTTGCCCCTCTATTTGCTGGAGCACCTGCAACTTCTCGCTCGGGTCATACACACGAACACTTGCGCGATGTGGATTCGCCGCGTTCACCGGCTCGACTGAAACTTGAGCGGCCTCACCGGGCCTATCTTGCCCCAATGAAAGCACGTAGTACGTCACGGTGTAGGTAACACTGTAGAAAGTTGCAGCCGAGGCTTGAATCAAAGGACGCGGCGCAAAGGGTGTCGCAGTTGGATCAGGAGGCGGGGTTGGCGATGTCGTAGGGGTGGGTGTTTTTGTTGAAGTTGCGGTAGGCGTTTTGGTGGGCGTGGCTGTTTTTGTGGGAGTTGCAGACTTGGTCGGAGTTGCCGTAGGTGTTTTTGTAGCAGTAGCTGAAGGGGTTTTTGTTGGAGTCGCCGTTCCTGTGGGGGTCGCTGTTTTGGTAGAAGTTACGGTAGCTACCGCAGTTGGTGTTTTCGAAGGTAGTGAGGTGCTCGTGGGTGTCGCTGTTTTTGTGGGAGCACTTGTAGCGGTAATCTCAGGTGGAATCTCTATACCAGGAGGAGTAGCTACTCCAAGGGTAGGCGTAGGACTAGACGAAGGAGATGGCACGGAAGTGCTTGTCGGAAGAGGTGTAGGGCTTGCACTTTGAGCCGGGGTTGGGGAGGCCGCGGGACGCCTCAAATCGCGGCAATATCTCGAAAGACGTATGAGCTCTCCATACTTCGTTATGGCTCGGCCAAGCTCTTCTCTAACTCTTTGGCTTCTCTCCTCGGAGCGTCTACGAACTGCGTTATCTCTTTTGATGATAAGCGACTTTATGCTTGGAATCGTGCGCGCGTATTGAGAATTTCCGGACACGACGCGCTGCCTGAACTCAACGACACGATTCGGGATTCCGAAGCGGCAAGCGTAAGATCCATAAAGTGGCGCAAAGCCAACGGGAAGCCCAGGGCTAGCAATTGCAGGCGCAGATGCGAGAAGGAGGGAAAGTAGCGATAGGCACGCCCCTCGGACTACGAAGTTATGAGAAGAACTAAACAAGCTAACCTCTCAGTGAGACTATGAGGTCGCTGTGATGCCCTCGTGCTATGCAAGGAGGTACTCAGTTAAACTCGTACCACTTCAAGCGTTTAGCGCACTTCAGTGACCTTTCATTTTCTCACCACCCGTTAAGGAGGCTGAGCAAAATGCGTGCCAAGGAAATGTAGAAGTCTTTGAAAAGAGGGAACGCCGAAGACCGTACTCAAGGCAGATCGATAGGTTCTATCTCGACGTCAAGGGAGCGCAAGGGTCTCGCTGGGAAACCCAGAGAAGTTATTCATTGCAAGGAGAGGGCTCCAGGCAGACCCATCTTTTGTGGCCATGGGGGCCTGAGCACCGACTTGCGGCTCTCGACCAATTGAATTCAAAAATTAGGAACTTTACCCGCTCCGGAGCAGGGTAGGACTCCTGGGGCGCTGCCCGATCGAAACACCGCGAAAAATGTTTGGTCAGATACCGCGGAGATCCGTTCGAAGTAGGAAGACTTCTTAAGGATTTTGGTTTTCATTGCGCCCGAGGTGATGACTTTGCATATAAATCTAGCTGCTTAGCTGCCTTAGCACGCGCGGGCCCTCGTCATGAGTCCAAGAGTAACTTGTTTTGTTGGCATTCTTAAATGGCCCAGATCATTAAAAGTTTTGCTGAGATGCCGAACTTACCAAGGTAGGAAACTTTTAATTTAAGTTCTGTTTTTTGCCGTCATGCCAATTTCAATTGGTTCGAACATTTCCTCTCTTCTGGCGCAGCGCCAGTTGAACCGAGCCACGTCGGCGGAGTCGCTGAGCTTCGAGCGGCTGGCCTCCGGCATGCGTATCAACCGAGCTTCAGACGATGCAGCGGGGCTCTCCGTATCTTCCCAGCTTAACGTAAGTAGCCGCATTTTCTCGCAGGCGATTAGAAATGCGAACGACGGTATCAGTGCACTTTCTATTGCCGAGGGCGCGCTCACGAGCGGATCGGGAATTCTTCTTCGGCTAAGAGAGCTTGCGATAGGAGCATCTAACGGGTCGTTTTCCAGAACTCAGAGGATATCATCGGACAAAGAAGCGGCTGCGCTTACTGAAGAGTACAACCGGATCTTCAGCAGTGTGACGTACAACGGAATTAATCTTCTCGACGGAGATCTGCGCGAGTTGAGACTACAACTAGGACTGGGGACTTCAGGCTCAATTGGATTCGGGCTTGGAACTGAGTTGGACCGGACTGCCGGGAACGGAACCTTTGTGAGCAGCAACTTAGGTGGCGCCAATTTTGTAAATTCTCAGGTTGAAGCTGATTTTAATGGCGACGGCATTATGGACGTTGTCACATCTGAGTTGGGGAATATTGTTACCTATTTCGGTAACAGTAACGGCACTTTTACTTCTCAGGCCCAAGGCTCCACTGCTGCTTCTGCACAAGTCGTTATTGGCGACTTTAATGGGGATGGTCGGATAGATATCGCAGCTCAAGACGTGACCTCGGTTTCTGTCGTCATCTATACCAATTTAGGAACTGGGAGCTTTGGGACCTCTGCGGTCGGCGGATTTTCGGGTATTTCCAGTCTTGCGGCCGCGGATTTGAACAATGATGGGCGAACGGACTTGTTAGTCGGAGCCTCCGGAGCTCATACGGTGCACCTTGCCTCGGCCTCAGGGTCTTTCTCATCCACCCCGACGCAAACTATCTCAGGAACTGGGGGCAGCGCTGCTCTGCTGGGAGATTTAGACGGAAATGGGAGCATAGATATTCTTACTGGATTGAAAAGCTACTTTGGTTCGGGCAATGGCACCTTTGGTTCGGGGATAGCGTCAGGATTGACCTCCTCTCGGCAGCTCGCCGATTTTAACCGCGACGGAATTCTTGATTCGATTGGCACTTCAGGTTCGAACGCTTTGGTAAACTTGGGGCGGGGGGACGGAACCTTCGCGGACGCAGCTTCGATAGCCTTCGGTGGCTTTATATATACGCTCAAGGTGGCTGACCTCAACGCAGACGGAGTCTCAGACATTCTCGTGAATGCAAATGGCACGATGCAGGGCAGGTACGGCTCAGCGGATGGGACATTTGGCGCTTCGAATACTTTTGGAACTGTTGTCCTTCCATTCGCAAGTAATCTCTCGATTGGTGATTTCAACGGAGATGGCACCGCCGACTACCTCGTCTCTACTAACGCAAGCTCGGGCTTTAGAATCGGGCTTGCTAACAGCGAGCAAGTAACCTCGATGCAGCGCCTCAATCTTACGACGCGCGCAGAAGCGCTAGGTTCGTTATCGGTGATTGATGCGACGCTTGCGAGAGTATCTAAAGAGCTTGGTGCTATAGGAAGTACCCAGAGCCGGCTTGCAGTAGCTCTGAACACCCTAAGCTCCTCAAAAGAGAACTATGATGCGGCGTCTGCAAGAATCACGAATATTGATATCGCAAACGAAAGCGCGGCATTGGTTCAAACGAGAACGCTCAAGGAGATTGCAACGGCGATTCTCGCACAAGCGAATCAGGCTCCGGCTTTGGCGCTTCAGTTGCTTGAGTAGGTCTTGCTCCCCTCCCACCTCTCAATTTCTCACCACGGAGTGGCTTTTTTCAGCAAGCTGCGTGCCTTCGAAACTTCTTTGCCGCACAAGAGAGGGCATCGCGGGAGAATATATTCATTCCAAATCGAAAGTTTGCATCCCGATAGAGTGAGCCTCGCAAGGCGCGCGGCGAGTCGATGCCTTCCCTGGACTCACTAATGAAAGAGGATTTTCTTAGTTTGAACTGTTCCCAAATCCTGAACACGCTCCTCTGGATCTGCAAGCTTTCCATGAGGAATGGCCTGCACCATAATTCGCGTCTCAAAAGACTGCGCAACTTTCTCTACTCTGTTCTTGAGCTGGATAAACTTCCAAGCCAATCCAAAGGACGCGAAACCGAAAAATACGCAGAATCCTGCAACTGCACTCATGAGAAGCTGAGGAGCAAAGGCCACACTTAACCCAATTGCTATAAAAAACGCGCCAGGCATAAACCAAAGCGCCGTGAACAACACCGACCTTACCCGCGCCAGAATGCGCGCACGTCTGTTCAAGGGCTGCGTAGATTGCGAACTACCAGGCGCCTGAGGCGTTTGGGCCTGGCGAGCTTCAGGAAATTTGGCTCCAAAGAAAGGAGCAGATATTTTTTCAAGAAATCTCGATAGCTGGGCACTAATCCCTGCCCAAGGAGCCAAACTACGCCGGAGCAAGCTCATTCCACTGGCCCCCGATTTCGCCCGGCCTTTCAATTCACCATGGCCCTTCAATTCACCATGCACTGCCCGCTGAGATTGAGATGAAGCCCCGCTATCGGGGGGGGCCACAAGGGCTGAGCTTCCCAAAGAAGGCGCGTCTTTTGAGGCAGCCTCATTGCTGGTTACTTGAGAAGACCTAACTCGACGATGTGAACCAAATCGCATGCTATACTAATCCCATACATCGCGGGCCTGAGCAAACACCTCCCATCGGCCAATGATGGGCAGTTTTTAGCAGGGGAGCCGCATTCTCTATCAAGAGCCTCTTTTCAGCTCTCTTTCCCCGTACCAGAATAAGGCTCTATGTCAGGACTTCCCGTTAATCTTAGCTATTGGCTGCTTCAGACCTTCGCCATGTTGGTGACTGCATTATTGATCCCCAAGCTTAGGGTAGACGGTCCCATTCCGGCTTTTCTCACAGTCCTCGCTCTTGCGTTCGTGAATGCTCATATATGGGATACGGCTCTGTTCTTTAAGGTCCCCGATACCTTAAGCTCCAAGGCCCTTACCCTGCTTCTTACAAACGGCGCAATCTTTTGGATAATTGTGAAGGTGCTGCCGGGTATCGAGTGCGAAGGGATTCTTCCTGCCCTTATTGCGCCGATAGTTTTTACCTTCACGAGCTTTATTATTTCTGAATATGGCAGCACGATTGACTGGTCAGCAGTTGGCAAAGAGGCTCTTCGACTGATGCTTGAATTGAAGAGCTATTTTGAGGGAGCATCCGAGAGGGGGGCCGGCGCCCCGGAAACTGGCAAGAACCTCTCGCTCCTGTTTGGCAGGCCTTGAAATGAATGTTCCTCAACGCAGTGCTTCCAATGAGTAGTGCTCCTCATGAGTAACTCACCCTCAACTGGTCATGGCGTTGTTCTTAACACCTCGCGAAGACACGCAACTATCTCACATGCTGGGCAGCCAGGTAGGGCGGGAACCATTGCATCTCGTAGCCTCAGCCTACTAGTGGGGGACCGAGTGGAGTTTCATGAGGAAGGGGGTCAGGTTTTTGTCTCCTCTGCCCACCCACGCAAAAATACACTTTCGCGTTCCTATCGGGGAGATACCAAGGCAATTGTTGCCAACGTGGACTTGCTGCTCATCGTGAGCGCGGTCCCTCCTCTTCTTAATACCCTCTCTATCGACCGAATGTGCGTAGTTGCCCATAGCCAAGCAATCCCTTGGGCTCTGATTATCAATAAAACCGACCTTGGACTTACTACCTGTGAAGAAGCGATTGCAGCCTATGAAAAGATAGGCGTGCAGGTGCTTCGCACCGCCGCCAAGTTTGGACCTGGGCTAGAAGAACTTCGGCAAAAACTAAATGATGCTTCCCTCTCTACGGTCGCACTTTGTGGGCTTTCGGGCGTAGGGAAAAGCACACTTATTAATAAACTTATCCCGGAAGCTTCCCGGGCTACCGCTGAAGTGAGTGTACGTACCGGTCAAGGGAAACAAACGACCTCGCAAGCATCTGGCTTTATCCTCCCGCGCACGGGCATGCAGGATCTTGTAGTAGTTGATCTTCCCGGGATTCAGCAATTCGGTGTCGAACATCTTACTCGGCTTGAAGTTGCCGAAGCCTTTCCAGAAATTCTAAGGTTACAGGGACGCTGCGAGTTTTCTGACTGCGCCCACATAGCAGAAAGGCGCTGCGCGGTCCGAGATGCAACAAAACATGCGATTAAAGACGGCGGAATGGCACTCTCGCGCTACGAGTCTTACTGCCATATGTGCCAAGAAATTGAAGAGGCTAAACCCTATTAAAGTGAATCTCTCTTGGGAGATTTTTACCCATGCCGATGCAAGAAGAAACCGCACTACATGAACCGGCGCCCCACATCCCAGAGCGCAGCGCAGCAAGCGTAAGCTGGAAGGAAGTGCTTGCGGGGGAACGCGAGAAACCTTATTTCCTGCAATTGCTCGCAATGGTTGAAGATGCTCGCGCGAGCGGCAAGACTGTGTATCCTAAGAACTCAGACATCTTTAATGCTTTGAGTTTTACTCCCTTCTCTGAAGCTCGAGTCGTGCTTCTTGGACAAGACCCATACCATGGACCTGGACAAGCTCACGGGCTTTGTTTTTCAGTGCAGAAAGGCGTGAAACCTCCTCCCTCTTTGGTTAATATTTTTAAAGAACTTAACGCAGATCTGTCTCTCCCCATTCCTAAGCATGGCTGCCTAGAGTCCTGGGCACGGCAAGGAGTCCTCCTGCTCAATTCTGTCCTCACCGTGGAAGCGGGGAACCCTGGGTCGCATGCAAATAAGGGCTGGGAGACTTTTACCGACCGCGTAATACGCGAGCTCAATGAAAGAAAGGAGCATCTTGTTTTCATGCTTTGGGGCGCCTATGCCCAAAAGAAGGGCAGTTTCATTGATAACAAGAAACACCTCGTTGTCTCGGCCGCCCACCCCTCTCCTTTCTCGGCGCACAGCGGATTTTTTGGATGCAAACATTTCTCTAGGGCGAATCAGTACTTACTTGAACATGGCGAGAAGCCAATTGATTGGCTACTTCCCGACCTCTGAAGAACCTTAAAGTCTTCTTCTCCTTTCCCCCAGGGGCAGCGCTCCCCAGGACCGCGAAAGATCGCAGGCAACTATTCTCTATCGTGAACCTGCGTACTGAATTAGGCTACTTGGCAGGCCAGCACGGCTAAGTGCCGGCACGTCTAATGCACTTGCTCATTAAGGAGCTTCTCTCGATGAAACTTTTTAAACGCCTCTCGCTGATTGCGCTTGTTGCTACGCTTGCTCCAGGCTGCGCCTACCTCAATATTCGCGATACGCTTGATACCGACGTCTCCCAGACAGTACTTGGCACTAAGGAAGGCAAGTCGAGCTCGTACTCTGTAGCCTGGCTTGTAGCGTGGGGCGATTCTGGCACACGCGCCGCTGCGGAGAATGGTGGAATTAAGACCATCAATCACCTGGATGTTGAATATTTCTCTATTCTGTTTGGACTCTATACTCGCCGCAGTACCATTGCCTTCGGAGACTAGCTATGAAGCAGGGCATCAGTTCTTTGCGACGTCTTAGGCTTACCGCGCTGAAATGCTTGTGTGGCATGAGCTGCGCTTTTTGCCTCACGGGGTGTACCTACGGATTCATATACACAAACGAAACTACGCCCTTGGTAACCAATTTTGACGCCACACCCGTGGGCACCCGCTCCGCGACCATTGGGACGCGGCAGATTAGAGAGCCTATCACCGCGGCGAATATTTCTGCTCTCTGGCGAAGCCGCGCCATTGGTGATGCGGCGAAGCAAGAGAAGCTCACGACGATAAATTATGCCGACCGATCGGTGTTTAGTATTCTTGGCGGAATCTGGAGAGAGGAGTCTGTTACCGTTTGGGGAGAGTGACGCTATCGTTATCATTCCTATTAGCGCAAAGCCAATAAAGCGCAGGAAGCACGAATAACGTTAGAAGAGTAGAAGTAAGAATACCTCCTATCACTACCGTAGCCAGAGGCCTTTGCACCTCCGCTCCGGGACCCGTCGCAAGGGCCATGGGAATAAAACCAAGAGATGCCACAAGCGCCGTCATAAGCACAGGGCGCAACCTGGTCATCGAGCCTTGCAGAATTGCCTTTTCCAAGGCGGCCCCTTCATTCCTCAAATTGCGAATAAAGGAAAGCATTACTAAACCGTTCAAAACCGCGACTCCGGAGAGCGCGATAAAACCAACCGCAGCAGATACAGAAAGTGGAATTCCCGTGACAAGAAGCGCAAGCACTCCGCCACTAAGAGCAAGAGGAACGCCACTAAACACCAGCAGCGCATCTCGCATATCACCAAAGGTATAGAAGGGCAGCAAAACAATCAGCAGAAGCGCCAAGGGAACTACAATCGAAAGTCGCTGCCTCGCCGATAGCAGCTGCTCGAACTGCCCTCCCCACACGGTCCAGTAACCTGCAGGAAGCTGTATCTGCGACGAGAGCTTTGTTTCGGCTTCAGCAACAAAGCTTCCGAGGTCCCGCCCGCGCACGTTGGCCGTTACTACTACGCGACGCTTGCCGTTTTCTCGGCTGATTTGATTGGGACCAGTAATAATCTCAATCCTCGCAACACTTGAGAGCGGAACAAATGAACGAATAGGCTCTTCGTCATGGAGCGCTCCCGAAGCAAGATTCGGAGCGCCTCTTCGCACCCCTGGGGGAAGGGGTATCGGCAAGTTCCCCAGTTTGTCGAGGTCGGTACGAATCTTCTCTGGGAGCCTCACTACGATGGGAAAACGCCTGTCCCCTTCGAACAGCTCACCTGCAGCGTTACCACCAATAGCAGTTGAAATAACCTCCTGAGCATCGGCAACGGAGATGCCAAATCGAGCTAAGGCAGGGCGATTAAAATCGATACTTATCATGGGGAGTCCAGTAACTGGCTCAACTTTAACATCGGACGCTCCTGGAATTGAGCTAAGAAGCTTCGACACATCATTCGCATGAGCAAATAATGTCTCCATATCATCGCCAAAAACCTTCACGGCCACATCACTTCTCACCCCAGCGATCAACTCATTGAAGCGCATCTGAATGGGCTGTGTGAATTTATAGTTATTCCCAGGTATATCTCGCACAGCCTCCTCAATTGCTTGTACGAGTTCGGATTTCTTACGAGAGGGATTTGGCCATTCGCTCCTATCCTTGAGAATTACAAAACCATCGGCGACGCTGGGAGGCATAGGATCCGTCGCAATCTCCGCCGTCCCTATCTTAGTGAAAGTATGAGAAACCTCAGGAAACTTGCGGATGCGCTCTTCAAGTGCCTTTTGCATGTCTACTGCCTGGGAGAGAGAGGTCCCAGGTATTCTTAGAGCATGAAGTGCAATGTCGCCCTCATCTAAACTAGGAATAAATTCACTCCCAAGTCTTGTCGCGAGCACGAGACACAGAAGGAAGAGACAAGCGGCGGCTCCTACGACAGTCTTTGGCCAATTCAAAGCACGCTTCAAGGCGACCGCATACACTTCCTTAATTTTATGCAGTCCCGAGCTCTCCTCTTCTTTGACCTCGCCCTTAAGAAAAAGGGCTACCGCCGCGGGAATAAAGGTCACGGAGAGCAACATAGCACCCACAAGAGCAATCACCACGGTAATCGCCATTGGGTGAAACATTTTGCCCTCTACTCCCGTGAGGGCAAAAATGGGGAGGTACACCACTATAATAATAAGCTCGCCAAACATCGTGGCCTGCCGAACTTCTCGGGACGCTTCAAATACAATCGTGAGTCTCTCGCCGAGGGAAAGCAGTCGGCCCAACTTTCGTTGCTCTTCTGCGAGCCTGCGCATACAGTTTTCAACAATAATCACTGAGCCATCCACAATAAGCCCGAAGTCGAGGGCTCCAAGGCTCATCAGATTTGCGCTCACCTGCGTCGCCACCATTCCAGAAATCGTGAAGAGCATTGAGAGCGGAATAACGAGCGCAGTAATCAATGCCGCACGAAAGTTTCCGAGAAAAAGAAAGAGCACTACAATGACGAGCGCCGCGCCCTCAAAAAGATTGGTTTTTACTGTATCGATTGTTTTATCAACCAGAGTAGTCCGATCGTACATCGTCTTGGCATGCATTCCGGGAGGTAGAGACCTATTAATATAGGGCATTCTCTGAGCAACACGCTGGGAAACCGTACGGCTATTCTCGCCCATCAACATGAAGACGGTACCGAGCACCACCTCCTTGCCGTTCTCCGTGGCGGCTCCCGTACGAAGCTCCTGACCGACTCCTACCTCGGCAATATCACGGATAAAGACCGGCTTTCCTTCACGGGTGGCGACCACGAGTCCCTCGATCTCTTCAATCGTGCTCACCTGTCCCGGCACCCTAACAAGATACTGCTCGCCGCTTCGTTCGATGTAACCCGCCCCTGAGTTGGAACTGTTTGCCGCAATTACCTCCACAAGGTCGCGAAACGTGAGACCTAGCCCCATCAGCCGATCAAGACGGGGAGTAACGTGAAACTGTTTCTCGAAGCCGCCAATTGAATTTACCTCAACAACCCCAGGCACCGTTCTTAGTTGCGGTTTTACTATCCAATCCTGCGCCGTCCTTAGTTCGGTGGGAGAATGTACGCCCTCGGGACTTCCATCATTCTCGACGGTATACATAAATATTTCGCCGAGGCCTGTGGCAATCGGTCCCATGGCCGGAGAAATATTTGCAGGGAGCTTCTCTCGAACTTCTTGCAGGCGCTCCGGAATCAATTGGCGTGCGAAATAAATGTCGGTTCCATCGCGGAAGACTACCGTAACTTGCGAAAGTCCGTAGCGAGAGAGAGACCTCGTGTATTCAAGAGCAGGGAGCCCCGCAAGTGCGGTTTCAATGGGAAACGTGATGCGACTTTCAACTTCAAGGGGAGTATACCCAGGAGCTTCAGAGTTTACCTGTACTCGGACGTTGGTAATATCAGGAACGGCATCGATAGGGAGTTCGCGGTAGCAAAGCGCTCCCATTACACTAAGGGCCACGGTTGCTAGTAAGACGAGGATACGGTGGTTAATTGCAAATCGAATGAGTTTTTCAAACATAGGGCTCCTTCCGTTCTATTTCGCTTCTAGTTAGTGGTCGTGGCTTGCCCCTGACTTCTCGATATCAGCTTTGATAATGAAACTATTATGCGAAACGTAGCGGTCTCCCGCCTCGAGCCCTGAGAGAACTTCGACATAGGAAGAGTCCTTCCGACCAAGCTCTACTGGCATGGCTTGAAACACCTTCCCATCGGTGAGATACACGACGCTCCAGTCACGAAAGCTCTGGATAGCCTCACGCCTTACTGCGAGCGCCGCAGATTTTTCGTTGCTTGAAAGAGAGCCTGAGATGAATAGGCCTGGACGTAACCGTCCACTCGGGTTCGAGATTACCGCGCGCACAAGCTTTGACTGGGTCACCTCGTCAGTGAGCGGGGCCACATAGGTAACCTTTGCATCGAATGAGGCATCTTCACCCAAGTCAACCTTGATAGGTTGGCCTCGCTCAATGTTGTCCGAGTCATCACGGTACACTTGAAAGTCCGCCCAGACTTCTGAGAGATCTGCGACTACAAAAACTTCTTTCTCGTCTGTTACGAACTCTCCTAATGTCGCGTGCCTAGCGATTATTTCCCCCCTTATCTGGCTACGGATCTCATAAGGCTGAAGCGACTGATTGCTCTCAATAATTGCGAGGACTTCCCCCTTTTCGACCTTGTCTCCCAACTCCTTTCGAATCTCCCGAACTACTCCCGAAAAGCGGGGGCGAATATGCGCCACCCGATCCTGATTCGGAACCAGCCTGCCATAGACATTGGTTACTTGACTGATAAGTTGCGGTCCTGCCGTATCAATTGTGATGCGTGCAACCTTGAGTGCTTCATCGCTCAATTCGGTTCGTCCTTCGTAAGACTCATAGTCCCACGTATAGGCATTGCCTCTCCATGTGGCGGTAACACTCACGTCAAAGGAGTGTGGCTCTTCAACAACTTTTTCAGAGGTAAGATACTCGGCTTTTGCGGTTAGGTTATATTCATCCTTCTTTCCGCCAAATCTCGTAAGCGAGATACCCACTGATACTTCGGAAGCATCAATCGGTTCACCATTTTTGTAAGGATATAGACGATACTGCGGCGGCACACCCTTCTCAAAGATAGTGATCTCGAGAGCAAAATCATCTTTTGCAAGTAGCCGTCCTCCATGGGGTCTCTTCGGCGGCTCTTCTTCATGAGACTCATGCCCGTGGCCGTGGTCATGGTCATGGTCATGCCCGCCTCCCCCAAAGGCCGGAGTTTCAAGCCACGTCATAAAGCTCGCAAGAAATATGATAAGAAAGAATGACTTTTTCATAGCTATTGTCCTTAAAGGTCTGCCCCTATCAGCAAAGAAAGTTCAGCGCGGTCAGCGGAAGTTCTCACCATCCTCTCCGCCACTTCATTCTGTGCCTCCGTGAGCTCACGGAGGCTTTGCCACATGCGGAAAAAGTTTCCTTGTCCCTCAGAGAAAAGGCGTTCTTCTTCTGCTACTGCTTCGCGCAAAGCGGGGACAATTTCTTTTTGGTACCCGGAGAGCAGCTGCATAGAAACCTCTATATGAGAGCGAAGCGCTTTGACCTCGCTCACAAAGGCTTCGCCCGAGAAGTAGTTATCTAGACTTCGAGCTGCTACCACTTCGGACGTATGCACGCTCCTTTCCGACTGATTTCGATTGAAGACGGGAAGATCAAATGAGATTCCAAAGCCCACGTACTCGGAAGCATCGTTATTGCGCTCGTATACGATTCGTGGAGCGAATTATGGGTAGGCATCGAGCTCGGCTCGCTTCATCTGCTCAGTGGCTAGCTGCAATGCCAGTTTAGCGCGGGTTTGTGCGGGGAGGCGCTCCTCTCTTTCAAGCAACTCTGCCTCACTAGGGAGAACGGCAAAGGTTGGAGGCGTCAACTTTTCTCCCACTGCGAAGCCTGCGAGTTTTGCAAGCTCAGCTCGCGCTCGGATTAGGTCGGCACTCAGGGCCCTTAGCTGATAGCGCGCCTTCAATGCTTCTGCTTTAAAAAGTGCCCTTTCGCTTGGTAGAATGAAGCCACCCTGAGCGGCAGCATTTACGTGCTTTTCGATCTTTGAGATTCTCGCAAGAGAGCCCTGCATCTCATCTGCTCTTTGCGAAAGAGACCACGACTTTACGTAGGCAAGACGAAATCGCTGCGAAAATGCGAGTAGCTCGGCTCTTTCATCCTGCGAAGCTGCGCTTTGGATAAGCTCGTTAATGCGGGCTCGCGTGCCAAAGTCACTGACTCGCATGGGCTGAGACAAGGCGAGTGCTATTTCATTTTGCCCCTTTGAATCCCCTCGAGAGGTAGGGAATCGGATCTCAGAATCGAGCGTTGGGTTTTCAAGAGTGGAAGTTTCAATGCCGAGAGCCCGACTTTGAGTCGTGTGAGCTGCAATCCTCTTGACGAGCGGACTTTCGTCCAAGGCTCGGGCAAGTAGCTCCTCCAAGGTGGTTGTTTGACTCTCTGCCACTACGAGCAAAGGTGAAAATAGCCCTACTCCCGCGAGAAGCAGACATGCAATTCTTTTTTTAAACTGGTTCATAACAGCATGCTCCGATGAACGGTGCGATGAAATTGAGCACTACGAACATGAAATTGGGAGTCGAGAAGTCGGTCCGAAACGGCAAGCTATATTTCTACCGGACTCACTCCAAGGGACCTGCGATGACGTCTGCCCCAGCGACTAAACGTTTGAAGGCGGGGCATTAGGAGCGCAAGCGGCACGAAGATGTTCGGAAAGAAAAGTGAATTGACGTAAAGCTGCCTCAGGTTGCGGACTAGGGCCTCTTTCGTCATGCAGAAGAAAAATTTTCGCATGAGAAAAAATAAGCCCCAGGGCTGAAGCCATCAGGCGCGGATGTAAGGATTCCCTCTAGAAGGCATGCAAAGAGATTAGTCTGGCCTGGATTGAGCAGCACTCCTCGCCCTTGGAGTCAAGAGAACTATCATGTTGGGGACATCCATTCTCGGAGGTTTCCTGACCGATCGGTGAATGATGATGAACCGGTGATTCAGCGGGACCTCCGATGTGCCAATGGGCAGATGCCTTATCGACAGTGCAATGGATGGCACAAAGCAGCCAAAGCATCGCGAGAACCACAGAAGCTAATGTCGGCTTTCTAAATCCCATCCGTCCTTGTTTCGACAAAGATATCAACATACTTGAGCGAGAGTATCCACTTCAAAAGGAGTCTCTCATGCATCACCCATCGTTCGAGCGGGGTTTAGTTCATATCTTTCCAGCTACTTAGGGGAATAGATTGATGGAGGCTCAGGCCTGCGCTAATCTCTCCGGCCTCTTACCCGCGCCAATGCTGTTTGAATTATGGCAGGTTCGTCTCCTCATTCGTCCCCTCTTTCAAGTCCATCTGCCCGTGGAGATGGAGTTCATAGAGAGGCTTCCTCCGCAGCGCCCGTGCTCTCGATGCCCTTAGAGGACCTATCTTCGAATCGGGGGCTATCTCAAGCAGAGTGGATCTCGGATCTCGTACTTCCATGCGAGCCCTCTCGCGCGCGTGCCGCAGTAATCCTGATTGGCGGCTTTCGAGAATGTGGTCCCTATCATTATCGGCATTTGGGCGCCCTACTACACGACCGCTCTCTTCATGTGTCCCTGACCAGCTTGTGGGGACATGATGAGAAAATGAGGGTGCCCGCCCAGTTTTCCGCACATAACGTAATGAACAAGGCAGTTAATGCAGTGCAGGAAGCGATCTTCGGGCTACCAGAGACGACACCTCTTATTTTCGGAGGTTTCTCAATAGGGGCTTTGGTAGCGCTTCAACTCGCTCAGCGCTTCTCGTTTAGGCCCGTTGCCGGGGTAATCACTGAAGGGGCCTATCTCAAAGGAGCTAGCACTCTAAGGGCCCTCTACCAGTGGAATGTTGCTCGCAAGGCGAGAAAGCTAAAGGGACCAGAGTTGGATGAATTCGTCCTCGAGGAGCTTAGTTTTGGGCCGACACCTGTGCCGCCCCAATACCGGACCACAGAATGGGACCTAAGGCCTAGGATACCTGTTATCGCGCGCGGGGCAATTCTTGGTATCGAGCAGTTACGGGTGGATGCACGTAAGCTTGTGGCCTCCGGGGCCTTTACTCCCCCCGTTTTTCTGGCGCATGGAGTGCATGATCGTTCCGCTCTGCCACGCAGCTCTGATATCATCAAAGACTCTCTCTCTTCCCGCGCCATTGAAGTCTGTCGCTTTGGAGGATCGGCGCATTCAATTGCCCTTGGCCCTGAGAAGGACAGATTTAACGCCTGGGCCTGCGCCGCAGTTGAGTACTTCCTTTCTCAAGGAGCTTCCTCTGCCAAACCGGTGGATCAACCAGTGGAAGACGGCAACTCTTAGAACCTATGGAACTGAGGCGCCTGGCGCAAAAGACTCAGTTACGCATGAAGCCGCTACTGTCTCAGCAATCTGCCGGGCTTGCTGCCTCAGTTCAGGCACTGCGATGCTCTCCCATAACTCGCCAAGCCTGAGCGAGCCAATCAAAAAGAACCCCGGAGAACGAGTGCTATCAACTTCAAATCCAAAGCCGATTTGCGAACGTTTAAGCAAACCACCCGATTCAAGCTTTGCAAGTAAACTTCCTGGCGGAGCCATATCACCAAAGCCGGTGCAGTTTACCACGCGAGCGATATGAAGTTCACGCAAGGAATGGCTGCGATCATGGAAGGAAAGCGCGACCTTGTCGCCTTGAATCTCTACTTTGCGAACTCTTCCGGAAACTATCTCGAGAATTCCAGCCGAGCGTAATTTGTCCAGCTCCTCTCGAATCTGAGGGGCCATCCGATGTCTTGCCACATCCCAATGCGACCGTAGATGCCGTAAAAATTGCCGTTTTTCAAACTGAGTAAAGCCCTTCCAAAGCTGAGACGTGACCGGCCTTAGCGCATCAACCACGCGGCGCCAATCAGTACTACGGCTGCCTTCCCTGACCCATCTTAAAACCTGACGAAGTCGCAAGGGTAGTGTGGGAGCACTCAGGCCCGGCTGTAAGTAGAGTTCTGGTTTATGAACCTCAGAGAGCAAACCATGCCGAGAAAGCATAGTAATTTTTCGAGGGCGGGAATGAGTGACAAGCTCTATCACCGCATCTGCAGCCGTGAGGCCCGTCCCAAGAACACAGACCTCTGAATCCTTGGGGACATCAGAAGAAGCCTGCATTTTCCATGGGTCAACAAGGAGCAGATCTGCGCGTTTGATGCCTGCCGACCTAAAGATACTAGGCCACTCGGAAACGGGAGTTCCCACTGCAAGAATACAGTTTCTCCCCGCTACAGGCTCATGACCTGCGATCTGAACCACATATTTAGTCTCGTGTGGACCAGGCACTTGCTCGATTCCCGAAGCAGTTCCCTTTATCCACTCGAGAGTAGGTTGTTGGGAAGCCGTAGCTTCAGCCAGTCTCTGCTCTAGATAGTCACCGTAAGTCCAGCGCGGAACAAAATCGAAGTTTCCGAATGTTTTCCCCGATGCTTTGAGCCAGTTACAGAAGTCTTCTGGTTTCTGGGGGTAGGCACTCATACGAGCAGCCGGCACATTAAGAAGGTGCCGAGTGTTTCTCGTGCGATAGGCGATGCCTCTTGTGGGCATGTCACTCGCGTCTATTATGGCAACGTGGGATCCTTTAGGGAGGGCTTCAACTAACTGCAGAAGCAGAAGAGCCGCAGAGCATCCCCCTCCTACAATTACCACGTCATAAGATTTCATGGCCGTTAAAATCCAAGAGTTAGCCTCACCCAACTCGCTAAAGAAGCCTACTTCTTCGCCTGCGAAGAAGTGAGGGTGAGCGTTTGTAGTAATACCGAAAGCTCCGGAAGAGGCGGAACATCAAACGGAGCGACAATACGATACTCGCAGTTTCGCTCATTGTCGATAAAGGTGAAGTCTATCTCGCCTACCCCTGCTTCCGCCCCCCGGCCCGTTGCCCCCGTCGCGAGTGGTCTCCACAATGTTGAGTCACAACTTCTTACTTGCATCGCGCCGGGGATATTCTCGAGCGGAGTTACCCCTCCATTAACAAAAAAGCGCATGGTGCACGGCAACTCTGGCGGCGTTTTACGCTTCTGACGAATGATTTCTTGATTATCAAAGTAGCGTGCACATTCTCCAACGACGCGCGCCCACATGTAAAATCGAGAAACGGACTCAACAAGCTTTTGAGCATCGAGGGAAATATCAACCGAGATTACCGTTGAATCCGGATTATCAATCGGCACGTCTACAAATTGTTCGGCCTGCCCCTCGGCAGCAATAAGTCCTAGCGTTGCGGAGTCGGAAGGGAGATTGGCTTGTAAAGAGAATTTCCCTTCTGCATCAGTTACCGAAGTGGCTCCTGTCTCAACGAGCGAAACACGCACGTTCGCCACTGGTGCCCCGACGCTTCTTACCGATCCTCGGAACGTGCGCTCGACTCCACTGCCCCCTCCGGTACCTGCCGACCCTCCTCCCGCACAAGACGCAAGGAGGGTAGCGATAGATAGGACACAGAGGAGCGAGCAGAGCTTCACTCTCATGAGAAAATTGCTATGCCTACCTGAATTGTCCACTACCCCCTCCCACTCCTATGCGCTTTTTTCTTCGCTCCCTCGCCTGAACGTTCGAGTCCAGTAATCGGGTCCGTCTTTTCAGGCTCACTGCTTGCTTTGATATCAGGCGGCTGAGCAATGCTGAAAGTTCCAAGCGCTACGCGCGCTCCCCCCGTAGCCTCCCCCCCTTTCGCTCTCTGAGGATTCATGTCGAGGTCATAGCGTGAAAAGAATTCACGAGCCTCCGCATGGATTTCCTGTCCCTTCTTAATACACCACTCACGGATCTCAGGAAGAGCCCGGGCGTCAATATTATCGTACGATGTCTTAATATGCAGGTGGGGCGGATTCTCTTGATGCTCAATATTCTCTTCCGCAGCGAGCACGAGGTCATCAACATCAGAGGCCACTAGCTGAAAGCCGCGCTTAATGTCTCCCGCTGGGATGTACACCGGCGACACAAGAGTCACTACGGCATCCTTACGTTCCACAAGTTTTGCTGATTCGAGTTCTCCAAGGACTGAGTAAGGATTAAGGTCCTGACTTACCGAGCGCACCATTTCAGCAAACTCGCTATCATTGCCGAGCGCAGTAAGCGGCCGAGGCCTGCCGGATTTAGCACGGTATCTCTTATCGAGCTGCCATTTACCAAGAATCTTTCGGAGCAGACTTGGTTCAGCTTCAACTTCTTGATTTGAAAGACACGCCTGAACCTCTCTTCGGCTAAGTCCCGTGCGCAGCGCAACTCGGCTCACATTTGCCGATTGCCCCTGACCTTCTAAGAAGGCGTTGGCTTCACGAACAAAAGCCATGCGGGCATGCTCAAAAAAGACGCGAAAAGGAATAGAGTTCCTCACGCAAAAGCGCGCCACCGGTCTTACCAAGAACCCGACGACTGCTTCGTATACCTCTTCCTTTGATGCCATAAATATAGTGTGCCATCAGCACATTAGCATGGCAAGCACGAATTCGTGTCTTTTGTGCTTGATTAGCCTCGGCTCTTTGGGTAGTGTGCATATTACACACTATTTAGGATATCCCTATGAGATATGTATCTATATTCGCGGTTTCACTGTTTCTCTCGGCAAGCCTCGCGCACGCTCAGCGCTACTCATATGAGGTACTAAGCCCCGTCGTTTCTGACAATGAAGAAGCGGTAGACATGGGGGGCTCTTGGGTTCTTCTTCGGGACCTCAACTCTTCTCCTCCCTGTCCGGTGGCATACCACCGGGATTCTGGCTCGTCGACGCGGCTTTGCGATGCCGGGATGAGGGATGCGTTTGCCATCAATAAGAAAGGGCAGGTTGCTGGGTATAAAATGGTGAGCGGCGCACGTGTCGCGGCTCTCTGGAGCCCTAGTAGAGGCACCGAAACTCTTCCCTTCGCCTCACCTTCAGATACGCTGAGCGAAGCTCTCGATATTAACGACTCGGGCCGAGTTTTAGGATTCTCTGGATCTCTTGCGTCTTACCAATGCTCAGAGGACAGGGACTATGACGATACCCCGGACCTAGATAGTGACGGGAATCCAGTCGTAACCACCAGGAATTATCTCGCTCCTCGAGCCTTTACCTGGAGCAGAGCCCAAGGGAGCAGGCACGTGCAGAACCTACCTGAAAATCTTCTTTCGGTGGGTTTGAGCCTTAACAACAAAGGGGACATGGTGGTGTTCCGTCAGAACAGCTCAAAGACACCGCCGCCAATCTCCTCAGAGAATCCAGTCCTGTGCCAGAACTATTATGCCGCTGAGGAGCTCATTGGGCCCTTTAAAACGTGCAGGTTCTCGCAAGAAGGAAAGCAAGTCTGCTTCAAGCGCGCCTATTATCAGGATTCTTTACGCTGTCTTGGAAACTCCGACGACCAACTAGCCTCCTGCTTTCATAACGCGGTGGTCGAGATCAACGGGCGGGGCGAAACTATGCTTGGCACCACCCTTTTTCGGGGACGCGTTGCTTCCTATGAGGGAGGAAACGACTTTACTGGAAGAAGCGACTACAGTTCCTCCGGTGCACTCTCGCGCTCAGGGCTCATCGCGGGATACCGAAACAGTGCCTTTCTTGAGAACCCCAAAGAGCGCCATGGAATAGGGCTGACGTGCCTCGCGCCGCATAACAGATTAATGCAAAACTCAACGCTGACCAGCGCTAGCTTGAATGGGTCATACCTTACTATTGCCTCATTCAACGACAGAGATGAGCTGCTCTTCTCTGCTGATATCCGAGGGGATGGAAGACTTAGCCAACTCGTGATTGCTAGGCCCCTGCCCTCCTCTGCGTGGGGCACCTACCGCGACTTCTGTCCATCTATTGATGCAAGTCTCACTACTAAAGGCATTAACAATATTGAAGTAGCGATTACGGCATCTAGTCCGCTCGATAGCTATACAGGCGTACAGGCGACAGTTGTTGAATCGGACTCATACTACGATGAAGAAGCGGGAGCCTATCGCAGTTGTTCCGAGCGTGAGCTGAGGAAGGTAGTTCTTGGCTTGGATGGCACCGCACGCACCAAGCTATCCTACATCGATCGGCGCTTTGAATATCTCGTTAAGTTTCACCCCGCCTTTGCTCCCTCAGGCACTGATTATGGGTGGATTCTGGCTTATGCAGAGGAGAGTGACTCTCAATGTACCGCGCGATGAGAAAAGCACAGCAGCAACTTTGGAAAGCCGTATGGAAGTGTTTCATTTCCACTGTGCTTTCATTGGTGCCTGTCTCGGCCATAGCCAATGACTGTCCCAACGGATTACTCGAAGCGTCGTGGCGCGGAATCTCTTGTCTGCACTGCCTCCATCCTCGCGCGCCGGAGGGCCCGCAGCCTATTGTTCAAGTTTTGACAAAAAGCTGCCTCAAGCGCGTGATGACTGCCTTTGTTATTGATGGGACGTTCGGGTGGAATTCTGACGCAGTGCAGACAAGTTTAGACAAGCTGTCCTCGGAGGGCAGAGAAGCCTGGGTACACTTTTATGTGTACAACGGTCCCGCGCAAAGACGGTGGAGTAGCGGCCTGTTTCATTCTTTTGCCGTGATGCATCCCGCTACTTTTCTTCGCAAGCTAAAAGAAAATCTTGCATTTCAAGATACGTACCGCGAGATTATCGAAACTCGGATTGCTCCCCTCGCGGAATATGCACTCGCACGCGGCATTAAAGTAAGTATCGCCCCTGGCCTTGAAGACACTCTGGATAGAGATGGCTTTCAGGTAGCACTCGCACTCGCAAAGTCAGCTCTACCCTCCCCAGAAAAAGTCAGCTGGGTAAGAAGCGCGTGTTATAAGTGCCGTGGAGAGGGCTCACAGTCTTTGCCCCAAGGTGTCATTAAGGAAGTCCACACCTCTCGCACGGATAGCTCTTTGAGCAACGGAATCGTTCATACCGATGGCGAATACTTTCGCTTTAAGGGCGAAGACGACCCCTCAGTGCCTCGTCTTCGACAGTGGAAGGCGCTCTTAGAAGCGGCTGAATCACGCTCAAATGCCTTTCTTCTTTGGGTGCCAAAGTATCAGGATGCGCCGCCTGGGTTACTCCCGCGCTCCCCTGATGTCCGAACTTATAGGCGCCCGACTAAGAGCGAAGAAGGGGAACTCACGCGCTTTCTTCGAAATATCCGCTGAGCTCTCTAAGAAGCAAGCCGAGCCACCAAACTCTAGGGAAACTCTGAAAACTCACCGCTGTGTACCTCTGCGTCCTCTGTGGTGAAATTTTATCAAGCAATTCACTACAGAGGACACGAAGGTACACAGAGGTGTATTTGGAATGGAGCTTTTGCAGAGGTTTCCAGGGTATTTGGAGCGCCGTTTGACGTGCAGCCGACAATCACAAGTCAGGGCACCGAAGACGTAGGCGCTTGCCCCCCTACAGAATATCTTCGGTAACTATTCTTTTGATGCACGGTGCTGATTCAGCCTCAGGTATCGAGCCTCTCTGCCGGAAGAATAACGAAGATGGTGGGGGTACTATGCAAGGCTCAAGGAAGGCAACGACTGCCATAAGCGACTATCAGCGTCTGATACCCCCTCCGTATTCACCCACTCGACGGAGCGGAGAGAAAAAATGATTCTCGGTGCAACGCAGCGCATAGAAGACATCATTGTACGATTTCTCCTACGCCGCCTTTCCGCTTCAGCCCAAGAAATATTTGCAGAGGTCACCGCCTCAGGCACCAAGTGCTCACTCCAAGCCATTTATCACGATCTGCGTAAGCTCATGAGAGATGGCGTAATTATCAAGCTGAGAGACCGCTATGTAATTCGACTTACCTGGCTCTTCTCCGCTCAGCTTCTGCTTAACTCCGCTTTATCCAACTTCGCCAAGGCACGCGAACAGGGTCTGCTTGTGAATGACATTGGCACGCGTTCGGTGATGCGCGCAGGATCCCTCCGAGAACTCCGTCAATTCTGGAGTGGTATCACGATGGGACTACTCATTAATGGCGGTGAAAACGATTACCTCGAGTGGTCGCCTCATGCCTGGTTTATTCTTTCAAAGGACTCTACCGAATCTCAGATTCTTGATGCCCACAGGGAACTGAATCTTCCCTATCACATGGTGATTGGCCATGACACGCCCCTTAGCAGGCGCTACGCTGAGATGCGCAGGAATGTCCCGGGGGTCGTAAGATTTGCTGAAAAGTCTCCCCCAGAGCTCGCAGGAAAATATATTAGTATCTTCTCCTCATTCGTGATCACTATCACTCTCCCCGCGGAGCTCGTGAAAGCGCTGGATTCTCTCTTTGAGCCTTCTCGCCCGGTCCCGACCAAGGCGGACGGTGCACCGATCCTGGATGCCGCTCATTCAATTGAACTTAAAGTAGAGAATGACAAAGTTCGCGCACAGCAGCTTGGGACACAGCTACGAACCCTACTGCAGCTTGAGCCTCCCCGCGTTGATTCGAATGGCTCATCGAGGAAAGTGGCATAGCGCTGCCCATACTCTGAACTCGCTGCAAAGCGAGAGGCGAGAGTCAAGGTATGAGAGGAGTGGGAGTGGTGAGTGCTACTCCGCGAGGCGCTCCGCGTAGGAGATTTTTTGGTATATCCCTACGCGAAGTTGGTAAGACTTCTTTGTAACGTACAGGATAAGAAGGAGATCTCACGCAAGGAGACACTTTCTTGGTTGCCGGGAGCTAAGGCTTTCGGCATAGCCTGACGCTAACCTTTGCAATGCTGCGCATTCACTCTCGAATTCTGAGAACTCTTGCATTGCTTTCCTTGCTCCCCATTTGGGACATATCCGAGGCGCTCGCTCAAATTCCCTCCTCCGTGAGCGTACACCTCTGCCCTTATGATTGTACAAGCCTTGGGCTCGGTAAATCAGAATGCCGAGACTGGCGTGAGGGAGCTCTATGCTACGTTGAGGACTTGAGGCGTAAATCAAGCAGTCTTCCCGGTTATAAATTCTGCATTCGAACGAGCAATGGGTCTATCAAAGTACGCAAACGTTGCTCAGTCGCTTTGGGCGAAACAGAGATCGCTTTTGATGAATTACGCGGGGACCAGGGGCTACAAGGGTTAACAGGGGAGCAAGGAGAGGCGGGCCCGCAGGGAGAAACCGGGCTCACTGGTCCGCAAGGTCCGGCCGGACCTACCGGAGCTCAAGGCGCAACGGGGCCACAAGGACCAGTTGGCTCAACCGGAGCACCCGGCACCGCGGGAAGCGATGGGACTCTGCGCATTTACGGCGATGGATCGGCCGGCGGAAGATCTATTGTGGGGAGTGTCACTCTCAATGACCCGAATCCTCAATATACCAATTTCACGATTGCCAGTGGGTCCACGCTGACTGTCCATTCAGGTACTGTGATTCGCTGCACTGGTAGTTTCCAGAATGAGGGAACAATTAGCGTTAATCCCGCCCTACGCGACCATCCTCGATTCGGCGAAAATGGCGTTCGCCCAAGCACCGTGAGTTCTGGAGGACTGGCCGCCCTTGGGGGCACAGGCGGCTTGGCTCTTTACTCTGGAGTTGCTCGGCAACTACTCAAGCTCGGCATTCTGGGAGGAGGAAATGGCTTTCGCGAAAGTGCAGACACAGGAGGTGATGGAGGAGGTAACTTCGCGGTGCTTTGCGCCGGAGGCGTGGTGAATCAAGGGAGTATCTCAGCACACGGAACAGGCGCCCCGGGCCCCGCACGAGGAGGAGGTGGGGGAGGTTTTATACTTCTCGCTTCGGGTACTTCGGTCAGCAATTCCGGTGCGCTTATTGCAAATGGAGGAGCCGGTGGCGCATTACTTGCGACGGACTCCAACTCAACCGGCTTTGCGGCAGGCGGCGGGGGCGGAGGAGGAATTGTTCATTTAATTGCTCCCTCAGCCACTAACTCGGGCAGCATTACGGTAAATGGCGGAGCCGGAGGATCAGCGGGAGGGGCAGGAAGTATCTCTGGATTTGTGTATCTAGGCGGAGGCTCCGGAGGCGGAAGCGGAGGCGCAGGTGGCGACGGAGGCACCGTGAATCCAGGTAATATTGGAAATGATTCTACTACTGCGGGGGGCGCGGGAGCTCAGGGACTTGCGCTCACCACTACGGCAGACCCCGCCGCACTTTGGTAGGTTTGCTCTCTCCCATTTTTACAATATTAGCTTCTTTATCTTTCGATAAAGTCACCACTCATGTCTCTTGTAGTCTAAATAAATAAGAAGTTCTCTTACTGCCTTCTCTGCTCAGAATCTCATTCATTCCAATCAGTTGTCATGACTCGCTGACGCGCTGTGATTTCCTGCGTCGTTTACTATTCACTCACCATCTCGACCAAACGTGCGGGCGTTGTCAGAGTACACTACTAACGGGGAGAAGATTATGAGAACGATAATCCTACGTTTCTTACTAGCCATGCAGCTTGTCATCAGTGCGTCCGCATACGCGGACCCTTATACGGTTACCGTCATTCCGGGCACCGAACTCCAAGGGGAACTCTGGAAACCTTGGCTCATCAATGACCGCTGCCAGATTCTTGGGAACATGCAGGTAAGTGCAAATGAGCGTGTATTTCGCCTTTACGAACGTGGAACGGTTCGAACCGTGACTGCTCCTCAGCCCTTTACCCGAAATGCCTCGGCCCTTTTATTTAAAAACTCCGGAGAAGCACTTATCCGAGAGGGATACCCTCTTAGTTCCGCCTTTCTGATGCGAAATGCCGCAGCGCGTCAGCTTCCACCAGCTCCCCCGCGTTACCCAAACGGACTTCTTGCAGTAGACCTAAGCACGTCGGGCATCACTCTCTTTATTGGCATTGGAGAGCGCAACGAAATACAGCACAGTTTGCTCATAAGAAATCGGTACCTTGATCAAAGGATGCCTGCAAACTTCTCTGCCGACCATTTGAATTCTGCTCTCACCTTTGGTGGAGCTCTTCTGGTAGACCCAGTCCTACACAAGTATCGTCCGGCACTACGTCCTTTGGGCCGACCAGTTGTGCAGCTCCCTCTCCCGTCAGGCATTGAGAATGCATGGCTTCAGGACTTACTTGAATCAGGCACCGCTATCGGCCGAGGGGAGGAACTCGTCCATGGTAGCAATGGAGAGGAGAGGGTTATCCACCATGCACTCGTGTGGCCCTCGCATCGGAGGCTTATCCACCTTAATGACGAGGTTGGGCTTGAGGGCGCAAGCGTCCTTATTCATCACGCTAGCCAGCGTGGTTCGTTCGTAGGATCGGCATACACTGAAACCGAAGGGTTTCAATTCCTTTGGGACGAGCGCTCTGGGATAAGAAAATTTTCTGACCTTATGCCCTCTGCCTACGAGCAGATAGAATGGTTTCAGCCCGATTCCATTAACAGTGCTGGTCAAATGGTGGGCCTTTCATGCTTCCGTGAGGGGCCGTGCCAAAGAGTAGTAGTGCATCCTAGCGACCAGAGAGCCTGCGGCGTGCAGTAGGCCGTACTGGCGAATGCACTGAAGTAATGATTGGCTCCACACTCCATCTCTCCTATTCGAGGAGTGGAGAGTGGAGCCAGCTTGAAGCGAATGGGCTCCTCATGAGTCTTTCTCCCGACTCGTACGAGACCGAAAAGAGAGGGGGGCGCGTACACACCTCGCCCCCCCATTTCTGCACTATGCTTTGCCGCGGTGACCAGTAGTTTGGATTCACTATTCTATCGCGAATAGGAGCACTCGTAGATTCTTATCCCGACAAAGTTGGAGACGAAGCCTCCCAGATTCTCCCCGCATTACATGCGGCACGGAAAGGCCGCTTTCAGAGAACTCCATAGTGCTTAGTGAGAGGAATGCTCAGAGATTTTTGTGAATTCTAATGAATCACCAATGCGCTGATTTCTCAATTTAATCTAAGCGCGCTCGACACTCAGATTCAAAATCTCATCACAGCTCACAATCACGCCGAACTTCACTACTCACGCGGGGTAGGCACTGGACGAAACTTTTCGCCGTAAACTGCGAGGTTCTCTTGAAGTATCCAGTGCTGCTCCTCAATCCGATTGTTGCTGCGCTGTTCCTTGGCTTGCTGATAGGGCGACGGGAAGCGCAGGCTGATTCCTGGAACAAAGAGGCGCCAGATATTTCCGTTTCGGAGCCTGCGATTCTGAGTGCGGGTGGGGACACCAAAGTAAATGTCTCGATTCGAGGTGTGGCCTTCACCAACTATACCCTTGGCATAAGCTTGAAGCCGGATGTTTTTGTCTTGCAAGGGTCGCAAGCGAAGCCTGCGAGCGGCGCGAGTATTGTCGGCACAGGAAAAATTGATCGTGACGGACTTATTACTCTCGCAGTCTCGGTTCCAAAAAGTCCCTCAGGCAAAGTTTATTTGCAGGTCTACACAAGTGGCCATTCTGGGCGAAGCTATCCTCTTTTATCTTCCGTCGTAACCATTACTGAACTCCTTGAACTTCTCGGCGCCCTTCAAGTGCAAGGGCCCAAGGGTGATAAAGGCGACACCGGACCAATGGGTCCTGAAGGGCCTGCTGGCCCGGCGGGATCGCAAGGAGAACGCGGTGAGAAAGGTGAGACCGGCGCCACGGGAGCAGAGGGGCAACAAGGTCCACAGGGAATTGCAGGCCCACAAGGACTTCCCGGCTTGCAGGGCCAGGCGGGAGCTGATGGGGCTCAAGGTCCAAAAGGAGAGAAGGGCGATGCCGGAGTTGCTGGACCTCAGGGGTTAAAGGGCGAACAAGGAGAGCAAGGACCAACGGGTAATGCGGGTGCTGTTGGACCACAAGGCCCGCAAGGACTGAAAGGAGATCGCGGAGAGCAAGGTCTTGCGGGACCAAAAGGAGATATGGGTGTTGCTGGACCTATGGGTCCGCAAGGTGCACAAGGTCTTAAAGGTGATACCGGTGCAACTGGGCCTGCAGGAGCAGATGGAGCGGTCGGTCCCAAGGGCGACAAAGGCGATGCTGGTGCGGTTGGACCACAGGGCCCGCAAGGACTTAAGGGTGATCGAGGCGAGCAAGGTTTGGTGGGACCAAAAGGAGATACGGGAGATGTAGGACCTGCCGGGCCGCAAGGCACACAAGGTCTTAAGGGTGATACTGGAGCAACTGGACCTGCAGGAGCAGATGGAGCGCTCGGTCCGAAGGGCGAAAAAGGTGATGCGGGAGCGGTTGGACCACAAGGCCCGCAAGGACTGAAAGGAGATCGCGGAGAGCAAGGTCTTGCGGGACAAAAGGGAGATACGGGAAATGTCGGACCGGCGGGGCCGCAAGGCGCACAAGGTCTCAAAGGTGAAACCGGAGCAACTGGGCCAGCGGGAGCTGATGGAGCAGTCGGTCCAAAGGGCGATAGAGGTGATGTTGGTGCGGTTGGACCACAGGGCCCGCAAGGACTTAAGGGTGATACCGGCGAGCAAGGTTTGGTGGGACCAAAAGGAGATACGGGAGATGTCGGAACTGCAGGACCTCAAGGCGCACAAGGTCTAAAGGGTGATACTGGCGCAACTGGACCTGCAGGAGCAGATGGAGCGGTCGGTCCCAAGGGCGACAAAGGCGATGCCGGTGCGGTTGGACCACAGGGCCCGCAAGGACTTAAGGGTGATACCGGCGAGCAAGGTTTGGTGGGACCAAAAGGAGATACGGGAAATGTCGGACCTGCGGGACCGCAAGGCGCACAAGGTCTAAAGGGTGATACCGGCGCAGCTGGACCTGTAGGAGCAGATGGAGCGGCCGGACCCAAGGGCGATAAAGGTGATGTTGGTGCGGTTGGACCACAAGGCCCGCAAGGACTTAAAGGGGATCGCGGTGAACAGGGTCTGGCGGGAGTGAAAGGAGATACCGGTGCAACCGGACCTGCGGGAGCTGACGGAGCAGTCGGTCCCAAAGGTGACAAGGGTGATGCGGGTGCTATTGGACCACAAGGCCCGCAAGGTCTTAAGGGTGATCGCGGCGAGCAAGGTCTAACGGGACAAAAAGGAGATACGGGTGTTGCTGGACCTATGGGACCTCAAGGCGCACAAGGTCTCAAGGGTGATACTGGCGCAACCGGTCCCACGGGACTACAGGGATTGAAGGGGGATACAGGAGCTACAGGTCCCGCAGGACCTCAAGGTCTCAAAGGCGACATGGGAGCAACTGGCCCACAAGGATTAAAGGGCGATACCGGCGTCGCTGGCCCAGCGGGACCCGCAGGGCCCCAAGGATTGCCTGGCGCTATTGGTCTGCAAGGGCCTAAGGGTGATACCGGAGCAATTGGCCCGATAGGTCCACAAGGACCTGCCGGAAACACACCTACACTCTCGTGCCCAGCTGGATGGATTGACCTTGGACCTACCTGTATAGAGCCAAGCTTCACTGCATCTGGAACAATCGAAGAGGCCTTGAACCGGTGCTATTCACTTGGCGGCCGCGTGTGTGAGCACCAAGACCTCGCGTATGCGTGCGCGAATCGGGCAAATCTTGGACTCAATTTCCCCGATGACACCTGGCTTCATACGGGAAGTGTCACTCTTCGATCGGTTGGCTCATCTTCAAGTTTTGTTGCCTATGCGGTGTACCGGCGCGTTGCGAGTCGCTGCTTTGGCCCCTCATCCGTGAATCCAACTGATGGAATAGTTAACTTTGACCTGTACGGGGCTGTGAGAAATTATGCCTGCTGTGCGGCAAGAAGCTTCTAACTCCTATTTGTCAATCTCCACGTGTAGCCCATCAACATGCACTGAGACATGTTTGTCGGTCACGTGAATGCCAGAACCAACTTTGATATCATCGTCTTCCACACTCACGACTGGATTATTCGCTTCGCCAACTCTAATGGAGCGCTTGGTCGAATCTTGCGAAGTACGTTGACCCGATGACTTAGAAGCCTCTCTATTGAGCCTCTCTGTGGGGTCATCCGAAGAAGTGCGTAAAGTTCCAGAATTCTCAACAATAACTTCCACGCGTCTATTCCGCGCACGCCTCTCGTCCGTGGCATTGTCACTCACCGGCTGACTCTCACCAAATCCGGTAGCTCGGATGCGCGAAGACGAGAAGCCCCTTGCGACCAGAGCTTCTCTGACAACCTCAGCACGGCTACGCGACAAGCGGTAATTATACTCATCTGAGCCAACACTGTCAGTGTGCCCTTCTACACTCACGACTCTCCCCTCTACATTCGACAGAATATCACCAATCTTGGTTACATTTTTACTCGCAGAGGGCGTGAGATCTGATCTATTAAATTCAAAGTATACCCCCGGAAGGTTAATCTCGACTCCCCGAGCAGTTTCTTCAACTCGAAGCTTAAGTGGGGCGAGATCAGCAACCAGCTTTTCGTTTTGCTCCCTTACTTCCTCACTTCTCGTGGGTGCCTGCGCCGTGGATTGCGACTCGGAGAATGCGCCGAAAAACTGAACGTTCGAAAACTCAACCTGTTCTAGTAAGCGCATGGCAGGACGGATGTGCAGCCTGCGCCCAAGAACCGTATTCGTTGCGATAAGCGTGCCCTGAGGAGAAACATCAAGAACACATGACGCAGCTCCCGCCTCATCGCATAGATGCACATTTGAAAGTTCTAGAGCTTCTCCCGTCGGGATCCGGCCGGAAAACTGCTGAAGATGCGTATTCGTCATGCTTTTTGAGGTGCGGCGAAACGCCGGGTTGGTGGCGGCCGCAGCCGTAAGAAAAGGTGGCCGGCCCTCCACTACAAGAGCATTCTTAGTAACATTGCTAAATTCGATACACTCAGTAAACGAGCAATCATAGAAGATCCTTACCTTGGGGCCAAAACTTGTATTGTTGACGGAAAGCTTCGCATTTTGGTCCACAAAGATGACACAGTCCTCTCCTCCTTGCGGGCAAATCGTGGAGTTTGAGATCTCCAAACTATCATGAGGAAGCACCCACATTCTCAGCGAAGAAAGTTCGCTATTGTTTATGCTGCTTTCGGCGCGAGCCGAAGAGAGGGAAGCGATGAAGGCGAGAAGCAAAACGAATAACTGACGTGCGGTGGTATTCATAAGGTTGGACTTTATTCGATTCCGAAAGATTAAGAAATCAGCGCGTACTATTCTTGTAAGCCCTCGAATGTAATAGGCACCCGCCGCACCACAATAGTCCCAGGCTTGGAAGTAGCAGGCTCAGCCAACTGGAAATTGCCTCAAATCGATATAGCTCTGGCAAATAGGGCAAAGCGGTGAGTTTGTTATCCTCCGTGCTCACATAAATTTGGGCTATCTTTTGCGCGAGCTCATTATCATATCCCGCAGCAAGAATTTCATTAGCAATACGAGTTTGGGAAATACCTTGTGCAAGCTCAGCCGAAGAAAAATCCCACCATATGCCAAGGTCAGGGTCGACAATCCTTCCCCCAAGGTTCGGCACAAGAACTTCTGCTACCACATGTCCCTCTAGCCAAAGTATACGGGCACGAAACCCAAGCTGCTTGGCGAGTGAGACGTAAACAGTTGCTGCTTGGTCACAAAATCCGTAACCAACCCGCCACAAGAATTCGCCGTCCTGAGAAATCTTTGCGCGCGGATCCGTCAGGCTACGTACCCACATGATCCAGTTATCAAAAAAGCCCAAGTAATAAGGGCCATCTGCTTTGTGGATGAATGACTGAGAAACAATCCGCAGAAGCTCGCGCGCAGCTGACTCCGACTGTCCTTGGGCCAAGGTGAGCTTTTGAAATGCGTCTCGCCCTTCACGAAAGGAAAGAGTCCTTGCGTAATAGTGATCAGGTCCACGAAGGTCTCCAGGCACGGGGTTGCCCCAGGGAGCCGCAGCAAAGAAACTCCACGCTCTTCCCACTACAAGAATGAGGCAGCAAACAAAACCGACAGACCACAGTTTCAGGCTTACCTTTCCCGGGTAACGTGGATCATTATTTTTTGGATCTCCCATTTGGCTCTTAGTTGTCCAAAGGTAGTTTTTAAAAATGGCCCTTGATTATTTGAAATTCCGTCTCCTATTAGACTTCAAAAAGCCAGTTCACTTTCGAAATTGCTACCTCGCTGTCCGCCCGAAGAGTTTTATCTCCGCTATTGAATACCGGCCACTCACTCCCCTCGAACCAAGCCGTGCCATAACTCTTTGCAAGTATGTCGGAACTAATCCTCACGCACGAACCGACAAGGTTCTCCTTAGATCGTTTGGCGAATCGCGCACGTTGTTCATCGATCAGCTGGGTCCGTCTTGCTCTCTCTTCGTTCAGCTGCTTCTCCATGACTTTAACAAGCTCAGCGGGCATGATGATATTGGTTACCGCTATCTTCTTTGCCTCGATACCCCATGATTTAAAAGCCGCTCTTACCGAATCATTAAGCCTATCTCCAATCTGCTTCCTATTTTGGAAACACTCATCAAGACTGTAGTTCGCGAACAGGGATTCCCCCGCGCGGTGTAGCTCTTGCTGGGCTGCTGCTCGAAAATCCTTTACGCCATAATACGCCTGCCTTGGGTCCACAATCGCAAAGCTAAGCAACATCTCAACTTCAATCGTCACTGCATCTGAAGTTCTATAGTCCTTTGCATGAATCGCTATGTCTTGATCGCTCAGTGGCAGACGAGCGCAAACACGATCGATAAGCGGAACTATGAAGTGCATCCCAGGACCACGTGTAGAAAGATACTTTCCAAGACGTTCAACGAGAGCAACCTCATTCTTTCGAACTATGATCATAGCCACACCCCAAGCACACTCTTTGGACTGTGGTCCTTAGTTCCCACAAGTCGTTATAAGTTCTTCCCTACCAGGATCTGAGTGACCGCTTTCATTCTTGGCAATCCTAGGAGTCTTTCCCGTAGAAAATTTCTACGACGACATGCCACGCTGGTAGACGAGCAGCCTAACAAGGGGTTATGTCCAAAATCCAGACTTATGTGCCTATGGGGCACACCCCTCGCCGCTACCAGGAACAAGCCCTATAACTCGGCATGCCCGGCGTAGCTTGCTCCTACTGTTTACAATCCGCGGATAAAGGGCGATAGCAGCTGCGCTCACTCCGCCACCGAAATATCTCTGAGCACATACAGGCCGCCGTCTCCCCCTTTGCCTCCAGCGGAAACAATGTCAACAAGTCCGTTCCCTTCAAGATCGGCTACCGCCGCGGTTGATTGCACCGTGCCAGGCAGCCGGATTCGATTCATCACCGCGCCGGTGGCGCCGCTAAGAATTGCAAGCGAAGTAGCTTCTGAAACGACAACCTCCAGAGTGCCATCTCCTCCAAGATCGGCGAGCACAGGAGATTGAAATGGGAAGAGCGCCCGCGTAGAGACGCTCCAGAGCGTGGCGCCCGTCTCTGGTGTTATCGCCATGACAGTCCCCTTCCCGTCACCACCATTTGCGATATCGGCATCAATCATCAAAACAATGTCAGGTACGCCATCGTTATTGATATCTCCAATTGCCGCTGAAGATGCGGAGCAGAGCGGAGTACTTATTCGTTTACGAACCTTGCCGGTTTTTAGACTAAGCACACGATATTCGTTCCCCTTACGCGGGAGAGACTGAGTGGGGAAATAGCACCCACTCCCAATAACAATTTCTTTCCCGCGCTTTGAAGGTAGCAGCTCTCCGATAACAGGACTGGAGTAGACCACCTGATCGAAATAACGGCGCCACTTTGTTATTTTCTTTTGAGGATCTCGGAAGGGAACAAACCCACCAGATACAACTTGCGTGTCAAACGCGTACAAGAAACCACCATCTTGAGTCGGTGGAACGAGAGCGCCGTTTTTTGTTATGTCTGTTCCGATAATCATCTCAAGGTTCGAATCGCCATCAACATTGGCAAAAACGGGAGATGACCATACGGTATCCGCGGCGTGGTAATACCACCGTAACGTTCCATCTGAATTTAATAGGTATACATTTCGATCAAATGCACCGAACCCTACCTCAAGCGTCCCATCACCATTAACATCCGCAAGGGCGGGGGTCGAAAACACCATGGTGCGATAAGCGAAGAAGCCCTTCTTTTGGGCGAAATCCTTCACGCTGAAATTCCAGAAGAGAGTCCCATCGCTGCCTCTATACGCAGCAACTCCGCCTTCACATTTTGCACTTTTGAATCCTCCGTAGCCGACTACTACGTAGGGGACACCGTCCCCTCTGAGAGCCCCAACGACAGGAGAGGAGTAAAGCTTGTCCTTTTGAGGAGAGAGGGGGCAATCAGAGCCAGGAAGATTGACCGTCCACAGCTCGGTTCCGTCTGCTCTTAGCGCATGGAGCACTCCATCTGATCCACCAAGCACTATCTCCCTTCCATTTGAACCATTGCCGTCAAGTTCTGCTACTGCCGGGGCACTGTACCCGATACCGCGGCCCGAAAGCGCGGTCTCCTCCACACTTGGAATCACGAGTGTTTCGGCAAACCCGTGAGCTGCGAACATGCTCATCTGAATGACTAGAGCAATCATCGAGCCTAAGAGAACACGCTCTAAGAAAGAAGTAATGAAGGGACACTTATTCAAGCAATATCTCCGATACTCACCGCAAGTAACCTTCCCCACTCTTTCTTCGTGGTCAAGCTCAAGAGCCCCTGATTGAGGAGTAGAGGGCTAAGCAATCTCAACTTCGGCGACCGGGATCGCTTAAGGGTACTTTAGCGGCAGCAGCGCCTTAGGACTCCCTCCCTTGCTCTACACCACACGCGGTTATTTGTTTTTGCTCGTAATTGCGAATGGTTAGTCAGACAAGCCTAAGCCTGACCCATTCTGAAGGACTGTAGAACTTGGGTGTCCCAGGAGGCTGTACCAGGAGCCTCTCCGATTTCAAACTGCATCATTTTTATGCTTTCGCATAATTATTGGCGGTGCGCAGACCATTTTAAGCTATAACTTTGTTTTTTATACGATCGCATAATTTCATGTTGCTTTAGCTGCGATTGAGCATCATTATAGCTAGAATGATGCAATCGCATAAAAACGACCACTTCCTAGCCCTTGGCAAGGCTATCCGCGCCGAAAGGCAGCGCCTTTCCCTTACTCAGACGGAACTCGCCGAGTTCGCCGGCTGCGGGCTTACCTTTGTTAACCAGCTTGAACGCGGGAAGCCCTCCGTAAGACTCGAAAAGCTTTTCACTGTTCTTGAAGTGCTTGGTCTCTCTCTCACGCTGACCAAGGGCAAAGAACTTCTTGTCGTTAAGAAACCCTAACTCTCAAGGAGCCTCGCTTCGATGGAACCTAAGGCTCTCAGCACTGCTCACGTCTATAAAGGTGAAGCCCTCATCGGCGAACTACGCCGCACGGCACTTGGCGCAACATTCACCTACTTTGATGCTGCGGCCCCAGAGAGCGAGGGTGTCTCCTACACGATGCCACCACGCAGACGGACGTATGAAGTCACGGGCTCAAACCTGCATCCTTTCTTCGCGGGATTACTTCCCGAAGGACTGCGCCTTAAAGCACTGCGCACGATACTAAAGACCTCTGAGGATGACCTCTTTAGTCTGCTCCTTGGAAGCGGCGGGGATATCATCGGAGACATCTCGGTAACTGCCCCCGATACTTCCCCTCCTACTATGAAAGGTGAGGCCTATGAACTTGAGCAGGTTAACTTCCATGAGCTTTTTCAAAAAGCCATCGCTGCCCAAGATCCGGCAGAGCGGGCAAGAGACCTGACCATAGCGGGAATACAACCAAAGATTTCTGCCGGCATGATTTCGTTCCCGGTGCAGGTGAAAATGCGCCGGCGCTTTTGCATTCTTAAACTCAGCCCTCCTGAATTTCCCAGAATTGCAGAAAACGAATTCTTTTTCACAGAAATGGCGCGCGCCTGCGGTCTCGAAGTACCTCGCTGTATGCTCGTAAAGGACCGCGGGGGCTCGTCAGGACTTCTTCTCGAACGCTTCGATCGACGTTTCAATAAAATCACAAAGAAAGCTGAGAAAATCCATCAGGAAGACGCCTGCCAATTTCTCGACCGATACCCCGCAGATAAATACCGCCTCAGCTTTCGTGAGATAGCAGAAGGAATAGCCTCGCGTAGTTCCGCACCAATAGTTGAATGCGCCAAGCTTTTACGATTAAAGGCTTTCTCTTACCTCATCACTAACGGAGATTTGCACGCCAAGAATATTAGTCTCGCTACCGATCCAGGCACAGGTTCGATACGCCTCACCCCCGCTTATGATCTTGTCGCAACGCTTCCCTACGGCGATCGCACCATGGCGCTTAGCTTTGAAGGCCGCGACGACAATCTTAAAGCGCGAGATTTTATTGCTTTCGGAGAACGCTGCGGAGTACGCGCTCCTGCTATGCGCCGTATTCTGTCAGATCTTGTTGAGAAATCTTCGCCCTGGATCGAACGCTTGGCAGAAATTGGTCTCACGGAGAAACAAACAATTGACCTTCGGAAGATGATGCACAAGCGGCGGGGGGACTTGGGGGAACTACTCTAGGGAACCTCCGAAAGCCTTCAGTCTTAATACACCTCTGTGTACCTCCGTGTCGTCTCTGGTGAATTTCTTCATGAAAATTTCACCACAGAGACTCAGAGGTACACAGAGGTCAGTTTTTCAGAGGCTCCCTAAAATACCTCCGTTTTTAAAAGCCAATCGATTTTGGCCAGTAGCGCTGCGAAAAACGCAGGCTAAGCAATGAGAATCACGTATTTTTTTATCGGCGACATTGAGAGCAACGGAATCCTCGCCCGGCGACTCTTAAGAGGTGAATAAACAGGCGTGTTCTCCGATGCGCATTGATAATTTTCTTGAGGCACTATGCGGCTAGTAGCGGCAGTTCTTAGCACCTATCTAATCATCGGTGCGGGTACTCAGGTAGAAGCACAGCCCGTGCTTTCTGCAGACAAGATGCCTGCTGTCAGCTGCCAAACCGCAGCATGTCCAGGAGTTGGAAGTTACCCGGTAAACGCGAGCTACGCATCCGACACGAACGGCCCCTATTGCCTAGTCCCAAACATTCATGAGGGACGCTTCAATTTCTCAAATAGCGGAGAAAGGCTCATTCTGCCCGATCCCTCCGTGATGACGTATGGAGGGGAGTATTGGGCGACGGGGACCTCCGATAATTTTGGCGTTGCAAATTTTGCACTTCTCGCCTCAAGCGATCTTACGGACTGGAGGCTACGGCGTATGGCGTTTTCGGAGCTGAGTCGCTCCGGAGATAGAATACGCATTAACGGAAGAGAGTTTAAAGATCTGTGGGCACCCCACCTCTACGTGGATCCCCTTGTCCCCAGCAGAATTTTTATTAGTTTTTCCGCTACCGAATGTTTTGCCGATTTGGGCAATTGCAACGCGGGAGGCTCGTACGCCTGGCAGACTGTATTTGTGGCCTCCATCAGTCGTACTTCGTTCGGACAAGGAGGGTTCTTTGCCTCTGCGAGTGATGGAGGCGCCGCCGAACCTCGCCTCTATGGCTACCGAGTGAATAACGACCCGGCCGCTGAAATGCGCTACGATGGGGGCTGGGCACAAGGAGCAGGGATGCGACTCATTCCTACGTCCGCAACTCGCCGGAACCAAGGTCCTCATCTTGGCGAGCTGGCGAATTCACTTGGAAGACCGGGGTTCCGCACTATGCTGGGGTTCACCTCAACCGCTTTGCCGCCCTATCCGCTAAGCTCGATACAGTATATTGAAGATCGCACTTTTGCGGCTCTTGATTCATATGTGTTTTTCGACCCTCAAGAGGGGAATCGCCGAAGACTTCTCTATGTTTGGGAGGGAGGAATTGATTCTCGCTTCGAGGGATTTAACATTGCCTCCTTCCCCCTTATTTCGCCTTATGAACTGGATGCGAAGAGCTATGAGCTCCTTCCACATTCACTCAACCGCAACGTCAACAACTGGCCCGCAATCTACAACGGCTGTTTTGGCGAGACGGGTACTCAAACGTATTGCATATCTGAAGGGCCAGCGGTTTTCTTTCGCAAGGGCTGGTATTACTTGGTTTTCACGCGCAACCCGACGAGTGCGCAAGGTTACAATATGGTTTATCGCAAAGCTCGCTCCTTTCGGGAACTTGCCATGGCGAAGTGGGATGATGAACTTATTCCGGAATCGCAGCTCGTGTTTTCTTCCGAGAGAAATCTACCGGTAAACGGACGAGGACAATATCTCGGGCGCAGTTATGGCCACGGCGAAGTTTTTAAAAGTGTCGCTGAAGATCGTTACTACCTCATCTTCCACCAAAAGGACTCGGGTACTTCGTGGACGAGAAGCCCTATGATCAAGGAGCTTTCTTTCAACGAGGCGAATGGCGAGATTGAATCAGTAAGCGACGGCGACTCGCGTGGGAAAAAGAACGACTTGAATTGGTTCTTAATACCGCGCATGTGCGACTAGCCTACGATCGAATAGTTAGAGGATCTTCAACGTTCAGAGCAGATTTCAACTTAAAAGCTGTCTTTAAACTCAATCCTGCAATCAAACCCATGAAATTATTCGTGGCGTCCAAGGCTGCGTCGCAATTCATTTTCATTTTTTCTAATCAGGATGCTGCTTAGCCTACGCGGCTGGATTAACATACGCGGGTATTTCCTATGATGAATACCCCCTCTCCATCGAATCAGCACGCCACCACAAGTTTCTTGCCGCTTATTCAAATGGGCACACGAAGCCACGCAGATGAAGGTTTGGGATATCCTAATCCTGATCTTGCGCTGGATCTCGTTTCCTTCGCTGCTTCTTTACCTGGGCTCTCTGCAAGTAATGGTGCTCACGGAGATACGGAGCAGCTGCGGGTGCGCCTGCGGAGGTTTCCTTTTAACCAAGTACTCTTTAGCTTGCATTTTATGACAAGGGGAGGGCTTCTCACTGAAGCCGAATGCGCCTTCCTCGAAAAGGAGCTTCAGGCCGATCCTAAAACGCTTGTTCCTCCAAGAACTTCTGTCTGTCTTGATCCAGCAGAGATAAGTCACATTCCACAGCACGGTATTTCAGAAGCTAAGATCCTCGAGAGCCTGCAAACACTTGGGGCACGCGATAGATACCAAATGGGCACCGGCGAAGCGCTTGCTCGGCCGATCACCCTAGTTCACCCCTTCCCCGCGGCCATACACGACCAGATCATCAGATCTCAGAACCCAAACCTTGCCATGCCCTTTTCCTTCGGCGGCACGTGGTCGGCGGTGCACAGCACGGAACGCATGCTGCTAAACCTTTTCAGGCACCCTCAGCCTTCTGAAGGCGGAATGTTAGTACTGAAATCTGCCACTCAGTCACTTCAGCAAGCACTAATACTCTACCTTGTTCGCTATTACGCGCAGTACGGCTTTGATCTTCGTAAGGAGGGCCTCGCCCAAGCTCGTGCACGCCCGGATATTCCAACTCCCATGCTGCTCGCCTCGGTCACTAACAATTCAGCACTCGTGAAAGCAGTTGAGGCAGTAGGACTCGGTAGAGACCAACTTAGATTCTATGCGGTAGATGAACAGTTTCGCCCCTGCTCTGCGTCGGTGGCTAAGACCATTTCCGACATCCACGATTCCGGCGGAAAAATACTCGCTCATGCGATTGTGATGGGCGATACGGAGCGCGGCTTAGCGCACGACCCTACTCCCGTCGATGCGCAAGTTTCAGATCTCTGCTCAGGGCATGGGTATTGCCCCCCTATTATTGCCGACGCCGCAGCCCAGTGGCTTAACTTGGCCATGCTTGACGGGGATATTCCCTGGGACTTTGCGTGTCCTAATATTCGAGCTCTGGTGATTGATCCTCAAAAAATTGAATTGCCCTATGACCATAGTCTCTTGCTCCTAAGAGACTTTACCGATCTCAAGGCTTTACAGGCGCCCGGGCATATTCCACAGGTGAATCACAGCGACGAGAAGCAGTCTCTTGTTGCTCATGCGCACATGCTTACCTCAAGAGGCGCCGCACCCGTTTTGTCTATGTACGCATACCTCCTTCAACAAGGACTTCAGGGGCTACGTGAAAGCAGACAGCGAATTATCGATCTTAGTCGGCTTTTCGCTCATGGTCTCCGCAAAAGTCCGTATTATCGATTAGTGGTTGAGCCTCAAACCTCTGTCGTGGCGTGGACAAGCACGAGCTCTCGCGCAGACGCGAATTGGGAAACGGCTTCGCGCATTAATCAAAACCCCAAGGACCATCTTATGGTGGCCTACTCGCCGATCCTTCGCGCTCGTCTTCCGGAAGATGGTCCACTAAGAACTTCTGACGCTTCCTCGGCGTTCGACGGACTGCATGTGCACGTGATGGAACACAACACCGAAGAAGCGGTGGAGAAGCTCTTGGCTCGCTTGGAAGAAGTTGGACGAGATCTCGCCTAACACAGCACCTGACACTCAAAGCAGGCCGTTTGCGTCCTCTACCCATCTGCACGTTCAGAAGATGCCATAACCCGCTGCAATCATTTAACATAATTCACTTCCTCACCCCTCACCTCGCCTAACCTCCTTGAATAATTGTTCGAAAAATCGTACGATATATTCATGTCAGGCGCGCTCATTCAACACCTCTGCAGCCAGCCAACGATGCAAGTCCTCCGCCGCTTGATGCTTAGTCACGGGCAACGACATCTACGCGACCTTGCCAAAGATTCCTCGCTCTCTCCCGCCGGCGTGTCAGATATCTTAAGGCGCTTCAAGGAGGTTGGTGTCCTCGCCGAGAAACGCGTCGGCAATCGTCGGTGCTTACGTTTAAAGCTCTCAGACGAGGAGCGCGATTGCCTAGAAGCATTCTTTCTCGTGCAGGAACACGCCGTCCTACGCCAACGCTCAAGTAGATTTTCTCAAGGTGCCTTTGAGAGACTTACATGGATGGATGAAACCTATGAGTTTTATCATCGGATAAAGAAGGCTCGGCGTGACCCCACTTAAAACACTCCGGCAAGCGGTAGCAGCATTTGAAAGGCTGGGCTGCAAATATTGTCTGATTGGTGGCCACGCCGCGAGCCTCTATCGCTCCCAGGCGCGCGTCACAAGCGACGTTGACTTTGCGTTAATCGCGGAGCCGCTTTCAGATTCTCGTGCGTTAGCTGAAAAGGTAATACAAGAGATAGGGCTCACACCGATGTTGGGATTTATTCCTGCCGGCCCCAAGGAGAAAGCCCGAAAAGCCGTTTGCATGGTAACCTCCCGCCCGCCCCTTCATGAGAGTAAGGGAATAATTGATATTTTACTGCCTGAATTGCCGTGGCTGCCTCAAGCGGTAGAGCGCGCACAGCATAATAAGATTGATTTGGGGTTCAAAGTCGTCCCGGTGATCACGCCAGAAGACCTCATTTTGGCAAAGTGCTACGCGCTGAGCAACGCGCCTGATCGGTTTCAAGACCTTGACGATCTCAAAGAGATTTTTGGAAATGTGACGGATCTCGATCTGGACTATGTAAGGCACAACCTCGTGGAATTGAAACTCGAGATTCCTCAGCTCTTAAAGGAATTTGCGCCGGCTAAGTTGATGAAGGCATGAGGCTCCTGCGGGCGGCAATAGATGACTACTACTTTTCCGTAAGATTCCATTCCGGAGACCAATCTAAACCCTTGCGAGCACCCTCTACCGCGATGCGCCTAAGATAGGCAGCACTCACCGAATCTTCAGGAAGCTTTTCAAAAAGCTCGCGCGCTTCATCAAACTCCCCTCTCTCAAACCGCACTCTGGCGGCCTCATACGTTTGCATTTTTTCAGGCTGAGTTCTTAGCGGATGAGATTCGCCGAGCGGCTCATAGACTGGAACCCCATGCGTCTTCCCCACTACTTTAATTGTTCCAAGGCTCCGTGCACGCTGCGCGGACCCAAGCATTTTGAAAGTACGGCCCGACATAAGAATCGAGGACCCAAGATACTTATTTGCCCCCTCTAAGCGAGAAGCAAGATTCGCAGCGTCACCAATCACGGTGTAACTAAATCTAACAGAGGAGCCAAAATTGCCCACGCTGACCATGCCCGTGTTCAGTCCAATGCGTGTCTTTACCGTGACCTTATAATCTCGCTCAAAAACTACTTGGAGCCTAAGAAGCTCTGCTTGGACTTCAAGTGCGGCGCCTACTGCACGCTCCGCATGGTCGGGCTGCGAAAGCGGGGCGTTCCAAAATGCCACTACCGCGTCACCTACATATTTATCGACGGTACCCCCGTAGCGCAGAATTATTTCGGTGATGTTCGACAGATACGTGTTAAGCATCGATACAAGCTGTCCCGCCTCGAGTGTTTCCGAGATGGTGGTGAAGCCCACAATATCGCTGAAAAATATCGTAAGCTCTCGGCGCTCTCCTCCAAGCTCAAGTTGGCGCGGGTCCTCTACAATGCGGTCAATAATTGACGGGCTTACATAGAATCGAAATGCATCTTTTAAAAACCGGCGCTGCCTACCTTCCCCCACATACAGCACCGTGAGACTCGCAAGCAAAGTGCCCACCATACTAAGCGCGGGGGTAACAAAGGGTATCCACCAACCCGCCTCAGCCGCAGCGAAGCTTGCAAAGAGATAGCCAGAGAACAAAAGAATAATCGAGAGAACTTGGGTAGGCCCTGAAAGGAAAAGACTCACCGCAGCGACGAGGCCTATGGCAAGAATAGTTCCCAGCAAAACCCAGTGCCGCTCCGGCTTCCTTATGAAGCTGTGATCCAGCAAATTTTGAATGACCGTGGCATTGAGCTCCACTCCGGGGAAATTGGGAGCAAGAGGAGTGGGTCGCAGATCGAGCAATCCCGGTGCGTCCATCCCGATAAGAACTACAGCATCTTTGAAATTAGCGAGAGGCACTTTAGGAGATGTCTCGGCAATAAGATTCTGCCAGCTAAGGTACACATTCGCAAAAGACTCCGTAGGAATAGTTCCCTTAGGACCAACGTAGCGAATGGTGAGCCTGCCTTCCGCGTCTACCCATTTGGTAAAATCAACTGGCGTGCCCGGAAAGGCTAGAGAATAAAGCGCAAAGGGAAGGCGAAGCACTTTTAATTCGGGATTCGAAGTAAGAAACGCAGCAGGAATAATATGCCTATAGTTTCCGTCGCTATCTGGCTCTCCCTTCACGTCAGCAAGCATGGCAGAGCTATCAATGAGCTGCCTGATGGGGAGGGTTACTCCACGAAGGGGAACGATAGCGCGTGGAGGGAGCTTAAACTGACGCAGCAATTCTTCGCGCTGCGATTGCTTTTCCTGGTAGCGCTTAAGGTCCTCTTCACTTTCATCGGAGGGCGCCTCTGTCATGGTAAGAGCGCTTACCACGGGCAGAGTTCCTTTCACCGCGGCGCCTAACGCATCATCGTCATCGACTCCGTAAGAGGACGGCTCAGTAAGCAAGATATCAAAGGCTACCGCTTTTGCACCGGCGCTCTTCAAGTACTGCAGTACTGCCTCATATACCCCTCGGGGCCAGGGCCAGACGTGACCCTCCTCCCGCGCTAAGTAGTCGAGGGAAGGCTGATCAATCGTTATAATTCGAAGGGGAGTCACACGCGGCGGCGTTGCCATGAACTCCAGGCGCCAATCCCAGGTTCGGTACTCGATTTCTTCGAAACCCTTGAAACCCGATAGGGTGACTATGGTGGCAAGCAAGGACGCAATAAGAACCGTAAGCCCAAAGGCTCTTGCTCGAAAGCTTTGGGTGTCCTTCGTGGCCATATCTTGTTTCGGGTTAGCTAAGGAGCCTTTGAAAAACCTCTTCTTCCCCTTCGCGTCCTCGGCGTCCTTCGCGTTATTTCGCAATATATCGCGTACCCGCAATGTTTGGGTTTAACGCGAAGGACGCGAAGAGCGCGAAGGTTGACTTTTTCAGAGGTTCCCTAGGTTACTACGCGAGGCAACCCACCGATCTACCGTTTCCGTGCCCAGCAATCACTCATTTTAGACCAGAAACCCCATTCTTGAAGCGCGCAGTTCGCGTCCCCAGCCCAATGCTTGCCGTGGGACTCTTCGAAGTTTCCTCTTCAAGTTCCTCGCGACGTTTCTTGGGACTAGGATGAGTTGAATACCACCCGCCAAGACCTTGCGCGCTGGCGCTCACGTTCTCAAGCGTCTGAAGGGAGCGCGCGAGCGCATCAGGGTCATACCCTGCGCGGAGCAAAAGCTCGCGAGCATACTCGTCAGCGTCATACTCCTGAGATCTCGAATAGCCGTTCGTGACCAGAGTCTCAACGACTTCATTCACACTCTCACTAAAGAGGTTTGTTATTTCGGCAAGCTCTGCGGGCCCCTGGGAAGCAAGCACTTCCTGACCCACTAAGGCCACGGCCTTTGTGAGCTTGCTGCTTGAAATTGCATTCACACCGTCCGCATGCACGACATGCGCAACTTCATGCGCAAGCACTCCTGCAAGTTCATCCTCAGTCTTTAGATTACGAAGTAAACCCCGCGTGATGAAAATAAAACCCGAGGGGGCTGCCATTGCGTTTACTTCATTGGAGTCGAGAACCAAGAATCGATATCCTTTGAAGGTGTCGGGCCGATCGGAAAACGCCGCCACCGTGCGGCCAACTACGTTTACATAGCGCTGGACTGCGTCATTTTTCAGAGGCTTGTAACGTCCCAAAATAGCCGCTGCCACGCCTCGCCCGAGGTAGTATTCCTGCTCCTCAGTAAGAGGTGTCGCAGCCTGAACTACTCCCTCTCCTGCCCTGAGCAAGGACTCGGCTTGGGATGCCGATACATATCCTGTCTGACCAAGTACCGTTGACGTAATATCGCGAAAGTTCTGATTGGCACACCCCGCGTTTGCAAGTGCGGAAAGAATAAGAAGGGAAGCCCCAGAAAGTGTTTTTATTTTCATGACTTTCCTCCCTTAAGTCCAAGTCGACCAGCTGAGATGAAGCTTGCAACTTCGCCATTACTGACTCGGCGAGCCTCCATGCGATCGACCTCCGCAAAATTGCTCCCCGAGCGCTTTCCTGAGTAGGAGCGCTCTACATCAGCATTGAAGCCCTTACCTGCAAGCACGACATCTCCGGAACTTAAGTTAGTGCCTGTCCCGCCTGACTTGCCTTGAATCACTACGGTGCGAGAAGTAATTGCAGAAAGATGAACGTAGCCTTGTGTGCCGCCCTTCTGAACCTTTAACCAACCAGGAACCCCTGTTGATTGATCCTTAGAAACGGAATCAAGAAGGCTAAGCCTGTCCCCATAACGCAGCTCGGTAATGGACTTAGCCCAAGCTTGAGGGCCTGAGCGAAGAGAAGTTGTTTGGACCTGCACGAAAACTGTCTCCTTGGTTGAAGCTGCAAAGGCTTCACGTGGCCCCATGAAGTTCAGAGATACTCCCACGGGGAAGAGAGAGCCTATGGTTATACAGCCCATGACAAGGACGAGTGCACCTGCCCCGCACTCTTTGGCGCCGCACTTTTTGCCTTGCCTCAAAAGCCCCGCTCCTAACCCCTCAAAAAGTTTACCGCTCACTAACTGAGGTGAAGAGCCTAGAGTCGATTCGAAGGAGATTGGCGCAGGGGTGTTCACTTTCGAGGTAAACATCCTTGTAGTTCCATATCGCATGGTAAATCTCCCAAAGAAAAACACTTGGATTAGTGATAGCACCGTTGTGTCCATAGTCTAAGGAATAGTGCCACTTACCTACAAGACAAATCGCGAGACAAGTCTATCCGTCCTTTCCTATGCGTGACAATGTACTGCATAACAACCTAACAGACTCGCGCCTTAGATCACACATGACACTCGAACACCGCGCAGAAAGCTCCGGAACTTTAAGCGCCCTTGAGACAGTCGTTGTGAAATCACTTCTAGACAAAAGCCTGAAAAGGAACATTTACGATCCCTGGCCCGAGTGGCTTTACTTCATCTAAGAGTGAAAGCACGAATCCTGGATAGTCTGGGGGTAGGCTCATCGCCTTGCGCAGTGACTTTATACCTCTGGTCCAACTTGCATCAGGTGATGCAGAGGCCTTGATCTCGATGGGAACGATCGAAGAACCAAGATCTAAAACCAGATCGACCTCAGCCGCCTCGGTGGCACGATAATGGCATGCAACGACTCGATGCCCAAAAGATTTACACAACTTAAGGAGGTCGCTGATCACCAACGATTCAAACAAGGCGCCATACATCGGGTTTCGCATTACCCCTTCTTTGCGCAATCCGGTCATATACATCGCAACGCCCGTATCGATCAGAATGCCTTTAGGGCTTTTAGTGAGTCGCTTCTCTGAGCCCGCTTTGTAGTATGGCAGTAACGGTTGCCAGAGATATGAGCTCTCCAAAAGAGAGAGATAGTGCTGTGCCGTTTTGTAATTGATACCAATATCTTTCCCAATCTCAGAATGATTGAGCAGTTGTGCGGTGCGTCCCGCGATGAGCGATACGAATCGAGAGAACGCCGAGAGATTCTGAATATTGCTGAGCGATCTAATATCCCGCTGAATATAGGTTTCTATGTATCCACTAAACCATTCGAAACGAGACTGCTCACTCGAGGCTAGGACTGATTGTGGAAATCCGCCAACTTCAAGCAGCTGAGGAATCAAAACCGGCTGGTCTGATTTTGGAACTTCGAAGCCGCTGCGCCCCGCCAGGAGCGTCTCCAGGTTGCGGCGTATTCGTTCCGGATCGCTTCGCCTTGCCTCTCCGACGGAAAAGGGGAGTAGCTCTTTAATCTGAATTCGTCCGGCTAGACTTTCTGAAACATTCCTCATCACCTGAAACTGCTGGCTGCCAGTTAGAATATACTGGCAGCCTGCGCCTGGATTACGATCGACTTCAGCCTTTAGGTAGTTGAAAAGCTCAGGCACGTTCTGCACTTCATCAAGAATTGCGGGCAGGGCAAGTGAGCGCAGGAAACCAATGGGATCGGCGTTAAAACGCGCCTGTTCAAGCGGGGTATCGAAGCTGTTGTAGCTGCCTCCGTTCCATAAAGATTGGATGTGCTTGGCGAAAGTGCTTTTACCGGCGCGCCGGGGGCCTGTAATCAGGAGAACCCGGAAATCGGGGGATGCCTGAGCTAGAATATGCTGTAAATATCTATAGTTATATTGCATATATGGATTTTAGTGTTCAGGGCACTAAAATGCAAGAAATAAGATACGATCTATACCCTGTCACGATTACGGCGTTCATCGCGACTCCGAGACTAAGACCTTCAGGTGCATTTTGATTAATAGGGCACAGGAGCTCTCAGTTCACCGCTCGCTGAAGCTTTCGTGCACAGTCCCGCGGGGCGACAGTTGGTTAACCGCAGCTCTGGCCAAACGCTCATTGGCCTATTTGAAACTGGAAAGAGACCGATGCCTTCGAGAGATTTTTTACCAGATACCCGTGCTCGTCAACGGCATCGTAATTCCAAAGTATCTGCAACCGTTGCCACGACACGATCAAGCTCGGGCCATTCCGCGTCCGAAGCCTGCGCGGCGACCTCAACCGAGCGCGGCTTACAGTCGATCAAAAAGTACTCCTTTCGCATTTTGGACTTACTTATCGAGAAGATGTCCCCTGACAAAGTTACTGAATATTCACGACGAAATCCTGAGTATATCTTTCCCCCAAACGAACGGCGCACCTCGCTCAAGGTCCCGGCAGTCTCCGAAACCGGAGTCTCTGGCGTATTTATCTGATCCTCTCGAATGATCTCTTTGAGAATCTTTTTGTCAGAATAGTCATGAAAGGTGATGAAAAGTATCGCCGATTCGTCATTCTCAATCATGATATTATACTCGAGTCCGCTGAGGAATCCGGGCTTCATCTTCCAACCAGCGGGATAAGAGAAACTTACCATTTTGCCGTCGTAGCGTTTAAGGGGTTCGCCCGCAGCGATGTCGATATTGAAAACACAGGCAAGTAATCCAAGGAGAAGAAAAGAATACAAACGCGACAATGCTCTCATAATCGTCCGCAAATATTTGGAGAAGCTTCTGTGGAACATTCACTTGTGAATAACATGCTACCCGGATTCTGGGCCCCTTACTACTCCTGCGCACCTGGCGACTTATGACATTTGTATGGGGTTGATGATATCCAGCCCTTACGCTGGAACTAGCGGCGTTCCTCTCAAGTCTTCTAGGGAGCCTCTGAAGAAGTTTTAATTTCCCCTTCGCGTTATTCCCTAAAATATCGTGTGCTAGTGATGTTTGGGTTTAACGCGAAGCCGTCTGCGCCGAGCCTGGCTTAAGTGCGGCCGCGGCGCAGCTTTGGCGGAGCCGGGGACGCGAAGAGCACGAAGGGGGACTTTTTCAGAGGTTCCCTAGGAGTCTGTCCCGTAGAAAATCTCACCACCGGTAGCGCCCTCGAGCACTCCCTGGTAAAGGTAGAGGGTGACCAGCAAAGAAAAGACATCCCGTAAGTTTAACGTGCCCGCCGCTCGGCAAATCCTTGGCCTCGTAAAACCGCATCGCAAGGCCTTTGCTTGTGCTCTCGTCGCACTTGCCGTGGGAAGTGGCATCAATCTGGCATTCCCGCAGATTATCCGCTTTGCTCTCAATACCGATGCCCTTCCTCAGATCCTGACGCACCCTTTTTGGGCCTGCGGAGCTCTCGCGGCACTTTTTGCGATTCAGGGTTTAAGCTTCTATTACCGCGCGTTGCTCTTTGCCGTGATCGGTCAAAGAGCCGTCGCCGACTTGCGCACGCGTCTCTTTAACTCGCTTCTTGCTCGCTCCGTTGAATTCTTCGACCTTAATCGCTCCGGCGATCTGGTTTCGCGCCTGACCGCTGATACCGCCCAGATTCAAGATGCGGTCAGCATTAAGCTCTCTGTGCTGATTCGCTACGGGCTACAAGTTCTAGTGGGTATAGGGCTTATGCTCTTTCTCTCACCGAAGATGACCGCGGCCCTCGTGCTGGGCCTTCCACTTCTGGTTGGAATTAGCATGGTGCTAGGGAAGCGCCTGAAAGCGGTTTCAAAGGCTCAGCAAAAGGCCTTAGGAACTATTACTACGGTAGCTGAAGAAGTTTTCTCTGGAAACCGTATTGTAAAAGCCTTCTCTCGGGAACGTAGCGAGGCCGAGCGCTTTCGGAACCATAATCAAGAAGCGCTTTCGTTAGGAATCAGGCGCTCGGAAATTGCCTCATTCTTCGCATCATTCGTAAACTTCTTAATGAACGTCTTTCTCGTGCTCGTGGTGTTTTATGGGCTGATGCTCGTCCAATCGAGCAGCCTTTCAGTGGGCGACCTTACCGCTTTTCTTATGTACGCTGCGATCGTGGCTGTCTCTTTCGCCTTCCTTATCGGTGCCTATACCGAGTTTGTGCAAGCCGTGGGCGGGTCGGAGCGTGTTTTCGATCTTCTTCAAGGCCACGTTTTGATTGGAGATAAATCTGACGCATCCTTACTTCCCGCGGCTCCTTCGGCGCCCTCGAGCTCTCCTGTGCGAGTTGAATTTGAATCTGTGTCGTTTGCTTACCCCTCGCGAGCTGAAACCCCTGTCTTAAAAGAAGTGTCCTTCACCTTAGAGCCAGGTTCGTTCACTGCACTTGTGGGGCCCTCCGGGGCTGGAAAAAGTTCGATAGTGCATCTCCTACTTGGGTTCTACTTCCCGCAGAAGGGAGTGATTCGAGTCGATGGCACTCCACTTTCGGAAGAAAGCGTTCAGACTGCACGTGCAAAGATGAGCTTTGTGCCTCAGGACGCCCAACTCTTTGGCGTCTCTCTCGCAGATAATCTTCGCTTTGGTAATCCGTTAGCTACCAATTCCGAGCTAGAAAAACTGTGTGACGAGGTTGCACTTGGGGAGTTAATTCGTGGGCTTCCTGAAGGACTTGCGACCCTTCCAGGAGACAGAGCCGTGCAGCTCTCTGGTGGTCAAAAGCAAAGATTCGCTCTCGCGCGGGCACTTACTCGCGATCCGGGGCTATTGATACTTGACGAAGCAACCTCTTCACTTGATGGGGAAACTGAGCAAGTGATCCAGAACTTTTTGGCAACACGAGTTAAAGGAAAGACCATGCTCGTCGTGGCTCATCGCTTGGCAACCGTGCAACATTCCGACCAGATTTTGGTGCTTGACCGTGGAGTGATCGTCCAGAGAGGGCGTCATGAGGAGCTGAGCCGAGTCCCGGGCCTCTATCGCTCACTCGTAGAGCGCCAGGAACTTTCCGCGGCTTAAAAGTATATCGAGCCGCTATATCTCATGGGATCCCTTCGGGTCCGTGAGATTTCCAACATCGCGCGCCTGCGAGCGCCGCGAACACGCTGTTTTTCAGAGGCGCCCTCGCCGGTAATCGGGGCGCACAAGGCCGAAGAACGTCTTAGGCTCTCTCGTCTTGAGATTGTGGATCGTTCACAGACTGAATCAGTTTTTCAGTGCGGTGGACCCAATCCGGAACATGACAAGCGAATTGCTCACAGGCAATTCTCCTCGTCTGCAGGGATATTTCGCGATTGATATCAAAACGTTATATATACCACTTGCTAAATGGTAAATACATAATATTTACCGTTTAATAAATCACATAATTATAGTATGCTCATGGCGGATGGACAAAGCGCAACTCGTACAGATCCTTGAGCAGCAACGAATATTCGCTCAGCAGAAGGTGCTGCGCCCAATCGCAGAGCGGGAGCTGGATCTATCTGCGGAGATTGAAAAACCCGAAATCTCGATCATCACAGGCGTTCGCCGCTGCGGAAAGTCATCGTTTCTATCGCAGCTCTATCGGCAGCATCAAAGCAACTACCGCACACTGCTAGTGGAATTTGACAATCCGGCCCTTGAGGGTTTTGGGGGAGCGGACTTCTTGTCCCTGATTGAAATCTGCGCTGAGCTGTCGAGATCCACATCGCCCAGAATGCTGCTGCTGCTTGACGAGATTCAGAATACAAGCGGTTGGGAAAAATGGCTTACTCAGATTGCGAAGGATAGATCGGTTAAGATCGTCGCTACCGGATCAAACGCTCAGCTCCTGAGTTCCGAGATAGCTACCCTACTGACCGGCCGTCATAGTTCGCACGAAATGACCCCATTAAGTTTTCACGAAATCCTACAGTTTGAATTTCCGCTCCAGGCCGCGACCGCTCTCACGGAAGACCAATTGCTCTCTAGCTACAGAAAATATTACCGCTATGGCGGGTTTCCGCGATCGTACATCGACAATGACGCCTCAGTACTACCACAATATTTTCGAGATATCGTTGAGCGTGACGTAATTGTAAGGCACGGGTCACGCCTCAAGCGCCAGTTAAAGGAGTTGGCACAGATAATGTGCAGCGATAACACACACCTTATGAATCGCTCTCGTGTCGCGAAAGCACTAGGGGTGAAAGATAACGAAACAATTAAGAGATATTCTCGCTGGCTAGAGGAGTCGTATCTTTTTCATGAAATCAAGGCTTTTTCCCCTGCGATACGAAAGCAGATCCGCAGCAATCCGAAGTTCTACTGCGTGGATCCGGCTATGGCCCGCTACAGCGCCTTCTCAGTGCTTGGAGACGAAGGAGCTTTTCTTGAGAACTCCGTATACCTTGAACTTCGCAGGCGCGGATTCGAACTACATTACTGGAGGGCCGACTCGGAGGCCGCTGAGGTCGATTTTATCGGACGCAAGGCTGGACAAGATCCGATAGCGGTTCAAGTGAGCCTCTCTGTAGCGGACGAGTCGACTCTTCGCAGAGAACTGAGAGGCCTAGCACTCATAGGAAAAGAGCTCGGAATTAAAGACCTCATATTAATTACCGCGAGCGATCCTGCCCGCGACTTAGTGTACGAGGAAGTTACGGTTCACATCCTGCCGTTTCTTCGATGGGCTGCAGAGTGCTAGGCCTTACCCTTAAAAAGAATTTCACCTGTTTGGTAATGCTTCAGGATTGCCAGAAATCTACCGATATTAGGATTATAGAAGGGTCTACTCCAGCAGGCGCGCCATGACACATCGCATTCTCATTATTGATGACGACCTTTCCTTTAAGAAGATCGTCGAGATGCGCCTCAAGGCAATTATGCCTGACGCTTCCGTTACCCACTTTGCAAGCCTCACGGAGGTACGAGCGAATCTTCGAACTCCAGAGAGTCAAGATTTTGATCTTATAGTGATAGACCAACATCTTCCGGACGGACGTGGCTCGGAACTTCTTGCCGAAGGCTGGTTCAGGGACAAAGCGATTTTATCCGTAAGCTCAGACAATGCTCCAGAAATTCCGGGAGCCACCGTTCAGGCGGGGGCAACTTTTTTTCTAAGCAAACGCAGCGTCAGCGAGCCCCTCTTCAAGCCTCTGATTCTCGGCATCATTGATAGGAATCGGCTTTCGAAAGAACTAGAGCAGGCGAAATTGAATCAAGCGGTGATAGACACCGTGAAGACTCTCGTCGGAACCTTGCGGCACGAAATCAATAATCCCTTGGGTGCCGTACTAGGAGCTGCCTATTTGCTCTCTACGGCTCAAGGGTCCACACCGGAGCAAAAAGAAGCAGCGGAGCTTGTTGAATCAAGCGGCAAACGCATTAAGCATGTGCTTGAGCAGCTATGCAAAGCCGTTGAGCTCGATTCTGTAAATAAGGCCAATCAAAAGGTCTTTCACATACCTGGGGACAAGGCCTGGGAGACGAAAAAGTAGCCGCGTGCGAAGGCGCGGCTTAGGAGCTGTCTCGTTTGTCTTTGAGATTTACGGCTACATAAAACAAAAGGCGTAGCGACTCACATGAGTCACTACGCCTTTCGCTATCCTCGGGAGGACTAGCTCTCTACCGAGTTAGGACTTCACGCTAGTGAAAGCCATCAGCCCAAGATTCTGCGCACGCTTGACCGCCTTACCAACCTTGCGCTGGTTATAGGCACTAAGACCCGTAAGACGACGAGAAAGAAGCTTGCCGCGCTCGCTAAGGAAGCGAGAAAGAACTACTACGTCCTTGTAATCGACACTCTTGGTCGGGTCTTCCATGAATGGATCAAGCTTCTTCTTGCGCTTGAAAAGCTGCATGCGCTGAATTGGAGGAAGGAACTCACGCTGACGAGGGCCGTCATCATCCCCACCTGCGCCACCGCCCTTGCCGCGATCCTCAACGACTTTCATAGGACGACCGTTCAGGGCACGATTGTTAAGAGTCTCGATGGCTTTAAGAGCGTCTTCTTCGCGCTCCATCTCGACAAAGGCAAACCCTTTCGAGCGCTTGGTTTCACGATCCGTAGCGATAACCGCGCTGATTACGGAACCGAGTTCGGCGAACAATCCACGCAGGGTGTTCTGGTCTACTTCGAAATCAAGATTGCTAACAAAAAGCTTCTTCGCCATACGCTCGTTAAACCAAGGGGATTCAAATCGTTAAACACCATTTCGCACCCAAATCTGCCGAGTAAATGCCTCGAGAAGAGATCGGCACCTACCGACCTCAGCACAGATTTAAAGGCCTCTTAATCCTCCCGTTATCGGGAACATGAAGCTAACGGTGCGAGGAGCGAAACTAGGGGAGTTCAAGTTCAAAGTCAAACCAGAGTCACTAAAAGCGTCACTGGCAGATCGCGTCACGCAACATGACATAAAACACCATCTCACTCACAACAAAAAAAAGCTAAATAAAATAAAGACTTGACGCGTTTGGTTTAACCGAGTAAAAGCTTTAGTTACGTTAAACAAACCTGCTATTGTTTAATTATATCAAGAGGTTGTCTCTTGTTCTTGACCTTACATTCTCATCTCACCATTACAACGCGAGCGATTGCTGTCCCTGCATAGGGGGTAGAGCGAGCCCGGTATGACGAGAGAAGAATGTTCTCCATTGGCTCTAGGAATGGGCTCTTGGAGCCAGAGAAAGGCAAGAAATGGCGGGGTAGTTTCGCTAGGTTCCCGCAACGAATGATCTTTTATTGTTAGTTCCTTTTTGAGAGGCCAATCATGAGTAACTCATCAGCACTTAGCCGGTTCTCACCTGAGAGAGAAGAGGATGTTGAAGCCTATTCCCCGGTAAAAGCTGAAAGGAACTTGCTCGCTGCCGTCCTATCTCGGGCGATATGCGACGCCTTTGGAACCGCCCACTGTGAACGTCACGTAGTACGAAGCGCTCGCCAATGGCTTTTTGGCAAGCTCACTCCCAAGAAGCCCTTTAGCTTTGCCTGGGTTGCTCTTCACCTTGACCTTGAGCCAATCGCGCTTCAAGAAACTCTGCGTGGCTACGAAAGAAGCCCCGAAGAATTCCAAGAACGCCTCACTCTGCTACGCTAACAGAGACTTCTGCGCAGTTACTTCTGCGCAAAAGTAACTGCGCAGTACTGGCGCGGTTTCAAGAACCTGCGCCATAAAGTATCGGCGCTGGGGGTGTAAAAATCACCGCCAGCGCCTTTCTATTTTTACTGCTGCCGCTTTCACGCAGGATGCGGCAATCTTAGCACACACATGAAGTTAGACCCTGAGTCACAACGTCTGCAAGAAGATGCCGTGCGCCAAAAGAATTGGAAGCGCTGGGGAACCTACCTTTCAGAGCGCCAGTGGGGAACCGTACGCGAAGATTACTCTCCTGACGGTAGCTGCTGGGATTATTTTCCCCACGACCATGCGCGGAGCCGTGCCTACCGCTGGGGGGAAGATGGCTTACTTGGACTTACGGACCGCGAGTGTAGGCTTTGCTTCTCTTTTGCCTTTTGGAACGGCCACGATCCGATTCTAAAAGAGCGACTCTTTGGAGTCACCGGCAGTGAGGGTAACCACGGAGAAGACGTAAAAGAGTGCTACTACTATCTTGATGGCTCTCCCACGCACTCCTACATGAAGGGCCTCTATAAGTATCCGGTAGATGACTTCCCCTATGGTCTTCTTGCCACTGAGAATAAGAGCCGCTCTCGCGACGAGCCGGAATTTGAACTAAGCGACACAGGCGTCTTTGACTCCCAGCGCTATTTCGACATCTTTGTTGAGTATGCCAAGGGCGCACCGAACGATATTCTTATACGTCTCCGAATAGTTAATCACAGCCCAACCATTCAGCGCTTGCACGTACTTCCCACTCTCTGGTTCAGAAACAATTGGTCCTGGGGCCGCTCGGGAGAGGGCTACGCTGAAAAAAAGCCGCTTATTTCGCTTTCTGGCGCTTCCTCCTTTCGGACACAGCACGAGAGTTTGGAACCTTTCACGTTCCACTGCGAGCCTGAATCGAAGCTCTACCATCCGGTCCCTCTTTTCACCGAGAATGAAACTAATATTAGCCGGCTTTTTGGAAGTCCGATGGAGCGTCCTTTCGTGAAGGACTCGTTCCACGACTATGTGATTCATGATCAGAAGGGCGCCGTAAATTCGGATCATAAAGGAACGAAGGCGAGTTTTTACTCCTGCCAAGAAATCCCTTCGGGAGCTTCACTCGAACTTAAATTTCGTCTTTTTAATGATCGCGACGCCCCCCAGGAAATATTTGGGGAATCTTTCGACCGCACCCTTGAAGCCCGCATCGCTGAGACCGACACCTTTTACGAGGACAAGCTGCCTTCCGGAGCATCGAACGAGGAGCGCCAAGTTTCTAGGCAAGCCTATGCCGGACTTCTTTGGTCAAAGCAGTTCTACTACTACGCAGTCCGCGAATGGCAGGAGGGAGATCCCGCCCAACCTGCCCCGCACCCCAACCGAAAAAACACGCGAAATACCGATTGGTCGCACCTTTATAACCGCGACGTCATATCGATGCCTGACAAGTGGGAGTACCCCTGGTACGCAGCCTGGGATTTAGCATTCCACATGGTTCCTTTCTCAAAAATCGATCCTGAGTTTGCGAAGGAACAACTCATTCTCTTTCTCAGAGAGTGGTACATGCATCCTACAGGAAAACTTCCTGCCTACGAGTTCGCCTTTAGTGACGTAAACCCCCCAGTGCACGCCTGGGCATGCTGGCGTGTCTATAAAATTACGGCGCCTAAAGGTAAACGAGACCGTGTATTTTTAGCACGCGTATTCCAAAAGCTGCTTCTCAATTTCACCTGGTGGATCAACCGCAAAGATATAGGCGGAAACAACTTATTCTCCGGTGGATTCTTGGGGCTCGATAACATCGGAGTGTTCGACAGGGGACAGCCCGTTCCCGGTGGTGGCCACCTTGAACAAGCCGATGCTACCGCATGGATGGCTTTTTTCTGTGGGACCATGCTCTCGATGGCAATTGAGCTTGCCTCAGAAGATCCTGCGTATGAGGACATGGCTTCAAAGTTTTTTGAGCATTTCATTTCGATAACTGACTCAATTAATACTTTTGGTGGTAGCGGTCTGTGGGATGAACAGGATGGATTTTACTATGACCAAAGGCGCACTGAGCTCGCCGCAACACCGCTACGGATTCGCTCTCTCGTAGGGATTATTCCCATGCTTGCGGTCGAGGTGCTTGAGGAAGACGTAATCTCGCGCTTGCCCGGGTTCAAAAAGCGCATGCAATGGTTCCTCGACCATCGCAAAGATCTCGCGCGTCACATCTCCTACCTTGAATCAAGCGGCGAAAAAGTGCATCAGCATCGTCTACTCGCCATTCCCTCAAGGTCGCGCCTTGAGCGCATGCTGACGTACATACTCGATGAAAAGGAGTTTCTCTCAACCTACGGCATCCGCTCCCTCTCAAAGGCCCACGGAGAAAAGCCCTTCGAATTTAAAGTGGATTCGCAAGTATTCTCTGTAGAATATGTACCTGGGGAATCACGCACCACGATGTTTGGTGGAAACTCGAATTGGCGTGGTCCTGTATGGTTCCCCATTAATTATCTTCTTATTGAAGCGCTCGAACGCTATCACCATTTCTACGGAGATAGTTTTACCATTGATTTCCCTACTGGTTCCGGACGAAAGCTCAATCTAAGGGAAATTGCGCGTGAGCTTGCCATTCGTCATTCCGCAATTTTCATTCCTGATGCGAAAGGCCAGAGGCCCTGCCACGGCGAGGACCCGCGTTATGCGAATGACCCCGCGTGGAGAGACCTCGTGCTCTTTTACGAATATTTTCATGGGGATTCGGCAAAGGGCTGCGGCGCAAGTCATCAGACGGGCTGGACCGCGCTTGTGACGCGCTGTCTCGAAAGAAAGTATTGAAATCTTACCTCCGCCCGCTCCCCGGCTAAAACTCCTTCGTTGCGTTTCGACATGCCAGTATCATTGGTCGAAATACCTAACCTTCGGAGGATTGTGCAGTATGCATTTTCAGCCCAATTGTTCCTCTCACAAGCCGACGAGCGTTCCACCTCCTCACGCCATTACAGGCGCTGCCAACAGTCATCCAACTGACTCCATCTTGGCTGCCCCTGAGGCAGCATTTTCGCCGCTTCCTTCGGAGGCTGAAGTACTGCGTTACCGCGAGCTCAGGCACTCCCATGTTGGCTCACGAACACCTCAGAACTTCGCGGCCCTTGTGCAATGCTCATTGAATTTTCGGAACAGACTCAAGGGCGAGGGCGCGGTATCAGGAAATGGAGGTATCAAAATTGCTGAGCTTAGACTTGAATGGGCGAGCCAGGCAGAGCGTGCCCTAAGCGATCTTCACCGCATCATCCCTGACCTCTACCGCGCACCTCCTTCAGCCGTTATTGCCACCATCGTTTCAGACCTCTTGAAACGACTCTCGGCGAAGGGCGTGCAGCTCTCCAAAGCACATATACAATCGACGATGAGCGAATGCTTAGAGCAAACGCGGCTTATGGTCATTTTCGCGGGAAGAGCACTCAAGAGCAGCGAGCATATTCAAAGCGCCCTCAGTGGACTTAAGGGAAAGAGTTTCGCAGAAGGGGCTGGCGAGCGCTTACCCAAGGGAGAACCTCTGGATGCTTCAACGCGTCAGAGCAACTTTGAGCAGAGGCAGCAAGAGAAGCTGGCTGCCGCAGAGGCTCGTAAGGCTGCGCTGCGTGCCGGTGGCCCGGCGGCGGCGAAAGACGTCAAACCAAAGCCGCCGAAAGATGAATTTAAGAGTGAACTCCTTACTCAAACCGCTGCCGACTACGCCAAGTTGTGCCGAGAAGCCCAGCCAAGTGAAGAGCAAAAGGACAGCCTCGCTCAAAGGCCTGCTCGAGAACTCGAGGCGCGTCTCAGTTCAAGACTCACGAAGCCCAAAGGGCCACCGCGGGATGAGGAATTAGAGTCCCTCAGAGTTGAGATAACCAATGAGGTTGCGCGCTTGATTCGCTCATGGATGGACAACGAACTTAGCCTGGCTGGCTCGTTAGGACAGGAAATGCTTATGAGCACGACATTCCCTCAGGACGCCGTGCGTGCTGCTGCTAGAAAAGCTACCTTGAGTGCCGCACGCGCTTCAGCTATCGCGCTTCTCGCCGAGATTGAAACCGAACTTCTCAGCCTGGCACAGGTCAATCAGTCCTCAGGGAATATACTTGCCGCGCTTCTTGATCCGGAGCAAACGCGCCAATTGGCACTCATCCTCAATCCCCCAAGGGAGAAGGAGACGTATGATTTAGCATAGCGAGCATGGCCGCCATGCTCACTGTTACAAGAAGTTGCAGCTACAAAGAGTTACTGCCGCCAAAGAACGAGGAGCCACGTAGCGGCTGAACGACTAAGGATCGACCCGGAATCGCGTTGATTCTTGTGAGAAGATCGGAGTTTTTTGGATCATACGAGGTAACATCACACAGTACCACCATGCGCCTCGCCCTCGAGTATATATCCGCTGACTCTGTGGGGCCTACGAATGCAAGATCGATGTCCTTTGAATCCTCCGCCGTAGCCCGCGAGTCAGTAACGGGACATGCGTAAGACTCCCCGGCAAAAACAAGAGGCCCAAAGGCACTAGGATTCCAGCGGGTATACCGCGAAAGTGAAGCCGCAAGGTCGGCCTCGTTCACAAGCTCACCGCCTTCGGCGCGAAGCAAGGAAGGCACCCCACCCACACAGCTAAGCGGGATAGGAGTCTCTTGATTCGCGGTGAGAAGTGGGTTGAGCCTTTCTGCCACGAGCCAGCGCGCCGCCCACACGCTCATGGGCGAGGTAATGCAAATGTGGTGTCCATGGCGGCTGGCCGCAATAACGAACTCTAGAATCTCATTCGAAACTGCTCTCTCGATACCCTGGAAGGCGGCATTCGTCGCAACACTGAGCGCTTGGATTGAAATGCCCGTAAGGAGCTTGGTAGGCCACGTTCGAACCTCGTCAAGCAATTGGGCCCGCTCTTCCTTGGGGAAAGCGGGGATAAGATCGAGCGCCCGCTGGTAGCAGGAGGCAAGACTACACGTAGGGAAGATCTCGGCCGTAAGCCGAGCCTCGGCTGAGGCTAAAGAGGGTGCACCTTGATTGCAGCCAAAAACACGGGGTGCCGGTACATCGGCAACCCTTCTTCGATCGAGAACCCTTGAAATCTCAAGTTGCTCAAGAAGCACTTGCTCAAAGCAAATACCCGGGAAAAGAGAGTCTAATGAACAGGCAATGACTTTTAGTTTTGGAGAAGCCGCGGCCGCATGAGACTCTTCGATCAGACCGCCCTCAGACAGCTCTAACCAATCTCGTAAACGACTTTGAACTGCCTTATCGAACTTAGCTATTGCTTGAAGAAGTAGCCTTTCGGATTCTTTTGACAGGCCCGCACGTAAACCATCGGGGTTCGCGGCGTCGGAAACAAGTCTTAGCTGCGGCGGAACAAGCCCCGCTCCAGGAGGGAGGGAAGCTAGTGTGGGTTCGTCAAACCAACCGGCTGCTTCTAGCTGACGATGAGAAGGGGCGCACATGATCTATAGTTCCAACATTCGGATAATATTCGCCATCGTGTACGCCCGTTGCTCGAGTTAGTAAACATTCTCTCGTGTTAGTTCTTTGTTAGGAAGGCAAAGCGGAGCGTGCTCCCAGGCACTCCCTTGGTGCTTTCAATTAAATGGTGCGCAAAAATTTCGTACGAATATGCGCCTTTATTAAGGAACCTCTGAAAAACTACCCCTCCGCGTACTTTGCGTCCTCCGCGTTACTTGAAAAGTTTTGTATAACGCGGGGTACGCGGAGGAAAAACGGGACAGAAGAAGCGCGATTTTTAGGTTTTTCAGAGGTTCCTTAAGCTATGGCGTGCGTTAAAGGGGCCTGTGGGATGAGTAATTATTTCAAATCACTCAAACTCTTCCCGCCCTTAGAAAACAATCGTATATGGCACCCAATGACAATGTATCAGAGAGGTCGCTCTCGCCTTGTGGAGTCACTATGCCGGTAAACCTGATTAGAAGTGTCTTGGTCCTGCTCTTGTCAGGCGTAATTTGCCTTGCGAGCACACGGCATTCCTCACTAGCGCTAGCTGAAGAGTTGGCACCTCCAAGCAACAATGGCCTTACTCCCTGGCTCACTTCTCCCTGGCGACTTGGTATGCTTCTTCCGCTTTCAGGCCCCTATGCGCCGGTCGGGGAGGATTGCAAACGAGGAGTTCAGGTTGCCATGCAGGGAAGTAAGGAGGCTGAACTACACTACAGTGATAGCCAAGCAGATCCCAAGCTGAGCATGTCGGAGTTTGAGAAGCTCATTCGCGCCGATAAAGTTGATGCAGTTCTAGCCGTACGCGGACCGGTAGGAATGGCTGTTAATCCCCTCTCGGCTAAGAACTTTATTCCTCTTCTTGGAGCTGTGGGACATGCAGAGTTCGCATCGGGAAATCCCTATGCCTTTCAGTTCTGGCCCTCAGCAGATATCGAAGGAGGCAGACTTGCGCAGAAATTCTACGAACGTTCACTTCGCTCCGCAGCAGTCCTTACGGGAGAAGACGAGTGGCTCGTCTCTGTCTCTGATTGGTTCACCAAGGATTTTTCGCAACGTGGAGGAAAAGTCCTTGTCTCAGAATCTATCTCGCCTTCTGCGCAGGACTTCCAATCGGAAGTTCTCCGCATTCGAGCGGCAAAGCCCGACGCAGTGTTTCTGAACGTAGCAATCTCCCAAATTGGGCCTCTTACGAAGCGACTTAAAGAACAGGGAGTGACTGGCGCAATCTATTCGAACTTTTGGATCGCTAAACCAGAAGTGCTTGCGTCCGTGCCTGCTAATGTCTTGGAAGATGTTAGGTTTATTGAAACCCGTCTCTCATACCCTCATTTTCGTGCTCAGCTTGAGAAGCTAACCGGCTCATCCGCCGCAAGCGGCATGACCTACTCGTGCTACAGCGCAGTCACTGCGTTCCTTCAAGCAAGTGAAAAAGCTACTCGCCTAGAAAGCCCAAAGGAAAGGAGAGCTGCTCTCTACGAAGCGCTCCTTGGCCTCACCGAAATTCAACTACTTGACTCCAAAGTGAATTTTCTCGCGCGCAAAGCGCAATTTGAATTAATTGAGAAGCGCATTCAAAGCGGCAGAGTCGCTGGAGAGGTATAGCAGGCTCCTAGAAGTCCGCCCCGTAGGAAGCTGCTACCACTACATGTTGTGGTGGCTACGGGACACACACGCCTAGCCAGTTATGCTCACGGACCCGCTAGGGATCCCGCGAGCATAACGACTAGCCAGGCAAAGATTCAGCAGTAAATAGGTACATTTTCTACCTTCTCACGCATCCAAGCCCACTCGGCATCCGAATATCTTTGCAACCGCGTGCCCGCTCGGAGGGACTACACTTCTGCTCACTTGGACTAAAACCCGAGGGACATGATTCTTCCCGAGGCACAGGGCGCTGAAGAGGAGGCGGATCGCGGTGGCGATCATACTCGTGCCGACGGCGCTCTTCTTCTAAGCGCTCGCGCTCTCGTTCAAGGCGACGGCGCTCTTCCCAATTACGCTCGGATTCGCGGCGTCGATAGTAATCGTCATCGTAGCCTCTGTTATTATAATAACCGTCATTCGAAGAGGGATAGAAGTTCGGGTCATTGAGTGCGGCGCAACCAGAGGTCACTCCGATGACAAGCGCCGAAAACGCAGCAATCAAAGAGGTATGGGCAAAAGAGAGTGGAAAAGTTCCGAAAGTTTTCATGGTCTATTCCTCGTACTCCAAAGAGAGACAAGCGCCTGGCGCGCACAAAGCTTGGTATAACCCGCCGACCCCTTCACGAAAAGAGTCGAGGTTCTTGAAAAGATGAGAAACCGATATCAGCGCTGCATTCTCCGAAGATCGCTAAACCTAATCAGACATTGTCGATCTTCATCCCAAAGCTTCAGAGAGAGGGTCTTGATCCCCTCCCATAAACCAATGGTAGGGGCGGCATGAAACTCTTGGTTCTCGTTGTGGCAGCGCTCTAATACATAGTTAGGAATTCGGGGGCTCAAATGATGAATATGATGAAGCCCGATGTGCCCTGTAAACCATTGTAAAAACTTGGGAAGCTTTAAATACGTGCTGCCATAAATTGCAGCCGTAGCGTAATCCCAATTCTTAGACCTCTCCCAATATGTCCCCTCAAACTGATGCTGGACATAGAAGAGCCAAATTCCAATAGCACCTGCAAGAACAACTGCCGGCAGATAAAGAAGCAGCGCCGTCCCCAGCACCCCCGTCATAGCGCCAATAGCGAGCAACGCGACGAGCACGATATCAGTTGAATACACACTCAAGCGTTCTTTAGGCCCAAACGCCTTTACGGGCCCAGGAATGCGGTGCTTAAGGATAATCCAAATGGGGCCAAGCCCAAGCAGCACTGGGGGACTTCGGTAGATACGGTACTGCAGGCGCCCCCACCATGGCAGCGCGAGATACTCCTTCACTGTGAGTGTGGTGACGTCTCCGAAACCTCGCTTATCTAGATTGCCGGAGGTGGCATGATGAATGGCATGTTCCTTACGCCAGTGTACGTAGGGAGTAAGCGTCATTACCCCAGTTATAAAACCAACGATATCGTTCCAGCGGCGCGAAGCAAAAAAGGACCCATGGCCACAGTCATGCATTATTATGAAGGAACGGACGAGGAGAAGCGCTGTCGGAATGGTGAGTAGCATCACGAGTCCGTAGTGCACCTCAAGCAGCGCGTGCATGGCGGCAAACAAAATTACAAGCGGAATAATAGTCGTACAAAGCTGCGTGATAGCGGAGAGGGTTTTGGGCTCCGCGTAACGAGCTACTGTCTCGCGCCATTTTTCTGGAACTGGCTTTACTGAAGATGCACCAATCGACTCGGTATTAAACACTGGGGCACTATTCTCGTTTTGCACAGCTGTCGCCTCAGCAGCATTTGAGCTGAGACTAGAATAGGTTCCATCAAGTGATCCGTCCTGGGTAGGAACAGTCAGAGAAACCGCAGAAATGGACGCTGACGACATCGCGAGTGGCTCCGTAAACTTCAATAAAACAAGCACTTAAAGATACCCTGATCGCTGGGATAAGGCGAGTAGACAAGTGCGGGAAAAGGTTCAAAGAGGGTCGTTTTTAGGCCCTATTGGTTAAGAAGAGAGAACAATGTCGGCTTTACCCCGCGTGCCCCATAGGCTTCCAGCCGGGCAACCAGCGCTCACGAAAGTCACGTAGGACATTCATGTAATTGATAAAAGCCTCATAGGGGCTCTCATAGGGACTGAAATACGCATGCACGTCTCCATCAGCAAACCACTTGGTGCACATATAGTAGAAATGGTCGGAGGTAAGAAGCTTGCGCCAGGTATCAAGCAGCTCAGCTGCGAAAGAGGGCCCCTCATCTGGAAGTGGCGCTCGGCGCTTGAGCTCTCGTCCTATTTGATAGGCTAGATCAAGCGCACTGTTCTGAATTCGGTTGCCGCGCCACGCGGTAAGGTCGCGCTCCATATCGGCCCACGAGGTAAGGCGGTGAAAAGGTAACTCCGCTCGCGCGGGGTAGAGCGCTGCGATTTGTGAGGGCGTCCGAAAGTTCCAATCTGATTTTCTTAGCACTTGCTCCGGCAAATGCTTCATGAACTCAAAAATCCCGGTATCAGCCCATTGGTGTTCGCCAAAAGTCTCGTAGTCCATGAACAAGTTAAGGACATCGCCGTTACCGCTTATCTGATGAACCCAGTGCGCAAACTTTTCGGCAGTAAGAGGCCATTCTGGCCAGCCGCGATTTGAAAAGCGAAAGGCGATGTCATCCGAAAGGCGGTAATTCTTCAGCAGGAGCTTAACTTCTCTACCCCCAGTAAGATGACGAGGTACCGCGTAGAGATAATTCGGGGAACGCCAGTCAAGAACATCATCAACGCCTTCGGCGATTATAGCGTCGAATCCAAGTTCACTGACGAGTTTCCCGATCTCATCGGAATATATGAGCTCGGTGTCGCGAAACACTTTCGGAGTTTGACCGAAATGGCTCTTCATCAATGCGGTATGCTTTGCGACCTGCTCGCGAAACTCATCGGGCTCATAAACGGCAGCCAAGGAGTGATAATACGTCTCATTGATGAATTCGACCGCGCCCGTTTCCGCAAGTCGCTCGAAGCTTTTAAGAACTTCGGGACAGTAAAGCTTCATCTGCTCAATCGCGGTCCCGGTGATTGAGTAAGAAATACGGAACTCCCCTGCATAGCGCTTAATAAGCTCCAGCATCGTGGCATTGGTAGGGAGATAGCACTTATCAGCAACTTTCTTCAGAACCGTGCCATTCTTCTCATCGTCGAAATAAATGTGGTCACTTTTTATCTGGAAATACGAATAGCGCTTCACGCGGAAGGGCTGGTGTACCTGAAAGTAGAAACATACTGATGGCATAGAACTCCTACCTTCTGCGAAGCAAAGACTGCACCTCCGACTCTTCTTGATGGTTGGAAACAACCACTAAGATCACTAAGACCACGAAGGAGGACTTTTTTGGCTTCCTAAATTAGCCTTCGATACACCTCAATAGTTCGTAACGCGGAAGCCTCCCAGTGTAGCCGGCGGACCTCTTCGCGCGCCATAGCCACAAGGTCTGCCCGCAATTCCTCATGCTGCAGCGCATTAATCATCAAATCAGCAAGGCGTTCCGTGTCCCAAAAGTCCACCTTGAGGGCGTGTGAGAGCACCTCGGAAACTCCCGACTGGCGGGAGATAATTACCGGCGTTTCGAACTTGATGGCTTCGAGAGCAGAAAGACCAAAAGGCTCGGAGACCGAAGGCATGACGTACACATCAGCTAAAGAGAACATCTCTTCAACTTC
>JBIKWF010000077.1:0-20755 GCA_044356455.1 Bdellovibrionota bacterium | reverse complement strand
TGGGCGTCGTAAGAACTCCATCGGAGAGCCGGATGCGGGAAAGCCGCACGTCCGGTTCGATGAGCGGATGCAGGGAATCGGCGCGCGCCGCACGGCGCGGACGCTGCGCCCTGAATTCGACTCTACCAGCCCCGTTAGGGATCCCGCGAGACATGGCGGCTAGAAGAGCCCCGAAATTTTCTCCGTTACCGGATCCACATCAACGTCGACAAAGGCTCCGCGCGGCGGCAGCCCCGGCATGGTACGCATGGTTCCCACGAGGGGGTAGAGGAACCCCGCTCCAATTGAGGCGCGCACGTCCCTAATAGTTATAGTGAAGCCGGTAGGTGCACCCTTGAGCTCTGCATTGTCGGAAAAAGAGAGATGCGTCTTTGCCATGCAAATAGGCAGCTTGTCGTATCCGAGTTCAGTATAGCGTGCGATGCGTGATTCGGCCTCTGGAAGATACACCACTGAGCTAGCTCCATAACTAGCAGCGATAGCTTCAATCTTTGTCTTAATAGAGCTCGAAAGATCGTAGAGGTGGGAGAAAGAAGGCTTCTTCTTACAGGCAGCAATCACCGCTTTGCCTAGTTCAAGCGCACCTTTTCCGCCTTCTGCCCAGTGGTTGCTTTTAACTGCGGCAACCGCACCAAACCGAAGCGCAGCCTCGCGTACTAACTGAAGCTCTTTCTCTGTGTCGGTTGAGAATGAATTGACCGCAACTACCACGGGGATTCCGTAGCGAATGGCATTCTTAATATGACGCTCAAGATTCGGAAGACCTGCTTCGAGGAGTGCCAAGTTCTCCGAGGTATAGGCAGGGTCAAGCGATTTCCCAGGAACGACCTTGGGTCCCCCGCCGTGCATTTTGAGAGCTCGAATAGTGGCGACGAGCACTGCGCAATGAGGCGTAATCCCACTCGCCCTGCATTTTATATTGCTGAATTTTTCGAACCCAATATCGGAACCAAATCCAGCCTCGGTAACCACGTAATCAGCGAGTCCAAGGGCAATTTGATCAGCGACAACCGATGAATTGCCGTGCGCAATATTTGCAAACGGGCCGGCATGTACAAACACAGGAGTGCCCTCAAGCGTTTGCATAAGGGTGGGCATCACGGCATCTTTCATGATGGCAGTAAGAGATCCCCGAGCGCCAATGTCGTCAGCGGTTACGGGATCCCCCTGCTTATCGAGGGCAACTACCATTTTGCCAAGGCGCTCTTGCATATCCCCAAGGCTCGTGGCCAGCGCCAAAATAGCCATGATTTCACTTGCTACTGCGATATCAAAACCTGTTTCGCGAGGAAATTCTTCCTCCTTTCCTAGTCCGATTTGAATTTTTCGCAGCATTTTATCGTTCACATCAAGTACGCGGTTCCACGTAATTGCTGCCGGATTAATGGCGAGGCGAAAGACCCGGGAACGGTCAACGTCTGAGAGCTCAAGCGGACTTGCGGCAGTGATGCCAAGGCGCTGCATTCTGCGGAGGTGATGAGGCGAGAACACTGGTGCGCCATCAGGTCCCTTGCGGCAGAGCGCCTGCATGAGTTTAAGGTCGTCTGGTTGTTTCTCCTCGTAGAGGAGCCGTGCATCGATAGCGGCAGCAAGAAGATTGTTGGCTGCGGTTACTGCATGGGTGTCGCCGGTGAGGTGAAGGTTAAAGTCCTCCATCGGAATAACTTGGCTGTATCCTCCTCCTGCAGCGCCTCCTTTAATCCCAAACGTAGGCCCCATTGAGGGCTGCCGAATGCAGGTAAAAACGCGCTTTCCAAGATAGGCACCTAAGGCTTGTGACAGTCCCACGGTGGTTGTGGTTTTCCCTTCACCGAGTGGAGTGGGCGTAATCGCGGTGACCACCACGTATGCTCCCTGCTTCTTCTTTGAGAGGCGCTTCTTGATTGAGAGCCGGACCTTTGCCTTGTCGTATCCATAAGGCACGAGCTCGTCCGCATTGATTCCCGCCTTCTTTGCGATCTGGGAAATGGGGAGAGGGGAAATGGACTGCGCAATCTCGATGTCAGAAGGCACCTTTGCTTTGGGACGGAGAAGACGCGAGGACTTACTTCGCGCCGCTTTCGTTCGGCGAGGGGCGGCTTTCTTCGTAAGGGTGCGTTTTTTTTGAGACACAGATTTTTGGTTGATTCTCTTTTTCATAGCGTTGCAGATCGCCCTTTTCGTGAAGTACAGGAATCCTAGCGGGAAGTCACTTTGGTGGGAAGCTCTGTTGGCAACATCCTTTCCGCCAAGACAATCGTGCGGATTGGCATGCGGAAAAGGGAGCCACAATTAACTGATGAGTATGATGCTCTTCTGAGGGCAACTCGCCTAATTTAATTTTTCATCGCAGCCAAGCGGAAGATGGCGACGACATACCGCAACCGTTGAGGCTCGAAAGAAGGGCACGGAGGAATCTGGATGTACCTCAAGAGTAATCGCTACTCTGTGGAGACACGGATACCGTTTGAGGAGCATCTGTACGAGTGCGTGGTTTACTGACTCCCAGTAATCACTTCTATTCGGGTAGGAATGCAGCGCCTCTGAAATGTTGCGCCTGAGATTCAGGAAATCTGGGTAAGAGCCCGCCAGCATAGTATGGTCATAGCGATAGGAAACAAATACATCAACACAACGATCATTATCCTGATGGGTAAGCGTAACTCTAGGCAAATGGAATCGGAAATCGTCTGAGCGCGAATTAAAATCAACAGTGCCCTCGCGATGAAGGCGTGAGAGGATGCTCTCGAGGACCGGAAGCACAGATATGATAGAGCTCTGATAGCGTGCCATGCCAGGTGGTAAGCCTTTGGCGTTAGACTCCAGTACGAGTCGCAGCGGTTCTTCAGCGCTCGCCTCCATCGCTGCTTCAGTTACGATGCTGAGAGCCGGTCCCACAGTTTCCTCCTCGGGTAGTTCGAGTGAAAAAGTCGCCTGGCCACCTGGAAGGAAGGTAAACGTCCATCGAGCACCAAGTGCCCGAATGTTCGTTTGCCAATGAAGTGAAGTGTCAGGTCCATTGGAGAGGCAAGTTAAGGAACTCAAGTTCACAGGAGAATGGACTAGGTCGGTCTTCGCAAGAAAGCGCCATATGCCGAGCGCTTCTGGATGCTCTTTTAGAAAAAGGGCGCCTTGTTCTCCGAAGATCTTCTCGGCTTGAACGCGTCCCACCTTCTCGGCGGGTTCGGAGAAAAAACAACGAACCTCCTGCGCACCAGAGAGAGAGACCTGCGCGCCAGAAAGAGAGAGAAGTGCTATCTCCTCATCTCCGGGAAGAGTAGAGCCTGCGGTGAGCTGAAGAAGCTTGGCACGATCCTGCTCTGCATCCAGTTGAAGCGCATAAAGTCGAAAGGGATGCGACCCCCCGCGGAGAACATTTCGAAGTGCGTCGTCTGACGACGAGGGCCAGCCAGATCCACTAAGAACCATGAATTGGAAATAGCTCAGGAACGCCTGAAAACAAAGAAAAAAATGGCATTTTTGGTTCAAAGATGGTTAGGACGTCGATGCCTGCAACATGAATTGAATCATCAAGTTAAGCGAACAAGTTGTTTCGCGCCGCTTGAGAGATAGCAACGATAGCTGGGTGCTTAAGTTTCCTCTCCACAGAGATCGCATAGTAGCGCTCTCGGATGTCATTGGTACGTCCTATCACGACGACTTTTTCGTTTGCGATCAAATCGGCTTCCATCACGGTGGGGGCTGGGAAGGCACCAACGCCCGCCTTACCGAACATCTTAAGTAGTGCGCTATCTTGAAACTCTCCCACCACATCAGGAGAAATAGAGCGGTTATCAAACCAGAGATCTAGTGACCGTCGTAGCGAGGTATTTTCAGTGGGCAGGAGTACGGGAGCTCCATTTAAACAAAGGGGGAAATCCTTGGATAATTTTTTCGCTAATGATGGCTTCGCGAAAAAAGAAATCCCACTTTCTCCAAGCAGGTGATTAAAGGCCTTAACTTTTGAGGTCGGAGGCAGAGGGCTATCGGCAATAACAAGGTTAACCTCGTTAATGGCCAGAGAGGCTATAAGCTGTTCGGTCCGATCCTCCCGGCAAACCACTTTTACCGGTTCTGGGAGCTTTAATGCTGGTTCTATAAGGTGGTAGGCAACTAGTTTTGGCACCACATCTGCTATACCTATGACTAATGCGAGGGGTTTCCCGGTAGGACGCCCCTTGAGGACGTCCATGAGCTCACGCCCAAGAGAGAAGATGTTGTCAGCGTACTTAAAAACGACATGGCCCGTCGGAGTAAGCACTAAATTTCGCCCTCTTCGGTCAAAAAGGGGTTCTCCAAGCTGCTCTTCGAGAGCCTTTAATTGCGCACTGATGGTTGGCTGTGCAAGTCTCAGTTGCTTGCAGGCGCGCGAGATTGTTCCTTCTCGAGCTACAGTCCAGAAATAAAGAAGATGGTGGTAATTGAGCCATTCCATATAGGGACGTTACTCTGTGAGGATATCGTGTTCAACTCCTTGAGTTGAGTTATTGAGCAATTGAGCTCTGCCCAGCTATACCCGAAGTACTATGGCATTTGATAAAAAAGACCCCTCAGTTCAAGAGGAAACGAGTCCCTTTCCCATTGAGGGTGTTATCCAGCGATATGCGTGGGGGAGGCCTCCCGAGAACTCTCTTATTTCGGGCCTTACTCAGTCTACAAAGGCCTCTCAGGAAGGGGCGGCGCACTCAGGAGACTCAGAAAACTCTGCCGAGTGCTATGCCGAACTTTGGTTTGGGGCGCACCCTAAAGGTCCTTCCCCTCTTCTTGAAAGGGGGCAAGGTGCTTCTCTCGACCAGGTCATTCAGCGCAATACGCGCGGTATGCTGGGTGATAATGTTGCGCATCGATACGCAGAACTGCCCTTCCTCTTTAAGGTCCTCTCGATTGGAAGAGCACTGTCCATACAGGCTCACCCCGACGCAAGTCTAGCTCTAAAACTTCATGCTACGGACCCCGTGCACTATCCCGATGACCGTCATAAGCCGGAAGTGGGAGTAGCTCTAAGTGCCGTAACTCTTCTTTACGGATTTTGTCCTTTAACGCGCACTCTCGATGCGCTTGTTCACGCCCCTCTGCAGGATTTTTTTGGTAAGGCGCTATTAGATGCAGCGCAGGCAGATCCTTCGCCAGCAAAGCGTAAAGAAATGTTTGCGCGTTGCTTCTCTGCACGCCGGGAAGAGATTGAAGAATGTAATTCCAAGCTCCTCACTTTACTTTCTAGCCTGGATGCGCGAAGCGACGCCGAGCAGTGGTTTCTGCAGCTTACCAAGGATTATAAGCTTTCTGACGTGGGACTTCTGAGTGTCTTCTTTCTTAATCTTGTCACGCTTTCTCCTGGAGAAGCTGTTTTTATTGGCCCCAATATCCCCCATGCCTATCTCGAAGGAGAGCTGATTGAATGCATGGCGAATTCGGATAACGTGGTGCGAGCCGGCCTTACCGAAAAATTTTGCGACGTCCCTACGCTCTTTTCAATGCTCACGTTTGAAGAGCAGCGTGCGCGGCGCATTACCCCCGTAACGACTCAAGGAGTATGCTGGTACCGAGCGCCTGCCGAGGAGTTTATGCTCGGCACTATCACGGGACCTCAAGAGGAAGTGATGCTCCCAAGTGGAGTTCCTTCCCTCTGTGTGGTGCTTGAAGGGACTGCTACCTACACGGTGGATGGAAATCGGCAGCGTGCGGTACACGGGAGTGCCTTCTTTATTCCTGCGCACTCCCAGAAAGTAACGCTTGCACTGGAAGAGGGTGTGGTCGCCCTGGCCACGTGCCCCACGAAGAGTGCGAGCGAGTAAGTAGTCTAGGGAACTTCTGAAAAACCTTCATTCTTAATACACCTCTGTGTACCTCCGTGTCCTCTGTGGTGAATTTCTTCATGAAAATTTCACCACAGAGGACTCAGAGGTGAGTTTTTCAGAGGTTCCCTAGGTAGGGCGCCGTGTCCTCACGGCGCCTCATGATCTTGCAACTCGCTAAGTTCCTGGCGTTGTGGAATCGACCGGTGGCACTTGCAAGATATTTCGGCGCCCTGGGGACAGGACGCCCTACCAAGCGGTGATTGCTCACGCCTCCCCACGGGCTGGGAGCAGTCGCGGCTCGCTAAGGAACTTCTGAAAAATTCACTGCTGCGTACCTCTGCGTCCCCTGTGGTAAATTTTCTTCAATGAATTTACCACCGAGGCCACAAAGGTACGCAGAGGTGTATTAGGAATGGGGATTCTTCAGAGGTTCCTTAGCCATGGACCAACGCCGTGCCCTGAGAGAGCGGCTGCTCTTTCTGATGAGAATGCGAACGAGCTAACAGCATATAAATTGAAGGCACCACAAAAAGCGTCAGTGTAGTTCCAATTATCATTCCAGTAACAAGAACCCATCCGATGCTATTTCGAGAACCCGCTCCTGCTCCAGAGGCGAGCACCAAGGGGAAGTGGCCCACAACGGTTGCAACGGAAGTCATAAGAATGGGCCGTAGCCGAGTGGCGCTTGCTTGAACAATTGCCTCGGCTTTGGAGAGCCCAGACTCCTGAAGAACGTTTGCAAACTCCACGATGAGAATTCCGTTCTTGGAAACCAGTCCCACAAGGGTAACGAGGCCCACCTGAGAATAGATATTAAGACTCGTGAAATCGAGGAAAACAAACATCAGGGCCCCAGATAGTGCCAAGGGAACGGATCCCGCCAGAATAATGAGCGGGTCTCTAAAACTCTCAAACTGAGAAGCAAGCACCAAGAAAATCATGAGCATCGCGAGAATAAGCGTGCCAGTAAGTGCATTGCCCTCGGTCCTAAGTTGCCTTGATTCGCCCGCATAATCGATCGAAAAGCCCGGAGGCATTATCTCTTTGGCCGCGTCTTCTAGAACCTTGAGAGCTGCATCGCCCGAGACACCGGGTACTATGGCGCCTTGAATTTTTGCTGAATTCAGCTGCTGAAAGCGATTGAGAGATCGCGGCTGAACGCTATTGGCTATCGTTGCGAAGGTTGAGGCTGGGATAAGCTGCTTTTCCGGTCCGGCCACATACACACTTAGCAGTTGTTCAGGTGTAAGGCGTTCTACGCGTTTGCCTTGAGGGATAACTTTGTAACTTCGTCCTTGAATATTGAAGCGGTTTACGTAGTTTCCTCCCGCGAAGGTTCCTAGATCCTGACCAACTTGCGCAAGATCAATCCCCAGCATGGCAACCTTATCTCGATCCACTACAATCTCAGATTGGGGGAGATCGAATTTGAGGTCGCTATCAGCAAAGATGAACATTCCGCTCTCAATTGCTTTCATTACAAGCTGCTCGGAAATCTCGAAGATTCTTGCAGGTTCCGCGGTAGAAGAGATTACCATTTCAACAGGGAAATCAGTTCCCCCGGGTAGGGGAGGCGGGCTAGTGATGATAACCCGTACTCCAGGAATAGATGAAACCTTCCCCCACGCTTCAGGCTCGATTTCTTGAACCGTGCGCGAACGCTCGCTCCAAGGTTTGAGAAGCATCCCAGAAAATCCCCCGGCGGGATTAGTAAGCTGGAAAGACTTAGAGAACTCAGGAAAACTTTCGTAGACCTTGTTCACGGCTTGGGTATAGCGCGAGGTTTGTTCAAGGGAGGAATTTGGAGAGGCCTGCACGATTCCAAACAGCACCCCTTGGTCTTCACGCGGCGCAAGTTCCTTAGTGGACAACGCATAGAAGGGTATAATGCAGACCATAAAAATGGCCGAGCCGGTCAGAATGGCAACTTGAGAAGAAAGCGCCTCGCGCAGGATCTTCTCGTATCCCGTCTTAAGCTTGAGAAATGTTTCTTCGACGAAAAGTTTAAATTTCGTCGGGTGGACTTCCTTGTGCACGAGGCGCGAGGCCATCATCGGAGAAAGCGTAAGCGCGACAATGCCCGAGACAAAAACCGCTCCTGCGAGCGTAAGCGCGAATTCCCTAAAGAGCGTTCCAGTGAGTCCGCCTTGAAAAGCGATTGGGGTATACACGACAGCTAAGGTAATTGTCATGGCGACGATGGGGCCTGCCAGCTCCCGGCCGGCCTTCAGAGCCGCCGCTACAGGTTCCATGCCGTCTGCAACATGTCGCTCGACGTTCTCGAGCATGACGATGGCGTCGTCTACCACCAGTCCCACTGCAAGAACGATGGCAAGTAGCGTTAACAGATTAATTGAGAACCCAAAGAGCATCATCAGAGCCGCAGCGCCAACCAGTGAAAGGGGAATAGCCACCACAGGCACAAGGACGGAGCGCAGAGATCCAAGAAACAAAGAGATTACGACGATAACAATTATCACTGTCTCCGTAAGCGTCTTTACGACTTCATTGATAGCGTCACGTATATACTCCGTCGAGTCGTAGGGAACACCAAGCTTCATTCCCCGGGGAAGTCCCGCCTCAATGCTCGGAAGAGTTTCTTGTACGAGTGAAATGACATCAAGAGAGTTCGCATTCGGTAGCGCCCAAACACCCATGAAGGTTGCAGTTTGTCCGCTAAAGCGAACTTCCTCGTCGTAGTTCTCTGCTCCTAATACAATGTCGGCGACATCCTTTAGGCGTATGACCGTATTCCCATCGCGCCTCACGACGAGTTCTTCAAACTCTTGCTTTGAACGCAAATCGGTATTGGCGGTGAGATTAACGTTGATGAGGGTTCCCTTGGTGTTACCGACCGCTGAGAGGTAATTGTTCGCTTCAAGTGCCGTGCGCACTACGGAAGGGCTGAGGCCGAGTGCGGCCAGACGATCTTGCTTTAGCCACACGCGCATGGCGAATACGCGTGCTCCGAGAATGTCTGCCTTTTGGACCCCAGGAAGGGCCGAGATTCGTGGCTGAACGACGCGCGTGAGGTAATCGGTGATTTGATTTTGATCGAGATCATCAGAATAGAAGCTGATGTACATGGCGGCAAAGCGATTGTCCGCGGTCTCCACGTCTATGATTGGCGCCTCAGCCTCTGGTGGAAGGTCGTTTCTCACCTGAGCAACTTTTGACTGAATCTGAGTAAGCGCGGCATTAACATCGAAATTCAGCCGGAGATGGGCAGTGATGGTGCTAAGCCCCTGCTGGCTACTAGATTCGAGGTAATCAATTCCGTCCGCGCTTGCGATAACGCGCTCGAGAGGTGTGGTAATAAAGCCTCGTACGAGGTCAGCGTTAGCTCCCACATATGCGGTTTTGACTGAGACAATTGCCAGGTCGCTTCTAGGGTACTGTCTTACATTCAGGCTTTTAATCGCTTGATAACCCGCTACCAGAATGAGCAGATTGACGCAGACAGCGAGAACGGGGCGTTTGATGAATAAATCGGTAAAAGACATGAGTGCTCCAATGAGGGGCTATTCGTTTGCGCGCTCGTTCATTATGAGTCTGCGGGGTTAGGGGCAGGATTATTCGAAGGACTAAAATCATTATTAACCACTATCGCCGCGCCTGGCCGAAGCTTGAATACACCTGAGGTTACGACTTGTTCTCCTGGCTTGAGCCCATGAAGAATGGCGACCTGCTCTCCGCGTTGTCCACCCACTTTGACAATCTGTGAGCGAACTCCGAGATACTCTGCCCCTTTAGGGTCCTTCATAGTTTCAATCACAAAAACGCTGTCGCCGTATGGCTCATAGCTGATGCTTGAATTCGGAATTGCTACCACTTGTTGTGACTTGGGGAGCTCAACAATGACGCGTACGAACATTCCTGGGCGCAGGAGTTCTTTTTCGTTGCGAATGGTCGCTTGCAAAGAAACATTACGTGTTCGTTCATCAACTTGCGGATTAATTGCGGTGAGCGTTCCTTCCGTCTCGTGATCCGTGTCCCCCTCGAGGATAACTTTGACCTTCTGGCCTGGGGCGAGTTCCTGAATCGCCTGCTGTGGGAGAGTGAAGTTTACATACAAGGGGTCGAGCGCATACAGGGGAATTACCGGTGTGCCTTCAGTGAGATACTGACCCACATTCACCTCTTTGATACCTACTTTCCCCGCAAAGGGAGCGGTCACCCGCTTTCTTGCGATTTGTGCCCTTAAGGCAGCGGCCTCAGAATCGGCGGAGCGATACTCGGCCTCTGCTTTATCGAATTCTGATTTTGAAATTGCATTTTTTTCTTTGAGGCTCTTGGTGCGCTCAAGTTCCTGGCGCGCCCGGTCGAGCCTTGCAAGACTGCCACGAAGTTGAGCCTCTTCAACGGAACTATCTAGCTCAACAAGCAGTTGTCCCCGCTCAACAGAGGTTCCCGATTCAACCAAAATAGCCTTTACGATACCGGATTCTTCGACGCCCAAAGTTACTCCTTGCACAGACGCGAGAGAGCCAACGGCTGAGAGAGTTGAACGCCAAGGCACTTCTGAGGCGGTGATAGAGGTAACAGCCTCTGGCGGTGGCGCAAAATTCGCATGCTGAGCTATCGCCGCGCTAATGCTAATAGACTTGTAAACGCCAAGAACGATGACGAGGGAGCCGGCTATTACCACGCCAGCAAATAGCTGCGCCGAAAGGGGAAAGTCTTTGTTGCTCTTCATATTGTTGCCTTGGATAGAGATGGCTTAGACAAAGGTGAGAAAAAATCCTTACAGATTCGCGAAATAAGCTCCTCATCACAGCCGAGGCCGCGCAGAGAGAACTTCGCGATATGCTCCGCGAGCCCTTCAAGATAGGGACTTAAAGAGATGTCGTTCCGATCAAGTTCTTCAACAAAGGGGCGATGAGTTACATAGAAATGGCACTGCCCGATAATTGAAGCGACCGACCATTTCAAGCTCTGCTCGTCACGCTCAGGAGCGAGAACCTTGATAACCTGAATGAGATCGTCCCGAATTGGGCGCGTGAATTCCTCCACGACACTCGATACAAGTTCTCGGAACATCTCATCTTGGGAATTGAAATCACTAGAGAGGATTTCTCTGCACATGACACGTGAGGCCTGAGGGCCTGAAGGACGAAGCACGTTGAGAAGAAGGCCGTAGATAAATGTACAAAGCTTGTGAGCCGCATCTCTCGTGTCGGCGCACCCCTCAGGCGCATTCAGCCCTGCTCGCATAGAAGCGCAGCTGTGCATCATGCGATGCACTGTTGCAATGAAAAGCTTGGCCTTGGATCCAAAGTGATACTGAATCGCGCCAAGATTTACCTGGGCTGCTTCAGCGATTTCTCGGGTACTCACGGCAGAATAGCCGCGTTCGGCGAAGAGAGACTCTGCGGCGGCAAGAAGAGCCTCGCGGGCCGACACTTTGGTGCTCTCAGTCGTGCCTGAGGAGAGCTTTGCAGAATCCTGTGAGTCCAGCATGCTGGTGAGTTTAGTCAGTCGACTGAATACATCAATGGGAGCAAGGGTTACCTTTTAATTGAGGATCAGATAGTTGCGCTGTTCGTCCGATCCTTGCGCGTAACATGCTGTAACTATGGATATAAAAATCAGCCGCTGATGCCTACAGTTTTCCGAGACCGGCTTTAAACCTGGCTCACAGGATTGATACCGATTTTTGGGTTCCGGGGCTCTCTCATGAAAAGTGAAGCTGTTTCCATGGACTCTGAATTAGGCGAGCTAGGTACCGCCGTGCTCGAGGGGGCTCTCTACCGCCTCCTTAAAGGCTTTCAGGTGAGCTCCATGAAGCACTTAGGGAACGAGTCGAGCAGGTGCTCGCAGATTCCTAGTGTCGTAATTTAAAAGTTCTGTGAAAAACCTCGTTACTTTATTTTTTCTCTCTGTGTCCTCTGTGGTTTTTCAACCTTTTAAATCAACCACAGAGGGCACAGAGTTCACAGAGCAGACTTTTTCAAAGCTTACTCGTGTGGGGTTTCCCAAGTTTCCGGTGAACGCCAGAGTCGTGAGAGCAAAAGTTGCTTCTCATGGACGAACTCTTTGGGAAGCCTATCGAAGAGCTTAATAAAGAGCTCTTCATGCGAGAGAACCTCACGCTTCCAGTCTTCGCGATTAACCTTCATTACTTTGGCGAATTGTTCCGGTGAGAAGGTGCTTCCTTGCCAGTTGAAATCTTCAAAGCAGGGCATCCATCCGACAGGGCTCTCGACGGCGCAGCCCTTGCCCAATACTCTTGAGACAATCCACTCCAATACCCGCATGTTCTCGCCAAACCCAGGCCACAGGAACTTGCCATCGTCTTTGCGGAACCAGTTCACAAAGAAAATACGCGGAGGATACGCGAGTGTTCGACCCACATTGAGCCAATGGTTGAAATAGTCACCCATGTGGTAGCCACAGAACGGCAGCATTGCAAAAGGATCTCGTCGCACCTCACCCTGCTTGCCAGCCGCAGCTGCCGTAGTTTCAGACCCCATGGTTGCAGCGATATAGACACCGTGCGTCCAGTTAAATGACTGGGTAACTAGAGGCACAAGGTGTTCTCGGCGCGCGCCAAAAATAAAGGCAGAAATCGGAACGCCCTCGGGCTTTTCCCAGTCAGGGTCTAAAGTTGGACATTGGGATGCGGGAGCCGTAAAGCGCGAGTTCGCATGCGCAGCCTTTCTTCCGCAGTCTGGGGTCCAGGGCTTGCCTTGCCAATCGATGAGCTCGGGCGGAGGCGTTTCTGTCATTCCCTCCCACCACACTCCGCCATCCGGAGTTTGCGCCACATTCGTAAATATGGAGTTCTTCGCGAGCGACTTCATCGCGTTGGGATTGGATTTGTCGGAAGTTCCTGGCGCGACACCAAAGAATCCTGCTTCAGGATTTATGGCGTAAAGCTTGCCGTCAGGCCCAGGCTTTAACCACGCAATATCATCGCCCACCGTATACACTTTCCAGCCCTTGTAGCTTGCGGGCGGAATGAGCATCGCAAAATTAGTTTTGCCGCAGGCGCTTGGGAAGGCCGCCGCTACATACGTCTTTTTGCCTTCGGGGGATTCAATGCCAAGAATGAGCATGTGCTCGGCGAGCCAGCCTTCATCCCGGGCCATGACCGAGGCAATTCTGAGCGCGAGGCATTTCTTTCCTAGCAGTGCATTTCCACCGTAGCCGCTGCCATACGACCAGATCTCACGGTCTTCCGGGAAATGAACGATATACTTTTGGTCATTATTACAGGGCCAAGTGACATCCTTTTTGCCATTGGTAAGAGGCATGCCCACCGAGTGCATACAGGGAACGAAATCACCATTACCAAGCACATCGAGCACCGCCTTGCCCATGCGGGTCATAATACGCATGTTGCAAGCAACATAGGGGGAGTCGCTGATCTCGATTCCAATCTGAGAAATGTGCGAGCCAAGGGGACCCATGCTAAACGGCACAATGTACATCGTGCGTCCCTTCATGCAGCCCGCGAACAATCCGTTCAGCGTAACTCGCATCTCTTTGGGGTTCATCCAATTATTAGTCGGGCCTGCATCGTTACGGACACGGCTGCAGATAAAGGTGCGGTCTTCGACGCGGGCCACATCAAGCGGATCGGAATTCGCTGCGTAGCAATTCGGCCATTTATCAGGATTAAGTTTGCGGAACGTGCCAGCTTTGACCAAGGTGTCGCAAAGCTTGTTGTATTCTGCTTCCGATCCGTCACACCAATGCACGCTATCGGGTTGGCAGAGTTCTGCCATTTCATTAACCCACTTGAGGAGGCGTTGATTCTTGGTGAATTTTTTTCCGTCGTCCAAACCTTGCATATCTAACTCTCCAGCAATCTAAGGCAGACAAAGCGGCTGCCTGATTCGCGGCAGAGCTTACCTGATTTAGGCCGAGCCGTTAAGGCTTGAACGCGAATTTTTGGTCGGAATGGTGCGAAAAAATGCTTACCTATCAATAGTTTGTGATTGCAGTGCCTGTGACGCCAGTTGAGCTCGCCGCTCGAATCGATCCGGCGGAACTTGAGGCCAAAGCTTTCTGTTGTTGAGTACTTCGCTCAAACTTTCAAGGTCGTTCGTGGCGGCCGCCGCTTGAACGAGAGAGCGCGTGTGGGGAGTATAGTCGCCCCTGTAGCGCAGATCGACAAGCAAGTCTCGAACCGCTGGTTCTATCGTTGCCCAATCGATTTGGCCGTAGGCTTGGACTACAAGAGGCTGATTGCTAATTCGCTGCACATCCCTCAGTGCAGAGTCCCAGCTTATTTGAAACAAGGCTTGTTCTTGATCTGAACTTAGTTCGGGAAGACCAGCCTGTGCAATGAAGGTGCGAGCCTCCTCTCCGCTTAAATGTCTCACCGAAGAGAAAAGAGTGGCCTGCTCTTTAGTAAGCCCCGATGCAGTAAAGTCTCGAAGAATCTCAGCCTCTGAATGCTGCTTAAGATCGTACCCGCGGCCGATAGTGATTCCCGACGATGCCGACGGAACATGGGCTTTCCTAGAATAGTAGCGGCTTGAGGGATCAGACACGCCTTCGGCATGCCACGTGAGTGCTCCTTGTGCGGGGTTGTCCGCTGTGGTGCTAAGCCAAGTGAGTGCCTGATGAATTGCCTGAGCGAGGGGTGATGTTCCTGAGACAGAGTTTGGTGGGGGCATAAAGGGCTCCTTTGGAGACCTTATCGGAAGCCCGCATTGAAAGTTTCCTCTGCCTCAGGTGTAGGCGGCTTGCTCCGTTTAAGGAAACTCTGAAACCCCCTCATTTTATATTCACCTCTGTGTCCCTCTGAGCACTCTGTGGTGAATTTTCATGAAGTAATTCACCACAGAGGGCACGGAGGTACACAGAGGTGAGTTTTCTAGAGGTCCCCTAATTGTCAGGCTCGATGTCCTAACGAGCAATAGCACCAGCTACGAACAGAAAAGGGAGCCCACTAACCAATCAAATTGGAGCGGATTGGGAAACCTAGTGAGCAAATCAGCGCGCGAATTCTCACTTCCATAACCATCAAGACTCCTGAGGCCGTCTTGCAGAAGCGATGAAAAGTGTTTCTCCTCGACTGTTTGAACATGCAAGTGTGGAAACCAATTTCCGTTAAGGGGAGCCTTTCCAACAGCGGCAATCACAGAGCCAGCTTTAATCCGATCCCCCACTCTAACCTGAGGTGTGGTTAAATGAGCAAAGATACAAACTGGACGGGACAGACCCGAAGAATTATCTGGCCTTATTATTACGCGCGGACCCCAACCACCTTCCTGGTCCAAATCATCATCAACTCTGACGACTTCTCCGTCAAAAAGCGCTGCTACTTCAGTCCCGTAGGGCAAATTGAAGTCAACTCCCAGGTGCAGAAAGGCCTTGGTGCTGTCGAGATAGCTGGTGGCCCAAAGAAAGCGGCGATCTTCTAGATAGCCCCCATAGGTAAAATCGCAATCGTGCTCTAATGCCAACTTTTTTATCCATCCCTCGCATACTACGGGGTCAAGAAAGGGGTTCAAGCAGACGGGGCTGCTCAGCCGTGGAAGCTCTTGTTGTCTCTCCCTCGCTGCTCTGTCGAGATTTACATTTTTAAAACGACATTGAACGAGCGCAGGAAAAAGATGCAGAGGAGGAATGGACATAGCTCCACTCATTTAAAAAAGCCAAGACGACTTCTGTATACCGCTATCAAAAGTAGTATATTCACCACGAGCAAATAAACCTGAAAAGCAGAGTTCTCAATATTCCACACAGGAATTGATGGAATCACGAGCACTACACTTGCGAGGCTCGCAAGATACGTGACGCCCGTTTCTGTCTCTGGATATTTCCAGGCTTTGACAATCGTCGGGATGGAAGCAAACCCATCGCCTAGTGCCGCGAGCAGAACGGCGGCCCGCGGAGAGTCCACCGCTCCCCAAACAATCAGCGCAAGTAGGGAGAAGCTGCCACATGCAATATCGAAAGCAGTGAGATTCCAGAAGCTCTTTGGGTTAACGAAGGAAGCGATGAAAACCAAAAGAGGCAAAAATCCAGCTAGAAATATTCTGAAGGTAGCCCAAAAGTCAGCGCCTGAGGCAATGGCTGCTCCCGTGCCAATAAGGGGAGCAAGGGCCCACATTGACCAAGAAACTCTGTTCGGGGTCGTTTTGCCCGAGAGCGTGTCGCGAATGTATGCAGCGGCGCCGCAGACACTGAGTAGTGCGCTTAGAACGACAAGCCAATGTGAAATGGGGAGATTGGGCATTGGATGAAAAAGTCTTGGAGCGTACGGATTGTCAGTCTGCCAGTGGTCGGCTTGGAAACGCAACTTAAAAAAGGGATTTAGCCGCTAATGATAGCTGTAGAGTCGATGCCTGCGCAGCGCGTTAGGAGGTTATCTTCCGGATAAATGGTTAGTTGGTAAAGTGCAATGGGGGGCCAAATGCTTCGCCTTGATAAAGAGTGACAAATGGGCATGAACTGGTAGAAATGATTTGGTCATTGCCACAGTAGTTATGGCACTAGGTCCTAGGAGAGCGTAACGGTGATTATACAAGAAGAACAAATTGATCTCTCAACCCCTCTCGGCTTGATGCGTACCTATGTGTATCGCCCAGTAGCCGGCGGAAAATACCCAGGAGTTGTTTTCTTCTCCGAGATTTTTCAGCAAACGGGACCCATTAAGCGCTCAGCCATGTTCCTCGCCGGGCAAGGGTATGTGGTAGCGGTTCCCGAAATTTTTCATGAGCTGAATCCTCTTGGAACCGTGCTCCCCTATGACAAGGCCGGCACGGACAAGGGCAATTCTGATAAGATAGCGAAGACTTTGCAGAGCTATGATGATGATTGCGCAGCGGTTCTTCTGCATCTTCGTCAGCATCCCGCGTGCACGGGTACTGTGGGAGCTATTGGAATTTGTATTGGAGGTCACCTCGCGTTTCGGGCGGCGATGCACGAGGGGGTTCGTGCCTCCGCGTGCTTCTATGCCACTGACATTCATAAGCGCAGTCTTGGCAAAGGGATGAATGACAATTCACTCGATCGCATCCCGGAGATTAAAGGTGAGCTTCTCATGATCTGGGGCAGACAAGATCCTCATATTCCCGCGGAGGGACGCGCACTCTTATATCAGCGGCTCACTGAGGCAAATACCACCTTTACGTGGCATGAATTTAATGGCCAGCACGCTTTTATGCGTGATGAGGGGCATCGCTATGACCCCGAGTTATCAGCGCTTTGCTGGCAACTCGTTCTGGCGCTCTTTTCGCGCCGACTTAGAGATGGGGATGGCGCGTTCTCAAATGTGCCAAAAGGACCCGCCCACTCGGCGTGCTGCTAGGGAACCTCTGGAAAAATCACCTCTGTGTACCTCTGCGTCCTCTGAGTTGAATTCCTTGATGAAATTTCACCACAGAGGACGCAGAGGTACACAGAGGTGTATTAAAAGTGGAGTTTCTCCAGAGGTTCACTGGAAATTCTTGGTAGGGCTCCGTGTCCTCAAGGAGCCGAAACACCGCCTGCTACTCACAGGCGAACTGCCCAGTATGCCCTGCTTATTGTTGTCTCCCTCTTGAAGGCGCACACTACTTGCGGGGGTAGGCTTTTATGACAATCCCAGACGACTCACGGGCGAGTAGCACCTGGACTAGAGAACAACTTTTTTTCTCAGGCGATGATTTTTTTGGCGCTGGCATAAGCGCGATAGCTCAGGCCAGGTCTTCGGTCGTGCTTGAAGCGTATATTTTTGCTACGGATGCGCTCGGAAAAAGGGTGATAGAGGCCCTAGTTTCAGCAGCTGGGCGCGGCGTTTCCGTGCGAGTGGTGGTAGATGGGATTGGATCTCCCGGATGGAAAGGCGCCTATGCCTCTGAACTACAAAGCGCGGGGGTGCAATTTCACATCTTTAATGAGCCGCCTTGGGCAAAGTGGGGAGGAAACTCTCGTTATGCCGAAAGGCTACAGTCTTTCGGGGAGCTTATAAGGCGCATAAACACGCGGAACCACCGCAAACTTCTGGTGGTTGATGGTCAGCATGCATTCCTAGGCGGGATGAATGTGTGGGTCGTTCATTTGGAATCAATTTCTGGCAGCGAGGCATGGCGAGACAATGGTCTTCTTGTAGAGGGCCCCGGCCTTGCTGATTTATTACTCTCCTTTGAAATCATTTGGGAACGCGGACAAGGGCGCATGCGGAGACTCTTTCGTGAAATTGGAAAACAGAAGCCGCTGTTTGCCCGCGAGGATGTCTTAGTAAACTCGCTAAGAAGAAACAGAAAGAAGAACTACCGGCTGCTCCTCTCGCGCATAGCAGATTGCAAAGAGAAGCTTTGGGTGACCAGCGCCTACTTCGTCCCACCAGGCACTCTCTTAAAGGCACTCTCGTCAGCTTCGAAGCGCGGGGTAGATGTTCGGGTCCTCGTGCCGCGGCGGTCGGATGTCTTCTTTATGCCATGGGTCGCGAGTGCGTTATATCAAGGGCTTATTCGAGCAGGTGCGAAAGTGTTCGAGTATCAGCCGCGCATCTTACATGCGAAGACCATTCAAGGAGACTCCTGGGCCATTGTGGGCTCGAGTAACATGAATCATCGTAGCCTCATGCGAGACCTTGAGGTTGACGTGGTTCTGCGGCAGCACTCCTCGCTTGCGGCGCTCTCTCAGCAGTATGAAGTAGATTTGCGAGAGAGTAGGTTAGTAACCGAGCAGGACTATCGCGAGAGACCACTTTGGGTGCGCATGGCGAGTAGGCTCATGCTTCGTCTTAGATCTTTCTTGTAGGAAGGAGCTGGAATGAGCGAGATCGAGATGTCGATCATGACGTATAACATCCACAAGGGGTTTTCTCCTAGTGTGAGGGCTTTTACCTTAGAGCGTATCCGCACTGCACTCCATGCAGAAAACCCCTCGATTGTTTTTCTCCAGGAAGTTATCGGGGCCCATGCCAGACATGCAGCTCGTGTGAAAGCCTGGCCAGCGTTGCCGCAGCTTGAATTCATCGCACGATCAGAATGGCCGCACGCGGTATACGGCCAAAACGCCTCTACCAAACATGGCCACCATGGGAACGGGATTCTCAGTAAATTTCCCGTAAGGAGTTGGCGAAATGTCGACGTGTCAGCGCATAGATTCGAGCAGCGGGGAATTCTGCACGCGCGCATTGATCTCCCGGGAGTACGTAGAGATCTCCATCTCTTTTGTATACACTTTGGACTTACCGCACGGGGCAGAGAGATTCAGATTGAGAGGCTTGCGCGCCTACTTGAAGAGAGCACAAAGCCTGAAGAGCCTATCATTGTGGCAGGAGATTTTAATGATTGGTCTGAGAGGGCGAGTAGCAAACTTAGCCGAGAAAGTGGCCTAGATGAGGTATTTCTGAGCCTGAAAGGGCGACATGCCCCCACCTTTCCCAGCAAACTGCCCGTATTAAAACTTGATAGGATCTATTTTAGGGGGCTTACGCTTATTGATGCGCGTGTATTGAAGGGGCCACCCTGGAGAAGCATATCTGATCATGCTCCCGTGCTTGCTCGCTTCTCGGTATGAGAGAATGCGAGGCGCCGGTCTATTCCTCCCCGGGTTCTTCATCGGCGGGCTGCTCAGCATCCGGGCTTTGCTTGCGCTGAGTCTTGAGCTTGCGACGTAAGCGGCCGAGACGGCTTGCAGGGCCGCCCCCAATCTTAATCATAAAAGTTTCAAGATCCTTTGAGAATCGCTCGGGGCCACCCTGGCAAAACATATTCGCGAGTCGGACCGTATTCTGCAGCGCCTCTTGAAGCCTTGCAGCCTCTCTTTTCGCTCCGTCATATTGGCGCCCTTGGCGTAGTGCAACGGCGAGTCTGTCTAAACACCCCGCGATGAGCGCCGCGAATGCTTCATTCCGATCCTTGGCTTGTAATACGACGTCAGATATCGGTTCCCCGTTTGTTGCGTGAGAAATTCCCAAATCAAGCATCTCATGTGTGAAAGGCTTTACGATGAATCCACGCGCTCCCGCTTGAAGAAGTTCAAAAACTTGCTCCGTGCGAGGGTCTCGTGAACAGGGTACTGCAATGATCCGTGGGTCGTACTCAAGAAGCTTGGTCACAAACGCCGGGCCGGGCATTGATGCCTCTGCGGTGCTAAACAGCACATGAGTGAAGCGTCGTTCTCGAAATCGCTCAAGGGCATTGAGGTAAGTATCAGTGATGCTTACGCCTCCGAATCGCAGTGCCTGTACCGCATTGTGCGCGATAGGACGTTCGGCCTCGACGGGCTCGACGATAAGCATGCTTGCGCCGCGCCGCTGGTGCTCGGTCATCATGAGGGTTTGGGACAAAGGAGAGGAAGCCATGGCTCGATCCTTAATCTTCTTATCGGCTTAGGTATAGTGGCTTCATAAGCACTTACTTCGTGATTCTGTGGAACCTCGTTCTATTGGGGAGATCCTTCTTAAGCGGGCCTGTTGGCCTGCCGACTAATACCTCGAACGGCAGGCTGAAGGTGCCGTTTTGAGACAGAAGGACCTCGATGAGATTTCTCATAGTAGAAGATGACCCGCTTTCGCAGAAGCTACTCAAGAAGATGCTTGAGAAGTACGCAGAGTGCGTGGTGGCGAATAATGGGCAGGAGGGTTACGATCTTTTTTGTGAAGCAGCCGACGCAAAAATGCCCTTCGACCTGATTACGCTCGACGTAATGATGCCACAAGCTTCAGGAACAGAATGTTTGAGTTCAATTCGAGCCTACGAGTCTGAGACTCTTCAAATTCCAGAGGAGAGCAGAGTCAAGGTTATCATGACGACTGCCGTTGATGATGCCCTCACGGTCTACGATGCGCACGCGAGTGGTTGCACCCAGTACCTTGTAAAGCCGATAGAAAGAAAACGACTTATCATGACTCTAGAAAGGTTAGGTCTTATCGCTCACAGCGGACCTTCCTCTACCAATCGCTAAGCGGGGCGGGATTATTATTCTGAGCGTGCTCTATGGCAATTAAGTCCCGAGAAGAGAAAGTAAAAGAGTGGCTCTTGGTAGTGGTGATACTGCTTCTCTTTCGCATGGCACTCCTTTCG
>JBIKWF010000076.1:0-20849 GCA_044356455.1 Bdellovibrionota bacterium | reverse complement strand
ACAATCTCACGTTCCATCATCCCTTCTGATGATAGCAGCTGGATTTCCCTACTGCACGCCGTTCAAATTTCTCGTCTAAGTTCAGAGTAGTCTCAGCAGCCCCCAAAATCAAATAGCCATCTGAGCGAAGAACCTTTCTAATTTTGCCAAGAATCTCTCTCTTTACCTGCACATCGAAATAGATCAGGACGTTTCGTATCATCACGAGATCTACTTCAGGAATGATAGTAAAGGGCTTAATGAGATTGAGCTCCTCAAATCGCACCATTTTTCGGATGCTTTCCTTGATTCTGAAGTCAGATCCAATCTTCTCGAAATATTTGACCAAATAGGTGACGGGAAGGCCGCGATTCACTTCCATTTGAGAAAACACGCCGGAGCGCGCCTTTTCTAGAACCTCCTTTGAGAGATCGGTTGCGATGAAAGTAATCTTCCAATCGTTAAGTTGAGGAAAATGTTCACGTATCAACATCGCCACGGTATATGGTTCTTGCCCAGTTGAGCTTGCAGCGCACCAAAGAGAGAGTTGCTTCTTGTCTTTGCGCTTTTGTATCAGCTCGGGGATGAGGGTGCTCTTAAGCACCTCGAACGGCTCTATGTCTCTAAAGAAGGAAGTTTCATTCGTGGTAAGTGCTTCAACTACCTCCGCGCGTAAAAAAGTTGAACCTGGATTCTTAAGCTTCGCGACTAATTGCTCAAGCGACTCCAATCCGTGTTCCTTTACCACGGGAGCAAGGCGCGACTCGATGAGGTATTCTTTGCCCTTCTCAAGCACAATGGCCGAATCCTGGCGAATGATTGAAGTCAGATACTCAAAATCATTTCCACTAATTCCCATAGGGCCCCATCTTAAAAATTAAATTCGCGCCGCGTGAAGTGACGCACCGCGTTTAACAACGCGGGCGACTATTTCAGCTCCGATCTTGTCAAGCGGCAGGACGACATCCGCAAGTCCTGCGTTTGCGACGTAGCCAGGCATTCCCCAAACCACGCTTGACGCTTCGTCCTGAGCGATTATCTGCCCACCGATTTCACGGATATGAGCGCAGCCATTAAGGCCGTCCTGCCCCATCCCCGTAAGAATAATGCCGAGCGTGCCTGCACCAAAGAGGCTCACTACTGATCTAAAAAGGGGATCCACCGCAGGACGACATGAATTCTCCTGGGGGCCCTGATGAAGCGTCAGGTAGAGAAAATCACTTCGCCGCAGTTCCATGTGGAAGTTGCCAGGGGCAATATAAATATTCCCGGGCATGACTTTCATTCCCTCAGTCCCTTCATGCACCCGCAGGTTGCACTGCGCGTCGAGTCGCTGAGCGAGCATTTTAGTAAAGAGAGGAGGCATGTGCTGAACAATTACAATCGGTAGTGGAAAAGTGGCAGGGAGCGTGGGTAGCAAAGCCGCAAGTGCATTAGGTCCGCCGGTTGAGACACCGATACATACCATTTCAAGGGGAACTCTGATTGATGAGTGAGCCCTGGGTGAAAGAGCGGCTTGTGGCTTCGATGGTCTGGGCGGTGTCGGCGCACCAGCCTCTGCAAGCAGCATCTGGGGCGAATGGCGTGTGAGGCTTTTAATCTTTGCAAGCATCTCGCTCTTAACCATTTCCTTTGCATTTGCGACGCTTCCAACGTTTGCTGGCTTGGTGACATAGTCACTTGCCCCCGCACTTAGGGCCTCAAGAGTTACCTCCGCTCCGCGTTCGGTGAGAGTGCTGAACATGATGATGGGAAGCTTGGGATGAGTTTCTCGAATTTTTTTGACTGTTTCTATGCCATTCATTTCTGGCATTTCAACATCGAGAGTAATGATATCGGGATTGCACTGCGTAATCTTCTGTACCGCAATCTTGCCATTGGCCGCGAGACCCACAATTTCAATATCCGGATCTTGGGCAAGGGTATCCGATAGGATCTTTCTTATCACCACTGCATCATCGACGATGAGTACGCGAATCTTGGCCACACATTCTCCCGCATAGAAAAGTTACGAATCGGTGCCAAGCCCCATGAGCTTCATCTTGTCGAGGACCATGTCTTTGGTAAATGGCTTCATGAGATACTCGTTCGCCCCCGCCTCTATGGCGCGCACGACCTGCATCATCTCTGTTTCGGTGGTCACCATTACCACTTTCATATTTGAGTAGTCGCTGTTCTTGCGAAGTTCAATAATGAAGTCCAAGCCATTCATGACGGGCATATTCCAGTCGACAAGGGCGAGGGTTACCTCTTTATTTGCTCTAAGTACGTCGAGTGCCTTCTGGCCATCCTCAGCTTGAACTGACTCAAAGCCGATCTCACGGAGCATCTTAGCTAGAATAAATCTTGTTGCGGTCGAGTCATCGACAATAAGTGCTTTCGGTGCCATATGCTATTTGCTCCTGAAATTGACCTTCGCGAGCCTGCTTAGTCGCAGGCGGCAGTCAGAGCAAGGGGAACCTTTCCGTGTACCTTGGTCTGAGAATGTCTAACGAGCCCAGAAAATTAACCCTTCCCCGTGGTACTCTCCGTGCTCTCTGTGCCCTCTGTGGTTAATTTTAATATGAGATACAAACCACAGAGGACACAGAGTTCACAGAGAGGGTTCCTTCAGAACTTTTTTAGTACTGGAACTGCCCTACCAACTTCTGAAGCGCTGCCGCCATCTTCGCAAGCTCTGCTGACGCTTGCTTGGAGTTGTTAGCTCCCTCGGTGGTACTCTGCGCAGCCTTAGCCACACTCGAAATGTTCTCTGCGATCTCGTTGCTGCCTCGTGCAGCTTCAGAGACGTTTCTCGTCATTTCGTTAGTAGTTGCCGTCTGCTCTTCGACCGCGCTCGCAATGGTATTCGAGATGTCATTAATCTTGTTAATGATATCCCCGATCTCGCCAATGGCTTTAACCGCGCTCCCGGTGTCAGATTGAATTGCTCCAATCTTTTGACCGATCTCTTCGGTGGCTTTAGCCGTTTCCTTTGCGAGCTCTTTTACTTCATTGGCTACGACGGCGAAGCCCTTTCCGGCCTCTCCTGCTCGTGCGGCTTCAATCGTCGCATTCAGTGCGAGCAAGTTCGTTTGTTCCGCAATAGAAGTAATAACTTTGATTACCTTACCAATTTCGGCGCTACTTACGCCGAGCTTGGAGATTATCTCGTTAGTTGTTTTGGCAACCGTTACTGCTTGAGTAGCGACCTTTGCGGCCTCATTCGAGTTCGAAGCAATCTCGCGAATGCTTGCGCTCATCTCTTCGGTTCCGGTAGCCACCGTCTGCACATTCTTGCTCACCTCTTCAGAGGCGGCAGAGACGACATTCGATTGCTGCGCAGTCTCGTCAGCATTAACTGCCATCTGAGTACCTACTGCGGTGAGCTCCTCTGAGGACGCGGCAAGGTTGTGCGCATTCTCGGCAATCTGAGCGATGATCTTTCTCAGATCTCCCAAGAATTTAGACAACCCTTCGCCCATCTTCCCGATTGCATCGTCTCCGGAGACGGTTACCTGCTTGGTGAGGTCACCTTGAGAGGCGGCTTGAACGACTTGTAGCATGCTATCAACCTTGGTGCGCAGCTCTTCAGCAGAGGAGCGTTCCCTTGCTTGACGATCTTCGTTCTCTTTAATGAGACGGAGCTTCTCCGTGATAACTTCCCACGTAACCATTGGCCCTACGTATCGACCCTGGTTATCAAGGATTGCGCTTACCAAGAGCTCCGCGGTTTCGGGTCCAAGCTGAATGGTAGTCTTTATGGGGAGGTTTCTTGGCTCCGCAAGGATTTTACGCTGATGTGCAGGATTCTTGTGGAAGATATCGATGGAGGACCCAACTACTTTCGCTACCGGCACGGGCAGATACTGCGCGAGCTTTTGTAGCGTGTTCGTAGAGGCCGGATTCATGTAAAGAATGTTCAAATCGCGGTCAGCCATCATAATGTTGATCGGGACATTCTCCACCATAGACTGGATGCGAGCTTGCTCAGCTTCTAGCTTAATCTTCTCGGTAACCACGCTCCAGGTCACCATGGGACCCGTGTATCTGCCTGAGTCATCATACATCGGGCTTACGAGCAGGTCTGCCGTCTCTGGTCCGATTTGGATCATAGCCTTGGCAGGAAGATTCTTGGGATTACTGAGAATCTTTCTTTGGTGCTTTGGGTTCTTATGAAAGATATCCACGCTAGATCCCACAACCTGGTCAATTTCCACTGGGAGGTATTGCGCGAGACTCTCTAGTGTTGCTCGAGAAGCCGGATTTATATAGACAATATTGAGGTCTTTGTCCGCGTACATAATGTTTGTCGGTGCGTTCTCAACAAGCCGATAAGCATCCTGCCTAACCTGTGTATCTGATTGTTCAACGTGCCCTGATGTTCCATTCACGTTTTCGCTTCCTGGTCTCATAGTTCCCTCACTTTTCCCTTGAATAGTTTCCTTTGACTCTTCTGACTGTGTGTTAACAATGACGCTCGCGAGGGGGCCTACGAGCCCGAGAACCTCCTCAACAAGTTCTTCCGCAACTCCAAGACTACGGAGGGCTCCCGCAAGATGTTTTGCGACTTGCCCAAAATGTTTGGACTCTATCGCCATCCCTTCATGCGCGGAGCGCATATCCGCTCCATCGTAGATTGCCGGGCCACCAAGTGCTTGAGTGAAGAAATCGGTTTGTTGCTGCTTGAGCCATTTAAGGTTCGTGGACTTAAAGAAGTCCTTGAGCATCGGATCAGCCAGCACGCGCTTGTAGAATTCGTCGACCGTGGCTTTTACCGCAGGAGTTCCCCCAAGGCGGTCAAAGAGTGGTTCATCCGCATTAACTAATAGTGTCTCTCGTCCCATAGTTTCTGTTCCTCTTTCGTAAGAGAGTTAATGAGTCTGTACCTCCACCGCTCTCTCGGCATTGAGCACAAGCAGGAGTTGGTCCTTGAGCTTGTAAACACCTGTGACAAGTGAATGGGCAACGGGGGCGAGCGTGTCTGGCGTGTCCTCATACTGCTCTCGCCCGACCTCGACGACGTCCCCAATGCGGTCGACAAGTAGGCTTACTACGGCCTCGTTTGTAGTTACGACGACGTTCATGGGGGGCTTTTCGTCGCTTCGTTTAGGAAGGCCGAGCCGCGTACGCAGGTCCAAGGCGGTAATAATTTGCCCCCGAAGATTAATGAGTCCTTCGACCGTATCTGGAGCAAGCGGAACAGGTGTCATGCGTTGGAGGCGAATGACTTCCTGAACCATCGTGACGTTGATGCCGAACATCATGCTGTCGATGAAAAAGGTCGCAAACTGTGTGCGTTCCTGACTGCTCCTCGCCGAAGTAGTATCGCTGCTCATATGTTTCCTTACGAAACCGTTGAAGAAGAGGTGAAGCCCGGCATTGACTCGATAATCTTATCAAGGTCGAGCATGTCAGTTACTTGTTTCTGAATTATAGCTGAGCCTTTCACTCCTGGCCGCGCGGACCCTACTTGCACATTGACATGGTCCTCTACGATATCGAGGATGCGATCCACTACGAATCCGCAGACACCGCGACCGGTGGAATAGACCACCACCTGCCGCTGGTCTCCGTCTCCACTTGCAATACTTGCTGAGCCCGTAAGGAGAAGCGGAAGATCGACAAGGGGCAGGATGCCGCCTCGATATTGAACTACCTCAGTCCCACTTGCGCGTTCGATTGAGGAAATCGGGAACTCCTCAAGCCTATGCACCGCGGCTAAGGGGACTGCGGCTCGGGTGCCCTTTCCCGTCTGGACAATGAGTAACGTTTGTCTGTTGCTTGCGGCGGAGGTGTCGACCACTTCCTTCTTTTGCTCAGCCGCGCGCTTTGCCGCTTCGCCTACTACCCGAGCTTTACGAGCAAGGCCAAGCACATCCAGAATGAGAGCGATACGGCCATCTCCCATGATGGTGGCCCCAGCGAACACACTTAGTTGCTTGAGTTGCTTACCGAGAGGTTTGACTACGATCTCTTCTGTGTCATGAACAACCTCTACCACAAGCCCGAATGAGCGCTCTTCGGCCTTTACTACTACTATATTCAGTTTTTCGAGATTCGCAGAGTTGTCATGTTTCAGACGGAGCTCCTCCGAGAGATACACCAACGGTAGTAAGTTGCCGCGAAGTCGGTAAAACTTGGATCCATGAATCGATTCCACTTGCTTTGCAATGTTGCTGCCCTCAACGCGCATCAGTTCGACAAGACTCACTTGTGGGATAGCGAAACGCTCACCTCCACAGGAGACGATAAGCGCGGGCACAATGGCGAGGGTAAGAGGTATTTTTATTCGCAGAGTAGTTCCTTTGCCGAACGTGCTACTCAAGTCTGTGCTCCCTCCGATACGCTCAATATTTGAACGCACTACGTCCATGCCGACACCGCGGCCTGAAAGATTCGTCACTTGTTCTGCGGTCGAGAAGCCGGGTAAAAAGATGAGAGAGTTGAGTTCCTTTTCACTCATCTTCGCCGCTTTCTCGGCAGTAATGAGGCCGCGTTCAATCGCCTTCGACTTAATGCGATCCGTGTTGAGGCCTGCGCCATCGTCAGCGATTTCTATGATTACGTGCCCACCTTCATGAAAGGCGCGGAGTAGCAGTCGTCCCTCTGCTTCTTTTCCGTTGGCGATTCGAACGTCTGGCTTCTCAATACCGTGATCGACCGAGTTTCTTACGATGTGGGTGAGGGGGTCCTTAATGGCCTCGATGATTGTTTTGTCGAGGTCAGTTTCCTTTCCCTCCATTTCTATGCGAACTTGTTTTCCGCACTGGTGTGCAACGTCACGTACCACGCGCGGGAACTTGTTCCAGACATTTGCAATAGGCTGCATGCGAGTCTTCATGACCTGCTCTTGCAACTCAGAAGTAATCAAATTAAGACGTTGAGAAGTGCTTACAAATTCCGAGTTGGTCTGTGTCTTGGTGAACTGAAGTATTTGATTCCGTGCAAGCACGAGTTCGCCAACAAGATTCATCAGTTGGTCAAGGAGCGCGACATCAACTCTTAGGGATGAGTCTGAAAGGGCACTCTTTTTATCCTCTTCTACGCCCGGGCTCTCTTTTGTGGGTGTCATAGATTTCTCCGCTGGTGGAGGCGTGGTGGTTTTTGCTGTCATCCCTCGTGTTGCTTCACATGGGATCACCGCGGTAGCTGTCGGTACGGGACTGGAAATAGCTGCAGGAGTAGTGGCTGTGAGGCTACTGAACTCTTCCGAGGGAAGCTGCGGTTTCGCAGCGCATGCTTCCGGAGCCTCGCCAGTGGTTAGCAAGGCAGTGGTTAGCAAGGCAGTGGCTGGCAACTCAGTGGCTGGCAAGGTAGTAGCTGGCAAGGCAGATGCGGGGGGCTTTGCCGCCTCGACTTCCTCCTTGGCCGCCCAGAATATTCTTTCTAGTTCGTCAACTTCACTTGAACTCACGAGACCTGGAGCTGGCTTTGCGTCAGCCGGCTTTTCGACATTCACGGAAGTTGAAGGCGTGGCTTCCGCAAGGACTGAGGCGAGAAACTCCGGCTCTTGGGCTGGGGGCGGGGACTCAATCGCGGGGGGAGTTTCAAGCGGAACTGCCGCCGCGTGAGCAAGTTCTGAGCTTTCAACCACTTGAGTTAGCTCAATGGGAACCGATTTTGCAGTCGCCTGACTTGCGAGGTGCACGAGTAAGTTACGAAGCTCGCTATAGTCCTCCTCGCCTTCAGTTCGCGTGGCTTCTATATTTGCCAAGATTTTTCGAGTTGCGTCGATGAGTTTTAGAAGGCCAGTGGTGACTTCCTGAGTTATTTGAAGCCGCCCGGCACGAGCAGAGTCGAGTAGGTTTTCCCCTACATGAGTGATGGACTCTAATTTGGTGAAGGCAAGAAATCCGCAGGTGCCCTTAAGCGTATGGACGGCGCGGAAAATTTTATTAATCGTCGATTTATTCGAGGGGTCGGACTCGAGCGCAACAAGGTCTTGGTCAAGATTGTCGAGCGTTTCTGTAGCTTCAACAAGAAATTCGTCAACAATCTGTTGATGCTCGTCCATACTCTTCCTCTACCTCTTAGTTGGAGCAACCTGATTGCCGCGGAGGCCAGAGGGCAACCTAAGAAATGGGAGAGTGCTAGCGGGGGCTCTCGAATTTCTATGGTCGCGGTGATCCGCTGGAGTTTCCGCTCGTATCAGTTCTACGATGCAGAACGATCTGCACTCGGTTCCCGTCGTATATAGTCGCTATCGAATAGGGGCAGCGAATTCTTTAGCGGGATCTCGGCGTAAAGAACTGTTTTCCAGGAAGCAATCTTGAAGAATTAGTTCAGGTATTTTGAGAGGCGATGAAGAGTGGGTTCTGAAGCTAAGTTTGGATCTTCCCCCGAGGATTCAACTCCCTGAAGCTCAAGGCGGACAAAATCAATGAAACCCAAGAGGTCAGAGTTAAGTCCCTCACTGAATTGAAGAGCACCGGAGCGAAGGCGATCAAGGACAGCTTCGCCCTTATGACAGACGACCTCTAGGGTCGAGAGCCCCAAAAAGCCACTATTGCCCTTAATCGTGTGAATGCAGCGAAAAACACTATTGAGCAGGCCGGCATTTGAAGGATCTTTTTCAAGGGCAAGCAAGTCCTGCTCAACCTTGTCGAGGTTTTCGTAGCTCTCGAGCAGAAATAGCTTAATCTCTTCAGGAATTTCCATGGCGTGCTGCTATTGTCCTTGAGTACCCTTACTACGATGCAGAGTATCGGTAAAATGGTCACGTAAAAAATTAATGCCCTGGCATCCGGGTGTTTTATCACCGTTCCCCTCGCTCATCACATCATATATGCAGCCGGAGGAGCCGGTTCGCCTAGGAGTCTGCCCCGTAGAAAACTCTCACCACTACATGTTGTGGTGGCAGCGGGACAGCCCACCTACGGATTGTGTCCGAAATGAAGATTTATGTTTCTACGGGACACACTCCTAGTTCGAGACACGGGAAGAGAGTCGCCATGGCAATTCGAAACAAGATTTCACGTGGAGTCGATCTCGCCCTTCTCGGAGCGGAGTTCCTCCGCGTACGTTCTGGACAGGCGTCTGACCGCCGGGAAGCCTCTCAAGCCTTGGCCTCTCGCATGGGATCCCTGCGAGGACTTCCCCAGAAAATAGGGCAATTGCTGAGCCTTCGTGATGTTGATCCTGATGAGGAGGGCAAGACAGGTGTCTTTTCGCCGCTCACCGAGGAGGGGCAGGCGGCTCCCGTCGCTGAGTTCTGTGGGTGGGTTCGTGATAGGTTAGGCCAAGAAAAATACAACCAGTTCAACTCCTTTGAAGGCAGGGGATTTGCTGCTTCGATTGGTCAGGTCCACAGGGCCGAACTGAAAACAGGTGAGCAAGTCGCTGTTAAAGCTCAGTATCCAGGCATCGCCGAGGCGTTAGCGGTAGACCTCTCTGCTCTCGGCCTTCTCCTTGCGCCTCTGTCTGTTGCGGCAAAAGGAAAGAGCGGACACGATCTGGATATGAAAGAGTACCGCGCTACTCTTGGAGCCGGAATTGCCGCAGAACTCGATTATGAAAGCGAACGTAGGGCTCTCGAGCGCGCTGTTTCGCGTACCGCAGAGATTGATGGAATCGTAGTCCCGAAGCCCATCTCAGCGCTGTGTTCTCCTTCTGTGCTCACCATGTCATGGATTGATGGGCAGCGCTTAGAGGAAATTCTACACATCGATGGTGCGCGCCGTGAGCGAGTGGGACAGATTCTCCTGCGCTGGTTCCTGCGCAGCTGGCTTGTGTGGGGAGAGCTCCATGCAGATCCACACGCGGGGAACTATAGATTTCAGGTCGAAGCTTCAGAGATGCAGGTGGGAATTTTAGACTTTGGCTGTAGGTACCATCTTTCCCCTGAAGAGCTTTTCGCATTGCGCGAGCTTTGCTCAAGAATTGGCAATATTCAGCCTAAGGAGGCATTCGCTTTCTTCAAAGCGATGGGCTTCAAAGCAGCTCTTTTAACCTCCTTTCAAGCAAAGTTGCCTGATATTCTAGAACTGCTGCTTCTGCCCTTTTCGTCAGCGGGAAAATTTGACGTACGAGAGTGGAAACTAAGCGAGCAGCTCGAGGCCATTCTCGGGTCAGATAGATGGAATTTTAGGATGGCAGGCCCCGCTTCTTTGACCTTTTTCATTCGTTCGTTCTCCGGTCTTCTCCATCAGCTTGGAGCACTTGGTGTGAGTCTCGATTGGAGCGCTGAACTTGAGAAGCTTGGCCTTTCAGCGGCTTCAAATCGATCTGTCGTACCTGCTGAGAGTATGGGTGGCGCAGCAGATCTCAGCCTGGCCGCTCGAGAAATGTCCAGTGAAACTCAGCTTCAGATACTTGTCGAAGAACGTGGAGAGCAGAAGGCGCGAGTGACTTTGCCAGGAACGAGCGTGGAACGCCTGGAGGAGCTTATTCCAGACGATGTCCTGGCTAAACTTCGTGAGCAAGGCATCGACCCAGGGAAGCTGGGACTCAGCGCATTTGAGGGAGGCTGCAAGCCGCAGCAGCTCTTTGGCCTCACAGAGGGCGACAAAAAAATTAGGGTCTGGCTCGAGAAGTGCAACGTCTTGTGAAACAACCCGGCCTGGGCTGCGAATCGGCTCAAAGGGATGTCATGAGATAGAGCTGTTTGCCGTCCTCCATGGCAGACACCTAGGAAGTTTACCTACTCATGAGCTCTCTGCCCGCTGGCAGAACCCTAGGGGTTGAATCCTGTGCATGCTTCCCTTTAGCTTCGAACTAGAAACTCCGACGGTATCTATACGACTACTATGATTGGATGATTATGAAAGTGCTTGTCGCTGAGGACGATTTCGTAAGTCGAAAGATTCTTCACCAGCTCCTTAAGGCACATGGCGAATGCGATTTTGCCGTTGATGGCAAGGAAGCGGTCGAAGCTTTCGCAACAGCGCTCGCTTCTCAGGAGCCCTATGATTTGATTTGCCTCGACATTAACATGCCTCAGCTTTCAGGTCTCGAAGCCCTTAAAAAGATTCGCGAACTTGAAGAAAGTCGTGGGATCGGAGGACTCGACGGCGTAAAGGTTGTAATGACTACGGCCTTGGATGACCCGGCTTCCGTCTTAGGAGCCTTTAAGGCCGGCTGTGAAGCGTATGTGGTAAAGCCACTAGATTTAAAGAAGCTGCTGAGCACGGTGCTTGAGTTGGGCATTCAAGCCTCCTCCCAATCTTCTGCCCCTGACCAGGAATCCAAAACGGCACTCGAGTCGAAGTGACTTCAGTCAATCTGTTTCGTGCCTCTGGGGAATCCCTGAAAGACCTTTATTCATAAGACACCTCAGTGCACGTCCGTGCCCTCTGAGGTGAATTTTTTCATGAAAATTTCACCACGGAGGACACGGAGGTACACAGAGGAAGGTTTCTCAGAGAGGCCCTAGGTAAGATATGGCAGAGATTCTCTGGGGCCAGATTGCTACGGAACACCGCTTTTCCACATCGAGAACATCAGCAAGAATCCAAGAGTTCTAAAGAAAAGCGCGGTGGTTCCTACCTTAATATGCAGGGCCCTCGTTTCCGCGGTGCCTCTTCCCTTGAGAAGTTGGAAGCCAAGATAAAGAATAGGAAAGTAAAGCAACAAAGCAATTGTTGAGGCTGCGATATGCAGTTGCTTTAGGAGCGCGAGCTCGAAGCTAAGTGCTGTTTGAATTGCTCCCCTTGTAAACTGCAGATATAGGACGAGGCCAATATCAAGAAAAATGCCCGTGCGCATCAGCGTCACGTGTAGGGAGCGCTTCTTTCGGGCAAGGTAGCCGCTGATGAGGCAAAGCCACGCGACGGTTGCTATCCACATGTAAATGGTCATGCTGTCCTCCTCATAAATCCCGGAATCGAAATTCGGGAATGGAATTCTTCATACGTCTGCTGGTCGCCCTTAAGCTGAATTTGACCCAAACTCGAGTCCACTACTAGAGCCAAAGGTACTGCGTGTCGCCTTTCATGCGAAATTTCCATTCATTCCTCTCGATTAAAGGCTCTAATTCGGTCTGGCGCTCACTAAGCGGAGCTTTATACTTCAACCATGCAATTACATGTCTTCACGGTGCGGAGAATCTTTCAACTTCTTGGGGCCTGCTTGCTTTGCTCCTATTGCGAGGCAATTGGCCCCTGCGTAGTAGAGGCCCAGTCTCCCCCTAACTCATATCCCAAGAATGTGGATCTTGGGGTAAGTGGCATCCTCCTGAGTTACCGGCAAAGCGCCGAAGATGTGCTTGGGAGTCAGCTGGTGCTTCGTCCGGCAGGGAATCGGCGAGAGTTGCTCAGGTGTACTAGTAGTGACAAAAAAGAGTTGCTTGAGCTTATTCACTATACAGGGCGCTGGAAGAATAGCTTTCAGCAATTTAGCGTCGTGGGGCAGGAGAGGCGAAAAGCCTTGGAGGCCTCCCTCGAGGCGGACTATTCTTCACCGGGCCCTTCTCCAACAGGCAGTTCAAGCGAGCAGACAAAATTGCCTGAGCCCTGTGTCCTCCCGCTAGAACAATTCATTTCTTTCCGTGGGATTAAGCTTGGCATGTCTCTGAGTGAGGTAACTTCTTACTTTGGGAACCAATTCAAGGTGGACACGCAAGGACCATACACGGTGATCATTTATTCTATTGAGACGAACTTGACCTCTGATTTTCTCAAGCACTACGATGCACTTTCCTATTACGCCCGCTATTACTTCTATGGCGGGAAGCTGGTTGAATACAGCTTTGGGATAGATAATTTATAGAACGCTCCCGACTTGGAGGCATATAAGTGCCCTCCCCCCCTCTGAAGGCAGGTTGCGCGGAGTAAGACAGTACAGAGAAGAGCTAAATCCTTATTACGCGAGAAACTCTCTAACTGTGTTTGGCCCAAAGAAATATGAATAGATATCTCAAGATCCTCTGGGCAAGCCTTCGCATCTCATAGGTGGTTTAACCCAGGGAGATCAGAATTATGAGAAACGTGCTGCTCGGTCTTGCGGTGTGTATCGCTTTGTTAACTGAGGCTCAGGCCGCTACTAAGACCGTAAAGGCAAAGGTACCTGCGGGACACACCTTAATGGTGCTGGCAGCATCTGATGGCTCTGTCGCGCGTAGCGCCTCGAGCGGGGTTGTCCGAACGTCTGTCTCAGATGGGTCCAAGGGCCGCCTGTATCTTGTGAACTCAGAAAGCGGGGAGCTTGGCGCAAATGTCATCCTCGCGGTGAAAAAAGGCTCTACCTATTACACTTGGCAGCAAGCAAAGGCGCAGAAGCGTTGCGGCGGAAGTGCACGAGCGGTGTATGGATTTAACGTGAAAGGTTCGGTAGTCAACGTCGGCTCCATAAAACTAAAATCGGGATGGGGCTACGTGACTGCCGCTCTTACCAAGGCAGAGCTTGATAAGTCTGCAGTGGGCACGATTAACGCGCGCTGTGAGCCAACCGCTACCGCTCGTACCCTTGGCTATGGAACGGAGGCTTCGCGGCGGGCGAAAATAAGAAGGGGGATCTCACTTAACGCTGAGGGAATGGATGCGGACAGTGATGGGCTTGCGAATGTGGTTGATAGCGACGATGACGATGACGGCATTCTCGACTCATACGATCCCGATACAAGTTTTGCCGCGCCAAGCCCAGGCGTGGTTCCTTCAACCATTAAACTGTTCTCAAACATTAAGCCTGAGATTCAATCAAGCTTGAATGCGTATACCGAGACGGTTACGGATGAGCGTATCGATACGTTGGTCTCACATTCAAATCTTGCAATTCAAGTAGCCGGGGGAAGTTCGCTTGCCACCGAGCTCGACTGCGGCTCGCTAGGATACTGCTCTCTTGGCGGCACTGGCACCAATTTAGGCCAGCCGTTTCCAGCGAATTTTGATAGCGATGCCGATGGCAAGGGCACTATCACGCCAGGTAGCACAGGTGATTTTCAGTTGACGACGGGCGCTTCAAAGTCCTCGATCGGCGCTGGCGATATCCTCGTTGAAGAGGTCGACAATGGGGACGGTACGACAACCTCGGTGCCAGTTATGCTTAATTTTATCTTTAATGCCACGCCTGAGGTGGCATCTCTAACGATGGGGTCAACAACCGTAGCACCAGTATATCCGGCCACAGAGGGCATGCAGGGAAGCGCGAACAACCCATTTGTCGCTCCCGGAAGTTGGGATAAGCGATTGACGTTGGTCGCCTACCGGCCGCAGCGTCCTGGGATCTCTGCGGCGGGAGAGGGGGCCCTTGTCGACATTGGAAATTCAAAAATTTCGATAGACCTCCCCAATAATCCTTGCGTAGCATCTGGTGGCGGGGGTTGTTCTGGACAGAATACAAGCCGCTGTAGTCTTAGTTCCTATTCGGAAACAGATTCAAATCTTTCACTTGAAGGAGAGGCGCTGAAAGATTCTCGTGTAGATCAAGACACTGACACTTCGAACCCCTCGGCAAACCAGATTACTTTCACTGTTGATCTTTCTTCGTGTCTCAGTGAGAGCTGGGACAGCGGAGAGAAGCTGGGAATTGATCTGCAATTCAGCAACGACGTCGGCGATAATGCGGCGCAGAAGTTTTACATTCAGCTGCCTTAGTTGTTGGATACTTAGGGAACCTCTGAAGAACCTAAAAATCGCGCTTCTTCTGTCCCGTTTTTCCTCCGCATACTCTGCGTCCTCCGCGTTATTCAATAGTTTTCAAGTAACGCGGAGCCGTCTACGCCTTACGGCTGCGCCGAGCCAGACTTCAGTGCGGCCGCGGCGCAGCTTTGGCGGAGCCGGGGACGCTGAGTACGCGGAGGGGGAGTTTTTCAGAGGCTCCTCAGGTAGCACTACATCAAAACTCTATCTTTGCGGATGGAGGAGGGGCGCCGTCTATCAAGTTATGGCTGCGCGACAATAGCAAGAGACGCTTCAGCTTTCGCACCCTCAAATGCCACTTCATTCTGCACTGAAACACTGCTAGGGACAGCTGGTCCTGGCGCTGCGACTGCAGGATTTGCCCCTCCTGGGGCTTGCGAAGTCAAAGCCTGTGCCTCCGGCTGAGGCACTGGAACAGGCTGCGCGGGCGCTAGCCCAGGGGGGAATATTCCCGGCACTGGAATCTGGACTGTCGGGGCAGCTTCTGGTGCAAAAGTTGCTCGTTCAATCTTTGGCGCCTTCTCGGGTGGCCGCTTGCGAGGCTTAGGAGTTGGCTTAGGCTTCTTAGTCTTCACGGGTTTAGGTTGCTTGGGAGGGCGTCCGTTCTTCCACGTGGGAACAGGCGTGGGGGCCAAGACTTGGTTCAAGTAACGCCGCGGCACTTCCTGAATGCTGTCTACCCAATGGAGCTGGCCAGCTTCATCCATATAGCGAAATGATTGACCTTGGGCTGCGAGTGGAGCATGCAGGAGGAGCAGGAGGGTTATGCCAAGAAGTCCAGTAAGTTTGTTCATAATAGCAAAACCCGAGAAGGCACCTGATTTCTCGATAGCCATGGGAAGTTTCGGTAAATACTAGCATTTTGTGGGCAAGTTCCAAGATTGAATGTGGGATAACCTGGGGCTTCTCCCGCATTTGCCACGTTGGTCGCGGTGAAAGATCACAGACTGTTTCTTGCAAAGGATTTAGGGCTATGATTGGGCTCGTGGAGCAGCTTCACGGCTCTTGCGTGCGTGTGTTGTCGGAGGGTTATGTCAGTTCACATTACAGGTCGCTATGTTGGAAATAAGCGCATAGAGCTCAAGCATGGGCCGACTGGCTCAACAATTATAACCGACGCCCCCAAGGACAATCACGGGGAGGGGACCACTTTTTCACCAACCGATCTTGTTGCTGCTGGTCTTGGAGCCTGTATGCTGACAGTCATGTCAATCGTGGCTGAGCGGGATGGGGTTAATCTAGCGGGAATGACCGTGGAAGTTACCAAGCAGATGGCTGATCAGCCGCGCAGAATTGGAGCGCTTCCCGTAGTAATACATATGCCCAAATCCCTATCGCCAGAGCTGCGGGCAAAATTTGAACGCATTGCAAAAACGTGCCCTGTAAGCCAGTCGCTTAATCCCTTACTAGAAGCCGAAGTCGGCTTTGTATACGATGTTTAGGCGCCAAAGATATTTCAGGCGTTATTAGAGTAACCATAGGAACTCCATGCCAGGTCTCGATTTAGTGAATAAGGGCATTACCATTCTTGTGGCAGACGACTACGCCCTTACTCGGGACATGATTCGTTCTATATTGAAGCAGCTGGGGTTCCAGAACGTCATTGCGGTTGAAGATGGGAAGAAAGCTCTCGAGCGCATGAACTCCGAGACCATAGATCTGGTGATCTGTGATTGGAATATGCCTCTTATGTCAGGCATAGAAGTTTTAAGAGCCATGCGAGTAGACGAAAAGCTAAAATCAATCCCCTTTCTCATGCTCACTGCAGAAGCTTATAAAGAGAATGTCTTTGAAGCAGCTAAATCTGGTGTGACAGAGTATGTTTCTAAGCCATTTACCGCTCAGGTTTTGGCAGACAAGATAGCCAATGCACTTACGCGGAAGAAGCCCTCTTAGCGCCGGCCGTTTTCGAGTAGAAATTACAGTATGGAAAGAATAAATTTCGCGACGAAATCGCCCTTTGAGCCACTTCGTGGGTACTCGAGGGCCGTTCAAATCGGCGACCAACTTTTTATATCGGGCACGACTGCAACGCTAAGTTCAGGTGAAGTAGTGGCGCCAGGCGATGCCTATCAGCAAACTAGATTTGTGATTGGGCGTATTCGCAAAGTTCTCGCTGCCGCTGGTTTCACTATTCATGATGTGGTCAGAACTCGGCTCTCAGTTACCAATTTAGGGAAATGGGAGGAGTACGCCCGCGCTCACCGAGAGGCGTTTGAGATCGTCAGGCCTGCAAGTTCAATTGTGCAAGTTGCTAAGCTTGTTGATGCAAGGCTTGTGCTTGAGATGGAAGTAGACGCCGTTCGCGGCGGAGTCTCCGTGCGGAATGTCGATATTCCAGATGGCACGGAATAAGCTGTAAAAATTCAGATTTGATCCTTCAGACAATTTACAGACACTTCGAATTACAGACACTTCGAATTACAGGCACTTCGAAAGCGAAAGCTTTAACACGAAGGGCGCGATGGACACGAAGGGAAGAGAATTAAGTACCTCCGTGTCCATCGCGCCCTTCGCGTTAAATCAGTAGCTCATACAGCCTCAGACACTGGCTGCAAGATCAAAGTGCGCCTTTTGCAAATAACCCACACTCCTAACGAATCATAAAACTCCGCGCAACGCGGTAAAGATCCGAATCAAGATCAATGGTTCTTGAGCGTATGGATCCATCCGGAAGAACAAGTTCGGAAAGGGGCTGAAAGCCAAGGGCATCGTGAGTTCTGGTAACCATACCATCGGTTTTACCCTCAAGAAGATGGCGCACCGCCCCGAAGCCGAGGAATTTAGTGTATTCTACGTCGAACGATACCGGTGGGTGACAGCGCAATTCATAGCCGATGTTCTTAGTGTTGAGCCGAAGGGGGTGGCCCACGCTGTCACAAAGTCTCTGTAGCTCTGGCTTAATGACATCCCCAAGTTCAATTTGTGAGTATTTAATTCTACCTAGTTCATCGCGCGGGCACTCTCTGAGCTCCTTAGAAGATTCTGGGCTGAGAAGGTCGAGAACTCCCTCGGCAATAACGATAACTCCCCAGTCTCGGCCGCTTAAAAAGCGCCTCTGCAGACTTCCAAATATAACTTGAGCTACCTCTTGAGGGGTGGTCCCTTGGCGGAATTCCTCAGGAACGAGCGTGAGTGTCGCCCCTGAGGCGATACCAAGGCCGAGCGCTAGAAAGCCAGCCTTGCGACCCATGGTTGTAACCAGGAACCAACGTTTGGTGGTGCGTGCATCGACCCGAAGCGTATCGAGGATTTTAGTGCCGGCGTACCTTGCGGTTTCAAACCCGAAGCTTGGGTAATGGTTTGGAAGGATAAGATCGTTATCTATCGTCTTTGGTACATGGATAACTTGGATACCATGATTCTCCCTCGCGAGTTGGTGGCTTAGGTAGGCACTGCCTTCACCGCCAATGACGATAAGCTTGTCGATGTTGTTCTCGTGAAGTCCACGCAGAAACTGCTCTTTCGTGCCTGCACTCCGGAAGGGATTAAAACGTGAGGTTCCAAGTAAGGATCCACCGGTAGAGGCAATGGAAGATACTTGCTCTATCGTAAGCTCGGTCACGCTATCTGGTTCCCGAAGCGCAATACCCTGGAATCCCTCTTTGAAGCCCTTCACAGTAAACCCGCGATTGCGGGCTTCGATGGTGGCTGAGCTTATCACTGAATTGATACCCGGTGCCGGACCCCCACTCACTATAATCCCAAAGGCGCCGCGGGTCTTTGAGCCCGAGCGGGTAAGTTCGGTGTGGGAGAAGGGGTCGTGGTGGCTAGAATCGTTCATAAAGGTCATATAAATATGCAGCTAAGGAACCTCTGAAAAACCCCGAAATTGACTTTTCGGTGAGCGGCTTTCCCTCCGCGTACTCAGCGTCCCCGGCTCCGCCAAAGCTGCGCCGCGGCCGCACTTAAGCCTGGCTCGGCGCAGCCGTAAGGCGTAGACGGCTCCGCGTTACTTGAAAAGTGTTTAATAACGCGGAGCCGGGGACGCAGGGTACGCGGAGGCTAGTTTTTCAGAGGCTCCCTAAGTGCTAAATGACGATAGCAGAACGAGAGCCGAGCTCCAAGAATCGCCTTGAGTTCTTTCTTGTGGCTGCTACCGTAAGGGGGAGAGGAGGAAGGCACGTCTTAGAGGTTCAGAAAACAACCACTAAGAACACTAAGGGAAGAGATGATTTACTGAGCTCCCACGATTCGGGCTGTTCGAGCGTTGCGGGGACCCGCATAGCGGGCGATAACGTGTTGAGGCGCTTTGTGGCAGTGTGCTGAATGGCAAGGCGCGCCACTTTCATGGAGTTTTGATTATGCACCGTCAATTTCTTCGCTCGCCGTCTTCTTACTTGCGGGCAGTCTCCTTGCGGGCAGTGGTCCAAGTTTTGACTCCGCGGCCTAGAACTCTCTTAGTAATTGCTGCCGTCAGCTTGGGTGGCTCTTTTGCTCCCTACTCATCGGCGCTTGCGGAGAGTGGAGCGCCCTCCCCAGTGGTAAAGGAGGCTCCTTCCCAAGACTCAAGTGCAGTCCGGCCTACTATGCACGTAGCCTACGCCGCTTTTCGCGACTTGCAGAAATTTATGGTCTCCCGCCAGCGCTTTCAGGATCCCGAGAACACCAAAGAGATTAGCGCTCTCATGGGTACTCTCAAGGATTCCTTCCATAAAGTTGAGGGGACACCCATCGCTATATCTTCTGAGCCTGGGTTTGCCTCTACGCTTACCGCGTTAAATGACATGCTAAGCGACGCGAAGCAGCGTTTTGACGAAGGGAAATCGGGGTACGCCCTTTGGAGACTTAAATCTGCGGCAAGCCACTGCGTCTCTTGCCATACGCGGCATGAAGTCCCCCTCGAATTTTCTGATGAGTCCGTAAAGCTAGACGAGCTTGGTACCGTCGAGCGTGGAGAGTTTTTCCTTGCGACACGCCAATTCCAGAGAGCTAAAGATGCCTTTCGGACCGCGGTTCTCGACCCGCAAGGCGAAGCGCAGAGAATGGATGCGCTCCGTAACTGGCTTCTGGTGTTTACTCGCGTAAAGCCAAATCCCGACGAAGCGCTTACGGAGTTAACGCGTATGCTCTCAAAGACCTCAATGAGGTCTTACGATCGCGAGGAAATCCAGTCGTGGATCGTGTCCCTGCGTAGGTGGAAAAGTGAGAGCACCGCGATTGATATCCCTGCTCTTCAGAGAGCAGAAAATCTTATACGGCAAGCGGTAGGCGGCGCGGACCCGCTCAGCGCACGCATCGGAACAGTGGAGCTTTTGCGCGCCACGGCTCTTTTGCACACGCTTCTTGAAGGCAAGTCGACCATTACCACGGGTGAGCGCGGATATGCCCTATACCTGCTTGGTCTTGCTTATAGCGAGTTGCCCTTCTTTTTTGTGGTCGAGCTTCCGGAGATGTTTCTTGAGCAAAGTGTGCGCGAAGTGCCGGCATCAGAAACCGCAAAGAAGGCATTCATGAAGTATCGCGAGGTCGTGACTCTTGGCTTTACGGGTAGCGGCGGGACAAGGATTCCAGATGACGTGCTACTCAAGTTCAAGGAGCTTCACGATATTGCATTCGGGACACCTGCCTTGAAAGCGCGGGTGTAACTGGCGTCGTAACTCGGCTTGAGATAGGCCGCGGAGACACGGAGACCGCGGCGTGTTCGCCCGCAAATTTGTAACTTTCTAGGTGTTACCAGGATTTTGTTTGCGAATGTTCAGGATGACTAGCAATTATGCTAAGGCACAGAGCTGAGCAAAATCTCGATTCTATCTCCCCTCCGCGGTCTTTGTGTCTCCGCGCTAATCCCTTCTTAACCCCATCTAGAGAGTTCCCTCGAACATTCTAGTAGGCAGAGAGCGGCTATGAGCAGCGGTGCGACCGCAGGGAGCATCCGCTTGCTCAATCTGTTCTCCTCCGTATTTCTAACTTTGGTATGGTTTCTAAGCAACTTTTCTACCGATTTGTCGATTAGGGATAGAAGGGCTAGGAGTCTGTCCCGTAGAAAGTTCCGACCACTACATGTTGTGGTGGCAACGGGACAGCCCACCTACGGATTGTGTCCAAAATGAAGATTTATGTTTCTACGGGACACACTCCTTGGTCGCGGAGACACGGAGACACGGAGACCGCGGAGATGGAAATCAACCAGATTACCGAAAAAATTATAGGTGCGGCTATCAAGGTGCACTCACTTCTAGGACCAGGCCTCTTCGAGCAGGTCTACAAGGCATGCCTATTCCGCGAGCTCCAAAAGCAGAGCATCAAGGTTGCCAAAGAGGTCATGCTTCCGGTGCTCTATGACTGCGAATTAATAGACCTAGGGTACCGCCT
>JBIKWF010000007.1:0-79464 GCA_044356455.1 Bdellovibrionota bacterium | reverse complement strand
ACCAGAAGCCTAGATAAAAAGACTGCTGGAGTAATCGAAATTTCGGGAGGAAAGTTTCCTGTGCGGATAAAAAAAGTGGGTGGCACCAAGGGCCAGCATCCGTGGTCAAGGACCAGGCCTACTCCCCGCAGAAAGGCCGGAGAGGATCGTAGAATAGTGCTCGCACATCAAGTATCGACTGCCCGTCAACTCCACTTAGTGCCATGTAACGTGAGTACGGCTTGGAGGACCCGTTCAAAGTGGCAAAGCTCGAAGCAGAGGCGATTTTTCGAATAAACGAACCATTTGCACCTGAGTACAACCGTATTCCGGTGTCGTCTCCCAGAACAACCGCCTCAGGAATGCAGTCAAAATCCACATCGGAGGTCCAATCCATCACCCGCGAGTTAACGCGCACTCCAGGCGTTGGGGAACTTCCGGATATATCACCCGTAGTAATGCCGTACATTAGGCTTCCAGAAGCACCGTTATAAACCCTCATAATGTGATTGGCGACCCTCTTTACCAAAACAGAAACCACATACTCAGGCACCCCGTCCCCGGTCACATCTACGCCTTCGTGAACGTCATCTCCCACAAAAAAATCTTTATTCTGTGAACGTTCCGAGAATAACACCTTTAAATCTTTGCCCGAGAGGATGCTAAACGCACCACCCTTTGCTTTTCCGGTCACGACACCGCCAACTATGATATCGGGAAGTCCATCCAGATTTCTATCGGCAATAGTAGCCATAGTCTGAGCAAGAGGATTCACCGCCTTCGTGTTAACGCGAGCAATTTGTTTCCCGGTGGCTCCAGAAAAAATCCTCACGCTGCGAAGCTCCGGCCTGTCCTGCGCGGTGCCCATCACGAAATCAGAAACACCATCCTTATCCACATCTCCCGCGCGGGTCATGGACAATACAGTAATAGCGCCCTTTCCCAGCGGAAGCTTTCGAATTAGAGCTCCGGTGCCACCCGAGTAGAGAAACACACTATCCGCACGACGCTTGCTGGTGGCCTCGGAAATAATCGCAACATCGGCACGTAGGTCTCCATCAACATCGCCTAAGCGAAACGCGCGAGGATTTCTAAGGTTGGCATTCTCTGGTGAAATCGAGTGGAAGGGGACCAGCGTTCTTCCATCTACAAACTGAATTTCCGTCAGCTTGTATACTTGCGAGGGAAAGGTCAGTAGCGATCGCAACACAATGAGGTCATTCTTCAGGTCCCCATTCATATCCCCCGCTTTAAACATCGCGGTCGATGGGATGGGCTTTGGTGCCTGGGCCAGGGAGAGCGAGGGGGCGACAAGCAGCGCTGCGGCTACTAAAGCGCGAGGCAAAAGTGATTTCATCTTCCAGATCTCCCAGAGAAAACCTTATTCCTTAAAGATTATGGGCACTTTGAGCGGAAGTGGTGCCTAACAAGTCCGCGCCAAGGGCAGAGCTAAGCCTCTGATATTACTACTCAAGAATTGCTCCAAATCCCATATTTCAGGCACCCCCTTCCCCACAGTTTGGCCGTGACTCCTTCCCTCAATGGGTCTACATTTGCCAGCCCGATGTTTGGGGACCTGTTTCATATGCATTCGCGATCTCCTTCTCACTCCCTCCTCTCTCTTGGTGCCTTAGTTGGTAGCCTCGCCGTCAGCGGCTGCGCCTCTTCCTCAAAAGAATCGAACAAGAGCTCGGTGCCAGAAGCCAGGAGCAATTCTTCCTCTTTGGTACTTCCCCCAGCTTCGATTTACGATTCACTCTCTTCCCAGTCCCTGACCGCCCCACGCCCTACCTCACCGTCTCTCGCAGAGAAGCTCGTGGCGACCTCAAGCGAACTAAACCTCCTGATCGAAAAGCAATCAGCGTTCACGACCTCTCTAGGCGGCCCATCAATCCAGCTGCTCCTCGAAAAAGCGGGAAGAAGCAACCTTGTGGGAGATCTCCTGAGAAGCCGAGATGCGCTGGTGGGCCTCGAAGAAACCTCCCCAAGTTATCGCTCTAACCTTGAGGCCTGGTGGAATAATGCCGAACTGCTTGTGGCAGCTGCGCACAGCAATAATCTTCAACTGCAGGTGTTTGCTCGTGCCGCATTAAAACTCAGTGAACTTGCCCACAATGAAGTCTTGATAGAGCGCTTCACTGGTGAGCTCGCCTCTCTTCGGTCTCTGAGCCAGCAACTTGCCGATCTTTCCACAAGCGCCGCCTCTGCCGTCGCTCAGAATAAAATCGACACATCTCCCTTTCGGGTCACCGTGCAGGAGCCTGAATTCGCTCCGCCTGCACTTGAAGCGGGCTGGCGCACCGTCGTGGAAAGCGCACTTAGAGCCTCTAAAAACCTCGACCCCTCTGGTCTCCTTACGCCGGATCAGACCGTGGGAGATGCACGCGCCGACATTTTAGAAGCCGCAAGCCGCCCCGGCCCCCTGCGAACCTCACAGGCGCTTCAAGAGATGCTTATTGCTCGCTTCCTTATTCGCGCAGCATTCGACTCCTTCCGAGATGACATTGGGGTAGCACAGATTGTTAAGGAACAGCTTGAAGGGCTGCCTGCCGAGAGACGACCTGCCGCACTAGTTGAACGCGCTGAAATAGAGGTCGAGAAAGCAACGGTGCGATTTCGCATGCTGCGTGCTGACATGGAGGAAGCTATCAAGGCGCTGGGCCGCCTAGAGAGTCTAAACCGCTCACGAGAGCGGGAATTCCAACTTAACACCGAGGGCGCACGTATTCGGTTCAACCGCTAATCCTTGCTGCTCAGGGGCTACTTTTCTTTGGAGAAGCTTTCACCCTCATAAAAGCACTTGGCCTAGGTCTCAGCAGCTTAGGAATCATCCTACTTACAAGACCTTAGTTCAAAATCCTGTCTATCGCGCACCTTCAATCTGGCCACCTGACGGTCTGAAACTCTGCTGGTTTTTACGATCCTGGCGCCCCCGGCAGGAAACTTTTTCTTAATTTTCCGATAAGGGAGGACCTCATCTTATAGAAGGAGTTTTTATGAATGGAATATCCGGGAACCAAAGCCAACTATGGAACCCTCAGCCTACTGCTCAAACAATGAGACCAGGCTCTGCGATGCCCGCCAACTCAGGCATGAACGGGACACAGATGAACGGCATGCCCCTCGCTACTCAAGGCATGGCGGCCCCCATGGGAATGGATATGAGCGCGATGCTTGCGCCACTTAATGCCGAAGCCGGCATGCCCCCATCCCAAGGAACTGAGAGTTTAGTAACCACCCTCATTAACCAAGTAATCGCCCCAGTAATTCAGGTTCTCACTCAGCTCATCCAATCTCTCGCGGCGCAGCTAGGGCTTTCGGGCACGGCTCCTGCCGGCACCGATGGTCAAGCACAAGTACCGCCAGGATCTGAAGCCGTACCATCTCAGCAGCCAGGATCTCCTCAGGCAGGAGCAGCCCCCGGCGGCGCTGGCGGCTCGACCCCTGCACCGGAGGCCTCCGCTCCAGGCGGCGCGGCCCCTTCTTCTCCCAGTACTCCTGACACTGATACAAAACCAGGCGATACCAAGCCCTCGGCAGACGCCAAGTTCTTCCAATACAAACCGTTCTCGGACAAAGACAAGAACGTCGCGATTCTTCTTCCGTCGAGATTCACGGGAGAAAGCGCACGAGTAGAGATCCTGCTCCCCAACGGAGAGAAGGTGCTCATGCGTGGCAAATACTCTGGAACTGACAAGGCAAGCGGACGCGAAGTCTTCCGCTTTGACAAGCAGGGATCGGACATTCCTGATGGCGCGACCGTGCGCATCACCTTGCAAAACGGAAAGACGAGAGAAGTGCAACTAGACGAAACGAGCAAGGGTCTCAAGAAAACTCTGAGGTAGTACCTTGGCTTTCAGCTTTGTGTTCTTAGTGGATTTAGAACTACCACTAAGAACACAAAGAACACTAAGAGGTTTGACTGCTACTTCGTGGCAGCACGGAGCCGAATACGAAAGGTGCTCCCCCCGCCCTTCCCGCTCTCTACTTCAAGAGATGCGCGGTGGGCATCGAGGATGGACTTTACCGTTGAGAGTCCAAGGCCAATTCCGCCTGATTTGAAACTCAAGCTACCGGAAGAGTGCGCAAGCATGTCGCCGACCTCATAGAATTTTTCAAAGATAGCCCCACGCTGATGTTCAGCAATCCCAATCCCGGTATCAGAAACTTCAAGGGAAACGACCCCCAGCGACTCAGAGGCAGCCACTCTTATTCTACCCCCATCTGGGGTAAAACGAATGGCATTGTGCAGAAGGTTGCTGAGAGCGAGACCAATCAATACATCATCTCCCGCGACAAGAAGCTTGGGCTGAATCTTCTCTTCAAAAGTAAGATTCCGCACGGCGCGAGTCGCCTCTGAGAGCTGGGAAACAATTCCACTCGTTATATCACTCAAAGAAAACACTCCATTTTGGACCTGCACTTCGGAGTTACGCACCACAGCGGCATTACGCACTCCGGCCACGAGGCGTAGAAGGCGCTGCACTCCATCACTCAGCTTCTCGGAGGTTTTCTTTAGTTGGCTTGGCGGAAGATTCCCACGCGCCAAAAGGTCACCAGACGCCTGAATAATACCAAGAGGAGTCCTAAACTCATGGCTTAGAACCGACAACATATCGTCACGGCGCTTTTGTAGTGCAGCAAGTTTCGCATGCGCCTCACGCAAACGCTCTCCGCGCAGGGTATTCTGCATCCCGAGCACAAACTGAGGAGCGATACATTCGAGCAAGCTCAAATCTTCTTGGGAAAATCCAGCTTCTGACTTATTGAGAAATTGAAGAGCTCCTAATTTTTCTGACCCTGAGCCGCACAGAGGAACGCAAACGAGGTTCCTTGTTTTAAAGGCAGTATTCTCGTCTACCTGACTGTTAAAGCGCTTATCTTCCGCCGGGTTGTTTGAAATAACCGCTTCCTGACGAGCCACTACCCAGCCCACGATCCCCTTATCAGCCGGCAGTACGGCACTTCGAAGCTGCTCTGCGCCTCCGTCGAGGGCCCACCACGTCAACGCCCCGCGCTCCTCATCAAAGAGAAACAAACTTGCAGCTTCTGCCTGAAGTTCCTGCCGAACATATTTAAGGGCCAGCGCGAACGTGCGTTCTGCCGTACCACCACTCGAAAACAAGAGGGGCAAACGAGAAACAAGCCCGAGGCGCCGCTCAAGCTCCTGAATGGATGTTCCCTCTTGATGGGGGCCTGAAACTTCTAGGCTCATCTGAACAGCTCCGCTGCGGACAAAAGACTCATTTAAAGCTCCCCATCACCCGAGAAATTGCGGGAACTCTGCTCGAGACAAAGAAGATTCCCGTCAAGTGCGGTGGCAATATCCCCTGGCCCAGAGGCCACAAGGTCGGCGAAATCTATGGGGGGCTCTTCGTGGCCAGACTCTCCAACAGGGAGAAAAGCAGAGGCAAGTTGCAACTCTTCGTTTTCGGCAGCCTCGTCCTGCAAACTACCGGTCTCCGCGAGCTCTCCAGAGTCATCACTCAACACCTCAGAAGATAACGCAGCGTTGCCCTCGGTTTGCCCCGCCGTGGACAAAGAGGCCCTCTCGGCTTCAGACTCCGAAGAAAGATCACCTTCGTCTTCCTCAAGAGCCGGAGCGCCCTTGTTGTCTTCAAAGTGCGAGGAGATTTCTCGCATTTTTGCCCAGCTCTTCGAGGCCTGAGGATACGAGACGATTCCAATCCCCACCACCGCAGCCAATACGCAACAAGCTGCTACCGCTCCATGTAAAGTTCGCACCGACCGGCTAAAATCAGCCATGCCATGCACAAGCGCGTCTTTCCACCAAAGCCCCGTACTTGGAGGAGAAATGGCAGGGCCGCCAGGCATAACTTCCGATGGCGCTCCAGAGGCAAGGGGCCCTGATGCTGCCCCTTGATTTGCCAGTTTTCGTGCCAGGGGTTCTGCCGGTGCGAGATTTGTCCTCTTCTCCTCGGAGATCTTGACGGAGAAATGCTTCTGGACTGTTTTCTCTTGCTCAGCTGCAAGATTAACGAAACGCACTTCTGGCTTTTCACTCCAAGCCTTAGGCAGGAAGCTTAAGTTGAGAAGAACAATCGTAGAGGAGGTAGTACGCACATAATCAAGAAGAAGTTCGGCAAAACGCTCCCTCCAGCGTCCACTAAATGGCATGAAGGGATCATTTAGGACAGCAAGAGTAACCGGGGTCCGCATTAATCCAATGAGCTGCAGCTGCCGCTGCGCTGTGGTAGGAAGGAGACGAAACGGAAGATACGCTTGGCTCTCAAGCTCATATTGCTTGATTATCTCTTCACACTCATCTTCGTGAAGCCCAAGCGAGAGCAAATAACTTCCCGCTGAGGGATGATCCTCACGCACGGGTCCAAATCCTATCGAAGTAATTTCTGAGGAAGAGAGAACTAAGCCATCCCTCTCAACTCCCTCGCCCGAACGCTGCGCTGTGCTTAGCAGCACTCTTTCGTAATCTTGATTCAGGCCCCCCTCGTCGTCCTGCAAGACAGAAATCGAGCCAGCTGCACAATTAAGCGTAATGCCAATATTAACATCGGCAATAATTCGCTTGATAGTAATCAGGTTACGTTTTGCCGCCACAGCCCCTCGCTCTCACTCCCACGCTCATCTTCGCTGAGAAACAACTTAAAGTTCCGATAGTGCTATTCATCTAGGTGAAAGATTCTCGCAGATGAAGACTCTTCTTCCTCCCCCAGGACCGTATCGAGTCCGTACACTACCTGCTCTTGGGAGAACGGCTTGGTAATGTAGTAAGTCGCCCCAGATATATAGCCATTAAGCACATTGTCTGACTTGTCCATGGCAGTGATGAGAAGAATCGGAAGCTCTGCCCCGTGTGAGAGATTTCTCACTCTCTTAAGCACTTCAAGGCCATCAATGTCAGGCATCATCACGTCGAGAAATACTGCTTGGAATTGGCTCGTCTGAGCTTCATCACTCAGAATCTGGAGCGCCTCTTGGCCTGAATGTACTGCAACCGCTTCACAACCAAGTCCCACTAGCATCATGGAAAGAATATCAGTGCAGCTTGGGTCATCATCAACCACAAGAAATTTTGGATTCATACGTGCTCCCTCTTTTGGTCCTTCATTCCCTTGAAATTATACCGATGACCTCGATGTTTTTTTTGCGCCCCAGCGCTGAGCGGCAGGCACATTCGCCTGTGGCTTTGCTTTGACAGGTGCGGCTACTGGTGGCGATCCTGGTCCTTGCGCGATCCGCTTCACTTGCGGAATGGCCTCAGCTACTTTTGTGGCTGCGCCATGAATGAGAGGTTCAACTTGGTGAACCGGCACCGCAGCGGCTGGCACAGCTATGGCGGGACTCGTCCTAATGGCTGCAGGCACTATTCCTGTAGACGGCACTGGCGTGGGCACAGGATCTGACGACACCTCTTCCTCCTCAGTAGTCGAACCGAGAACTTCTTCAATAGTGGTAATTCCTTCTCGAACCAGCTCCAACCCCGCACGACGTAGGGTTATCATCCCCGCTGAAATGGCATACCGTTTGAGCGATTCACGGGAAGCGCCACTCAGAATCATGGCGCGCATTTCATCGTCAAGCTCTAGTACCTCATAGAGAGGCGCGCGCCCTGAGTAACCAAGGTTACGGCACTTATCGCAGCCCTGACCGTGCCAGATAGGATGTCCCGCTATCACTTCTGCCCCCGAACCAAGCTTAGAGAGAAGCTCACCGGGGACATTTACCTGCTGCTTACAATGCTGACAGATGCGGCGCACGAGGCGCTGCGCGACGACACAGTTTACCGAGGTGGTTATCAAGTAGGGAGCCACTCCCATATTGAGAAGTCGCTGAATCGTTGAGACCGCGCAGTTTGTGTGCAAGGTTGAAAGCACAAGGTGACCCGTGAGCGCCGCTTTAATCGAAATCTCTGCGGTTTCTTGGTCACGAATTTCACCCACAAGGATGACGTCCGGGTCCTGACGCAGCAAAGAGCGCAGAATCGCGGCAAACGTGTATCCCACTGCAGGATTCGCCTGGCACTGCGTCACGCCCTGCAAAGTTCCCTCAATCGGGTCCTCTGCGGTAAATACGCTCACTGACATGTCATTGAGCTCATTAAGCGCCGCATACAGTGTAGTTGTTTTCCCGGAACCCGTAGGACCCGTCACCAGGACGAGGCCATCAGGACGGTGAATGGCTTCACGAATACTCTTTAGCTGCGTCGCAGGAATACCAAGCTTGGAAAGGTCATTATTCACTGCGGCCGAAGACATCACGCGAAGCACTATCTTCTCGCCAAAAGCCGACGGCAGCGTGCTCATACGAAATTCAGCCTGGAATTCTGGGGTTTTGAGCTTAAAGCATCCATCTTGGGGAACGCGACGCTCGCAAATATCAAGCTCAGCCATGATCTTGAGTCGAGAGGACAAAGACGATGCTAACTTGGCAGGAATCTTCTGGACTTCTTGAAGCATGCCATCGATACGAAGACGTACTCGGAGCATGGTCTCGAAGGGTTCGATGTGAATATCCGAAGCATTTGCCTTAACGGCCTCAAAGAGTAGGCAGTTCACGAGCCTAATAAGCGGGGCATCAACTGCCGCGTCAGCCAAGGCTTCGGCACTTTTACGCACGCCGGCTGCGTCGTCTTCTGAATCAAGAATAAGTTTAAGATTGCCCTCGACGGTAGTCTGGTCGCCGCCGCTACGAGCAGGCGTGCCTCGCGTGGCGAGGGGCTTTCTGCCCTTTGGCGGAGGTGGCTTGGATGAAGAACTAAACATAGACCCCTATCACGACGACCCAATCCAAAGGTCGGACTCCTAGTGGATAAGCTAAATGACTCGGGGCAAAACTTTAGGGGGGAATCCAGATTATTCGGAGGCGAGACACAAGGCCTCTTCTGAGCTAAGAATTTCTCGTACTGGCGAGGATATGCGAGGTTTGAGTTACGCCCGCCGACGCTGGATCTCAACTTCATCCGGACTTGAGATGGTAGTCTCTAAATCCTGCAGGATGCCGTCATGGAGACCATATATCCAGCCATGGACCGTGAGATCCTGGCTTCTCTCCCACGCCGCCTGCACCACCGTCGTCTGACATAAGTTGAGCACCTGCTCGGACACGTTTAACTCGGCCAGCCGGTTGAGAATCAGGGTTTCATCCGAAAGTTTCTCAAGTACCGAGCGATGCTTCTGGGCCACGTCTTGCACATGTCTGAGCCAATTTGAAATGAGACCCAATTTTGCATTTCGATGCGCGGCAGTAATCCCGCCGCAGCCATAGTGACCGCACACAATAATGTGCCTTACTTTCAAAACATCCACCGCATACTGAACTACCGAAAGACAATTGAGGTCGGTATGGACAACCACATTAGCCACATTTCGGTGAACAAAGAGCTCGCCAGGAGCGAGGCCTACAATTTCATTGGCGGGAACTCTGCTATCGGAGCAGCCAATCCATAGGTAAGCCGGGGCTTGTTGGTGCTGAAGGCCCTTAAAAAAGCCGGGAGACTGCTTCTCGATGCGAGCGGCCCAGCGCCGATTACTTTCAAGCAGAGTTGCGAGTTGCTTCATACACAATCCCCATTAAGTCCGGTGGTTATTACACTCAGGCTGGCCTCAATCAATCAATTTCTGTGCTATTAAGCGGCCTCCCTCACGCTCGACTAGGAAGAATACGAATGCTATCCTTGCCAGTCCATGTTGAGCTCGAATACCCACATTCGCCTGAGTCCTTCTTCCGAAGGTGGCGCCGCGCCCCCTCCTCCAGAGAGACGCTCTTCGCATTATTCGGCCAGCCAGTTTCGGACAGCAGCGACTTGCGACCTTCCGCTTCTCTTGCGTCTCATGAGGAATCTCCCTCCCCATCCCGGCCACAGCTGGTTTCACGATTCGATACAGTTCATCAGCGCCCATGGAGTCTCGGCGCCTATTCTTTATTCTCTGTGCCTTTTTTGTGAATCTCCTGAAGGAGCTCGAGTTCTTGGCGCCACCCTTCTCCGCAGCGGCGTTTCTCTTGATTCAAATCAACTAGTCGACGGGTCTCTACTCGCGAAACTCCCCTTTACCGGATTCATGATTAACGGTGCAACTTCAGTGGAAGAGGTTCCTGTCTTTTCGACGGGGAAAGTCCGCAAGCAAACCTCGCTATGGGTGCCCCCGGGAAAGAGCCTGCTCATTGCCAAAGAGCTGCTGGAAACGCGGGTAGCGGAAATTTCTGAGCCAGGCCATTGCCAAAGTGGCATGATACAGTTGCTTGGGAATGGCAAAAGTCTCGCGAGGCGTAGTGACCAAAAGGATGCTCCGCGGCTTTCTCTTTATGACAAAGTTCGGGTTTCTCTCGCCTCACGACGCCAGGTATTTCTCGCCCTGCATTCGAGCACCCACACGTCAGTTGCAATTTTTGAGCGAGGCCTCCAAGAAGTCACTCCAGCAAAGCCGTCGGCACGAGTAGCTCCACTTACTGGCACTCGCGTAGAGTTTGCTATAGAGCGACTCAAGCCCTCCCGGTTTGACACCCCGCCTTATAAGTTCAAGTGCAGCCTCGAGGCTTGCACTACCAATGCTGCGCCCTGCATTAAGATTTCGAACGAAGGGCCAGCTGGACTGTTTCTCACTTTCGAACGCAGCACACCGCGTGAAAAGGCAAAAACCAACCCATGATCACAAGAAGACTTCTCTAAATTTGACCATCACCCGCTCAGGAGAGAAGTGATCCGAGTAGCAATCCCAGAATCCATTTGCCTCGAAGGGAGGCTCGTGGAGCATCGAAAGTAACTCGCTCTTTTCTGAGTAATAGAATCCCTTGGCGCCAAGAAGTTCGATGTGTGACCTTTCCACGGAACCGCTCCAGGTCAGCACCGGTTTATTGCACACAGAGAATTCACCCACCGCAAGACCAAAGGTCTCCCCACTTCGGCGTCCGTGCAACATTGCGTTACAGGTGTTGATAAACTTCACTTTGTAGAGGGGGTCTGCAGTTCCCTCCAAAAACTTCAGATTAGGAAGCGGCGCGCCAAACGACTCAGTATTGAGAAAAAGAAAATACCGCTGCGGATGTGCAGAAGCGACCTCTACCACTGCTTCCCTCACAAAATCGAGGTCAAACGTCTCGTAGCCACCATGGCGCCCAAAAACAATCGCCTCGGGGGGAATGCCTAACGAAAGCCGGAGATTCTCGTCGGTACGCGGCAAATCAATCATGTGGGGGACAAAGGGAGCCGCACTCCCCGTCATATGCTTGGATAACCATTCTGAGACATACGCATACACGTTGCCGTGCGGCTCATAATATTGGAACACGGCGTGCACCGCCGTCTTCAGGTTCTTTGAGACCACCTCGTCTCGAACTCCCGCTTTAATACAGTACACGACCTCTGCCCCGGATTGCGCGAGAACGGCGTCCAGCTCGCTCACATGCTGATACGCAAAAACGGGAAACCGACTTCCAAATTTTTGAATCGCTTTCACGTCATGAAAGCGCGCATTGCGGTCCGTGATTATGACAGACTCATTGCCTAAAATTCGCTCGTTATGATGCGCATAGTCGAATAGAGCAATCTCGGTTCCACGCAACCCGAGCTGATTTGAGTGAAAGGCGACACGCATAAAGGATATTTAAAAATGTATTGCAGGCCCGTCCCCTACCCCTTGCTTGAAATTTCATTCGCGCTGCGAAACTGAAGTCCAATTCGTCAACACCATAGGAAGTAGCAACGGATCCTGGGGAATTGCTCTCTTGTAATACTCCGGCTTTACCGGATGAAGATTCTCAAGTGCCTGATTACTATCCCAAGCCTTCCACACTCTTTCAAACCAGCCCGAAAGAATCTGATGCGAGTGACTGAACATGGCCAACTTGCGATGAATCTGCTCATCGGTTCGGGCATAACTTAGGTGATGACACATACCAAGCTCTGGCGGCACAAGCTCATGCGAATGCGCACGGAAGTTCCGAGTCTCCACGTACCCTCCCGTACCATGTTTGATAAAAACCGGAGGGTCGTACGGTTCAACCGGGTCAATTCTAAACTGAGGACTCTTCCAATAGGTAAACCACCTCATGTGCCAGCAATCAATTTGCGGGTTCATCGCCACAAGATGCAGTATCTTGAGCAGCTGCTCAGTGTGATAAATCTCGTCTGCATCCACTACCATTGAATACTGGAAGCCAAGTTGCTGGGCATATGCGATTGAAAAATTGCGCTGCTGAACTTCGTCAGGCCAATCTTCACGAATAATTTGTATCTTTTTGCCCGGATCGGGGAGCTCTTCGAGGGTCCGCAAGGTGCTTGAGTTGTCAGATGGCAAACCCGCCCACGGACGTTTGTTTACAAAAAAGAGGTACGCATCGACCGCGGGATAGACGGAAAGCACCGTAGGCGTAAGCCAGTCGATATCGTCATAGACACAGCAGACTGCCGCAATCGAAGGACGTACGAGAGTTATCACAAGTACTCCGTCTTCTTTTCCGCTCGAGGCCCATTGGCACTCATAATTTCACCGCAGGAGCATGCAAACCTTTCAAAACTCGAATGCACTCACGGAACGACTCCGCGGGCCTCTCGGGATTCACGGGCGGAGCCTTCGAGAGCATTGCCGTATTTTCACGCAGGACTAGCTCAAAAAGATCGTTTCCCCACTTTTCAATAAAGCGACGGAAAAACTGCTCCTCCCGGGCTCGCTGCTCCTCTTTTGTTTCCCCTCCCGCCCAAGAGGACTTGCCCTGAAAATGCAGGATAAACGAGGACAATACGACCCTAATTTCGTGACCGGCGAGGTACGCACGGAGTCCATAATCGTAGTCCTCTCCACCGCCATTTCCGAACTGTTCATCGAATTTTCCGACTTTCTCGAGTACCGCAAAGGGAATTCGGACACAGAAAAAGGGCACATGGAGCACTGAAGTAAAACCAGCGCCTATCCGCCTATGACTCTCGACGATGGCGTCAAAACACGCCGCGTTGCCCTCATAGTCCTTAAGCTCCATGACGGAAGAAAGAGCAAAGACATGGCTTACGTGACCAGTCTTAGGAATCACCGCCGAGATAGCGTACTGCACATCCCTATTACAAAGCGGAGAAACAATCGCATTATCTCCTTCAAGCAGCGGGGGAAGCCATTCCTTGCCAAAGACTAAGTCGTTGTTCATGAAAATGAGATCCGCTCCTGCGCCAAGCGCACGCTCAATCATTTGATTGGCATTCGCCGAGAACCCCAGGGGAGAGGAATTCTTTACGGTCTCTAATTGCGCCGCAAACCCTGAGCTAACGGCGCTGCTTCGGAGGGAAGGGCTCTCAATAAAATCTGAGTTGTTATCTATCAGGTAAAAGCTATCCCTTGGCCCAAGAGAAGTATGCCGGGCGAAAGATTCGAGGGCTACATGCGTATAGGCATGTGACCTACTCGTCGTTACCATGCCAAATATTATTGGTCGCCTGAGCATGAAAATCCGGTAAAAAGACTACTGGCTCACGTTACCAGCGCCTTTACCCGTGTCACAACCCAGAATTCGCCATCGGGAACCTCTGCAAGTACCCTCCTTCTTCATACACTTCTGTGCACCCCCGTGCCCTCTGTGGTGAATTTCTTGATGAAAATTTCACCGCAGAGGACTCGGAGGTTTACAGAGGTGAGTTTTTTTAGAGGTTCCTTAGGAGTCTGTCCCGTAGAAAATTCGGATCACTACATGCTGTGGTGGCAACGGGACACACTCCTAGGCAGCGCTCACGAGTGCAATTTCCCCCGCCTCAGGCTCCTGAAGGAATGGACTAAAAGAATTATACCCGCCAGCACGATGCCGCACACTTGCCTCAGCCCTCATGAGCCGCGAGCGAAATTGGCCCACATCAATGCCCAACTCCTCACAAACCCAATCGAAGGAAAAAGGAGATTTCTGGAGATCATCGCCAAGTTCAAACAACCAGTCTCGCGCAGAAATCAAGTCTTGCTGACGATTTCCAAGGAAATCTCTCACTGCACGTTCTAGAATTGCAAAGAGAAGCCGTTGTTCGGGGGTTTCCATCCAGCTACGTGCCTGGGTACGAGAAAGAAAGTCCTCGTCAATTACATATACATTCTCAAGCTTTACCGACTTCATAGAGAACCTCGCCTAAACGGGGTTTGAGGCAGCATGTGGTTGCCTTGGCTAAACAGTTTAAAGACCTTAAGGGAAGGGCAAAATCTTCTTGAAAAGTCCGCATTCCCTAGTGCCCATAAGACGGGAGGATGCGCTGGAACTTACAAATAAAATGAGCCAGGCGCTGACGCTAAATGAGAGACTAGGTAGAGGCTCCCTTAATAGGACCCTTTTAGGACCCCTTTTAGGACCCCTTTTAGGACCCCTTTTAGGACCCCTTTTAGGACTCTGTCTTGGTGTCGCCGTTCTCTGTGCCTGACCCGCCACCCCGAAGCGTAGCTTCCAGGCGCGCTTTAGCCTCTAATGAGAGGGCCGGACCATGAGAATCCGTCCCAAGGTGCTCCGAAAGTGAGCAGCGCGCCGCGGTATCAATCATTGAAATCTGGCGATTATATCGCCGACAAACCATGCAGATGAGGTGATGAAACCAGTAAAAGAAGGCCTCGAAGCCTCGCAAGCCGCCTTGTTCTTTGGGGAGCTCCGATTCTCTGCAGCACTCAAGGCGCTTAGAAGCAAGCTCGGCGTAACGCCGACAAGAGAGGAGGTTGAGATTGCGCATCCAAGACTGTGCCATATCTAACTAAAACGCAGCCTTAAGAGGACAACGCTATGACTCCGCTTTAATCCAATTGAGCTCAATACAATCTCGAAGCGCAAGTCGCGCCCGGTGCACAAGAACCCATACGTGAGACGGCGTCACCTTCAAAATATTACAGACTTCTTCAGTTGATAAGCCGTCTAGAACCTTAAGCACAAACACCCTCTGAGCAACGAGGGTTAACTTACCGACACAGTTGCCGAGAACCCCCAAAAAGTCCTTATTCTCAAGGTGTTTTTGGGGATTAGACGCCCAATCGCTAAGGACGGAATTCCAAATCCCCATCTTGGTAAAATGCTTATCAACGCTACCCGAAAGCTCACTGGGATCGTGCGCAGCAACTAGTCGCTGCTCTGACGCCCTAAAATGGTCGATAATCTTGTTAAGGAGAATACCAGTAAGCCACGTTCGCACCGAGGAACGCCCCTCGAACTGAGACCACGCCTTGAGAGCAGAGACTAAGGCATCCTGAACCAAATCCTCGGCTAGCGACTTATTTCGCACACGCAGCAAGGCGAACCGAAAAAGATAATCTCCATGCGCCTCAACCCACTCGGCAGGGCCTACAGAACTACCGGAGGTCATTTGCGGCGCTCCCTCCTTGGGAAGGGGCTCTGAGTTCCGCAAGCCGGTCTCTGGTAAGTCGTGCCCCTCAGGCAAAAAAGCGCCGCCACTTTCAGCCTGCTTGCCTAAGGCAACACCGCTACCTTGTTTATCTCGCGCTACCGGCAATCGCCCTCCCTACAAGCTCCCGACACTTGTCCTATTAGAATTCGAGCCCCCGATCCTAGCAGAGTAATAGAACTAAGAGAATCAAAACCTCCAAGGCCCGTGTCCCGTAGTCTCTGCGACACGGGGCGGTAAGAATTTTCTAAGGTACAGACTTCTAGACGAAAATCTGCGCAAAGGTTAAAGCATCGAGTACTCTATGCCACAATTTCGTCCCCGTGGGGCGCTGCTCGCACTGCTCTTCGCTGTCCTGCTTTTCTTTGGAACGGGAAACCTATCTCTTAACGGACATTGGTATTCCATAGAGCCGTCTTTCAGAATTCAGAGCGCCAGCCTTGCAGCTGGGCACTTTGCTCTCACAGACTCGCCCCTGCTCCTTGCCCACGATTGGGCATGGTCCCAAGGGAAAGGTCAGCAAATTTGGGGGCTCGGAGTCCCCTTGATGCGCCTCCCTCTCGATCTGATTTCAAATTCACTCACCTCAAGCCCTTTTCCCGATCGACTCGCACTTTTCTTACTGGCACTGGTAAGCGGCATAGTTACCTTAACAGGCTTTCATAGTGCCTCTGGCAGGCAGGCGACGAGATGTCAACGTATGCCAGGGCTTTGCGCTGTTAGCGCGCTGCTGGTGCTCATGTTTTCATCGCCTCCCCTTATCGGGCTCCTCGCGGGGCGATTTTTCGTATACGAGGAGGCCATCGCCTGGGGGTACTTTTGGACCTGGCTTTGCCTTGGGCTGGCATGGAAAGGAGCATCGAGGCCCAGCTATTTTTATCTTCTTGCCCTGTGCTCCGGATTTAGTGTTTTCTTCAGACCAACGCTACTACTCTATGGAACACTCCTGTTCCTACCTTTGCTACGAACGCGCTCCTGGAAAGAGCGCTGGTGCGGGATTGTTGGCTTTTCTCTTTCCCCTGCCGCGTGGCTCGTCACTAACCACTACCGTTTCGGAAATGCGCTAGAATTTGGGCACGGACTTAGCCTTTCCGACCAGCCGCTTCTAAACCTTGCCCTCAAGTTCGGCTCGCCCTTCTCTCACGAGTCGCTCCTAAGCGCAGCGCGAGAACTCCTGGGTTTTCTCTTCTTTGCCGGCGGCGCAAGCAACGGCTTTGATTTTTTTAAAGAACATTTTTTCGCTGGTCAATCAACCACGCTCCGATTTCGAGAGCTCTACTTTTTTTCCTACGATTGGTTGATGCTTGTCATACTGTTGGTGGCATGGACCAACACGGGACTGACGGCGCGAAAAGCTTTCGCCATGCGCCAGCCTCTACCCTTTGAGGCAAAAGTTGGAGTACTCTCGTTTCTATGCAGTACTGCGCAGTTTTTATTTTATCTTCATTCCCCGAGCTTGGCCTCTAGGTTCAGCGCAGATTTCGCCCCAGCATTCTCACTCGCCGCGCTTTCCCTCCTCCTCACCCTCATGCAACACCCTTCAGCAAGGCTCCCTGCCCTCACCGCTCTGATTGCATTACACTGCTGGTGGGCTACTCAAGGCTTCACGGGATCTGAGCACGAATTTCAAAGCGGCCTCACACAAGCCGGGCCTACCCAGCTCATCGCTGAGCCTCTTACGAATTTACCAAAGAGTTACGAGTGCCCACCTCGCGAATTGCTGCCCGGGATTATTCACCTCGCGTCGGGATGGGCCCTTGGAACTGACTGCACAGCGCGGGGAGCCACCCCACTCTTCTTCTATCGAACTCCATGCATCGCCATTGCTATTGAGTCTCACGAAAAGACTCCTCCTTCTATTCTTGTGCAAAGGGAGCGTGAGTCCTTTGTCTTGAGAAAGGTTACTACCTCTCCCAGCGGCTTTCGCCTGCTTTTTTGCGAGCAGACGCCCTCACGCTTAGAACCCCAGCCTACACCTCAACTCTTCTGGCTGGCGTGGTCCAATCCCGCGTCTCCCTCCCGAGAATCTTCTCGCTTCCAAGTGCGAGAAATTACGGCAACAATGGATTAAAGAGAAAGCTTCAACTTCGTGAGGACTTCTATGACGAATCTTGTTCTCGCTCTTGATCAAGGAACGACGGGGAGCCAGGCCGCTCTTTTTAATGCCGAGTCCCTCGAGATCGTCTCACACAGAAAAGTGGAATTCCCCCAGTACTATCCCGCCCCGGGCTGGGTCGAACACGATCTCAATGAAATTTGGACAAGCACATTACAAGCACTTAAGGGCGCTCTTGACCTTGCAGAAAAGCGCTACCCCAATCCCACCAAGAGAATTGCAGCGATTGGAATCACCAATCAAAGAGAAACTATCGCCGCATGGAACAAGAAGACCGGCGAACTCGGGGGCCGCGCAGTGGTGTGGCAGGACAGGCGCACTGCGGATGCCTGCACGACCTTAAGACAAGATGCAACTATTCGGGACCGCATTGAAACAGCAACTGGGCTACTTCTTGACCCCTACTTTAGCGCTACAAAAATTGCCTGGCTGCTAAAGAACAATTCAAAAGTGAAGAGCTGGGCTGCGAGCGGAGAGCTTGCCTTAGGTACTATCGACTCTTTCCTCATAAACCGCCTCAGCAACCACCAATCGCACGTAACCGACCACACCAATGCGAGCCGAACCATGCTCTATGGGCTCACGAAGGGGGACTACGAAGACGATCTGCTCGATCTTTTTGGAATTCGCAGAGAGTTCCTTCCCGAAATTCGCCCGAGCGTGGGGCTCTTAGCCACCACGAGCAAACACCCCCTGCTCCCGGATGGCATTCCTATTATGGGCTGTTTGGGGGACCAGCAAGCGGCGCTCTTTGGCCACCGATGCACGGCTCGTGGTGAAGGAAAGATAACTTTTGGAACTGGCTCCTTCCTTCTTTCTCCGATTGGAGAGGCTCCCGTAAAACCCCGAGGGGGGCTACTCTGCAGCGTCGCCATGAGCAGTGCTCAAGCACGCACTTTTGCCCTCGAGGGGAGCGTTTTTGTTGCAGCATCTTCTCTGCAATATTTACGCGATAAGTTTGGCTGGATGGGAGATGCCGCGGAAAGTGAGGCCCTGGCGCAGTCGGACATAAGAGATCCAGAGGTACAGGTAATCCCCTCCTTTACTGGATTTGGCGCGCCTTTCTGGAACCCCAGGGCCAAGGCTGCAATTGTGGGACTCTCACTAGGCACGTCCAAAGCGCAAATTATCAGAGCAACCCTTGAGGCAATTGCACTCCAGAATGTCGCACTCGTAAAAATCATGGAACAAGACGCGGGCACACCGATCTCGCGACTTGGGGTAGACGGCGGCGCCTCAAACAACAATTTTTTGATGCAGTTTCAAGCGGACGTCTTAAAAGCAACCATCACTCGGCCTGTGCACAGCGAGCTAACCTCCCTTGGCGCAGCACGCGCCGCGCTGCGTGGACTCGGCGCTCCCGGCGCAGAGGCTGCCCCTCAGGCTTCTCGCGTATTTGCTCCGCAAATGAACGGTGAAGAGGCAGACGCTATTGTTTCAAGCTGGCAAAGAGCTGCGGGAGCAATTAACGCCTTCTATTCCTAGGGAACCCCCTGAAAAACCTTCATTCCTAATACACCTCTGTGTACCTCTGAGTCCTCTGTGGTGAATTTCTTTATGAAAATTTCACCACAGAGGACTCAGAGGTACACAGAGGTACACAGAGGTACGTTTTTCAGAGGGTCTCTAGTGTGGTGCGTTTAAATTCGCTGAAGAACGGTAAGATAATTGTAACGCCCCCAAATTGACTGGAAGATCAAACCTGGATTTCTACCTTTAATGCGTCTCACGCTCCGCCAAAGCGGCACGAATTTTTCCCCTCGCCTCTGAACTTAACCTTTCTTCGCCATCGGCCAAGCTCGATTTATGTGCTGCTCTAAGGACCTTAAGATGATCAGAAAATCTGCGGCAGGCAGAGCAATAGAGAAAGTGAATGTTGAGTAAGAGCTTGCACCACCACGAAAGTGGTTCGTCCAAACCCTGCGACATGAGCTCACTCGCCTTCTTACAAGGTATCATGTAGCACCTCGCTTGAAAGAACTGTTGCTTCTCCCGTCCGCCACCTTCCCAAACCAATTTGCTTCGAGACATTTTCTGAGAGCAAGACGCGCCCTATGCAAGAGCACCCGTACATTGGTAGCTGAAAGACTCATCGTGTTACAAATTTCTTCCGGATCAAGCTCATCAATCTCGCGCAGTACAAAGACCTGGCGCTGAGTCTCTGGGATAGTAGTAAGACAATTCCTTAGTACTCCAAAGAACTCTTTTTGAGAGGGAAGCGTCTCAGGGCTCGTTTGCCAAGGCTGCGGTTCGGCTCCCGGCTTCCAATGCGCTTTTCGCTCAAAGTACTGGTCAAGGGACTCCGAGGCTTCGAGCCTTGGAGGTTCCTCCCGAACCTTGCGCCGAATTGCGTCGATAATCTTGTGTCTCAGGATAGAGGTAAGCCAGGTTCGAGGGCTCGCGTGCCCCTGAAAGCGGCTGGCAGCCTCTAACGCAGCTACAAAGGTTTCCTGCACGAGTTCCTCGGCCCGATGCCTCTCGGGAAAGTGCCGGAGGGCTACCCGGAACAGGTAATCCCCATGCTCGTCGACTAACGTAGTGAAATCTAAGGCTACTGTCACGAAAGAGACCCCCAGGATGGCCGCAGTGGGTAAATTTTCCCCACAATTGCCAAACAACTGCGCGGTTACTACCATGCCCCCCATGCAGGTAACAGTACGGCTTTTGCCCCGCCCTCGTCTTGGCTTTACCACTCTCTCAGCTCTACTAGGAGCTGCGGGGGCGCTAGCTATCATCGCCTATCCCTCTCGCGCCCTCGCAACACCTCTTGCCCAGGCGGCACCTTCAGGCAAAAGCGTAGCAGCCGCGAGTCAGAAAGAAATGAGCTCAGCAAGAGCCCGCGCACAGAACAGCATCTTTCAGCCCAAGGAAAACTCTAGTGCCCTCGAAAGCGCTGACAAGAGCGCCACGAGCTCTGAGCTGGTGGTAGACGCCGTGGTAGCAAGCGTGAATGGCAAACCTATCACTCTCGCCGATGTCGCCACCAGACTGGGTTCCTCAGCCCCGCTTTCTCTAAGTGCACTCTCCTCCAATCCACAGGCCAAGCAGACTCTTGAGCAAATGATTTTTGAACATCTCATAGAGGAAGAAGCGACTAATCGAAAGATTCGCGTAACTGATCCAGAAATCGATGGCTACATAGAGGAAGTCGCAAAAAAAAATAAGATGTCACGCGACCAATTTGAGACTGCACTTCGTGCCCACGCTCAACGTGTCGATGTCTACCGCGACCAGGTAAAAGCCGACATCCTGCGTTCCCGTCTTATTGCGCAGCTCATGCAGCAAGGTGCCGCCGTCAACGACGAAGACATTTCACAATATCTCAAAGAACATCCGGCCCTCACTCGAGCCGGCTCAAAGGTAAAACTCAGCCAAATTGTTGTCAGTAACTCAGCCCGCACGCAGGAAGAAGCTCTTGCGCGCGCAACAGAAGCTCGCACTTTAATCGAGGAAGGCCGTCCTTTTGCGAAAGTGGCTGAAGCGTATTCAGAAGGCGCCGAAGCCGCTGAAGGTGGCTCCCTTGGTGTAGTGGCAGAAGAGGAACTAAGTCCCAAAGTCTTCGAGGCCCTCCTCTCGGTTAAGGAAGGAGAGGTAACCCCACTCGTTGAGCTTCCTGACGGGTACCGCCTCTTCCTAGTTGAGAGGCGATACCTAGAGAAGGAGAAGGAAGTTGATGAAAGCATTCTATCTGAAGTGCGCAAGGCGCTCACAGAGAAGAAGCTTCAAGAACGCGTCCAAACGTTCTTCACCACCGATCTTATGAAGCTTCACACTATCGACAGAAAGGTATAAAACGTTTCCGGACGGACACGTACTCCCCGGGCGCCGTTCGAGGGAGCTGCTGAAAAATCCTCCTCCGCGTACTCAGCGTCCTCCGCGTTACTTGAAAACTATTGAATAACGCGGAGGACGCTGAGTACGCGGAGTAAAAACATTGCAGAAAAGCTCATTTTTAGGTTTTTCAGTAGGTCCTGGGGTTCCCTGGGTCCTGGTTTTGGGCAGCATACCTCTTCATTGATTGCTCCCCGTGGTATTAAAATTTTAAAGTGCATCTTTGAGGCTACGCTATGAATATCGATCCAGTTGTTTTTCGTGAATACGACATCCGCGGCACCGTTGGGGTAGATCTTTCCGAAGATCTTGCCTATTTGATTGGCAAAGCCTACGCGTCCCTTGCCCGCGAGCAAAGCAAAAACAACATCGCAATCGGCCGTGACTGCCGTCTTTCCTCTGAGGCCTACGCGGCAGCACTCGCGCGTGGCATCACCGATAGCGGGATTGACGTATGCCTCACCGGCATGGGCCCCACGCCACAAGTATACTTTGCTCTTTTCGAGAAAAAACTTGGCGGCGCAATCCAGGTCACGGGAAGCCACAACCCCTCGAACATGAATGGCTTTAAACTGTGCCTCGGAACTCACACGCTCTCAGGTCCTGACATCCAGGATCTTAAGGAACGCGTACTTAAGGAAGCAAAGCAGCCTTCAGCCTCGCCATCGAAAAAGGGCACCCTATCAGAGCTCCCTATCCGGGAAACCTACATTAAGAACCTGATCGAAAACGCCAAGGGACACTTTGGAACTCGTAAACTTAAGATTGTAGTTGACGCTGGCAATGGCGTCGGCGGCCTTGTAGGACCTGCCGTACTGCGTGGCCTCGGCTGCGAAGTGATTGAGATCTTCTGCGAGCCTGACGGCCGCTTCCCAAACCACCATCCCGATCCAACTGTCCCCGAGAACGTGGTCGACCTGCAGAAAAAGGTTCTTGAAACCAAGGCCGACTTTGGCATTGGCTGGGACGGGGATGCGGACCGAATTGGCGTGGTAGATGAGCGCGGACAGATTATTTTTGGCGACATGCTGCTCTACATCTACGGCCGCGAAATCCTGCGCACCTGCCCCGGCGCCACAATCATAGGCGACGTGAAGTGCTCTTCGCGCCTCTTTGATGGACTAAACTCCTTAGGTGCCAAAGCCGTAATGTGGAAGACCGGCCATTCGCTGATTAAGAGCAAGCTCAAAGAGCTGCACGGCGAACTTGCGGGCGAAATGAGTGGCCACATCTTCTTCAAGCATCGCTACTTTGGCTTTGATGATGCGCTGTATGCATCGCTTCGTTTTGCGGAAATTATGAGCCACTTCACTGGAAAAGCCTCTGAACTACTTACCGAAGTGCCCCCAATGATCGCGACTCCTGAAATACGCGTCGATTGCCCTGAGAATATTAAATTTAAGATTCCAGAGCTTGCAAAAAAAGCTTTTGGAGAATTCAAGGTTGAGACTATCGACGGAGTACGTATCACCTTTGAAAAAGGCTGGGGCCTTGTCCGCGCCTCAAATACGCAGCCCGTGCTGGTCATGCGCTTTGAAGCTGCCGACGAAGCGCACCTGAAAAAATATCAGTCATTGGTGACTGAAAGAATTGAGAACATAAAGCTCCAGCTCGCCTAACTCTGTTGACAGGATACAATACGAAGGGCTGCGAAATGAGGAGATTTAGAATCTCCAAGTTCCGCAGCCCTTCGTATTTCTTACACCTACGACGTAATCTATCAGCACATTACGCGATGCGGATGCCCCTAGGACTCTGGGTCCGTAATGGCTCCCTCATCTAGCATTTCATCCTCCGCAGCTCCAAGCACAAGCGGAATGTCGGAAACAGGGGAAATACGACTTCCCCGCACCAGAATAACGGGCAGGATTGCTGACTCCACAAGCACATACTCGGGATTGGACTCCTGAAACCGTTGAAGTAACCACGAAAAATCTTGGTCTTGCAGCTCGTGTTGATACACTGCTCTCGCCATATAGCTCTCCTCCTAAGAACGCAGCACGCTTGCCATGGGGCGACAAAGCAGAACGGGCTACTGGTTCACTGCAGAGAAATACTTAATCTATCCACACACACACTGAGTGGTAGATAGGGAGTCGGCGAAGCAGAGAATCAACTTGAGCCAAATGTTCCAGCCCTGAAGAGGCAAAAGACGGCTTATGCGAGTACTTTCAGATAGTTAGCCAATCAAGACTATATTTCGGTGCGGTTGTAAGAAGTCGCGAAGATAGGTAAAACGTGGGGTCTCTGTTCGCCCGTGGTGCAATGGTAGCACATCAGATTCTGACTCTGAGAATCGAGGTTCGAGTCCTCGCGGGCGAGCCACTCGCTATCCTTCTCCCCCGAGAAAGTCGCCTTACGTGCGTGACTGAAGTGTTTACAGACTAACGGCCAGTCCCTCTTCCCCTGCTCTACGTTCTGCAGTCTGCAAAACTTTGTGTCTGTCGCTTAGTGCGATTTGGCCGCGAAGAAGCGTTGGCCAACGCCCTGACGAGTGGTACATATGAGCGAACGTGAATAGAAGAACACGCCTTACCGATTCTCCGCTGAACCGATTCCGGTCGCTCACTCTAGGTGTGCCCGTAGCCTCTCGCTCGCGCACAAACGCAGCTCCTCTCACACCTCGCCCTCTTCTTTTGCCGTCTCTTTTGGGGCTTCTCGTGGGCGGGTGCGCGTTTACCAGTGGACCTCAAACTCCCTCGAGTCAGCTCGACACCGACATACAACACGCGCCGCGCTCATCCCTGGGACAGTCCGTGTCGAAGAAATCTTCGGCGCTCCTCTCCTATTTACGCGGAGAGATAGCGCTTCAATCCAATGATTCTGAGGCCGCAATTGCAAACTTTTCGAAAGCGAAGCAGCTTTTTGAAGGACCCGTTCCCACTCTGCACTCTCAACTTGCAGACCTTTACTTGGGCGCTCTCGATCTAGAAGCCTCGCTTCAGGAGATTAACGCAGCCTTAGCAGACGAGGGTGACAACGAGGAGTCCCTGCTGCTTAAGGCCTTGCTGCTGCATACCCTTGAGAGAAAGGCAGAAGCTGAAACTGCCTACCGGGCTGCAATCGCCCGCGCAGATTCGGCAGGAGTCTCCGCGCAAACTGCAGAAAAGAAAACCACCGCTGCACCTCTTGAGCCCGAACTGCTTTTGGGAGTCCTGCTTATTGAAGAAGAGCGGTTTCAAGACGCAGCACAGGTTCTCGCCCAGGCCGTGAAGGATCATCCGCGCGAGGGAATAGCAACTTACTATCTCGCTCGTAGCCTTGAAGGTGCAGGCCAATTCCAGGAGGCACTTGCCGCCTATTCCCAGACGCTCGCGTTAGAGCCAAGGAACCCCTACCCCCTGATCGATAGTGCACGCGTCCTCGCCAAACTTGGGAAGGCCCAAGAGATTAAAGAGCGCTGTAACCAGCTTCTCAAAGCAGACCCTGCCCATCAAACTGCAAAGCGCATCTTGCTGCTCATCTCAAACTCGAGCGAGTCAGAGGCACTCGAAAAGCTGCGCTCAGTCGATAGCACACCTATCACCATAGCTGAGGCTCAGTTTCGTCTCGCGCTCGCTTCTGTGCGTCAGCAGAATCACAAAACAGCCTTGCGATTTCTCAGGCTCATACTGGCAAAGGATCCTTCGAACGCGGAGGCCCGCTATAATTTAGCAGCGGTACTTTCTAGCACCGGGGATGTAAAAGAAGCTGCAAACGAGCTCTGGAAGATTGAAAGTGACTCCCCACTCTTTGTTAAGTCACGCACCTTCGCCGCATTTCTGCTTAGGCAGAATAGAGATTTCGCAGGAGCGGAACGAGCGATTCGAGAGGCGCTCTCAACCAAGGAACCCGACACGGACGTGCTAAGCTTCTTGGTAGTAATCCTTAAAGAGAGCAGGCAGTTCGACAAGGCGCGCGACCTTTTAGAAACCCAGCTCAAGAAAACGCCCAACGACGGAAAACTGCTCTTTAGTTACGGCAGCCTGCTGCATGAGATGGGAGACCTGACGGGATCGCTTAGCGCCATGGAGCAAGTTATCGCCGCCGAGCCAAATAACAGCGATGCACTTAATTTCGTAGCATTCGCGCTTGCGAAGAAGAACGATAACCTTGACCGAGCCTTGACCCTGATTGAACGGGCCCTTTCTATTAGGCCAAACGACGGCTTCTATCTCGACACCTTAGGATGCATCCAGCTTCGGCAAGGCCAAAGTAAGGATGCTGAGGCAAGCCTAAGCCGAGCCGTTCAGCTCACCTCGGAAGACCCCGAAATCCTTGAACACTACGCAGATGCCCTCGCTGCAAACGGCAAGAGCCCAGAAGCCGCGGAAGCGTATGGCCTAGCACTCGAGAAGCTGCGGGACGCTGAAGGAGATGAACATGCTGAAGCTATTTCGCGAATCGAAGAGAAGCTTAAAAAATCGGCGGCCCCAAATCCTCGTGTCTCGGATAAGCTGAGTAACTAATTAGGTGATCACAAATCCTCACAACTCCCCGGGGGAGCCTTCCCGCCCTCGCATGGCTTACGCGGCATTCCTTGCGAGTATTTTGGTGCTCCTATTGTTTTCAAGCAGCTGCACCCCCCGCCGCGCGCCCATCCCAGGAAACCCACTCGCCGATGACGCTCGTTTGACGCTGCAAGAAACCCTTATCAGGAGAGACCAGGAGATTCGATCGCTACGCTCGCTAAGCCAGGTAGTGCTAACCGAGTCGGAGCAAACTTCGGCCGTTCGAGGAATAATTGTTTTTCAAAAACCAGATAAGTTTAGGCTTGAGATTCTCCCGCCATCTGCCACCTACACGCTGACATTACTCGTGGCGCGCGAAGGACTCGCGACCTTGCTTGACCCCCGTGAGAAATCCGCCGTGGTATCTTCCTCTGCGAGTGGCCTTTTGCAAGCAGCCCTCAAACTCCCTATGAGCGAATCCGATCTCATGTCGTACTTCCTTGCGCGAGTACCTCCGCGCTTTGCCGCGCGCGTAAGCAACCAAAAGGAAGCTCTCGTTACCACGAATACCCAGACGGGAAAGCTCATGGTACGCCTCACCGATACCGGGGATACCTGGACCATCGAACCCACCACAGGGCTCCTTACTGAGGCAACTCTCGTCAACAGGTTTGACGGTTTAACTGATGTTGAGCTTGGATACGAGGGTGCCGTCACGTGCGAGGGGCTCCAGCTCCCTGGTGTCATTTCGGTAAAGCTCCCCAGGCAGAATCTGGGTATGACGTTTACCCTCACCACGACCAAGTGCAATCAAGACATTCCCGACACGCTATTCTCGGCTGAAATTCCTGGGGACTACTCGGTGATAAAAAAGTAGTTCGAGAAATCTCTCGGAAACCTGTTGAACGCGAGAGGACTGCCCCCTTACGAATTCTTTATACTCCTTAGCAAAAGATTTGAGCTTGGACAAAGGCAGAACAATCCCTTCCCGCCTCAATGCCGATTCGCGGCACCATTGCTGATACCTAAGCCTTTGATATTTAATGCATTTGCCTGAATTATTCACCGACTAGGTCACCTAAGCTGATATGGGGCACATAATGAACTTGGGAACGCGCTAAGAACAGTGTGAGTAGATCACGCCCGCAAAATGCAATGAGAAATTGAATGTCAGGATCCTTATGATGCAGGGCCTCTGTTCCAAAATTAAAGTTGCTACACTTCGTTCAGATTCTCTAGATGAGATCGCCGACCTAGCCACAGATCTTGCAAGAAAAAGCATGGTCTATTCAGCCAAGGAACTGACTCACGCCATCTGCGATTTACGAGAGCACCTTTGTAAACTTGGAGTCTCAGATCCTAATTGCCAAAGAGACTTGTTTAATCGCATTGCTCATCATATGCCGGGCAGGTCTGAGGAACTGCGGCGGTGCGCCTCGCAGTTTGATGCCCGCGAGCTCGCAAGCCGAATGGCACTACTTGGCAAGAATTCTGACCTTGATTCTAGAATTGATAACTTAGCTACCGCTAAGCTTGTTCGACGAGAACTTTGCCTTCTCGGTGCCAAAACGCCAGAGCGTCAGATGCAGGCTCTTATGCAAATGGCAGAAAGAGTCGCGGGTGAAAAGGCTCAGGAGATACAAGCTTGCGCTCGACTAATTAGACGCAAAGACCCAGGGGAGATTGCCGAGCTAGCAACACATCTAGCGAGATACGGCAGGGCCTATTCAACCAAAGAACTGACCCTCTTCATCTGCGAGCTAAGAGAGCACCTTTGCATGCTTGGAGCCAAGGATTCTAGAAGCCAATGCAATATGCTGTCCCGAATTCCCGTTCAAGATTCGAACCAGTCTGATGAGCTACGTAAGTGCATCTCGCTACTTGCAGCCCCAAGTCTAGCAAGCCGAATGGCCCGACTCGGGATAAGTTCTACAATTGACTCTGAAAGAGATAGATTCGCTGCTGCGGATCTCATTCGACGAGAACTTTACCTTAACGGTTCCAAAACGCCAAAGCAGCAGGAGCAGACTCTCATGCAATTAGCAGAAAGTGCCTCAGGCGAAGAGGCTCAGGGACTACGAGCTTGCGCCCAGTTGATTGGGCGTAAGGACAACGGTCAAGTAGGAAATCGAACTGATCGATTCGCCTAGATTGCCCCCAGAGAAAACTCGGCGAGAGTTTCCAGCCTAGCTCCCCGCCCCCCAACTCCACCTATAAACTGACATTACTCGTGGCACGCGAAGGACTCGCGAGGAACTAGGATTCGACTGAAGGCTGCAAGAGCAGGTGGCGCACAAGGTCAGGACCTGGCTGCTCGAGCGAGGCCTTTACCAATAGAAACCCCTCAGGAGTATATTGAATCACCTCCTGAATCTGCCAAGGGAGATTCCCAATCAACTCTGGAGAGCTGAGGGAAACCCACTCATCATTGCCTGCTTCTTTAAAGACAAAGGTCCCGCCCGTCAGGGTCTTTCCCACCATAGCCTCGTTGTCTGCAAGCCCAAGCACTTGAATTGGAGAACCAGTATTTGAAGAGATCCATCTGTCGTTGAGAATGTCGCAGGAAGATGCAAGTAGGTGCTTACCTGAAGATACCCCGCCACGTGGGCTCCCGCATTTACTGAAGTCGGAAGAAACCATTCAGGCAGAATCGTCGTTTCAAAATCATCGGCGCGCCCAAGCGCTGGATGAGCAAGCAACACAGCAAGGCAGCACAGGGATAAATAGCTTCGCAGGGAGGACGGCTTTCGATCGCTTCTCATAAAACTCCTTTCAGTAGCTTCAGTCGTGCGCAAAGTTTCATTTGCTCGTAGTGCAACGCGCATGCCACAAATGTGCTACTCACACATTGACTAGGGAACGGAAAGTAATGTTACCAAATTCTCTTACGAGTATTTGGCATTCTAATTTTCACACCGGCGGTTTTTGGCTGGGGAATCTCGCCCGCAAAAAAGGCAAGCGCTGCCCCGGCAGTCTCGCGAGGAACTCAAAGAGGGTTATCCTGGCTCAAAAAAAGATCAAAAGGCCTTACTTGGAAACGGTAGCGAGCGCCTGGGCTCCAAGCTTCATAGCCCAGCGATGCGCGATGAAATTGAGGTACACCACAAAGGCTGACGCGAGGACTACAAAAACAGCCCACTGAGTGGGCGGAAAATTCATTCCTTGACTACGTGCAGTTCGCAGCAGGACCAGCACCGAGGTGGGCACCATTGAGCCCACCACCAGGATGACGCTCAGAAATAGATACAGAAGAGCCCCAAAGCTCGCGGTCAACTGCGCGGGATGATCCCAGGTAAAATTCGAGAAGAATGCCCCAAGCCCAACCGCCAGACCAACAATCCCATAACAAAACACCCAGCTCACAAAAGCGCTCACCGCCACAATCCGAGGCTCCGCCTGGATAGCGAGAGCACCGCTTGCCATAATGACACTCGTTATCGCTCCCAGAGGAATGAGCCAACACCAGAACTTCGCTTTGAGAAGCTCAAGAGGTGTGACAGGCGCCACTTGAAGTATCCAATACGACTGACCCTCAAGTGAAACTGAAGGAAACACAAACCGCATGCAGACAGTAGTGATAACAAGGCCCCCTACTCCGAGATTCATAATAACAAGCAGCGCGCTCCACCAGAGCCGCGCCCCGGCGGCGATGGGCGCTGATTCCCCTGCTGTTCTTAGTATTTGAAAATTATAGAGGTACATGACGCACAGCCCAAGCAGCACCATGAGCTGCAGTGCTTGAATCATATCGCGCGCAAAAAGTTTGTATTCTTTGGTGATAAGCGCACGCGTCGGCGCCTTAACAAAGGATAGCAGCAAAAGGACGCGGCGCTGGGCGCGTTTGCTGTTAATGCGAAAGAGAGACTTCATGCTGCGCGCACGCGAAAACGCGTCTTCAAAAAAAGCGCGAAGAGCGAGAAAGGAGACGCTGAGGCTCAAGGCGGTGAACGCGGCTAAGATGCCATAAGATTCTAAGGCCGCCCTCCACGCCCCTATGCGCAGGGCATCTAAAGCTGCCGCCCCAAGCGAAGCCGGCTCATACCAATAGCGCCACGAATGTTTCGCAATCGCCGCCCTTAATAACTCACTCACCTCACTGGTAGCTACCGAGGGGGGAACAAGTCTTTGAAAGAGGAGATACGCCGTCACCATTCCAAGAAGTGCAGAGGCTACCAAGATTTGACGGAACCGCGCCGCAGGAACTAGCCGTGCGAGAAGAGTCACTACGGTCATTGCGCAAGAAGTTCCTAGAAGAAGAAGAGTAAAAAGAACGAGGGCGGAACCAAGATAAAAAAGCGGCCCTGCATGAAAATAGACTCCAAATCCAACAAGCACGGGACCGACAAAAAGCACAGGGAACCAGCACGCGAGAATGGTAATTTCAAGCAGCTTCCCCCAAAAGAGCCTGCGCCAGGTAAGCGGAGAGGCAAGGATAAGCTCCATATCCTTTGATAGAAAAAGTGACGCGAGCGTTCCCACGAGGCCAGAAAGCGCCGTCAGACCGAGGAGGCACAGAAACATCAAGTGAAGTGGAACTGCGGGAGTTATGAGATGAGACTCGGGGACCGCATAGAGCCTTTCAAGACCGACGACGGTGCTCTCAAGAAGACCCCATAGCAAAACGGTGATAAAGGCAAAGAGGAGTCCATTTTTGAGCCATGTTCCAGGTAAATCACTGCGCGCCCAAGGCCTGCGGACAAGCGGGATGAGTCGTGGCCTTAACAGCACCGGCCCAAAGCGAAAATGCGCGCTTTTCCTCGTTTGATTCACCACATACTCTCTGGACTTCTGGTCGCCCTACCGTAACTGGCAGGATTGCTTTCAATGGGAAAAGTAAACTGGTAGGAGAATTTATTGAAACATCTCCCTGGACTCTCCTTCCGCAGCCTGGGTGGTAAGCTCAAGGAAAATCTGCTCAAGGTCCTCCTTTTCTCTCCCGGAGCGTTCTCGAATTTCTTTTAAAGTTCCAAGCGCAATGAGCTTGCCGCGATGGATTATCGCGAGCCTATCGGAAACCTCCTCGGCCACATTCAGGGAATGGGTTGAAAGCAAAATTGACATCCCTTGCTTTGCATAGGAACGAAGCGACTCTTTAAGGAGCTTTGCCCCATGGGGGTCAAGACCGACCATGGGCTCGTCTACAATAAGCACCTTGGGGCGATGTACGAGAGCGGCGCAAGTCGCGAGGCGCTGCTTCATCCCGTGCGAGTAACTCTCTACGAGCTCGTCCTGCCAATCGAGCAGTCGGTATTCGGAAAGCAACTGATCGATCCGGCCTTCGGCATCCTTAGGGGGAACGCTATAAAGGTCGGACACAAAATAGAGAAACTCTCTACCTGTGAGCTTTGAGTAGAGATACGGTCGGTCAGGAATAAATCCCGTGATACTCTTTGCCTCGCGAGGTTGCCGCTCAACATCAAATCCACCTATTTTGAGAACACCCGAAGTTGGCTTGAGAATGCCAGCGAGCATTCGAAGGGTCGTCGTTTTTCCCGCCCCATTGACGCCGAGGAATCCAAAAATTTCCCCGTCATTGACCTGCAATGAAAGATCGCTCACTGCACAAAAGGACCCATATCGCTTCGTAACATTTTTTATTTCAATCATAGGGGAGTGCTCTCAATAGCTCGCATATGTTAGATGTCCCCTAGGTTACAATCGTTTTGGGAGATATGGTAAATGAAACGCGGTCTTTGGGTTGAAGCCGAGGGTACTTCCTTCAATCCCGTCTCCAAAACTGCAGTTGATAGTCTTCTTGCAGATGCCGAGGCTCTCAATATCTCCTCCCTATACCTCCAGGTGCACCGCAGGGGCTACGCCTGGTACACGTCGCGGATCGCCGACTCTTCCATGCTGGCCAAGGCGGAGGTTGATCCCCTTCGTTACACCTGCGAACAAGCCGAGAAAAAGGGCATAGAAGTGCATGCCTGGATTAACTGCTGTAATTTTGGAGTGAGCCCCTCCCCGTGGGCCCTTGAGCGCTTCTCCAAGGGGGGTTTTCTTGTGGACTCTCTCGGCGGCTCTTTAAGTGACTATAAAGACTTTAGCCAATGTCCTCACAAGGAAGCCGGTGGGGCCATCCTGGATACACCCGGGGCGTGGGTTGACCCTAGTTCACCTTCGGTTCGTAGCTACTTGTGCACCCTTGTGGACGAACTTGGTCGCGGCTACTCAAGCCTGGCCGGAATTCACCTCGACTTTATACGCTACCCCTACATGCTCCCAATGAGAGCCGGGGCGACCGTTCCTCGTGGTATTGATCTTGGTTATGGCCAAGCGCTTGCGGCATTTGGTGAACAAACTGGTTTCTCAACTGAGGTTGAGATTAAGGATGGCTGCCACGCAACCTGGCAGGACGCTCAGGCAGCTCTTTCCTTCGACGCCTGGAGACGAGCTCAGCTCACCGGGCTTGTTCGAAGCTTCCGGGGCCTCATGCCAGAAAAAATGCAGCTTTCCGCAGCGACGATTTGCTGGAGTGACCGCGCCTACTTGAGCGCTTTTCAGGATTGGAGAACGTGGCTACAGGACGGGATTGTAAGTAGCGCTCTGCCGATGGCCTACACTGCTGATACCCATCATTTTGAACTCATGCTGCGCCAAGCGCTCGCTTTCGCAAATGAGCAGTCAGCCCTCGTACCTGGTATTGGATGTTACAAGTGCCCTGACGGAGAGGCCGTACTGCGTCAACTTGATGTGGCTCAATCACTAGGATGCTCTAGCGCGGCACTCTTTTCGTACGGCGCTTTAAAAGCAAGAAAAGAATTGTTTGAGGCTCTCAAAAGCTAAGAACAAGTGGCCAAAAAACTTACCCTCCCCTTAGTGTTCTCTGTGTTCTTAGTGGTTGTTTTAATAAACGACTAAGAACACAGAGAACACTAAGGGGAGCTTAGGATAAGATTTGTTTAGACCAAGTCTGTCTAATTTATTACTGGGATGTGCTTGCGATTCTTGCGCAAGATGCTCTCGATGGTGAGAGAAGCGAGACGATAACCCTCGGTCTCGGTTTTTCCAGCCTCTAAGGCAATCTGAGTGATAGCTTCAATAAGATCGCCAATCGTGGTCTGAATACGCTCTTGACCTTCAGTAATCTTCTCCATACTTCCTCCAAAACCTGCTCGTTTAACCCACCGTAATCTTACAAAACCACAGCGAGATATTTCTGTTACAAATTAGTTACAACTTTCAAGGACTTATCACCGTCCTCCCCCATATGATGCGAGGCCTACCCCGTAACGTTGCAAAGAATGTTGTCGCAATTTTGTCATTTTCAGAGGTAACGCGCAGGGACAATCAGCCCAAGGAGAGCCTTTATTGTAACTGAAGCCACGACTAGGCCCCAAACTCAATTTTGGTCCTTACAAATCCTACGAGAAGTCCTTAGGAACCTACGAAGAAAGATATATCGGGCACGAGCTGTAGTGGTTACCGCAGGAGGGCTCCTAACCGATCTTCCTTAGTTGAAGAAGGTGAATAGGAAGATTCTGGGAGAGAAAAAGGCCCTCGAATTCAGTCACCACATTCGAGGTAACAAGCTCACTGGCATGCAAATTGAGAGATAAGTGCTCAATTCTGTAGAGCCCTGAGGCGTGCGCGGCACTTACCACCTCTTCAAAGTATTCTCGGTGATCCGTCTTAAAAGATATCACCCCGTCCTCTTTGAGCAGAGTATGGAGGCGCGCCAGGGACTCATCACTAAGAACGCGATGCTTACGCCAGCGCTTCTTATGCCAAGGATCGGGGAAGTTGATATAGAGGACCTCGATACTTTTGGGCTCGAACAATTCCGTCACATAGTCGGAACTTGTGCGTAGCACCAAGAGGTTGCGGCATCCTCTCTCAGCCGCCTTTTCCGCAGTACGAACGACACGTTTGAATCGCAGCTCGATTCCCACATGGAGCCGATTCGGCTCTCTCTCGGCCTGATCAATGAGGTGTGACCCTGACCCAGAGCCAAGTTCAACCATCAAACGCGGAGTCTCTGCGCAGCGCCGTTTAAGCGTCGCCAGGTCCTCAGCACTTAGCTCACGTTCCTCAGTCCCAAGAATAAGCTCGGGAAGGCTTCCCAGCCGTTCGATATAGGGATTGCTCCAGCGCCGCACACGTGGGGCTTTGCCTGTAGAACTGCGGTCGGAAGGGAAAGATTTCGTATTCACGCGCTACCCTGGCATCCACTTAAAGGGAATACAGGGGCGCACGTACAGGTGCGCAGGAATGCGATCCTTAATGGTGGAATGGAATTCAGGCAATTTAGACCAGTGCAGTCCAGGCTTTACATGATGCGCGGTGTGATACCCAAGGTTTCCGGTCAGCATATTGTACCAGCGGTGGGTGATATTGTGCGACGCCTGATAGGGGTCATCAGTATCGAGCCCCGAGTGATGATAATACGTGTGCCAACTCGTAACGAGGAGCCCAACCACCATAGGAATAACAAACAGCACGAGCGCGTTAAACCAATTAAAATAAAGAAGCACCGCAACCAGCGCGAGCGTCAGCGCACCGCAAGAAAGAAATTCCTGCTGATATTTTGGGTGCTTTTTGCCCACTTTAAAGGCGCGCCAATAACCCGTGCCCGCAATGGTGAAAGTATAACGCGCGGGGCCCATGCGAACTCCTTGCCCGTCCTTCCACGCTGACTCATCTTTCGTTTGATCAAGATAGTTAAGATGATGCCCTAGCACATGATGAAGCACCCATGCGTTGGTAGAAATTCCCGTGTGCAACGCATAGACAACCTCAAGAACTCGATTCAAAACGCGCTGGCGAAACGTGGCGACGTGTTGATGGTGGTGATTCCACGAGCAAATGCAGGCCTTCGGGGCGAAACCGATGAGCGCCCACGCCACTACTACCCACCAACTTTGAGCGAGGAAATAGACCGCGAGGTCAGCTACGAGAAGAAGTACGATTAGTAGGACAGGAATCTTATCCGACTCGTAACGAAACAACTGCGGAAGCGTCATTGCCAACCAGAAATAAAAAGAAATGGTCGAAGGGAAGTCGCTACTACCGCAAGGGCAACAGCTCAACTCCCCGAGCTGCAAGATGCGACGGATAGCACCTCATGGCAAGCCTCCCGCGCCCCAGGCACACATTTTTTCTCTGTAATTTTAGCCAGTTGGAGAAGACAGCACACCATGAGGGCACCTGAATGTTTCCACCACAAAGGACGCAGGGGACACAAAGGAATACGCTGAAATTACTAGTCCTCATTGAGCTTTCTTTGCGTCCTTAGCGTCCTTTGTGGTCCAATTATCTTAAGTGATCTTAGTATCTTACGCTGAACACTCTGGCCCCCTGGCGCCATAAAAGAAGGGCACATCACTAGGTAAATCCTCCATATCACTCATGGTATATAACCACCCTGGAGAAATGGTCATGAAGTTCCGCCCACAGCCCTCCCCCCTCGCCTTGCTCTTCACCTGCGTTGCGGCAGCTTTACTACAGGCTTGCGCCGCGAGTTCATCAGATGACGCAGCGCTTGTGGGCGGCGTCACTGGCGCCGCAGTAGGTGCCGGAACCGGAGCACTCATCGGTAGCGCCATGAGCAATGGAAGCGTGGGAAAGAGCGCGCTGGTTGGCGGCGCAATTGGAATTCCGGCGGGGATTGTAGTCGGAGTTGCCGTTCACGAAATTGGGCAAGCGCGCGAACGGAATAGTTTAGATTCTGCGGTCGAACGAAACTCAAATCGGATCCGCCAGAATCAGGAAGAAATTGAGGAAATCCGCAGCGACGTTATTGAAGAGCAGGGCACTATTCGAGTTGATGACTCGCGCGCGGGCTATGCTTACGACGGGCCCACCATTGGAAACCCGCGCAGATAGCCTGCGCTCAGAGTGCCAGCACAGCATGGGGTGTAAGTAAGAATTCGCGTCCTCTGTGGTGAAATTTTCTTGAAGAAATTAACCACAGAGGACGCAGAGGTACACAGAGGTGAGTTTTTCAGAGACTCCCTAAGTCTCTTTTAGCGAAGCGCGCTCTTAAGCGCATCGACTTTATCGGTACGCTCCCAGCTGAACTCGCCCTTACCTGTGGGCTCACGACCGAAATGCCCATAGTTGGTAGTTACCCGGTAGATGGGCTTAAGCATATCCAATGACTGGATGATGCCTTGAGGACGAAGATCGAAGAGCTCTGAAACCGCTGCCCCGATCTTCTCTTCTGCTACTTTAGAAGTCCCAAAAGTATCTACGTAGATTGCCACTGGCCGCGCCACGCCGATGGCATAGGCAACTTGCACTTCGCACTTCTTTGCAACGCCCGAAGCCACAATATTCTTGGCGATGTGACGCGCGGCATACGCCGCCGAGCGGTCGACCTTCGAAGGATCTTTTCCCGAAAAGGCGCCGCCACCATGGCGACCGTATCCGCCGTAAGTATCAACGATAATTTTTCGTCCTGTGAGACCAGCGTCCCCGACTGGGCCACCGATTACAAATCGGCCCGTAGGATTGATAAAATAACGCGTCTCTTTATCAAGGAAACGGTCAGGCACAATCTTCTTCACGACATTATCAATTACGTAGCGCTCAAGATCCTTGAGGCTAATGTCATCTGAGTGCTGCGTTGAGAGCACTACTGTGTGCACGCGCTGAGGCTTGCCGTCGCGATACTCAACCGTCACTTGGCTCTTTGCGTCCGGCTTAAGAAACTTCACCTTCTCTTCCTTACGAAGATAGGAGAGCCGCTTCATGAGCTGATGCGCCATTGATATCGGTAGAGGCATAAGCTCGGGAGTTTCATCGCAGGCGAAACCAAACATGAGGCCCTGATCGCCGGCTCCCTGCTCCTTCTGCTTCTCGTTGTCTGAGTCAACGCCCATGCTGATATCGGGGGACTGCCGGGTGAGTAGCGTAATAAGCTTGACCGTTTGAGCGTCGAATCCAATGGAAGGATCGTCATACCCAATCTCGCTAAGCACGCCGCGAACAAGGTCATCAAAATTTACACTCCCCTTGGAGGTAATCTCGCCCGCCACGACAACATTGTCGCTTTTTACCAGAGTCTCACATGCCACGCGGCTACGAGGATCTTGCGCCAAATAGGCATCAAGCACCGCATCGCTGATTTGGTCTGCTACCTTATCAGGATGCCCTTCTGAGACTGATTCTGACGTGAAAAGAAAGTTATTGAGCGCCACACGAACTCCTTAGCATGGATGTATTCTCGCTCTCTTCCCCAGCAAGAACGTGCGAGGAAGCGGGTGAAAAAGTAAATTCCGGCAGTAATACCGAGCAAAACACGGAATCGTCAATATAAAAACACTGTTTTTAAGATGCTTATTCAATAAAAAAGGACTCTGTGCCCTGCTTCGATTTCAACCGCACGCAAGTGCGAGAGGCGTCTCCCGTTGCCACCACAAAAGGTAGTGGTAGAAACCTTCACGGGACAGACTCCCCGCTGAGCAATCTTTCGGCACCGCGGGACTTGTCTCCCCGTCGCCTACTGGGCTTTTTCAACGTCGCGATGCTTCACGCTTACTAAATACTGCTCAGCCGGTATCCGGCCGCCTAATACTTTAGCGAGAGCTCCCGAGACAGCAACAGACCTATGGCGTCCCCCCGTACACCCTACACCCACATTCACGTACGATTTGCCTGATTTCGCAAACTCAGGGAGGAGAAAGCTCAAGAGATCCGCATAATGCGCAATAAACTGCTCGGCGGCCCCTGACTGAAAGACGTATTCATTAACCGCGGGATCGATCCCCGTCTTCTCTCTCAATTCGTCAACGAAATAAGGATTAGGGAGGAAGCGCACGTCGACCACGAGATCGCAGTCAATCGGTACTCCGTGCTTAAAACCAAATGAGAGAAAATTCACGCGCATGGCGCTAGACGTGCTGCCTTTGCAAGACGAGGCGAAAGAACGAATCTCCGCACGCAAGTCATGCACCGTGAGCTCACTCGAGTCGATAAGTGTGTTGGCCATTTCACGTAGCGGGAACAACCTATCGCGCTCCCGCACAATCGCATCCTGCAGAGTCTTATCGAGCTGTAAATCAAACCCAGGGTGTGGACGACGAGTCTGCCCGTACCTTTTTACAATCGTTTCCACTTTCGCATCGAGGAAAACAATTGTCGGAGACCGAGCCTCCGCCCGTAAGGACTTAAGAATCGATATCAGTTGCTCAAGCTTAATTCTCGAATCCAAATCGAGAGAAAGGGCCGCCCGCGCGTGTTTCGCGCCCGACTTCGCCAAGAACTCAACAAAATTCTTAAACAAGGGGACGGGCAAATTCTCAACAGAGAAAAACCCTAGGTCTGAAAGTGTATCTATCGCGACTGACTTTCCTGCGCCAGAAAGCCCCGCTACCAGCACGAGGGCTCCGACCGGAGACCCGTGAGAAGGCTCATGCGTAGCACTCTCCTGAGCGCCTACCGCAGACTTCATCTTGGGAGAACTAGCATCATCGCATGTCATGCAAAACCTCGAGGCAGACCTCCGGCGCGGGAATCTAGCTCCACCTACTACTTCCCCATGCGAACACTAGCGCAACACGCTGTGCCTTTTGCAGGGCTACACAGGGAAGAAGATCGCCGAGCAATACCCACCCTTAGTGCTTCGCGGTAATTTTCTCTTTGTGCTTTCGAAGCTGCTGCCCCATAGAGTCAACAAGCGCATCGATAGCGGCATAGAGGTCGTCTTTTTCCTCCTTGCCAGCGAAACTCGTGCCTTCCGCGTTAAAAGAAACCTCTGCAATCTGTCGATTTTTTTCAACGCGCAGAACCATGTGGGCTTCAATATCTTGATGCGCGAACTTAAGAAGACAATTACGGAGCTTGTCAGTGGCGTAAGTCTTTAAAGCGTCGGTTGCTTCGGTGTGACGAAACGTAAGATTGACATTCACGATACGAGAGCTATTTGGCATAGAGGTTTCCTTAGGACTTAAATGTCACGCCAGAGTCTTGAGTTGAGGATAGCCCAAGAAGGTAGAATTTAGAAGTGTCTCTTGCGCTGGGATGAGGACTCAATTCCGAGACTCTCTCGGTACTTAGCCACGGTTCTGCGCGCGATGGTAATGCCCTCTTTCTTGAGGACTTCTACAAGCTGTTGATCGCTCAAAGGCTCCTCTGCGGTCTCGGCTCCTATGAGACTACGAATCCGCTCTTTCACACTGGACGAGGAGACGTCTCCATCCCCACCTTTAATTCCTGTGGTGAAGAAAAACTTAAGCTCAAATACACCCTGAGGAGTATGCACATACTTTTCGGTTGTGATTCGACTTACCGTTGATTCGTGCATGCCGATATCGTCGGCGACATCCTTAAGAACCAGGGGGCGAAGCTTCGAGATACCATGCTCAAGAAAGTCCTTTTGGAACTTAACAATACTCTCGGTAACTCTATAAATCGTTTGCTGTCGCTGATGAATACTTCGAATGAGCCAAGCGGCAGACTTAAGTCTCTCATTGAGATACGCTTTATTAGGCGCATCCGTAGAATCCTCGCTCTTAAGGAGCTTTAGGTAATAAGGACTTACGCGAAGCTTAGGCAGACCGTCCTCGTTAAGAGAAATCACAAACTCATCGCCCACTTTGTAGACATACACATCGGGCGTCACATAACGGGTCGAGTCATCAGCAAAGGGACGACCCGGACGAGGCTCGAGGCGCCGGATGGAACTTACCGCGCGGTATACTTCCTCCACTGCGACATGCTCGCTTTTCGCGATTAAGTCGTAGCGATGTTTCTCAAGCTTATCGAGATGGTTCTGGATGATTCTTGCTTCTAGAGCATTTCCGAGACCCATGTTCTCAAGCTGAATGATGAGGCACTCCTTAAGATCGCGTGCCCCAACTCCGGGAGGGTCTAAATCCTTGACTACCTGAAGTACTCGCTCCAGGTCGCCGACCGGACAGCCACTGGCCTTCGATATCTCCTCAAGAGGCTCAACCAGGTACCCATTCTTATCGAGGTTTCCAATGAGCTGGAGCGCAAGTCGCTCGTCATCTTCGGGGAGATCCGACATGCGAAGTTGGCTCACCAGATGCTCAAAAAGAGTCTCTGCTTTTGTTCCCGGCTCAAGCTGGGGACGGTTTTCAAAATCAACGGTACCCTTGGGCGTCGCTGTTCCACTCGAATCAGTGAAGCTGTCAAGATAGCCTTCCCAATCAACTCGGGACTCATCGCCACTTGCGGGCGCCGCAGTCTCAGGATTTGGAGCTTCGCCCGAATCACCAGGCTCACCTGGTGGGGGTGCATCAGCAGGAGAAGAAACCTCTGCCTGAACGCCAGTGGGCGCCTCGCCCTCTTCGCGCATTTCTTCGAGAAGAGGATTATCGAGCAACTCCTTCTCAATGGCCTCAAGATACTCGAGACGACCAAGCTGCAGGAGCTTAATGGCCTGCTGAAGCTGTGGGGTCATCAGCAGGTTCTGACTCAGTTTTTGGAGAAGCTTTGTTTCTAAAGCCATACGCGCACTTCAAACCACTGGTGCAAACCAACGAGAACAAGCGAAGGAGTACTCAAGTGAGCAACCTGTGCTTATGGTTTTGACGTGGATGGAGGCCGTTCGTGTGCAAAAATTGTGCGCGGCCGCAAAATTAAAGACAACTCATTTAATATCAACTAGTTACATCCTGCTAGGCGAGTGCAAACCCATCCCCGAGATAGTAGCGGCGAGCCCGTTCGCTCTGGGCGATGGCGCTAGGAGCCCCTTCTTCAAGGACCTTTCCATCAATAAGGATGTAGGCGCGGTTACAGATCCCAAGCGTCTCACGAACGTTATGGTCAGTGATTAAGATCCCTATCCCCTTCTGTTTTAAGCGCTCAATGATGATCTGGATGTCACGAATCGCCAGGGGATCAATTCCAGCAAACGGCTCATCGAGGAGGATGAACATAGGGGAGCGCGCCAATGCCCTGGTTATCTCCACCCGTCTTCGCTCTCCACCGGACAGAGAACTCGCAAGGCTTCTCCGTAAATGGGATAGACCAAGCTCGCTTAAGAGCTCCTCAAGACGGTGGTCACGATCGGCGCGGCTGAGCTCTGGAATGGTCTCCAGAATAGACATCACATTCTCTTCGACCGTAAGCTTTCGAAAAATGGAGGGTTCTTGCGGCAGATAGCCAACTCCCAGGCGCGCCCGCATATACATGGGCTCTTTCGTAATTAACTTCCCGTTGAGGGTGACCGCGCCGCTATCAGGGCCAACAAGTCCCACACACATGTAAAAGGTAGTGGTCTTTCCTGCGCCGTTGGGCCCAAGCAACCCGACAACCTCGCCCGCATGAACCTCAATCGATACGCGGTCTACCACGGTGCGTCCGCCGTACGACTTTGAGACATCTATTGTTGCCAGGGTATTCATAGGAACACCATTATTCCACAGTCCTAAAGACTTTTCCGCTACAGATTGGAAGACGAGGCAGATACCTAAGGAACCTCTGAAAACCTCGATATTTTATTTTTTCTCTCTGTGAACTTTGTGTCCTCTGTGGTTTTTCAACAATTTAAATCAACCACAGAGAGCACAAAGTTCACAGAGCAGACTTTATCAGAGCTTCCCTAACCCTGAATCAGCCCTACAATAGCCTCAAGCGCCACTGCCGCGCCATCTTCCTCGACACTCCCGGTAACAAAGCGAGAAGCGTTACGTACCGCCTCGGGAGCCGAGCCCATTGCGATACTCCAGCCAGCGCGTGAAAGGAAAGGCAGGTCGGATTCCGCATCTCCAATTGAGATCACTTCTTTCTCGCTTACTCCATAATGGGCAAGAAGCCAATTCAAGGCCTGGTCACGCCTCGCGCGTGGGGAAGTAAAATTGGTAAATAGAATCTCAGGATGCGCAGCGCCACGGGCCGACCCGATTCCCACCTGGGGCAACTCTGACGCCATGTTCTTCGCGCGTCGCTCATCGTCTTTCCCCTGTAACATCAAAACTATTTTGAGAATCTTGTCCTTGTATGCAGAAGCTTCCGATGACTCTTGCGCGGGAAAGCTCCGCACCACTGGGGGGTGCCCGAGATACTCTGCATGAATAGTACCAAGCATAGACTCGGACTCAGTAAAGTACTCACGCGCCGTGTACCACTCAAAATAAAGATTATGGAACCGGCATCTCTCCACAATCGCACGCGCATCGTCAATTTCTAACGACTCCTCAACAAAAACTTCTCCTGAAACAGGATCGGCCAGCAGAGCTCCCGAGTAGAACAGTGAGGCACCGGTCGCGCCAAGGCCTGCGACTTGCTCCCTGGCTCCAAACCAAGGGCGCCCAGAAGCTATTGCGATGATTAGGCCGGCATCCTTCAAACGCCGAACGCTCTCTTTAACGCGCGTCGAAATGACACCCGCGGCATTCACCACCGTGCCATCGAGGTCAAAGAAAGCGACGCGCGGACGCGGCAGGCCATGAACAGTCTCTGCAGAAGGAATTCTTTTCATACGCCCTTGGTCGTACTCTGATCCTGGCTGATTGGGAAGTCTCTTCGGGAACCTCTGAAAAACCTCGATATCTTATTTCTTCTCTCTGTGAGCTCTGTGTCCTCTGTGGTTTTTCAACAATTTAAATCAACCACAGAGGACACAGAGTTCACAGAGCAGACTTTTTCAGGGGCTCCCTAATGAGTCTTAGACTGCAGGGCTTCGGAAACCACATGCGAGAGCCGAGCTAGTTGAAATGGTTTCTGTACCATCCCAAATACTCCTTCAGCCTCAAGCAAACGCTGCACCGAGAGACTATTGGCGAATCCTGTAGAAAGGACGACTCGAAGATTAGAATCCAGGTTGCGCAGGGATTCCAAACACTCGGCAGCACTCATGCCCGGCATAATAAAATCAAGCACCACTAAGTTGACGCTCCCCACATGCTCGGAAACATACTGCACCGCCTCAACGCCGTCTTTCACTGCCACCACCTCGTAGCCAAGTGACTCAAGCATCGCCGTCGTCGCAGAGCGTGCCACGTCGTGATCGTCAACTACAAGAATACAGCCACGTCCATGCGCAGGAGCATCAATTTTACGCTCGACGAGGTCCACAAGTCTCGGCGCAACCGAGGGGAGACTTATGAAAAATGAGGTCCCCTTACCTTTCTGACTTTCGAGAGTAATGTTCCCGCCATGATTTGAAACAATTCCGTACACCATCGCGAGTCCCATCCCACTCCCACGGCCATCAACTTTGGTGGTATAAAACGGCTCAAATACTTTTATCTTTTTATCTTCGTCAATTCCGCAACCAGTGTCGCGTACTTCAATCTCCAAAAATTCGCCCTCTTTCGCCTCAGAATCGCCATGACCGGTTACGGGCCTATTGCGAGTACTAATACACAACACCCCGCCCGAGGATCCCCCGATATCAGGGTCCATGGCATCTCGGGCATTAATTGCCAGATTCAGAATAATCTGCTGAAGCTGAATCGGATCTCCAAGCACGAAGCGATTCTGCGCGGTCAACTCTGTCACTACGCGTATGGAAGGACGGATGGTACGCTTAATTATCGCAAGAGTTTCCTCTATGGTCGCGTGCAAATCGACTGGAGTATTTTGATGTTTCCCTTTCCGCGCGAAGCCCAACAATTTCTGAGTAAGCTCCGCGGCACGAAGTGCAGCCTGCTCAATAATATCAGCACTCTTATAAACCTCGGGGCGATCGCTCGATTCAAGCTTCACGAGCGTCGTGTAGCCCAGGACCCCCGTCATCAGATTATTAAAGTCATGTGCAATGCCGCCCGCCAATTGCCCCAAGGCCTCCATCTTCTGCGCGTGTACCAACTGGTCCTGAAGTTCTCTGCGCTGGGTGATATCCGTAGATACGCCAAGAACGTGTAGATCTCGGCGACCAGGCACCACTAGAGGCCGCTTTACCGTCTGCAGCACACGCTCCCTGCCCTTGGCATCAGTAATACGCTCTTCGCCGACTAAAAGCTCCTTGCCCGTTTGTAGGACATACTGATCGTCCGCGTTGAAATGCTGAACCTCCTGCGGCCTGGAATTAAAGTCGGCATCGGTTTTTCCCACCAGCTGCTCAACCGTAGTCCCATACGCCTCTGCCACCGCCTGATTTACCAAGGTAAACCGGCCCTCCGAATCCTTTACAAAGATAAAATTGGGATCGGTATCGATAACCTTTCGAAGAAAGCGCCGGCTTTCAAGCAGGTGCTGCTCAGCCTCTTTACGCTGAGAACAATCCCGCACAATACACACAAGCCCACCATCACCAAGGGCGGTGAGCGAGAGCTCCTGCGCAAACGTAGACCCATCCTTGCGAAGGCCAACGGCTTCTGTCTGCAGATTCCCTGCCCGCATAAAGCTAATAAAGACATGCCGCTCAAGTTTACGAAGCTGCGATTGCTCGTAGAGCACCCTCCAGCTTTTTCCAAGGAGCTCCTCGTTTCGGTCATAGCCGAACGTTCGGGCAAAGGCAGGATTCACAAAACTGAAGGTTTCATCGCGCTCGATAATTGCGATTCCCTCAAGCGAAGCTTCTATAGCGCGCGAAGTTCTGCGCAGCTCGCCCTCAACGCGCCGGCGCTCATGCACCTCATAGGCCATGGCAACCATGTCTGCGAGAGAGCTTGCAAAATTTTGCTCATCCGCTGACCACTTGCGTGGAGGACCTATATGTTCATGGCACACAATCCCAAAGAGGGCGCCGTTCACAAAAATAGGCGCGTCCAGCATTGAGGTAACACCCAGCTCGGAAAGAAAAGAGAACTCATTCGTGAGCGGGTTAGTTGCCACATCCTCTGCTACTAAGACGCGGTGCGTGCGGATTGCGGCAAAGTATCGGGGCGCACTCTCCGCTCCAAAAGTGGCGCCTTCTGAGAATCGACGCGGTGTGCGCTCGTAGAGGCAGAAGCATCTTATCGAAGTCTGAGTTTCATTAAAAAGCCATACTCCCACCCTCTCAACGTTAAGAGTAATTGCGCCAATCTCGGTCAATTCGCGCAGAGCATTTTCAATAACGCCGCCAAAAATCACCTTGCTATTGGCGATGCGTAGCAGCGCATGCTGCTGCGCCTGGAGCCTATGATTGTCCTCTCGGATTGAGTTGGTGCGCTCTTCAAGGATGTTTCTTACTCGTTGCCGAATGAGCAGCGGGATGAGCGCACAAAGGACCAAGGAAGAAGTTAAAGCGGCAATGGTGCCGGGGTCCCACAAAGAATGTAAGTCATGGGCGACAAGGGTAACGGACAGAAAGGCGAGTAGCACCAATGCGGCGGCGCTAATTCCAAGTGGGACGAGACTATCTCTCCTCATGAAGGAACACACCAAAGAGTTCGTGCTGCAGCAGCAAGTACCAAAGCTATGCGAGACGAGGCGCAGGAATGTACCATGAAGTGCGCAGCCTAGTTGACTAAAACGCAGCCCCCCAAGCAGAGCAACCACGAAAGAGCAAACAACTCAAATATTTTCAACAATTTAACCAATGGAACAAGCTTTCTAAAACCTCTTTTTGCAGGGGTTGATCAGGCGGCGAGTTGGCGCTAGAACCGCGAAACCATGTTTACTCTTGAGCGCGCTCATCAGCTTCTGCGTCAGCAGGGGCTAGAAGGCGACGAAGATTTCGAGGTGCATTCCCCGTCGCGCTTGGCGAAGGAGGGAGGTGTCTCTTCAAACTGGAAATTATTTAAAGGCCGCTGCTCTGACCTGCCGCCATCAAGTTCTCTTCAGTCTATTTCGGCTCTGACTATTTCCCCTCAGTATGCCGCATCGGAATCTGGCACGCCTCAAGCGAGAAGCTCCCCGCTCCGTCTCATGAGCGCCGTAGTAATTGGAACCGCGATTGGTTCACTGCTAGCCTCGCTTATATCGTAATTTTGTAGAGTCTACTTAAAGCTCCCAAGCCCTGGCAGCGCAGGCGCACCCGCCGTATCTGCTTCTTTCTTCACAAGCTTCACACGCACATTGCCCTCAGCCACGCTACGATTCTCTTCGAGAAATATCTTGATGGTGTCTGCCGTCAGCACACTCCCCTCCTGCTGCAGCTCAGGGTTATTCGTCAAAGTTATAGTCTGGGTAGCGTTCTCGAAAATCGCGCGCTCGCCCGTCGCTCGAATATTCTCGCCCTTAACAATCACCACGTTGTCTTTCGCGGTAAGTTGATCAATTTGATTTTTCTCAGTGTACTTTCCTTCAAGGGAGGCTGCCGTAAGCGTAAGATCTCCCTGCCGAACCTCGACTCCACCTTCGTAAGCAAATACGCGGTCATTTCCCTTGAGTACGAGAGAGCTGGACTTAATGAATGTGGGAAGCTTACTCATCTCGCTCCCCCCGGGAATGGGAAGTCCCGACTTTTTAGCGACTTTCTGTTCCGAAGGCTTCGAGAGCGCAGTTTTTGACTCAGAAGCTTGAGGCGATTTTTTCGCACTTTCTTTTTTCAAATTGTCCTGCTTCGAACCCTTTTGAAGAGTGCCATCTTTAGGAGCGGCGCTTGTCTCAAGGGCTACGCCAAACACCACAAGAAGACTTACCGCAACAAGTGACCCGAATCTCACGAACTTCATGACTTGCTCTCCGATTCCGCGACAATTTTTTCATCCACGTGCGCAGACTCATTCTTCGCTGCAGGACGCACCACTGTTTCTACATTCTTGGACAAACGCACTACCCGAGACTCTAGATCCACCGTCATCTCTTCTCCTGACACATCGAACTGCGCGCTCTCAATCTTCACGGAGCCTGGAATGTGCACGAGGTTCTTCTCTTTGTCATAAAGAGCTCGCTCAGTGGTAATGGTCAGCTCGTCATTGCGAACGACGCGGACTCGCCCTTGCACCTCTGCGCGGCTCAGCGAGGGACCGCTAAGATAGAGATCCCCTGAGTCAGCCCACAAGGTGACCTGCTCTCCGTTTTTGGAATACACATAAAGTTCAGCATTCCGCACGGTTGCTCTTGATTCACTAGGAAAATACTGGCCTTGCGCCGCTTTAACTTCCCAAATCTTCTTCCCATCCTTCATCTCACTGCGCTGGAATTGGTTAAGCGTGAAGGGCGAGGTTCCCGCTAGGGGATTTACTCCAGCCGGGAGCTCCCCGCTCGGAGAAGAAGCAGTTCCATTCAAGGGCAATCCAGAGGAAAGTTCTTGTGGTGACGCCACTGCATTAGAGGCCACTGCATTAGAGGCCACTGCACTAGGGGAAGCTGCACTAGGGGAAGCTGCACTAGAGTTGATAGACTCAATCGGCTTGAAAGTTGGCCGGCGATTACGCTGCACAAGCACCGAGGCTCCGCCGAAGAAGAGCAAAAGAACGCCAACAGAGATAAAGATACTTTGAGATCGAGTTAGTCGCATAAGGGGCCGAAATCTGCAGGTCGCAGTCTACAATAGCAAGTACGTGACGCACCACCCTCAGCGGGAGTTACTTCGTCTTAGTGTTCTCTGTGGTCTTAGTGGTTGTCTTTAATAACATCCCATTAAGACCACTAAGAGAGTCGCGTGACCTAACTCCCCCCCTACCCTACCGACGACAGATAGGCCTCCCTAATCGCGCACACGCTCTTAAGGAGCCGCGGAACATCCGCGAGCCTCAGCATGCTAGGCCCATCCGAAGGTGCCTGCTCCGGGTTGTCGTGACATTCGATAAAGAGCCCGTCGATCCCTAGCGCAGCACCCGCACGAGCCAAAGGCTCAATAAACTCACGATGTCCACCAGAGGAGCCCTCCCCTCCTGCACCCGCAGACCCCATACTCTGAACCGAGTGAGTAGCGTCGAGCACTACGGGATACCCAAGGCCCTTCATGATATGCAAGCTACGCGGGTCAACGATAAGATCGCGGTATCCGAACGACGTCCCGCGCTCACAGAGAAGAATCTTCTCGTTACCAGAGGAAGCAATTTTCTCGGCAACAAACTGCATATCAGCAGGATGCAAGAACTGCCCCTTCTTTACATTGACGGGCTTACCGGTTGCCCCGACTGCCTTCAATAAATCTGTCTGGCGGCAAAGGAACGCAGGTGTTTGGAGCACATCAACAACCCCGGCTGCTTGAGCGGCCTGCTCCGGCGAATGGATATCGGTTAAAACAGGAAGTCCTGTTTTCTCTCGAACCTTGGCAAGCACCTCAAGTCCCGCATCAATTCCAATTCCGCGCTTTCCCTTGCTGCTGGTTCGGTTGGCCTTGTCGAAAGAGGATTTAAAGACCAAGTTAATCGGCAAGGACTGGACTGCCTTTTGCAAAAAGTCGGCAATTAACAGGCAATGATCTAAAGACTCAATTTGGCAGGGGCCCGATATAAGGAGCAGCTTGTTTGCCCCGCCTACCTTGATGTTCTTTGCTATTGGAACTTCCTTGGTTGTCATAGGCGGCGAGCTTCTCCTAAGCTTGGCACTTTTTCAACTTTGCCCTGAGCAGCGCTTAAAGTTCAGCCAGCAGCGGAGACAAGGCCACATCGCCCTCTCGCACATGCCGAAACCCAGGATCTAGCGCAAGTGGATGCCTAATTGCCACGAGTCCTTCTGTTCCATCTCCGACTCCGAACTCCTAGGGAAGGTCCACTATTCGATCAACCTCGATTCGCCGAAGCGCTACCTGAAAATCAAAGTCGCCCTTGTCATATACATATCGCGCGGCATGGCCACGCTCAGCAGACGCACTTCGGTAGCGCTCAAGAACACTATCGGCGGTCTTGGTGGAAGAGTCCTTTCCGAAGAGCTCTGCAGTAAGCATAGCGAACTCGTAGCTATTGGCGGCCCAAGCGACTTGAAGGTCGTTGCCAAAGGTCTCCTTATAGCGTGCGACAAACCCAGAGTCATAGGCTGGCCCCGCGAACACCACACCTTCCATGGCGCCCTCAGCATCCTTCGCCACGCTCAAGCTATCGAAGAAGTCCGTCCCGAAAGTCTGAGGCTTGTAACCTAATTTGTGACTCTGACGATAGAATTGACTTGCCTGCCCACCGATTAGAAATACCCCGAGTGAATCGAACTTTCTCTGACGCAGCTTAGCAATTACCGTCTTAAAGTCAGAGTCTCCGAACTGGAAGGTCTCGACCAATTCAATCTGCTCCGAATCGTCAAGATTAGCCTTCATGGCTTCAATCAACCCATTCATATAGGCCAATTCTGTCTTTATAACTCCAAGCTTTTTGAAATTGTGTGCCCTGGTATGTGCAAGCAGAGCCTTTGCGATGTTCTCAATCGAGTAACCAAATCTTACGACATACTTTCTGTCAGACGAAACCGACCTATCCCCGGTCACCGCGAAAAGGGGGAATTTTTCCTGTTCGGCAACCGACGCTACCACCTGGCTAGGTCCGTATCCCCATAGGTAAATGACAGATACCCCCTCCACATTCTTGAGCCTCTTGAAACTAGAGAGCGCCATCTTGCTATCGTATTGCGAGTCGTCGAAAACAAAGGACAGATTAGAAAAAATCTCTGGCCGCTCCTTCTTTGCAAGTTCAATTCCGTTCTTCGCAGCTGTGCCGTATTCAGCAAGCTCTCCTGTGAGGGGAAGCACAACTCCTACTTTAAAGGGGGTTTCCCCCTCGGCATGAACAAGCCCAACGCAGACAAAGAGAGCCACAATCGCACACCAATATCGAATCATCTTCTGTTCCCTTACAACGATCCCAGTCCCTACCAAGCAGTGCCCCCTACCGAACTGCCTGCTATCCACCCCGTAGTCCAAGCGCTCTGAAAATTGAAGCCCCCCGTCACGCCATCGATATCCAGAATCTCTCCCGCAAAATAGAGCCCAGGGACAAGCTTGCTTTGCATGAACCTAAAATCTATCTCGGAGAGCAAGACCCCGCCACAGGTCACAAACTCCTCCTTAAACTGCCCTTTACCATCAATCTTCAGCTCATACGCTTTGAGGCTTCGAGCAAGTGCGTGGAGAGACTCTTGCCGCATTTGTCCCCAAGGGCGATCTGCCCCATCTGAAAGGAGCTCTCGCACGATAAATTCCCAAAGGCGCAGAGGAAGTCCCAGAGGCGAGCTCTTGGCGATGAGTTTGCGCGCTTGACTCTCCTTTGCTTCAAGAAGCGCCGCCTTAAGCTGCTCTTCCTTGAGCGAAGGACACCAATCAATACGCAGCACTGCATGGTACTTAGAAGCCTCAAGCTCCCTCGCCGCCCAGGCGGAAAGCTTGAGCACCGCGGGACCACTAAGTCCCCAATGCGTAATAAGGAGCGGCCCCTCACTTGAGGCAACCTTCCTTCCCTCTACAAAAAGCGATGCACTAACACGCTCTGCGGCCACTCCCGCCAGCTCTCGCAGCCCTGCCTCGGAGCAATTAAAAGTAAAGAGCGAAGGAGCAAGCGGCGTAATAGTGTGTCCCAGTGAGCGCGCAATGGCGTGGCCTGTGCGGCTGCTTCCTGAGGCTAAAAGGAGCGCTCTTGTCTCGAATGTTTGCCCATCAGAGAGGCCAACCTTAAAACCAGACTCTTGCTTCTCTGCACTTACGACTCCGGTTCCAAGATAGAGGTCAACGCCTCTGGCTAGGCGCTCCTTCTCAAAACATTCAAGAATCGTGGAAGAAGAGTCAGTAACCGGAAACATGCGGCCGTCGTCTTCTGTTTTAAGCTGCACGCCTCTCTGTGCGAACCATTCTATGGTGTCTTTCGGCTGAAAGCGGTGGAAAGCTCCTCGAAGCTCTTTGGCTCCGCGGGGGTAGAAGGCCATAAGATCTTTGGGATCAAAGCAGGCATGGGTAACATTGCAGCGTCCGCCGCCAGAGATCTTTACTTTCTCGAGTGCCTTTCTGCCACTTTCAAGAATGCACACCCGGGCGCCGGGCTGGATTGCGGCAGCTCGCAGCGCGGCGAAGTAGCCGGCCGCGCCTCCTCCTGCAACCATCAAGTCAAAATTAAGCGCCATAGAGAAACTTCTTTACCTCGGCTTTATGGTCTCAATGGGATTTTTGAAGAACAACCACGGAGAACACGAAGGAGGATATATTCAGAGGTTTCCTAGTGTGTTTGGTTGCAAACGCTCTTAAGATTTGTAAAGGAACTTTAACGCGAAGGACACGAAGATCGCGAAGTTAACCTTCGAATTCCTTCGCGTTACTTAGGGAACCTCTGAAAAACCTAGATATTTTATTTCTTTCCCTCCGTGTTCTCTGTGCCCTCTGTGGTTTTTCAACAATTTAAATTAACCACAGAGGGCACAGAGTTCACAGAGCAGATTTTTTCAGAGCTTCCTTAGGTTTTTCACTGACCTTCTAAATCACGACACTACATCTTGCAAACTACTCTACCGAGGCGCTCGCAGCTCCTAGGGTTACTGCGGAGAAATCAAGCGTTCGCTGAGTTGAGGAGCTCCCCTTCTTCCCCTCGCCCTTTAGCTCGCCAGACCGCTCTTGAGATCCTTTATTTCCAAGACGCCTCTCGCGGTTATCAAGAGCCGCGGCAATAAAGCCTTTAAAAAGTGGATGCGCATGGCGCGGGCTCGATTTGAATTCGGGATGGAACTGAACCCCTACAAACCAGGGGTGCTCAGCAAGCTCCACCATTTCTACCAGTTGTCCGTCAGGCGATACACCCGACATAGTAAGTCCCGCCGTCTCGAGCTGCGCACGGTACTCATTATTAACCTCGTAGCGATGGCGATGGCGCTCGCTGATTTCATTCTGGCCATACAACTTCCGCGCAAGAGTGCCCTTCTTTAGGTTGCAAGGATACGCCCCCAGGCGCATTGAACCGCCTTTACGCTCGACCCGTAGCTGACTCTCCATCATGTGAATAACGGGGAATTCTGCCTTTTCCTCAAACTCCTGGCTGGTCGCCTTTACAATTCCGGCTCGACTGCGTGCGAATTCAATAACCGCCATTTGCAGGCCGAGGCAAATCCCGAAGAAAGGCACACCATTCTCACGCGCATAGGTGATAGCTGCGATTTTTCCTTCGGTGCCACGCTTTCCAAAGCCACCCGGAATCAGAATTGCATCAACGCCTCGCCCCTCGCTCGCCTTATCAAGAACCTCAGCAACACCCTGCTTCTCAATTTCTTCACTGTCCACGTAGATTACGCGAACCTTCACGTCGTTCGCGAAGCCACTATGTTGGAGCGCTTCACTAAGACTCTTATAACTTTCCTTAAGGTCGACATACTTGCCGACCATCGCAATGGAAACTTCTCCATGCTTAGGCTCTTTAAAAGCCTTCACGATCCTCTGCCATGGCTTAAGATTAGGGGCTCCCGTCCAAATATTAAGCAGCTGGCCGATACGCTCATCGAGCCCCTCTTCGTGCAGTACCAGGGGCAATTCATAGATCGTGGGTACGTCAACTGAATTCACCACACAATCTTCGCCCACATTGCAGAACAGACTTATTTTCTTCTTGAGCTTCTCATCAAGTTTCTGTTCCGAGCGCGCAATAATAATGCTCGGCATAATTCCGAAACTGAGGAGCTCTTTTACCGAGTGCTGCGTTGGTTTTGTCTTGAACTCGTTCGCAGCGGCTATGTAGGGCACCAGGGTCACATGCACGTAGAGCGAGTTCTCGGTACCAACCTCAAAGCGCATTTGACGAATCGCTTCGAGAAAGGGAAGACTTTCAATATCACCTACCGTACCACCAATCTCGACAAGGCAAATGTCATAGCCTTCCGAAGCCAGATATACACGGCGCTTAATTTCGTCGGTGACGTGCGGAATAACTTGCACCGTCCCACCAAGGTATTCGCCCCGGCGCTCATTGGTGATTACCGTTTCATACACCTGGCCCGTGGTGAAGTTATTACGCTTACTCATCTTCGTTTCGATGAAGCGCTCATAGTGCCCAAGATCTAGGTCTGTCTCTGCACCATCATCCGTGACAAACACTTCGCCGTGCTGCACGGGACTCATGGTCCCTGGGTCCACGTTAATGTAGGGGTCAAGCTTAAGAGCCGTGACCTTAAGGCCACGCGCTTCAAGAAGTGCTCCAATCGAGGCGCAGCAGAGGCCTTTGCCGATTGAAGAAACCACACCACCAGTGACAAAGATGAATTTTGTTGGCCTTGCTTGCATGATTTTGAAATCCCAGGATGGAGACTCGCGGTACTACCGAGAGCACTATCTCGAAATTGTGGTCGGAATTCGAGAGCCCGAAAAGGACTAAAATTCTCTCAACGATATTAGCTTTTTAGCTCATCTTTACCGCCCCCCGAGGTCTCCCCCCTAGGGGGAAATGCCCCCTCTCTTAAAGACTCATCATTTTTTGGAGGTACGCCGACGTATCCCTTGGCTGGACTCGTCTACATTTGATTGCTCAAAGGTCAGTGTCTTATGACCCTGCTTGGAATTGCTCTGTGCGTAATTGGAATCTTACTCCTCTCGCACAGTCTTCAACGACAATCTCTGCTCCGCGCTCTCGCGCGAGAGGTTCGTGCGGGCCGAGAGCGCGAACAAGAGCTCAGCATTCGATTAGATGACCTCACCACCAAGCTCAATAATACCGCTACGCACCTCACCAAGCAGATGGGCATTGCGGAAACACGCCTCGAAAATGTCGAAGATCGAATTGCAAAGGGCCAAGTGGGAGGCTCTGGCTTAGCATTGGTGAGCGATACCGACCGCGAACTGCAAGAGCGGCTCGAACGTCTTGAGCGCATCGCTGAATCTCCCGCGGCTGGGCTTAGCCTTGAAGCGCAGGAACCCGAAGTTCCAGCAGAGCCAGCCCCTTCTACGCCGCCGACAGAAACTACGACCGTGGTCGAAGAAGAATCCGTACCAACCCTTATTGAAGTGCTCACGCCATGGCGAGAGCTCCTCTTCAGGGACCTTACTTCCCTCTCTGCTGCTTCCAATCATGGGCCCAAGAAATTCATCGAAATCTTGCGAAAAGCACTGCGCGACCATCAGCTCGACAGCCTTCTCACTGAAAGCACCGTAAAGCAAATTGCTTCTCAGCTGGCTCAATCCGACTCTAACGGGCACCCGGAAACTTTAAGCCCCTCGGTACTTGCCGCGCTCTTTGAAGCAAGCTTCAAGGATAAATTCGCAACTTCAGGCCCAATCAATTGGAAGCCAGCCGCAGGTGAAAGACGACTCCGAACTCTTCTCCTGGTCGGGGCTGAGAAATCGGGCAAAACAACTGCGGCCGTTGGGTTGGCACGTGAAGCACTCACCATGAATGCCCGTGTGGTGCTTGCTGACTGCACCCCCGATCATAGAACGTCTGGAATATCGCTCACTTCTTGGAGGGCAACCTACGGACTCGATGTGGTAGCTCCTATCGTCAACAGCAAACCGCATCACGTCGCCTACAAGGCAATTCACCGCGCCCAAGACGAAAAAGCAGATGTGCTGCTTCTCGATACACCCTCTGGTTTCACGCCAAAGGGCAAGGTATCCGAAGCAGTAACAAACATCGCGGCCATGATTGCAAGAGAGCAGCCCTATCCGCCGCATGATACCATTCTCGTACTCGATGCGAGCTCACCCGAACAGGCGCTGACACAGGGAAAACGCTTCCTCGCTGAAGGTTCATTCTCAGGTCTTCTGCTTACGCACGTGGACAAGATTCCCTCCCCTGGCGCGCTCATTGCGATTTCCGAGGGCCTTAAGATTCCTGTGTGGCACTTGAACTATGGGAACTCAGGGCGTGAAATCACTGGCTTTAATCCAGTCACGCTCAGCAGAGCGTTCTGGGCTGCTAGCACCCATGAGGCATCTCCAGACCATGAGGAGAGCTCGGTGACTGAAGAGCTAAGGCCGTAAGGCAATCTGGAACTTATCGCCGAGGGCCAGGTCAGACGCTGCTTGCTGCGGTTATGAATTTGGCGCGCAGCTTCTGGTTGATAGATTGCGAATCCAGTCAAGCACGAGAACTGCCGGTTGATGCGCACCCAGGCGTGCACTAACCACGCTCAGACGCTATTTGGTTATGCCCTCTTCCTGCTCCCCAGCTTAGCCCTGGCTGGCAAACTTGTCTGAGTCAATATCGACTTCCCTCGCCTGCAAAGTTCAGGTGTACGAAGGACGCTCGTAGAAACATACATTTCTTGGCAGCAATTTCACCCTCCGACGTAGCTTAGAACCCGGCGGCACCGAGAAGGCCACCTTCGGATGCGTCATAATATAATCAACACGTTAGACGTTTTCGCTAGTCTTGGGCAATTTAAGTTTTAGCTTGATTATATTAGTCTAGTTTAGTAAACTAAGTTTATGAAAAAGGGGGCCGAAGTTATTAATGTGCACGCCGCAAAGACAAATCTCTCCGCCCTCTTGGAGCAAGTAGCTCAAGGGAAACGTTTTATAATTGCTAAAGCTGGCGTGCCCTATGCTGAACTGGTTCCAATCACGTCGGAGAGAAAACTTGGCTTCATAGCTGGTTCAGTAGGACCCGAATTTTTCGATCCACTGCCCGAAGACGAGCTAGCTGGCTGGGATGCCGCGGCCGTGCATGAGACTAGCCCAACGTACTCAACTTCTCGCATGACCAAGCGTAAGGGCAAAGATAAGAATTGAGATGAGCGAGAGATTACTTCTAGATACTCACGTGCTGCTTTGGGCCCTCATGGAGCCAGACAGACTCTCGGCGAATGCGCGCTCAGCAATTGCATCAACTGACAATCAGTTATTTGTAAGTTCCGTTTCGGCGCTTGAAATCGCAACCAAATTCAGACTCGGGAAGCTGAGCGCCGCAAATGAGCTGGTCAAAATCTATCCGCGCGTAATAGCTCAGCTTGGTGCAACCTCCCTACCAATTGACGATCATCACGCGATTGCAGCGGGGCTGTTATCTCACCCACATCGAGATCCCTTTGATAGGCTGCTCGCCATGCAGGCAAAGATAGAAGATCTCACTTTAGTTTCAGGAGATGCGTTTTTTTCAGAGTTACCTGGAGTTACTACGCACTGGTGAGGCTTATTAAACTTCCGCAGGGGCATATCCACTGCGGCACATTCCAAAGTCGCAGGCCTTCTCTTCGACTTAAGACCGCACTCTCGAATCTCTCTCGGGCTAAGGAACCCCTGAAAAAATAGTTATCTTATTTTTTTCTCGGTGAACTCTGTGTCCTCTGTGGTTTTTCAACAATTTAATTCGACCACAGAGGGCACAGAGTTCACAGAGCGGCCTTTTTCAGAGGTTCCCTAATCTCCCTCGGGCACCCCGAATCGCTCCTCATAACGCCGCTTACGCGCCTGAAACTTCATTTCACTTTCTGGACTAAGGAGCTGCGCCTCGCTCTGAATATCAAGAATGAGGCACAGTGTATGATGATAGAGGGGAAGCCTATCAAGGAGTCGTGCTCGGTAGAGTCGCTCAGCTTGGGTAAGCATCGAAATAGCCCCTCGTAGCAATCGAGGCTCGCGCACACCCTGGTATTTCTGAAGAAGCGCTTCGCCATAGCCCTGACACAAGTCAGCAACGGCAATAGCCGTGGCCGCACCTCTCTCCCAGCAAAGCTTTCTAGCCCTGGCAAAATACCGAACGGCGCGCTCATTATCTCCACTCACCTCAGCCGCGCGCGCACTCTGCACCAAGAACTCAAGATGCTGATGGGCGTTTTCGTGCGAGACATCTCCGATGAGATTCTTTACCTTGCGTAGCTGCTGGGCGGCTTTACCACCCTCATCCACGATGCGTAGGCACTCTGCATATTCAAGACGCAGCTCTGCCTCTTGAAGCCTGACTTTTTCAAAAGCGCTCGTCTTTAAAAATTGTAGCGCATGCTTAAAATCACTGACGAATACTTTCCGTCCCTTACAAGTTGCCGCGAGATACATTCGGTTCTTTAGAAGCTCAAGGGTGACACTTGGAGATTCTTTTTCTCTGGGTCCAAGTATATCGAGAGCCTCTCCCAAGATTTCGTAGGCATGTGCCTTGTCTTCACGCCCGCCTGCCGACCAAATATGGGCAAGATGTTGGAGCCCCTGCATCATTTCAATCTCAGGCCCCTCATGCGAAATGAGATGATGATGATACACGTAGGCAGCTGCTTTCATGCGCGGAATATCGCGTTCACGTTGAAACATGAACATCTGATGGACAAGAACTTCCCTAAAGAGAGGACTACCCCCATTCCCCGTTGCCTTTAAGTCCTGCAGCAGTTCCTCAACTATCGCAGACTCCTTTGAGGGCTCCCAAAGTGAAGCATATCTTTTGGCGAGCCAAAGGCCCATGGCTACTCGCAGATGCGGCCTACAAAGATCTCCTTGTCGCTCAAGCTCAAGGGCCTTTGCTACGTCGTTAAGTGCAGGTTCTCTTAGTCCCAGTCTCCAGCCGGCACGGCCCCGAATATAAAAAAGCTCAGATAAACTTGACGCAGTTTCTTCGGTAGCAAGTGGCAGCAGCCTCGCGATGGCTCCCTCAGCGATGTCGTAGGCGCACCTGAGGTCTTTAGCCCGCAGTGAAAGGTCGGCCGCACATTCTTCTACAATCACCGCGGTGGTAAAGTAATAGGGCGAATCAATCTCTGGCAGCTTATGGCGAAGCTCAAGCGCCTCGCCGAGGGCGTCCTCTTGATTCCCCATCCCTAAAAAACCCTCAACTATCCGTATACGGCACATGAGCGCTTCGAAGCTTCTCTCACCAAAACGCTCCGCGAGAAAATTATACTCGAACTCAGAATAACTTGCCGCAAGTTCGTAGTGCCCGGCGTCAGAACAGGCTTCTGTGAAACGCCTCAAAGCTGCGCCATAGTTCTCAGTGGTGGCAAACCCGGACTCCGCAGCCAGGGAAAGCGCCCGATCAATTGCTTTGCCGGCTGCGGTGACCATCTCTCCAGATTCTGACGTCGCCATGATGGAAACGGCTGCAAAACTAAAGAGCACTTGCGCGGCAGTTGTTTTATCCAAGGCAGGATATTCATCTACAAACCGAAAGGCTTCGGTGAGAAGTAGCCCCGCATACGCAAGGTCACCTGCAGAGACTGCCCGTTCGGCGCTCTGACGAAGCGCTTCCACGATCGCTTCGCGCGGCAAGGAAGCCTCGGCAAAAGCAGCACGAATCTCGGGCAGGATTTGTTCGAATTCTTCTTTAGAGGAAAGGGTCTCAATCTTTTGAACGATTCCAGCTTCTCGTTTCGGAACTTCTGGCGACTGGAGAGATTCAGATCCGAGATTGGATGCAGAACCGGGGGATTTTTCGGGAGCGGAGGGAGGAGGTCTTGGCCACGGTGAAGGCCCCTCGAAGGAAGTCCCTTCGCGAGAAGTCCCCGCACTACGTTCACTGCCATCAGATTTGTCTAACACTGCTACTACCTTGTACTACTTGGGCGCCAAAACTTCGGAAACCTCAAGCGCCAGGCCTGTTCGATAGCCTGATCTGAGGGCTTAATCCACGAAGCCAAAACTTCCCATAGAATCAGGCAGTTGAAGGCCTTACGGCGAGCGGTACTGCGCGCGTGTGCTAAAGGGTGGGCTCAATAAGAAGCTCTACGCGCCTATTCTTGGCCCGTGCTACTTCCGAGAAATTATCTGCTACTGGCCGAGTATCACTGTAACCCACCGCAGTAATATTATTTCCCGCAATCCCCTGAGAAACTAAAAACTGACCGACTGATATGGCGCGCGCGGCCGAGAGCTCCCAATTCGAAGGGAACTCAGTTGTTGCGATGGGTGTGCTGTCGGTATGTCCTTCGATGCGAATAAAGATTGCGGACTCTCTCAGTGCCTGAACAAGTAGCGCGAGAAAATCTGCAGTCTCGGGCGAAAGCTCTCGTTTCCCGGGAACGAATCTACCGCCCCCCAAAGAGATCGCCACGCCTCGGTCCACAAGCATGAGCGTCACTTCTTCAGCAAACCGCAGACCTGCCTTCTCTCCAGAAAGCGGAGTTGGGGGACCCATGGCTTCTGATAACCTTTTCTTAAGTATCTTGGCCAGCTGAAGAGACGCCTCCTGAATCTGCACTGACCTCTCGAGTGTCATGCCCAGACCAGAGGCCAGATTCTGGCTCTCTAGAGACGCCATGCTGAGCTTAAGGACGAACGTGGTAAGTAAGAGCAGGAGAAGATCTGAAAAGGTTAACAGCCACGAGGCGCTGCCCTGTTCCTCATCTTCTCTTCTCCGGTACTGTCTCATCGACTAGAGCCCCTCCTCTGCCGATTCAATGACGATAGAAACGCGGCGATTTCGCGCACGCCCTTCCTCGTCGTCGTTAGATGCAAGTGGCACATACTCCCCGCGGCCTGCGGCTGAGACTTTGTCGCGAGACACTCCGCTCGCAAGAAAAATCTTGAGAACCGAAACCGCACGCGCAGAAGAGAGCTCCCAGTTCGACTGGAATCTTGCGCTGCTCATCGCCTGATTGTCGGTATGCCCCTCAATCATAGCTTTAAGCTTCAAGGTGGCCACGAGATCAGCTATCCTCTTAAGAGTCGGAACGTACTCTGGTCGAAGCTCATCATCTCCGCTTAAAAAGAGCTTACGCCCCGGCAGCATCAAAAAAATGCGCCCGTCTTTTTCAAGAGCTTCAAATCCCGCCTGGCGTGCCACCTCAATAATCTGACTCGGTGAAACCCAACTCGCACGGAGTTTTCTGAGCCCCTCCTCGCCGCCGTAGTGCTCTCGTAACGCCTCTACGACGCGCGAGCTGCGCATGGGATCGGTGAGAATCTGGGAATTAAGGTAGATAAAAAAGCAAAGAAGAATCATCACCAAGGCCGCAAAGGACATGGAGAAGCTCTGATCCGGCGCGGAATCACTAGGGCGCAGCCTGCGAGACCTACGAGATATCATACTTGCACCGTGAGCTTTTTTATACCGACCACTTAGCTCTGAGCGTTAATCGTATTCCGAAGTACGCTTATCAGACGGAAGGAAACCAAGTAGACGGCGCTCGATCGCCCTTGGATTAAGACGCTGCGAGAGACTCACTGCGCCTTCAATGGTGAGTTCCTTAAGCACAAATTCCTCTTCGCTTCGCACTCGCAGCTTGCCCGCAATCGGCAGGCACACAAGATAGGCAAGTAAGGCTCCATAAAAAGTAGTAATAAGCGCCACCGACATCGACGGACCAATCTTGGCTGGAGAGTCTAAATTCTGAAGCATCTGCACGAGACCAATTAACGTTCCCACAAGTCCCATGGCGGGAGCTATCGCGCCCATATTCTGGAAAAGGCGCGCGCCGCTTCGGTGCCGATCTTCAAGGAACGTAAGCTCGATAGCCATCACGCGCCGAATCTCATGCTCATCTACCCCCTCAAGAAGAAGCTCAAGGCATTGCCGAAAGAAAGGATCGTGTTCTTCTTCGAACTCACTGCGCAAAGAAGCCATGTCCTCAGAGCGGAGTCTTCGGGAGAAATGGAGTATGCGGGCAATCCGGTGACGTAGAGAGGAACGATCAGGCAAGAGTGCCGTCTTTATAAGACTTGCTGTTCGGCCGATTTCACTGAGTGGGTGATTAATGAGGGCAGCTCCTAAGGTACCGCCAAAGACGATCAGGAAGGAGGGAAGGTCCCAGAAAACCTTAAGGTCTCCTCCCAGCCTAATGCCGTAGAATACCAACCCAAAGGCAGCGATGGCGCCAAGGATGGTTGCGATATCAATCTGCTTTCTTCGACCGGAAGCCATGGGGGCTAGTCTCCCAATAGTAAAGTACGGGTAGTTGCAAAAGAGTCCCCTATTTCTAGCACTCAGGGTACTTCCCGTCACCGCAGCAATATTGTCTGAAAGCCATGGGTTTAATTAGGGAACCTGAAAAATATCCCTATTTCATTTTTTCTTTCTGTGAGCTCTGTGCCCTCTGTGGTTTTTCAACAATTTAAATCAAACACAGAGGGCACAGAGTTCACAGAGCAGACTTTTTCAGAGCTGCCCTAGCTCCAGGTAAGCCCCCCAGACTGAGGCAACATACTAAGCCCGTACCCTAAGCTCCAAATCCACGAGCCGCCTCAATCGCCCGCGCCAGATCTTCCGGTGTATCAACCTCGATAGAGGGCTGAACCGCAGCATTAGACACCACCGCAACCTTAATTCGAATTCCACCGCAGAGCGCTCGTAACTGCTCAAGCTTCTCCCGGCGCTCAGGAAGCGACGGAGGTAGAGTGGTGATGCGCTCAAGGGCAGCCGGTCTAAACACATACAAGCCCATGTGCTTGTACCCTACGGGCTCTGCCTCTGTGGGTTTAACTTCCCCAGGCTCACGCCAAAAAGGAATAGGAGCCCGCGAAAAATAGAGCGCTCCGCCATCATTTGCGAGCGCCACCTTAACGACCGCAGGCCTATGAAAGTCCTCTTCTGACTCGATGGGCGTGGCCACGGTGCTCATGCCGAACTCCTCCCCTCCCTCCACTAGCGTCTGAATGGTTTGGTCTATCACCGCTGGACTTATAAAGGGCATATCGCCTTGAATATTGGCAATCAGGTCGGGCGTTCGAACGCGCTGCTTCCAAAGAGAAAGCACCTCCGCTACACGGTCAGAACCAGTAAGATGTTGGTCGCTCGTCATTACGGCCCGAGCTCCGATGGCGTTTGCATGCTCAAAAATCCCCTGGTCGTCAGTGGCAATCACCACTTCTGTCACCAAAGTCGCTTTCTTGGCTTGCTCCCAAACCCGTTGCATCAGCGTCTTACCAGCAATGTCCTTAAGGGGCTTGCCCGGAAGCCGAGTGCTTTTCATACGCACAGGGATCACACCGAGGCAGTAAGGATTTTTCATGTGGCACCCTTATTTTTGTCGCGCAGCAAAAATACGCTGACGCCTTGTTCCGCGTTCTAGCTCTTGAAAAAGAAACCCGCGAAACAGCATAAACCAATTAGCGAGAATGACCCCCATCAGAGCGGCAATTACTCCAAGCCCAGACGGGAAAACAAGCTGCGGAACTTGAAAAACCATCGCTACAGGTAGAAGCGGGGAATTCATCGCAAAAAAGAGCGGGAACTGCTCTATCCCGAGAAGAAGAAACGGACTCGTGAGAACCAAAAAGGGCAGATACCACTCTATCCAATTCGCCAGCGTAAACTGAAAAGAATCCTGAAAAGCTGAAAGACTTTGAGAGCGGTGTACGTACAAAGTCTCGGGCAGAGAATTAAAGAGAAAGATAAGCGCTACGGAGAGCATTACTTTGACCCAGCCCGCATTCATTCCCAGAATTAAACTGCCAACTATCCAGTCAACAACCCACAGCACAAAGGATGCGCTAATCAAAACAAAAAAGAGATTCACATCAAACTCAAGAAGCGTCGCCTTGTCGAGGCGAGCCCTGCGCTGTCCACCAGGCGATCGAGTAAGCTCCGTAAGCCACGCGTAGTAGTAGGTAAGTGCAGCAAGCCCTACTAGTCCGATGAGCATCCCCCCCACCAAGCCAAGAGGTGCGAGCAAAGCTCCCGCGACCGAAAATCCAAGAAAGAGTACGACCGAGCCAACTACCAAAAGCCAATCTTTGATCAGTGTCTGAGTCGCCTCCTTGGCGCAGCGCGAGTACATGGAGACCGTGGCTTTGGCGAGTTCTGGAAATGATATGTCCATGCGTATAAGGATAGTATTCGAAGCTTACTTTAGGGAACCTCTGTAAAAGTCCACTCTGTGATCTCTGTGCCCTCTGTGGTTGATTTAAATCATTTAAAAACCACAGAGGACACAGAGATCACAGGGAGAAAAATTAAAAATCGAGGTTTTTCAGAGGTTCCCTAAGTATTAAAGGGGGAGCTATTCAGAGCCCCCCTAAAGCGCAGGATCTGCATCTCGCGCACGCCCAGGACCGCCCGACCTTCCGCTCCTTCGCCGCCTTGGGCGACGACCGCGCTCGCGGCCCCCTCGATAACGAGAATCATCATCCCCGCCGCGCGAATGAGGCTGGCGCTCAACTGCTGAAATCCAACTTGCAGGCGCCTCAAGAGTCTCAAGAAGCAGAATGAGATCTTCTTTGAGATCTGAATCAACAATCCGGGAGGGACGAACGGTCTCGTCCTGGTTAAGCACTAAGAAGAGCCACCCGGTAAGAATAGAATCAATGCGCTCCCGCTCCCGTCTGGGAACCGCGAGCGACTTAAAACATCCCGCTAGATACTCTTGCAGGTCTTCAGGAGAAGCGAACCCAACCCCTTCGGGCGTAAGGAACGAAGTCATCCCGGGCTTAGAAAGTAGCGCAATCGCCGACAGCACCACCGCGACCGATGGCCCCTTTCCGATGCGGAAGCGCTCATCTATCTCGGCGAGGATTTTGGTAACGGGACTGCCCTCGGCAAAAATCGCCGGATAGTCATGCAGCAAGTCTGGCAAAAAGACATCAAGAAGCTGCGTTTGCGCGAGGAGCCTAAGAATCTTGAGGAAATGTCCTGATTGAAGATCTTTCTTGAGCTCTTCAAAAACCCGCATGGCAGGGCAATTGCGAAGAAGCTGGTGCATTTTTGCGATGGAATCCCACGCCTGCTTGTCGATTGAAAATCCTGTGCGAGCCGCGTGCCGAACCACGCGCACCATGCGCACCGGGTCTTCGGCAAAACGAACCTGCGGGTCTCCGATCACGCGCACCACGCGGTCGCTCAAATCCCGAATGCCCCCGACGTAATCGATGATTGAACCCGAGGCAGAATCGTAAAAAAGACCATTAATCGTAACATCGCGCCTTAAGGCATCGGTATACTCAGTGCCGTATCTATTATCCGGCGCGAGCTGCTGAACATCATTCTCCTCGCCCTCGGCCACATCTACCGGGTCTGAAGAATCACGGAAGGTCGCAACCTCTATAATTTTCCCGCCACCAAAGAAGACGTGCACGAGCTTAAACCGCCGGCCAATGATTCGACTGTTGGAGAATAACGCCTTGATTCGGCGCGGGGTTGCATCCGTCGCCATATCAAAATCTTTGGGCTTTTTGCCAAGCAGCACGTCGCGCACGCCGCCGCCAACAATGTAAGCCTTAAATCCATTCCGGATCAGGCGCTGCATTATTTTAAGCGCATCGGGGTCGATGTCTTTGTGAGTGATGGGGTGCTCGTCCCGCGAGTAAACTTCTGGCTGTGGAGTGGAGCTTTCTGCTCCCGAATGATTCATGACTTCTCTTGTTCCCTTTCCAAGCGAGTTTAACCAGAGGCCTTTTCGCTTCTCCCTTCTCTAAGGTTCATGCTCCAGGCGGATGGCCCAACCTCCCAAAGAAGGTGTGCAAACCAGGCATGGGGCTAGGGCTCATACCCCGCTCAGAAATAAATGCCGGTTTGGATATACCACAGGGTGATGAGACACTAAAGAGATCGGGAGGTTACATATAGTCGCGAAGCGTATTTTTAGGCCTGCCTGTTGGACCTAGCCTCCAAGTTCTGCTAATTACTCTCTTCTCTTAGGTATTTGGCCCTATCGTCTAGTGGCCTAGGACGCTAGCCTCTCACGCTGGAGACACGGGTTCGACTCCCGTTGGGGTCATTCTTATCTTTTCGAGCTGCTTTTGCAGCCCTTGTAGCCCCGTGTCCTATTGGGGCCCTGTGCTCCCTCTTATCAGAACGGCCTCTTATCAGAACGGCATATCCTATCGAGCCATTAGGGAACCTCTGAAAAACCCCCATTCTTAATACACCTCCGTGTCCTCCGTGGTGAAATTTTCATTAAGGAATTCACCACGGAGGACACGGAGGTACACAGAGGTGCGTTTTTCAGGGGTCCCTAGCTGACTGGGCTGGAGCCGTGTCTACGCGCCCCAGCGAGGCCAAAGCGCCCTTATTCGCCTTCCCGCACTCATCTGCTATATAATGACGCTCGACAATATATCGCTTACTAAGAGGCCTTCGCACACTAAGAGGAGACTCCTGATGAATCTAAAGACCGGACTTGCCACCATGCTGTGTAACGGCGTCATTATGGACGTTGTCAACGTGGAACAAGCTCGCATCGCGGAAGATGCGGGCGCCGTAGCCGTCATGGCTCTCGAACGCGTCCCCTCTGATATCAGAAAACAAGGCGGCGTTGCTCGCATGAGCGACCCTGAGATGATTGAAGCCATCAAAGCTTCGGTGAGCATCCCTGTCATGGCGAAGGTTCGTATTGGCCACATCGCGGAAGCGCAGATACTAGAAGCTATTGGCATCGATTTCATCGATGAATCTGAAGTACTAACTCCCGCCGACAGCAGCTTCCATGTTAATAAGCATCTGTTCAAAACCCCTTTCGTTTGCGGCTCATGTAACCTAGGCGAAGCCCTTCGGCGCATTAACGAAGGCGCAGCATTGATTCGCACTAAAGGCGAAGCTGGTACGGGCAACATCATTGAAGCGGTGCGGCATATGCGCCAAATCAACCAGGAGCTCCTGCACCTTAGTACGGCAAGCCCCGAAGAGCGCGCACTAAAAGCCAAAGAATTCCGCGTTCCACTTGAACTCGTTGAGCTTGTCTCGCGTGAGAAGAAACTCCCGGTGCCTAACTTTGCCGCTGGCGGTGTTGCGACACCTGCTGATGCCGCTCTCATTCGCCAACTTGGTGCGGAAGCCGTATTCGTTGGCTCTGGGATCTTCAAGTCTGAGAGCCCCGCTAAAGTAGCGCGGGCAGTCGTTGAGGCCACCACGTATTTTGATAAGCCAGAGATTCTCCTTAAAGTCTCGCGTGGCCTCGGCAAGGCCATGGAAGGACTGACCATGGAAGCGATCCCAGAGGGCCAGCGCTTGGCGCAGCGTGGCTGGTAAATATGTGCGGTTGGTAAGTCTGTAAGATGGAAGCGTGATGCGGGTAGGGATTCTAGGACTCCAAGGCTGCATTGAGCCGCATGAGCACATGCTCCGTACCTTGGGCGTAGATTCTCTGCGTGTTCGCCTCCCTGAAGATCTTGCCCTCGTTGACCGAATGATTCTTCCTGGTGGGGAAAGCACCACCATGCTTTCTCTCATGCTGCGGGCGAACCTGTTCGAGCCCCTCCAATTTTTTGGTAAGACCAAACCCATGTGGGGCATTTGCGCGGGTTCTATACTCATGGCGAAGGAGGTCGAGCACCCCACGCAGCAGTCTCTTGGACTGCTCTCCATCAAGGCCACTCGTAATTTTTACGGAACCCAAAAAGAGTCATTCAAAGCTCGGCTTGAAGTCGCCGACGAAGTTGCTGCGGGCGCTCCACTTGAAGCGGACTTTATCCGCGCTCCTCTCCTGACTTCACTATCTGAAACAGTCAGCGTACTCGCCTACCTTGAGAAGCAGCCGGTGCTCTTCCAACAGGGACATCTCCTTGCCTCATCATTTCACACAGAGCTGGGCACGGACGCGAGACTGCATCAGTATTTTCTCAACCTCGTTGCAGCCAGAGAGACTTCCATGAATCCGACTCCGCGCTCTTCTACGCGAGCTGCCTAGGGAACCTCTGAAAAACATCCATTCTTAATACACCTCTGTGTACCTCTGCGTCCTCTGCGGTGAAAATTTATCAAGCGATTCACCACAGAGGACACGAAGGTACACAGCGGTGAGTTCTTCAGAGGTTCCGTAGATTGTATCCGGAAGGAAGATTGCTGCGTCTGCGAATAGGCCCCAGGCCATTACCTCTCAGGCAGCAACCCGCTCCGGCTCCTTATCCTCCCGCTCCGACTCAAGCCCCAGCCCCTCAACAATATCGTGCGGCAGATAGCGATAGCGGGCCTCACGAATAAGAATGGAATGAAAGTTGCGGATGAGCTTTGAAGAATTTCCACGAATGTCATCAATGATCTGATAATGCTGCTGGTGGTCTTCGACCTCCATCTCAAGTTCAACGTTGCAATCTCCAATCTGCTGAATATAGCAGGTCACATGGGGACTACGTTTACAGTACTCAACCATCTGCTCCCGCAGAGAGAGCTCGTAATTTCTGAGAAAGAATTGAGTTTTAAAGAACAGCACTCCCAACTTATGCAGGTCGAGTGTGACATGATAGCGCGTAATGATCTCGAGCTTCTCCATGCGCTCGATGCGGTACCGCACATTGTGCGACCCCTGGTTAAGGCGCTCTGCTATCTCGACGCTCGACATTCGCGCATTCTTCGTGAGGAGCTCGAGAATCTTTAAATCAAGCTTATCAACGGGAAGGCGCCCCGAGTTTGCCCACTCATAGGAGAATTTCTTCCCGGCGTTGGTAAGGTAGCTGCGCCCATAGAAGTTAAGACCTACCAGGGTATACGCGCTAAAATTGAGAACGACCTCGTTGAACTCTGACAGCATCCGCGTGTGAATTTCGTGAAATTCGTGCTCGTCTCGCGCAAAAACCGCAATCATCAAATCCCACGTGCCATCACACTGCGCGAGCCAATAGACCCGGGGATGTTTCTCAAGATACGCCACAAACTCGGCAACACGAGTGCGGTTATTCTCGAGCCGTATATAGGTTTTGAAGATAGAAAAGCCGAGTTTGCAGAGATTAATGGAAGGCGCAAATCCCGTTACTATCCCTCGGTCCACGAGGCGGTCTATGCGGTACTCGACTCTATCACGCCCTTCACGCAGAGCTCTCGCAAGCTGCGAGACCGAGCGCCGTGAGTTTCTATCCAACTCATACAACACACGGCGATCGAGCTTGTCTAGTTTTTCCATGATGGACAGTCAGTATAAATGCTCGGGATTATTTGTCATCTAAAAACGCACTGCTCTTTTGCCTAAAAATAAGAAACTAATCACCCTATAGTAAAAAGTTAGGCAAAAATGGGCCTCACCCTCCAAAACTGTTACACACCCTTTTTCGTGCCCTTAATGCAAAAAAACCTTGGAAAACTGCATTTTGCGCAAGTTGCGAGCACTTCTCAGGCAGTCGAATTCCGCCTCACCGCAATTGCGCGATCTCAAAGTTTGGCAGAAATGAGCCTCTTTCTCCTTCGTTGCCATTAGAAGAAAAACTCTCTTTCAATTCATGCGGTGGCAAAAGAAGCTGTGCCCTCCTGTCACTCGTGTCCAGAATCGGACAAATGTTGCGGGGAAAACGAGCTGCCTATCCAGGGAATCTCTGAAAAACTAACCTCGGTCTACCTCCGTGTCCTCTGTGGTGAAATTTTCATGAAGAAGTTCACCACAGAGGACACGGGGTACACAGAGGTGTATTAGGAGATTCCCTAGGCAGCTAAAATTTCAACTTTGATGCGCCCACATTACTTTACTCCTTCTTGCTTACCGGCTCCTCCGTGGCTGGTTTTATCGCGGCGCTTGCATCAGGCTCATCTTTAGCTCCGGGAGCGAACACCTCCTTTACCAAAGAGGGTGAAACCGAATACTCAATAATGCGCCACTGCCTACGTGCGGCCTCGTAAAGCTTGCGCCAGTCTCCATCCACATAAGCCTTCGCCATACCGGGAGGAATCTCAAAGTAGAGATTCCCTTGCACCGTCTCCTGGCCGGCACCAACCCCAAAGGCCTGCAACTTCGTTCCAGAAACCGCATATCCCGAGGAAGTTTTATAAAAATGCAGCTGCCCATCGATTTCTGTCATTCTTAGGAGCACGTCCTCATCGAGGGACAATCTAAGGTAAACCGATTCCGACTGCCTCGGTCTCCAATCAGACGGCCGAGGCGCAAAAGACGAGCTTTTGGCGGTAGGGAAATCAAAGTCGGCGAGATCCCACGTTTCAAGATCGAGCGTATCTTTGGCAGGCTTGAGCACCGCGCTCGTATCAAGTCCCATAAAACTTGAAACGTTGGTTCGGTACTTCACCCCTGGAACTTCAGTCACTAGTGGTTTAAGAACCTTCAAAATTATCTCGGGCGATACTGAAGCGGGATTGTCTTTCTGCTCGCGCGTGGCATGGTCATAAATCTTTTGCCAATCGTTATCGACCAGTGCCAGGGCTTCTAATTCATTCAGCCGAATGAAGACGTTGGCATCTGGCGTGTCCGTCCCAGCCCCAAATCCGAGAAAGCCAACTTCGGCTCCTTTTTCCGCATACCCTGAGCGAGTGACATAGAGCTTAATGTTTTCTCCACGTTGATCGATGCGAAGAAGGTTCCCGTCATGGAGCTTTAGATAAAGCGGCACCTTATGAAGAGCAGGAGCCACCTCCGTCGTCGGTGTAATCGCTGGTGGCTCAGCGGCAGATAACGCTGGTGCCGTAAACGAGGCGGCGGCGATAGCAGAAGTCCCTAGAATGGTACGCATATAAGCTCCTTTCAGATTTCCTTTTGAATGCCCGCAAGGGACCACCACCATGCCGATGTTGCAGCTTCCCCCTCATCTCTCGCCCTCATGCCACCTCTGCGCATTCGGGCACTCCGCACCTTCAACCCAAGCAAGAACACCAATGAAGAATGCGGAAAGGCGGGGGCGCGAGTAGGATCCCCATATGAGCGAACGATTTCCCTCTACTCGTCCCCAGGTAAGCGTAAAGCCAGCGAGTTTTTTGAACCTTGCTGGCAAACGCTGTCGCCGAGTGGAGCTCTTATGAATAGGCAATGAGGCTCGGGCAAGGTTTACCTCCTTATGATGGTGAACTTTGCGATTCATTCCCTAATTCCTAGAACTCCTCACGCAACGTCTTCTCGAGCTCAGCGATTTCCTTGTCGAGAGCAAACAGCATGCGAGCCTTCACCTGCTGATCGCTCATCGACGAAACCTCTGCCCTGCGCTTGCGCAGCGCCTCAAGCCGATCGGCGATCGCCGAACGGCGGGCCTGCTGCTGCTGCTGAACCGTCGTTCCAGTTCCCTTCCCCCCCGAACACTGTCCAGCGCAAATGACGATGAAAATGATCAGCACGAGAAGAAGCAACAACTCCACGAATCCACGACGATGGTGTGCGTACGTACGCATGGCAAAAACCTCCCAAAAGGGGCGAAAAACCAAGAGCCGACTGGCTCTACGCGTACCTAGAGATGAGAAAGAGCGAGATACTTTCCCGTGCGAGCGACTCCCCTTCGGGAAATCAACTCACGCCGTAAAGTCTTTCGCCGTTATGTCATAAGAAATTTCTCTGACAACGCGTAAGTGCGATTTTGCCAAAGAATCAATTTTCGGTGGGATCCTGTTGTTAGAATTTGGGGAAATTTTTTGATTCTGCGAAGCAAGACTTTTCGCTCTCACTCAAAATGGAACTGCGAGACCTGTCAAATCAATCACGACCTAGGCAGAACTCGATACGCAGACACTAGCTGATTTTCCGGAGAAATCCGCTCAAGCTTCGTACCGATGCTTTCGAGCGAAAGAACAATGAGTTTCTCGGACGACATTCTGGTCGCGGGATCAAGGCCAACTTGTGGAGGGGGAGAGCGCTTCAGGAGCACAACCCCACAAACCGGAGCGCCCTCATGAACTTCGCGCACAAAATCGGAGGTAAGTCCGATAGGCCGCGCGATAAATCCTTTTGCATAGACTTCAGCCGGGGCGGTGAGATACTCCCCCATCGCGCGGTCCTTACGCCACGCCGAATTCTCGAGCTCAACCAAGCCTGAATACACCAAGATCTGCTCTCCCTCCTGGCATGCACCGCTCGAAGCAAGCTCTTTAAAAGCCCCGCGCCAATCTTCTACTATCCATACCCTCTCGAAAAAGCGTGCCGCAACGAAAAGGCTGAAAGCCAGGAACAAGATTCTTTGGCTTTGAAGTGAGCAGAAACGCCGGGATGCGTGGGCCACTAAAATAGCTACTGCCGGCAGCGTATAGAGAACGTACCGATCCATAAACGGCCCCACTTCCAGACGCGCAAGAAGCCAAAGCGAGAGTGTAGGAAGGAGCCACCAACCGATAATCCACCATGAGCATGTCATCGGCCGCTTATCCGAGGCCCTATCGCCGCTACCGCCTGCGCCAGCAATGAAAGAAGAACAAATCAAAACGGCAGCTACTGCCATGACCAGTTGGAGCAAGGTTGGTAGCGGCAAAACAACTCTTGTTAGCTCTTCGATTGTAGGTGGAGCTCGAAAGAGTAACGCCTCACGCCGTTCAGAGAGAGAGAAGAATTGCCCTAAGAGAGGCACGCATGCCACGCTTGAGAGGAGCAGAGGGCCGACTACTTTCCCAATCTCGTTTCCGGCTCGAAGCAGAATGACGAAGCCTGCAAGCGCAAACAAGAAATGGAAATAACAACTAAGCGCGAGAAAGAAGCCTCCTAGTACAAGAACGCTCTTACGTCCTTCCCTAAGTCCCCTGTCAGTGAAAAATAGACTAAGCGTCACCGAGAGCAGACCAGCTGCATAAGGGCGCGCGCTGAGAGCGAGCACAAAGGAGTCTATGGATAACAGCGTGACCACTCCCAAGGCCGCCGGGTATAGCCCAAGGCTTGAGCGAATCCAGCGATACACTACGACCAAGGTAGCCCCGAGTAGCACAAGTGAGGGAAACCTAAGTGCCTGTTCGCTAGAGCCCGCAAGCTGAGCCCAGATCCACAGCCCCACATAATACAAGGGGCTTTGTCCCTGGAAGCGAAGCGACCTCTCATATGCTTCGGAGGCCGAACCGCTTACAATCCATGCCGAAATAGTCTCATCAAGCCAGAAACTCTCAGCAAGAAACCCCCGGGTTAGAATAAGAAGAAGGAGAAGACCCACTCCAGATGCGACAAGTACACTGCCGCAATTGGCCTTAGCATCCAGCATAAAGATTCTCCGTCTCGCCTTCGGGGCGCGTGCGCCATCGCCGATGCATCCAGAACCATGCCTCTGGCTGCTGGCGAATCATACCCTCATAGCGCCTTGCAAGCTCACTGGTAATACGAAAGACCTTCTCTTCGTTCGTCATTTCCAAATTATTATACAGGTCTGAAAAATTGCACTCTTCAACGAGAACTCGGTACCTGTCGTTGGGTAGAGAAATAATGCCAGCTACTACCACAGGGCACTGCGCTCTTAAGGCGGCAATAGCGGGAGTTTTTGTGGTCGCGGCCAACACACCAAACCACTCAACAAACGCCGCATGGTTACGGGTAACATTCTGGTCAAAGAGCAGCGCCACATCTTTCCCCGCACGAAGAAGCTGAGCAACTTCTTTGAATGCGCCTTTTCGATTGATGACGCGATTACCATAACGTTCCCGGCTCTTAGTCCACCAGCGGTCAAGCGCCTTCCACTCAAAATTTCGCACGACAAAAGAGAGCGGATGTCCCCACATCGGCATACAGTGTGCCAGGAGCTCAAAGCTTCCTAAATGACCAGTCGAAACAAGTATCCCCGTTGATGGCTGATCACGTTTAAGCTCTCTGTAGCGTTCAATAAAGTCACATTCGACATGAGCCTTAACCCACGCAGGGGTAAGGCGTGGGAGCCTCGAAAAATCAAGGAGCACTCGCGAGAGAAAGAAGAGAGATGCCTGCAGAATAGACCTACGCCACGCTTCATCCTTCTCGGGAAAGGCGAGGCGCAGATTTCTCATCCCCACGCGCGCGTGCTGAGGCGCAAAGAGAAGCACAAGTTTTGCGATCCCAACGAGAAGAAGCTCTGCAAGACCACGGGGCAACACGCGCAAGCACGCGGTGAAACACCGAACCAGTAGTATCCCCGAGAAAAGCTCTCGCATATGAAACGCTTGTTTTTCTTAACAAATACTGAGTTAATCACCGCCTGCAGCGACATTCACTCTAAAGGAGCACCTCAGTGTCATCAAGAGTCAACATACTCTCCGTTTTTGGCTGCTTTTTAGCGCTTCGCCTCACTGCAGCGTTGAGTGGTCCTTTTACTGAGGTTTGCCTTGCTGCTTCGGCTCTTTCTAAGAATGGGGCCTTCAGGAGTGGGCTGGTTCGTAGACACCTCTTGTGCGGCCTCTCCGCGCTGCTTGTACTTCCCGGATGTTCCTCCAATCATCAAACTCCGCCAGAAGCGCGACATAGAGCTCGCGTCGAGCGTATCATTGACGGCGATACTCTCGTACTTGAGCGAGGAGGTAAGAGAGATAGCTACCGGCTACTCGCTATTGATGCACCTGAACTATCCCCCTCCGATCATGCGGAAAGGCAGGCAAGACGTTTCAATGTAGAGAAGTCTCTCGTCCGACAACTAGGAAAACGTTCGAAGCAGAGACTTCAGGAGCTCCTGCCTCAAAGTTCTGAAGTGGAAATAGAATTCGATATCAAGCCTCTCGACAAGTACCAAAGGCCTCTTATCTACCTATATCTCCCCGGCGAAACACGAACGCTGAACGAGCAGCTCCTAGCAGAAGGATCTGCCTGGTATTTTAACCCTTCGCCCAATAATCGGCTCGCCCGCAGGCTTCGCGAGGCAAGCGAACGGTCGAGCCGTGATGGCTTGGGAGTGTGGGCCTGGTCAAAGAAACGAGATTAACCGTCTGGCGTATTCGATCATGACCGCGCAGCCTAAGGGAGCAAAGGTCTTAGCCAGTTTATGTCAAAGTATCAATCACTTACTAACAATAAGCGCACAGAAATTCTCGCAGGCCAACCCGGCATCAGGGGGCCAACTGAACTATTCCTGAAATGCCTCTGAAGAGAGATTTACTCTCGCCGACAAAGGGCGCAGAACATAAACTAGCAACTCAACGAGCTGTGAACGTATGGACTCCACTCCCCCTCCTCTTGAAAAACTGCGAAAAGCCTTGGAGCACCAGCTCGTAGCAATTCACGACCTCTCCAGCAGGCAGAGCCCCTTTATCGCCTATCCATCGGCGCAAGAACGCCACGCACGCCATGAACCAACTCTTACGCGCTTTCCGCTCGGCGTATTCCGGCTACATGACATCCTCCTCCTTGGCGCCCATGCCATTTTTACTACTCCTGACCACTTCATTCTCAGGGAACAAAATGCTGAGACGCTCATTGAAAAGAGTCTTGGCGTTATTCCCCGACTCGCAAAAGCGGAAAGCCCAACAGTAGACCTCGCCGTCTCTCTTATTTCGGCAGCGAGCTACAACTTTTATCACTGGATGATAGATTCACTCCCCAAAGTTGTTATTGCAGAAGCATGCGGCTTTAAGGGCACCTACCTAGTACCGGCGGCTGGCGTGAACCCTATTGTCAACGAGTCTCTCGCACTTCTTGGCATTGACCCTTCCCGTATTCTTGCGATGGAGTACCCCATCATCACCGTACAAGAACTCTGGATACCGACCCATTTCCATGGACATCTCATGGAGGATACCCCAGAGCTACACGCAGAGTTCCGAAAACAAATGCTCCTGGGGGCCTCGAAGATCTCAGTCCCGTCTCGCAAGCGACTCTATATAAAGCGCAACGCGGAGAGAAAAATTCGCTTTGTTGCAAACTCCGAAGAGCTCGAGTCTCTCCTGGCCCAGCATGGTTTTGAACCGTTTGAGATGGAGCGCATGACGCTCAGAGAACAAATTGCACTCGCCGCAAAGGCCGAGTGCCTCATTGGGCCACATGGCGCTGGCATTCTGCATTCGCTTTGGATGCCCGAAGGCTCGCAGGTAATTGAGCTCCTTCCTTCGAGCTATCCGAGCGAAGTCATGTCGGTGCATTCGAGGCTTTTGCAGCATCGCTACTTACCCCACCTTGTTCCCGCAGAAGGGCCCATGATGAAGATGACCGTGAATTGCGAATCCCTCTCGAAGGAGCTTGCGAGAACTCTCGGTGCTTAAACTGCACCGCCTCTGAGCGAGAGCTAAGAAGCCGTATCGTAATCACGCATAAACAGCTCCTGCTTGAGATTCACGAACGTCGGGGTCATAGGGGGGAGCTGCGAAGGGTCGTTAAACCTTGTCTCATACGACCATACGCGGTTAGGCGCACTGTAATAGGTGAAAGGTCCCCACGTGGAAGATGACTTGCGGGGCGGGCCCAAACTTACAATTGATCCCACATACGTAAAATCAGGGATCCCAGAGCCACTTCTAAACCACTCATTAAAGCGAAAGGCGTTGATTGCCCCGCCACCATTACTATCGGCACCCTGGTCTTGCCCGGCGGTGTCATTCGCGTTGCCCGTTCTACGAATTCCCGTAAGCACCGCGGCATAAACCGTCGTAGCACTGCCTGCTCGGCTAAAGGTATCAAGCACGAGCGACGACGCATCAGTCCATGCATTCGAAAGCAACCAGACAGTGTCAGTCAGGAAAGCAGCGGGGATCCACCCCGTTGAATTATAGTTGCCCCACACCACAAGTCCTTGATCGCTTACTACGGTGAGCCCCCTCACTACGTTTGCCCCCGCAATCGTAGACTGAAGTTGAGCGCCGTTTCTGATACGAACCGAGTAGTTATTCTGTGCGCTAGATGAGAGCGGACCATCAATTGCAAAGAAGAATACCAAACCATTCTGAGTAGTATCATCGAGAAGCTTCCCATCCAGAATTGTGGGATACCGCTGAAGACAATTAAGGAGTCCGCCCATATCGACTTCAAAGGTGCGCTGAAAATCATTCGTGACAGGGCTCGACTGATACTCCCTGAATAATCTCAACTTCGAGCTATCAGCTGGCCCACGAGTGCCTACAGAGAAACTCGACGCACCGCTTGTGATAAGTCCGGTGCAGGATGCGTTATGAAGAGCGGCGGTAGCCGCTGCAATGTTCGCTCCATTCGTTCCGACCACTTCTACACCCGTAACAGAGTTTGTCGTAGCGGGATTTCCAGAAGAATCAAGCCGCAGCACTAGTCTCAAATCAGCCTGCTGCCAATATTCGTTGCTCGAGAATGAATCAATCACGCTCACATCTGGAACCTTCACAGTCCCTTTATTCACAAGAAGATTACGCTGCCAATTTGCCACGTCGGTAATCTCGACGCGGCTACCACTGCAAGAGGGCAAAGTTACATAGTTAGGCGACGACTTGTTTGGGGTATCCGACACCGCGGCGGAACCTGTGTATCCACTGCAGTCCGCCTGCGACTTTTGACCTCGGTAGAGCTTCTTCGCTACAGTAACCTGCCCGGTTAAATTTGTTTGACCGCCCGTTTGCGGAGCGAGATACAAATTGCCATTCGTATGCACTCGGCCATCAACCGTAAAGGTAGCACCATTAAAGATTTCCAAATCATCTTGGAAGAAAATCGCGAATTGAAAGAGTGGAACAAGTCGGCTAAAAAAAGCCAAGTCAAGAATTGCTTCATTGTGGTTCGTTTTATTCCTACCAATTGAACGCACGGTGTAGCGATACTCTTGAGCAGTAAGGCCCTCAAATATCTCGCCAGGAGGAAGGATGGTAGAGAATGGGTTCCCCGCTTCCTCAGTAACATAGGAAATCGCATGGTGTCCGGTGCTAAAATCATAGTCCCGACATATAAAATCGCCTGTTCCTAGGTTTTCTCCCTCACAGGCATCCGTAGACGCGGGGGAAGTTCCCGAAGGCCGCGACCAATCTCGGAATAGTGTGCGAACTTCCTCTGCCCGAATATTGAGCGCTGCTTCTGCGGCATTGAATCCACTTTGGGCGTCTTTTGAGCCCTTTGCCATGCGCTGCTCAGTTTGCGTGAGAAGAAAGTAGGCTCCGAAGAGGGCCGAAAGAAGTGCAAGCATCATCAAGGAAGCAACAAGAGCGATGCCCGAGTCTGAGCGACGCCGATTGCCAAGAGACGCGCATGAAGTCCTAACAACGATGTGACAGGATTTCATATTCCCCATTACATCCCCTCATACGAAAGCACATTTCTCGGGAAAAAGGTCGAAGTTATAGTGGAGCGCACTTCATGACCTTTAAATTCACTCATTCCTGATAGGGTCATTCGAATGGCCCGAACATCTTTCCAGTCAGTGGTTCCGCTTTGAGCAAAGCTTGTCACGGTTGATCCGTCTTGAAGGTCAAAGGCAACTTGAAAGTCCGTAACTCCGAATGCCACGGGAGCAAGCGATTCGGGGTCATCGTTCACCGTGAGTTCAAGCCGATCGGCAACAGCGTCCCTCGAGAACTGATACTCCTCGAGTACATATATGGAGGTGGTAAGTTGAGAATAGGACCGCGAAAGAGTGCCGACGGAGAGAGAGTATTGGCCGGACACGAATGAGCCGCTCATGTACTCAACAAATTCTCCCGTCTTTAGGACGTTATCATAGAGAAAAATTCTCAAGGCGCCATTTGAAGCGCCAAGCTGCGTGGTGAAAATAGAATAGACTGGTCCCACATTTGCCGGGATGCATTCAGCGTTGGAAAGACTCGCGGAGGATATCTGAAGCACGTTGGTCCCCGCTGCAGCATCAGCGCACAGTGAAAGCACCTCGGTAATAGGACTCCTTCTCAGGGTAAGCACATCCGAAGCTCCCGAGGCGCCGTCTTCAAGGAGAATGGCCGGGAAGGCCGAAAGGAGGTTCTCCCCGCTTTGGCGCACGTTCATCGACATGATATCCATGGCGGAGCGCAGGTTGCCGTTTATCTGAGTACGCTTTATCTCTGTGAAATAGGTATTGCGTAGGTTGAGGACCGAACTGATCACGATACCAAGCACCGTGCTTGAAATAAACAGCGAGACAAGTAGCTCAAGGAGCGTAAAGCCACGATCGTCGCGTAATGAGCAGCAAGTACTTCTCTGCCTCATTCGATGTTAACTCCTCCCCCAAGCGCAATCTCAACAGTTCGAGAACCATTCTCGCCCGTAAGTACGAAAGCCACGGCCTGATGCACGAGTCCACGCTGCGTGAAACATACCGACCAATCAGTGCTACCCAACCTGACCTCCTCGTCGAGGTCGAAATCGAGCTCGCTCAACGGCTCAAACGTTTCCGCTTCGCAATTCGAAGCGGTGCCGGCTTCTAAGTGGTAGGCCGAGCCGGGAGTTATGCGAATTGAGCGAGTCTGTGCAATCGCCCGCACGCGAACGAGCCGGAAATAGTGCGACATATTGGAGGAAGTACTGACCAGTGGATTCTCTAGGGTCTGAATGTTGGCCACTGCCACCGTGCAGAGAATGCCGAGCAGAGCGAGCGCCGCCAGCAGCTCAATGAGAGAAAACCCTGCTTGATACGCGTTAGTTATACGTCTCATGGTGTTGCCGTTGGAGTTCGAGTCCTGGTTGGTGTTGCAGTACGAGTCGGCGTCCTGGTTATGGTCGGCGTCGCAGTACGTGTAGGGGTGCGCGTCGGGGTTCCCGTCCGGGTTGGAGTCGCAGTTCGGGTTGGCGTCCTAGTTGCCGTTGCCGTCTGGGTCGGCGTTGGGGTCCTTGTATTCGTAGGCATCGGGGTCGGGGTTTGCGTGCGGGTTGGCGTTGCTGAAGCTGTTGGCGTTGAGGTTCTCGTAGGAGTCGATGTCCGGGTTGGTGTTGCAGTAGGCGTAGGAGTACGGGTAGGCGTTGCCGTGGGGACCGGGGTCGGTGTGCGACGTGCGATTGTGTCATCGTCAGTGACTGCGCCAAACTGCGTAAAAACTGTCTGCGTATGATAAATCCGGGCGCCTTGGTATTCCACTTCGACATCAAGCTGCCGCATGGTTGGCGATGTACAGTAGGTAGAATCCGCGCAATACGTCACATAGACGTCATAAGTACGGCGCGTGTTCGATGTTATCTTTCGCACACTCTCGGTGCCTGATTGAGGGAGCATATCTACCGGCTCGCCCCTTATGTTATCAATCACAGCTTGGGCTGCTTGCGCCCCTTCAAAAAGCACCTCTGCGCGCCGGTTGCTTTGCAGGTTGACTGCAAGCGTTTGACTCGCTGCGGCTATTGCAAGCCCGACAATGACGAGTGCCACCAGAGTTTCGATGAGAGTGAAACCAAGCTCCCCGAGCAATCTTGCTGTTCCTGCTCGAGATTTACGGTCTCTTCTCTCCCCGTACTCCCGTAGACTGAGAAGGCTAGCTGAAATTTCCGAGACCTTCGCAGCAACGATGAAAAGGTTACGAGCAGCGCCTTGCACGCCCTTACGAGCGCGCACGAGTACAACTAACCACCTCCTCCTCAGCATAATTTTCACAATCCGATAACTTGGGATCGGCCTCAGCTGCAGTTTGGTTAATAAAGCGCGCCTATTTCTCCTCACTAATTGGGATGCCGGTACTCGCTGAGCGAGAAGGATTGGCTTATAGGAGTTTTCCGCATTACCAGAATTCTGAGAGAAGAGGGGCGCCTCGTCTTAGGCATGGGGGCTTGGTGTAATAGATTGAGAACGCTCACCAAGGGCCCCGCGAAGGGGGAGGCAATTCGCTCGACTACGAAGGAACGCGAGTAAAGTTCTTTACTTAATTATCTCCCTTGGAAATCTGCGCAGCCGCTTCCGCAAAAGGTAATGCCTTCTCAGAAAAGTACTGAGGCGCCGCATGTTTTGAGACAGGGAGGCAGGAATACTAAGCAGTTCTTGGAGCCCTACTCATCAGCTCCCGCGCCATTCTCATAGGCCTCATCCAACTGCAGGTTAGACGCCCTGGAGGCCTCTACCGCAATCTCATCGCAACGATTGTTCTCGGGATTGGTGTGGTGCCCCTTCACCCAAATAAAGCTCACCGAATGCCTCTCAGTTTCATCAAGGAGCATTTGCCACAGATCAGGATTTACGGCTTTTTCTCCCTTTTTGCCTCTGCGCCAACCATTCGCGCGCCACTTCTCGGCCCAGCCTTGTTCGATTGCATCAACCACGTATTTTGAATCGCTATAGAGCTCCACATCACAGGGCTCCTTGAGTGCTTTGAGAGCCTCGATAGCCGCCATCAGCTCCATGCGATTATTTGTAGTTCGCCGAAATCCTCCGGAAAGCTCTTTGCGTCTATCGCCGAATATAAGAATGGCTCCCCAACCACCCGGGCCGGGATTACCGGAGCAAGCTCCGTCAGTGTATATTTTTACGTTCTTTCGAGTCATGCATGAACCAGTTTGTTAGAGCGATTTTGGCCGTGGTAGGAGGAGCAGTACTTTAGGACCACCACTAAGAACACGAAGACCACAAAGAAAGTAGTCATACAAAAGCGGCTATAAAAAGTAAGCTGTGGGCTTGAGGCCAAAAATCCCTAGCTTCCCATCTCTTCAAGCAGCATATATACCAGACGGCACGCATCCCCGGCCGTAAATATCCCAGAGAGCGTGCCCTCAGCATCAACAATGAGAACATAGTCAAGGCGCTTCTCGGCCATATCAAGCGCGACTTCCGATACTAGGGTATCCACGGTAACCGTATGCGGATTCACATCACATACCGACTCGACAAGAGGAATCACTCCCGACTCAGCTACCGCAAGCTGAGTAAGCCTGAGCGCGCGTTCAGT
>JBIKWF010000075.1:0-21100 GCA_044356455.1 Bdellovibrionota bacterium | reverse complement strand
TGCGAAATCGTAAATGGTAATGGATGCCCTGTGGCATTTGATTCGGCACGCCGGGGACGGCGCGCCCTACCTAGGGGTGCGGCATCTTGGTAGGGGGCCGGGCCCCTTCGGTGCCGCAAGATTCCCCACACTGGCACCTGGCATGTGTCTTTCCACCTCACGGATTGCGAAATCGTAAATGGTAATGGATGCCCTGTGGCATTTGATTCGGCACGCCGGGGACGGCGCGCCCTACCTAGGGGTGCGGCATCTTGGTGGGGGGCCGCGTTCCGCCTCTGCCGGTAGGCGACCCCCGCGGTGCCGCGTGATCTTTCGCGCCGGCTCTTGGCAGGTTCCCCAGTATTACAGCGGACTAATCTGTACCACCGGCTGCTCGGCAAAGGCTTTGGTGATATCAAGGCCGTACTTCTCGTAGAGCTCTCGCGGGCAGGAAATATCGCAAAGATAGTGGCGCCCTACGAGGTCATTCGCTGCATGCAGTCCGCTAAATGGTGCGCCAAGGGATAGAGTCGAGGATGCATACAAGGGCACCGAGCCCATCGCGCCCGTGGTGGGATCCATTCCGAGTGGGGCCTCGATAGTGTGGACTGGTGTTGAGGCCTCGTTGAGCATATCCACTAAGCGCGAAACCGAAGCGGTAGGCTGGGATTCCCGGTTGTACCAACCACAGATGACGTTGTGACAGCTCTCAAAGAAACGGTTCGGGTCATCGGCTAATAGATCGTCCAGAGCTACGACGGGAATTCCTAGCCGCTCAAGGGTGAAAAGCTGCCTCGCCAGCTCTCCTTCACTGGGGTCTGAGGTATCTAGGACGACGATTCCGTCGGCACCTGCGGTGACAAGGTGCCTCATGGTAGCAAGAGCGACCCAACCCGCGGGCCTATTGGCAGCCAGGGTAATAACTTTGCCCTCATCTGCCGTAAGTCCGAGGGCATAGCGCACTACCATAGCCATGCTGTAGGAGCTGGCCTCTACAAGTTGGGTCGGATGCAGGCCGTAATGGTCAAGAAGTGACTGCCACATTTCCGCATACTGCGGCGCAGAAAGCCCCGTAATTTGAAGACCTTGCTTGGTTTTAAAATGTGGGGACGAGGGGGAGTTCATATCAGAGATTCTTGTAAAGAATAGCAGAGGGATTGCCGACCCTAATAGAGACAAGTTTCAGGCTTGAAGCGCAAGACGAGTAATTGAACGATGACGAGCAAAGAATCAATTCTCGACCCAGAGAACTCCGTCCTCATCGTGGACGATAATCCCCAGTACGCGCGCATCCTGCGCATGATGTTAGAGCGCACGGTAGGATTTCACCATGTCGTTTCGGTCGATTCAACGGAAGAGGGGATGCGCCTGCTTGAGGCGGACCCGGGAAAATTCAAGCTGCTTTTTGTAGACTTTCACTTTCCTGACGGATCAACGGGGGGGGATCTGCTCGAGAAGCTTCAAACGAGAGGACTTCTCAAAGAGACCAAGGCTTTTCTCATTACGGCCGAACCCTCGATAAATAACGTTAAGCAGGCACAAGCAGCGGGGGCACTAGGGGTAGTTGCCAAGCCCTTCGACTCGGTGGAGCTTAAGCGCCAGCTTGAAAAGGCAGAGCGCGCAAGGATTCTTGACCTGGCGGACGAGCTCTAGTCAGCCTATCTCCTCGTAGTTGTGGTGTTTTCAAACAACCACTAAGAACACTAAAAGCACTTAGGGAGGGCGAATAAATCGGCCCCCTCCCGATTTGACATACCCCCAATCTCCAAACGACACTACTTCCAGAAAGGAAGAGTAGTTATGAAAAAGAACCCTGTTATCGCAGTTGTGGGCGCCACTGGCCTTGTCGGCAATGAAATGGTTGCCGTGCTGGATCAAAGAAAAGTTCCTGCCGCAGAAGTTCGCCTGTTCGCCTCTAAGGAGTCGGCAGGTGAGGTGTACAAAGTCGGGGATAGCGAAGTAGCCGTTGCGGAACTTGGTAATGATTCCTTTAACGGCGTGGACATTGCGCTTTTTGCGACGAGCGCGGAGCTTGCCTCAAAATATGTTCCCATTGCAGTAGAGGCGGGCGCCTTTGCCATCGATAACTCGAGCTTCTTCCGCATGGATCCCAAAGTGCCTCTGGTGGTTCCCGAAGTGAACGGCGAAACCATTGAGGAGCGCACAAGGCTGATAGCGAATCCAAATTGCTCGACCATTCAACTTGTTCCTGTTCTTCAAGCCCTCCACAAAGCCGCGGGATTAAAGAGGGTAGTGGTATCGACGTACCAGTCCGTTTCGGGGGCAGGTAAAGCAGCGCTCGATGAATTGTGGGAGCAGACGCTTTCCATATTTAATCAGAAGCCTTTTGAGAGCGAGCAGTTCCAGCACCAGATAGCGTTTAACTGTATTCCTCAAATTGATTTGCTGCTCGAGGACGGCTTCACAAAGGAAGAACACAAAATTATTAACGAGAGCCGAAAAATTCTTGGGCTCCCCGATTTGCGCATCACAGCGACAGCTGTGCGAGTCCCGGTGCTTTATTCGCACGCCGAGAGTGTAAACATTGAACTTGAGAGAGAGCTTTCAGTTGCGGAAGCGACCAAAGTTTTGGAAGGGACGCTTGGGGTCCAAGTGTATCCTACGGTCGGGGAGTACCCGATGCAGATTCAAACTGCGGGAACGGACGAGATTCATGTGGGTCGTATTCGCAAAGATCTTTCTGTCCCCCATGGCCTCTCGTTATGGATTGTAGCGGATAATGTGAGAAAGGGAGCGGCGCTTAATGCCGTTCAAATTGCTGAGCGACTTATCGAGCGATTTGGCGCATAGGGGGCGCTCTTCCCCTTAGTGGTTGTTTATAAATACAACCACTAAGAACACTAAGACCACTAAGGGGGGGGATTTTCTTCCGCACCGTAGGTTTCTCATGCTTAACGTTCGCTTGGTGCTTGAATACGATGGTAGCCGCTTTAGTGGCTGGCAGATGCAGCCAGGGCAACGCACTATTCAAGAAGAACTGCACCGTGTGCTTGAAGTCGTGGCAAGGCGTAAGATTCACACGCTTTACGTGTCGGGCCGCACCGATGCGGGGGTTCATGCGCGCGGACAAGTGATTAATTTTTTGCTCGACTGTCCGCCTGAGGAAGCCCCCGACTTGTTTCGCCTTAGCTATTCTGTGAGCAGCCTCATGCGAGGAGAAGTTGCGGTGGTGCATGCCGACTATGTGCCCCTGGAATTTCACGCCAGAAACTCAGCTGATTCAAAGCAATATTCCTATCGTATGGTGGTGCGGGATGCTCCCGCCGTGCTTGATTATCACCGCGCCTGGAAACTTGGGCCGGGGGTGGATGTTGCGCGTATGGCGCAAGAAGCGAAAGCCATTGTAGGAACGCATGATTTTAGCAGCGTGCGCGCGACGGATTGCTCCGCAAAACATGCCATTCGCGAGGTGTTAGAGAGCGAGATTATTTTTGAGCCGCCGTACGTTACGTATCGGGTGGTGGGACGTGGATTTTTGAAGCAAATGGTTCGGAGCTTGGTGGGCACCTTGGTAGGGCTTGCGCGAGGGCAACTCGCGGATACTTCGATGGCTGAGATTTTAGCGGCCAAGGATCGCCAGAAGGGAGGAGTTACGGCGCCTGCGTATGGCCTTTATTTGGATTGGGTTAGGTATCCGGAGCCGTTTTCATTGCCGGGCGAAGCAATCCGCTAACTGTAGTGTCTTGGATCGAATCTCGCGGGCTCGAAGGTGGATCCCTTGAAATATGTTGGTTAGATCGATTTCAAAGAGACCAAAAGTGGAGTTTTGTTCCTTTCTTTTGTTCTCTATCCGCACATGATATCTTGTGGAATGAGCACTTCAAATCTTGAGGCATTTGCAAAATCAGTTTCATTTGATTCCGACAATATGTGGGTTGAGCTTACTGATGGGCGCCAGCTAGGAGTGCCGTTAGCTTACTTCCCACGTCTTGCTCGAGCTTCCAGTGCCCAGCGAAAAAAATACACCATTAGTGGTGGTGGAGTTGGCTTGCATTGGGATGATGTGGATGAAGACATTTCAGTTCCTGCGCTATTGATGGGGAAAGTAGATCGCTCGACGGCATCAACCAAGCGGCGCACAAAGGCAGCGTAGGCCGAATTCCTACAACTGAAAGGCATGCACAACTTCTAATACAAACTCCCAAAGATTTTGTACCAGCGCGAGTAGACCCGCCACGTCGCGAGCCACCCAGGCAAGGACGATGGAACTTAAGGTCACATTCATCGCCAGGATGTAGAGAGCGCCAATCGCATATCCGCCGCGAATGCCGGTGATATCCGTTTGGTGGGGCGAGAAATCGCGCATGTTGAGGTACCAATCGGACCCAAACAAAAGCCCCCCAATTCCTACTACGAGAAGCGGATAGTGAGGTGCGGCAAGAGCAGCCAGTGGCAGGCCAACCACGGTAAAGAGGGGAACCCAATACGGGGCAAGTGCGATGAAGGCGTTGTAGGCGGCGGTTCGCTTTGTGTACTCGTAGGTGAAGGCTCCCGTTTGGTCTTCGAAGGTAAGTTTTTTGGCGCGGTTACCGGCCAAATTGGAAATGATGGAATGTTTCAGTTCATGGATGAAAACGCACAGCCGGTCGGGAAAGAGCGCGCGTGTGCCTAGAAACCCTAGGACAAAAAGCGCAAGGAAAATGCCGCCGCGCGTAAGCTCGAAAGAGGTGAGCAGTCCTAGAATTGTTTTGGAATTAAGGAGGGCGAGAAAGCAAAGGAAAAAGAGTGAGAGAAAAAAGGCGAATCCACCTACGGGGTTTGCTTCCGAGATCTCCTCTGGTTTTTTCTTGGCCATCGCCCTGATTGTAAACCGGGTAGCTTGGTGAAGACAGGGAGAACAAGGGGAATCTGGGGCATCGAGTATTCTCACCACAAAGGACGCAAGGGACACAAAGGAGCACGTTGAAATTGGTATTTGTTATGGGGCTTTCTTTGCGTCCTTAGCGTCCTTTGTGGTCCAGTAGGATCCAAGTAATTGAAGAGAGTTACGCCGAACAATCTTGCGCCCTAACGGGGATGTTATCCGTCAGGTGGCGATGGACTATCGAACCCGAAGTCGTCTTCTAATAACGGTAGGGGAGACAAACAATGACCGAGCAATATCTTCGCTCTTTGGCAGGTACTCCCCGGCCGCAATCATGGCTCTGAGGCGCTCAACCTTTCCTCTGCGCACGAAGTCCTCGTGAGAGGTAGGGGCGCTTTGAGGGGTAACTAAGGGCAGAACAGACAAAATAGCAGAGCTTTGCATACCAGACCTTTCCATACGTTTTAAGGGAGCATTGGTGCGAATTAGTTCGTTTGCTCCAGTTATGAACTACTGTCGTGTACAAAAACGTACAGCTTGAGCATTTTTGGCGAAAAAAATGCGGGCAAGTAAGTTGTTGATTCTATGCAGAAAAATGCGAGGTCGGGGTGCCGAGATGGGTTAGTTCAGAAAATTTATGAATCTTTGGTGTTCAAAAGTGGGCGGGGGACTTGCGAGATCATTCGGCACGCCGGGACGGCGCGCCCTACCTAAGGAACCTCTGAAAAAGTCCTCCTTCGTGTTCTTCGCGTTAAACCCAAGCATTGCGGGTGCGCGATATTTTGCGAAATAACGCGAAGGACGCTAAGGACGCGAAGGGAAAGAAGAGGCTTCTCAGAGGTTCCCTAAGGATGCCGCGCGAATGGGTAGGGCGCCCTGTCCTCAGGGTGCCGCAAGATCTTCCAATCTGGCGCAGGTGTGGCGTCGCTTATTCAGCCAATCCTGAGAGCTGCATCGTTCGGCAATAAGGGGTGGTGCGGGGGAATTGTGGGGCCGTTGCCTATCAGCGAAGACGGAGCACGCGGCGCCCTGAGGACAGGGCGCCCTACCTCTAGCTCTCAAGAGCGCTAAATCCAGGCAGTCCTTTACCTTCAAGCAGCACCAGGAACGCTCCGCCACCTGTCGAGATAAAATCAAACTTATGATCGAGCTCCATCTTGTGGATAGCAGAATCAGTGTCTCCGCCGCCTACGACTTTCATGCCGTGGGCGCTTGCGACTGACTCAATCATGTCGGTCGTGCCCTTTGAGAACTCTTCTTGCTCGAATACGCCCATGGGACCATTCCATACGATGGTCTCTGCGTTTTGAAGAGCGGATTTATAAAGAAGGCTTGTCGCGGGGCCAATGTCAAGGGCCATCTGATCCGCAGGGATTTCTTGCGCCGGGACTGTTCTTGCGAGGCCCTTGGCGGCAGGTGAGGGCGCGACGACGAGGTCAACTGGCAAATACACTTTGCAGTCACGTCTCGCGAGTTGCCCAAGAAGTTCAATCGCCTTAGCGAAATATTCTTGTTCGAAGAGAGAACGGCCGACCTGCATGCCTTGGGCAGCAAGGAACGTATTCGCCATGGCGCCGCCGATGATGAGCTTATCCGCCTTCTGGGCCAGATTTACGAGTACGTTAAACTTGGTCGAGATTTTGGAGCCGCCGAGCACCACGCAGAGCGGGCGTTTCGGTGAAACAAGGGCTTTGTTGTAGAACTCCATTTCGCGCTGCATGAGGAGTCCTGCGCCCTTTTCCTTAAAGAGCTTAGGCACGCCAACCATGGAGGCATGCTTGCGATGTGCAGTGGCAAATGCGTCATTTACAAAAACATCCCCAAGCTTTGCGAGCTGCTCGCAAAACGCGGGATCGTTTTGTTTCTCGCCTGGATTAAAGCGCAGGTTTTCAAGCACCAATACTTGACCAGGCTCAAGGCTCTTGGACATCTGTTCAACCTGTGTACCCACACAGTCATCGGCCAGGCGCACATCAAAACCTGTAAGTTTCCGAATGCGGTCAGCACAGGGCTTGAGTGAATATTTAGGATCGCGCTTTTCTGGATCTTCAAAGTGCGACATCACTATGGGGCGCCCCCCGCGCTCCATGACTGCTTTGAGGGTAGGGAGAAACTGGGTAATTCTATTGTCGTCGGTAATCTCAAGCTTCTCGTCGAGTGGCACGTTAAGATCAGCACGAATGAGAACCCGGCGACCTTCGAGAGAAAGATCCTTGAGGAAACGCATAACCATCCAAATTAATAAAAATACGAGCCACTACGAACCGATGCGGCCAACCAATGATTTAACGGCTCTCAGTTTTATGGCCCTTACCTTCACAGCAGTAAACTACGGCCGTTAAATTCCACTATCTTCGTCGATGAAGAGAGTACTGAGATTAAACTCTTTTTCAAGCCGTCGTTGCAAGGCCGCAACACCAAAAGTTTCTGTGCGGTAGTGGCCACAAAACAGAGCATTAAGGCCGAGCTCTTGGGCGCTATGATAGGCCTCATGTTTGGATTCCCCAGAGATGAGAAGATCGAGCCCCGCGTCTTTGGCATGACCAAGTGCCAGGCTTCCTGAGCCGCTGACAAAGCCAATGGAAGACACCACCTTGGGGCCAAAGGCGAGCAGCAGGGGGAGTCCGCTCGCTTCGCTGCGCGTTCCCTTAACGAGCTCTTTGCCTCGGGACACAAGTTCTTCGAGGGGGCGAGGGGATAGTAGTACCCCCTTGCACCCAATGAAGCTGCCAGAGAATTCACAGAACGGCTCAAGTCGCTCAGCTCCAAAATATCGAGCGAGCTCCACGTTGTTCCCCAGGGTCATATTGCCGTCTAAGGGGAGGTGCGAGACGTAAAGGGAGATTCCGTTTTGCATGAGAAGCTCTACCCGCCTTGCGAGGACCCCGGTGAGAGGTCCGGTGCTCTCCTTGCCGCCGGTCCAATAGAGGCCGTGATGGACCACCAGAAGTTTGGCCCCAAAGGTCGCAGCCTTGCGAATGGTCGACTCGGCGGCGTCTACGGCGAAGGCTGCGCGGCTTATTTCGCGCGAACTCGTCTCGACTTGAAGGCCATTCAGTGAGGAATCTCGATAGGTTGCGGTCTCGAGGAGTCCGTCCAGATACTGTACAAGATGCGTGAGCTGTGCCATGACTTTACCTCCATTTTTGCACAGCCCCGGGGATTCGCAAGGAGCTAGTAGGCTTACCTCTGCGAGCTCGGCGGATGGGTGTGGTTTGAGCGGAAGTATTTTGTTCGCGTGTTTTCAATTAGGGCGATAAGCGTATGGGTTGGTTTAGCAGAGCAAAGGCGCCGACATCGGCCCCAGTCGAAGAAGATGCAGCCGATCGCCTGCAGCTGCCCGATGATATCTGGACGAAGTGCCCAGGTTGTAGCGCGATTCTTTACACCAAAGAGCTGCGCCGCACCTTCGGGGTTTGCGCGAAGTGCAACTATCATTTTCGCCTTGGCGCGCAGCAGCGCATTCCTCTTCTCACGGACCGCCACTCCTTTATCGAAATGGATGCGCAGCTTAGAAGCACGGATCCTCTGAACTTTCGCGATACAAAGAAATACAAAGAGCGCCTCAAGAAGGCAGAAAAATCCAGCGGTTCCGTAGAAGCGGTTATTACCGGGCGCGCGCGCATGCTCAATATTCCAATCGCCTTAGGAGTCTTTGAGTTCTCCTTCTTGGGAGGGAGCATGGGCTCCGTCGTGGGTGAAAAGCTTGCGCGCATGGTTGAGGTTGCCAGAGATGAAAGGCGACCTGCCATCATCGTTTCAGCCTCGGGCGGCGCCCGCATGCAAGAAGGTATCTTTTCCCTAATGCAGATGGCCAAGGTGAGTGCCGCGTTGGCGCGTCTTGGGGAGGCGCACATTCCTTATATTTCAGTTCTCACCGATCCAACCACGGGAGGCGTGGCAGCCTCTTTTGCGATGCTCGGGGATGTTATTCTTGCTGAGCCCAAGGCCTTAATAGGTTTCGCAGGGCCTCGCGTTATTGAGCAAACTATTCGTCAAAAGCTTCCTGAGGGCTTTCAGCGCTCTGAGTTTCTGCTTGAGCACGGCATGGTTGATAGGATTGTAGAGCGTGCGACCATGAAAGAAGAGATCGCCCTTATCCTTAGAAATTTTGGATTTGGCGCCTAAGGAACCTCTGAAAACCTTACCTCTGTGTACCTCTGCGTCCTCTGTGGCGAAATTTTCATCAAGGGACTCACCACAGGACACGAAGGTACACAGAGGTGTATGAAGAATGGAGGTTTTTCAGAGCGTCACCGCAGTCCACCACGGTACTTGCGGCTTACGTGGGGCTTGAGCATGCCCTGGTGCTTGAGCCTACCGCCGTGCTCGGGCTCTTTGGAACCTAAAAGACTGTCCAGATTGCGTAAAACAGGGGCTGTTCTCGGGCCTTAGGCTGAACAATACTTCCGGTGATATGAATCCCGTGGGCTACGTTGGCCTTAAAGGGAGGAGCTCGCGGGGGCGCCCCTGGCATGCTTCCTCCTTGGTGGGCACCTCGGCAGTTCTCGAAAGTAAGCCTCGGGGTCGGTACTCGATAGGAGTTAGCGAAGGGTGAAAAAATCTTTCTTCTCAAATAAAGAAGGCTCGCGAATTTTGAGCGTGCTTGCGGTAGGGGGGGTGTTTGGCGGTTTTGCTGCGCATCCCATCGCGCCTGTAGTGATCGCCGCAGTCATGCTTGCAGCGCCGCACTACTCCTTCGCGCAGTCTATTACCTCTCAGCAGACAATAGATCTTCCGAATCCAGAACCGCTTTTTTCTGACGATTCAAGAGACAGCAAAAAGAAGAGAACCGCAGAGGTGGCAGCCGCCACTGCCGCAGAGCAAGGAAGCGGGAAGGAAGTCGATTTTAACGCGCCGTCAGTAGAGTTTGATAAAGAGGCGAACACGGTTAAAGGGTCGGGCGGAGTGCTTATTTCCGGGGATGGAATTCAAGTGCAGGCGGACTCGGGTCAGCTCGATCTAACCTCCAAGGAAGCTACCGTCACCGGCAAGGTAATTGTCTCTGATAATAAGGGGCGAATCTCGGCTGAATCAGCCACGCTCGACGTCGAGGGCGAAAAGGGTGAGTTCTCAAAGGCGAAATTTACGCTTGAAGAGGAAGGCTTTCGGGTGAGCGCCGACTCCATGAAGAGGCTTTCGGAAGATGAATACTCCCTTGAGGAGGGGGCATTTACAACGTGTAACTGTAACGACGGCTCAAGTGCCGACGGGTATGTGCCCTGGCGTATAAACACCGGCAGCTGCTCAATTACGAAAGAGGGCTACGCGCATGCCTACGATACGTCCCTCGATATGTTCGGTGTCCCAGTTTTTTATACACCTTACTTTGGCTTCCCCGCCAAAACTGAACGCGCTTCTGGTCTGCTTGCTCCTTCTGCAGGGATAAGCTCCGAGCATGGGTTTGTAATGAAGCTCCCTTTCTTCCTTGTCGTCGATGACAGTACTGATTTCACTGTGAGTCCTTTTGTGGAGACGGAAACAAGGATTGGTACGGGACTAGAGTTTCGCAAGACGTTCTCACGCCAGAGCAAGCTGCGTACGCGATGGATTTATTCAAATGAATCCGCGCGAGGAGACGATCTGAAAGGGACAGAGACAGCCGGTCTCTTTGAAGCGGTAAATGACCCAACCCCATGGGATCGCAACCGGGCAGGTGGATTTTACTCTCAGGAGTACCGGACTTCTTCCGACAGTCCAATTGATGCCACTTTCGTCGCTGATCTGCATTTGGTGAGCGACGATTTGTTCCTGCGGGAGCTTGAAGACCCTGAGATTGGAGCTCGCCAATCGCGATATACTACTTCTGTTCTTACGGGTGGATTTGCACTTGGAGATATAGGCTCTCTCACCCTTAAGGGAGAGTACAATCAGTCTTTTGAAATCGATGATGACCGCGTACTTCAGAGACTCCCTGAAGCCAAAGCACAGGTGGGTAAGACTTTTCGGCCTTTTGGCTCTAATCCTTTTGGCCTGAAGCTTGTGACAAAGGCTGGGCTGACAGCCACGGATTTTGTGCGGCAGGAGGGATACGATGGCGTGAGAACTGACGTGGCTCCATCCGTGTCAATTCCGTTCCACTTCCAGAACTATTTCCAGAGCGCAGCTACGGTTGGACTTAATCAGACGTACTATCATCTCAACAATACGAATGTGCCTGGTACCGATACGGAGCTTGATTCTAGCCAGGATCGCACGGTTCCCTCATTCAACTATACGATGACTACGGGAGTTGAAAAAGTTTTTGAGTTGGAGCGAGAAAGTCTTCTCACCACGATGGCAGCTCTCGGCAAAGCAAATGATAATCTTGTACTCGCCAGGGTCAAGCACACGGTGGACCCTTTCGTGAGCTACAATTACATCCCCGATACGAGCCAGGATTCTTTGCCTCTCTTTGATTCTTTTGATCGAATTCGTGCCAAGAGTTCCTTTACCTATGGGGTAAGCACGACGCTGCTTGGTCGCTTTGTCCCGACAGAAGTGACCTCTGATGAAATTCCCGAGCTCTCTCCACGCGTGCAAGACTTGCAGGGGGCAGATATCGATAGACCTCTTGACGATATAGGTCTCGGAGGGCTGGACGATGGCTTTGGGAATGTGAGCTTACGAAAAGGCGAAATTCGCAAATTGGCGACCTTGAGCATTCGCCAGAATTACGATTACTTTGAGAAGACAAAAGATTTCGACCCCAATCGGGACGAGTTCTCCGATGTCGCACTTGATCTTGGGTTGTATCCTAGTTCCTACCTCGGGGTTTCTTTCGGCACGAACTACGACTACGAGGATAATCAGCTTACCTCGTGGAATATGATGGGAAGTGTAAAGTCAGATCGCGGAGACTCCCTCAGAACGCGGGTCTCCTATGTGCGAGAAGCGGTGAGCCAAGTAGAGGGCAACCTTGAGGTGGTGTTAACCGATAAGATGAAAGCCGCCTATTATGCCCGTTTTGATGACAGAAACTCTGAGATGATTGAGCAGAGAGCCGGTGTGCGGATGGGTGGGGGCTGTAATTGCTGGCATGTCGATTTAGGGCTGAGCGACCTTATAAACCCCGATAGGCGCTCTTTTATGGTGAGCTTTACATTCGCTGGCCTGGGCGATATTTCTCAGGACTTCTTGTTTAACTCCGCCAATAGTACTCGCTAGGGAACTGCGGGGATCATACGGGCCCGAAGGGATTCCGTGAGATATGACGGCGCGCGCTATGCGTATTCCGCGCTACGTGAATAGTGTTGCTTAAGGCGGAGGCCGCAGGGCATGCGGAGAAAAAACAGGAGAGAGGAACATCAATTTCTGGGTATTTCAGAGACTCATTAGTTTTTCGAGTGAGAGAATGAAACTATGAAAGTTTTAGTTACGGGCGCCGCAGGCTTTATTGGAAGCAACCTGGTGCATTATCTGGTCGCAGAGAGACCCTCGTGGCGTATCACTGCCCTTGACTCTCTTACGTACGCAGGAAACTTGGCGAACCTTGGCTCGCTTACTGAGCAGAAAAAAATAACCTTCGTAAAGGGTGACATCACAGACACTGAGCTTATCGCAAAACTTTTTGCTGATGAGCAGTATGATCTCGTGATGCACCTCGCGGCAGAGAGCCATGTGGATCGCTCCATCATGAGCGCCTCTGAGTTTGTAAAAACTAATGTGCTTGGGACTCAAGTGCTGCTGAATGCAACGCTGGCGCTGCACCGAGGCACGGAGACAACAAAGGCAAAGAAAATACGATTCGTTCATATTTCAACTGATGAAGTCTACGGCTCGCTTGGACCGACAGGGCTTTTTTATGAGACGACACCGCTTGAACCAACTAGTCCCTATGCTGCCTCGAAAGCCGCTTCGGATCTTATGGTGTTTGCTGCGGCTCGGACCCACCATCTCGATGCGCTTGTAACGCGCTGCACCAATAATTACGGACCGTACCAGTTTCCCGAAAAGTTTATTCCTCTTTTCGTGTCGAATTGCCTTGAGGGCAAGAAGCTCCCCCTTTATGGCAATGGCGCGAATGTACGCAGCTGGATTCATGTGCGCGATCACTGTGAGGGGCTGCTCTTGGCGGCAGAAAAAGGGCGAACAGGTGAAGCCTATAATCTTGGGAGTGACGTGGATGGTGAGCTGCCAAATGTTGAGGTTGCTCGCCGTATCATGAAGATACTCGGAACGCCTGCCGAGCAACTGCAGCTTGTCGCGGACCGTCCGGCACATGACTTCCGCTACGCCGTAGATTTTTCGAAGGCGACCCGTGAACTTGGGTGGAAGCCTCGCACAGTGTTCGAGGAAGGATTGGCGGCAACTATCGATTGGTATCAGAAGAATCGTAGCTGGTGGCAGGAGATTAAATCGGGCGCCTACCGCAGTTACTACGAGCGGAACTATACTGGTCGGCTATAATTGGGCGGCTTTAAGAGAGCTTCATATGAAGATTTTACTATTCGGTGGAAGTGGCCAACTTGGCTACGAAATTACCACTCGGGGGCAGGACCTCAATTTTGAAGTGGTCTCTCCGGTTCAATCGGAAGTCGATATTGTAGAGCGTGAGCAAGTGCAGACTCTGGCTGAGCGTGTAAAGCCCGACGTTATTATCAACAGCGCTGCGTATACGGCGGTGGATAAGGCAGAAGAGGAGCGCGAGGCCGCATTTCGGCTCAATCAGGATGGCGCAAGGAACGTGGCCTATGCGGCGAGGAGTTCAGGCGCTCGTTTCATTCATATCTCAACGGACTATGTCTTTGACGGCTCTTCGAAGGCGCCTCTCAGTGAAGAAGCTCCCACGCGCCCGATCAATGTGTATGGAGAGTCAAAGCTTGCGGGCGAGAAGGCAGTGCAGGAGGTTTTGCAGGGGAAGGGGCTCATTGTTCGAACCTCCTCTCTTCATGGCCAGAAGGGTATTAACTTCGTGCATACGATGATCAAGCTCTTCAAAGAAAAAGAGAAGCTGCACGTAGTGGACGATCAATTTATGTCTCCTACCTGGGCTGGTTGGCTCGCAGAGGCCTTGCTCGATCTTTGCCGTTTGCGGAGCGAGGGCACCGTACACGCGTGTGGCAAGGGCGTGATAAGCTGGCATGAATTCGCCTCAGCAATTTATGAAGATATAAAGCCGTCTCTTGGGCGCGTCGTCGATATTCAAAGAACGAGCGCGGTGAATTTCCCACGGCCAGCTCGTAGGCCTGCGTATTCTGCCATGGATACTACTCGACTTACTAAAATGTTGGGGCGGGAGCCTCTCGACTGGCGCGAGGGGCTACGGCGTCATCTCGCAGAAATCGGTTATGCGGTCGAGCGGCATTAGTGGTGGCAGCGGGACACGCTCCTAAGAGTGGGTGAGGCAGAGGGAGGTTAGCGTGAAGTCGAATGCAGCAATTTTTATTCTCGCAGGTGGCTCGGGTACCCGTTTTTGGCCAGTGAGCCGCTCGCTGAAGCCAAAGCAGTTTTTGCCTCTGGGACTTACCAGCGAGAGTCTTATCGGTGCGACAGCTAGGCGCGTTCAGGAACTTGTGCCTGAGGGCGGACTTTTTGTGGTTACAAGCAAAGTTCTTGTTGAGCAGGTGCGGGCGCATGTTCCCACGGCCTCAATTCTCGCTGAGCCGATGGGCCGTAATACGGCAGCTTCCATTGGTCTTGCTGCAGTGGCTGCGGCCAAGAAAGACCCCAATACCGTAGTCGTTATCCTACCGGCCGATCACGCGGTGCGGGATGAGGGAACGCTACGCGAAGTTTTGCGCCGCGCCATCACCGTTGCGCAGTCGGGCGATCATCTCGTCACCATTGGAATTCGGCCTGCCTATCCCCACACTGGCTATGGCTATGTGCAAAGAGGAGAGACGCTCGCCTCGTCAGGGGGAGTAGAGAGAGCCTTTAAGGTGAAGCGCTTCTTTGAGAAGCCAAACCTTGATAGGGCTCGCTCCTATTGTGACTCCGGAGATTTCTTCTGGAATAGCGGTATGTTCGCCTGGAGAGCGAGCGTTATTCTTGCGGCCCTGAAGCAATGTCTTCCCCAGTTGCATGAAGGGCTGCTTCAGATACAGAGCGCCCTCGGCACCCCACGGGAAGCTGAAGTTCTTGAGCAAATCTTCCCCACCTTGGAGTCCATTTCGATTGACTTCGGAGTTCTCGAGCACGTTCGAAATTGTGCCGTGGTTGAGGCGGATGATTTTGGATGGAACGATGTAGGCTCTTGGGATGCGTGGGCCGACCAGTTCGAAAAGGACGGGGACGGGAATGTCCTTCAAGGGGACGCGGCCGCGGTTCTTTCCTCTAACTGCGTGGTGCGTGGGTGCCCGGAGGGGAAAAGGCTGATTGCATTACTAGGGGTCGAGAACACCATTGTCATAGACACACCGGATGCGCTTCTTGTCTGTCACCAGGACCGGGTTCAGGACGTTAAAAAGGTGCTCGACGAGCTCAAGGCCAAAGGAAAGCAGGGCCTCCTATAAGGAAAACTCACATAAGAAAAACTTGGAGGGGCCTGGTTCGTACTTCGCCATAACACCCCAGATCTAATGATCGTTCTTAAACTATTGCTCTTAAACCCCATCTTCTTCGCACGAGCTCATAACTAGCAGAGTAGCTTTTTACGAGCAGGGGTGTGGGGTATGGCTAATTTCGCTGGAGGAGGATTTTCCCTGGATGCGGGCATGGCAGCTGGCGCCGGACCGGCAACGCCCTCATCTCCGCAAGGCTCAGGCGCAGCGGCTTCTTCCAGCGGTACTGCTGCGACTGGTCCCGGGGTCGAACCTGGAAAGCAAGAATTTACTCCCGGCAGTGCTCAGGCCTCAGGCCCGCAGCGACTCCCCGGCGTCGATGTTGCAAGGATTGAAGGAATTCGCAGAGATTCAATCATGGACAGTCCTTCCTCGATTGGAGAGCGGGGGATGCGCCCACTGGGTTCGAATTCCATGCTGCCGCCCAGTGGCCGGGAGAACTTTTCAGCAGATAACCAAGATCCATTTCTGCGCGCCAATTCGGGTCAGAGAGATTTTTCACGACCGCGAGTTGCCGAGGGGCCTGACCGCTCTGAGATCCTGCCGCGCCCAAGAGGCGATGACGCAGTTTACGAACGCTCGGAGCGTCCAAAGCAGCCAGTTGTTCATAAGCAAGACGATGCTCGCGAGGAATCGAAACCTAACCGAGAGAGGGGCGCGGCGCAGCCCAAAGAAAGCCGCGAACTTAAGGAACTGCCTCCGCGCGAGGCGCCGCCGCCTCGCGGTGATAAGGGTCCGGAGGCACCTAGAGCGAAGGAGCGACTCAGCGATCCGGTTGAGCCGGGAGCCTCAGAAAAGCCTGGCACGCAAACGGCGCGGCCAGATCAAGGAACTCCAGATCGTGGACGGCAGGAGACACGACGCGAGAAAACCCCCGAGGAAGCTAAAGAAGATTCTAGAAAACCAGAAACTCGCACTTCCTCTGCACCGGTTGAGAAGCCTGACGCAAAGCCGGACCACAGTTCCAAGGAAGCCCCTCGCCGAGAGGTTGACGAGCGCGCGCCAGAGGGGAAAACCACGGCTAAAGACTTCTCAAGAGAATCCAAGGGAGATCGTGAGGCGGGGCGTTCTTCAGAGCAGCAAGCGGTGCGTGAAAAAACGACTGACGCCCACTCTCCAGATCGTACAGTTTTTCGCTCTGAGTTAAGGGCAGAGACTACCCGAAATGCAGCGGAAGCAAGGGCCCGGGAGCAGCCCCTCTCTCTGTCACCAAGCGAAGGCCGCATCCAAGTCGAGCAAGCGCTAAGACCTTCCGTTTCTCCCACGGCAGCTATTCCCTTAGAGCTCGCATTAAAACAGGACCTCAATAACCTCCCCAAAGGTTCTATCCTTGAGGCACTATTAACCGGAACGCAGGTTAATAGTGTCCTTGCAACTGGCTCACTTCTCCGCAGCAATCAGTCTGAGCCGATCTCAACTAACTCAGCCTTACCGGCATCATTTCTTGTGCGTGCTACCGATGAGGTTTTGACGAGGCTCATTGAGATTCTTAAAGTGATTCCAGAAAATCCTATCGTAGCGCCCCTAATAAAGTTCCTTGAACAGAATCTCTCTACTCCTCCTGCTCAAAGCTCAGAACGCAAAGCCCAGGACCCAACGAGAGCTGAGGAAGATCGAAGCGACAAAGGTCGAAAGGAGGAAATGATTTCGGAGTTTGGAAAGCACGCACTCAAGAGCGTAAAGGCTACACCAACTGACAAAGATGTTCTGGAAGTTGCAGGACTTGCGAATGCCCTCCAGGCAAATCTTAGCTCTCAAAAAGAAGAAGATGCTACCGTTACAGTCCACCGTATTACCGGCTATGTCTACAGCGCCTCCACTGGTCTTCCTATCGCAGGCGTAACCGTCAAGTCGGGCATCTCGGGAACAAGAACGACAGGCCTACTTGGGGACTTTTCTTTTGACAACATTCCCGAAGGGTCAAGTTTCTCCGTCTCCGTGAGCAAGGCTCATTATGAGTTCAATCCTCCTACTAAGTCAGGTATCCTTTGGCTAAGTACCCACCTTGAATTTGCTGCCGTGGCAGAGCCATTAAGGGCAAGCTCGTGACGATTTGAGCTCTCAACATGCTGATATTGCAGTGTTAATCATTCTCTTGTCAGTCCGGTGAGATAGCTCCTTGGCTTTTGGGGCCTTTATGCCTTTTCGCGGATGCTGCGCTGCAAGATTTTTCGCCCGGATTCCTTTAGATCTTATAGAGAAGGCATGCGGCAGTGCCGCTTTTCAAACAGCTGTATTTCGCTGCACGCCACGCATTGGAGCCACGCATCCACCGAGGCTAACCATTTGCCCCCACGAGGGTTTTTCTGGTATTCAAGATGCCGAATTGAGGGGAAGGGGGCTTCTTATGCAAGCTTGTTCGTTTGCGAGACTCCTTTAACAGGCGAGTCACAGAACTGCCTGCTCGAGGGACGTTCGTATGTCTCTTGAGAGGCAAATTAGTAATACGGCCGCTCCTTTCACGAACCATGAGGTGTTTTCAATGTCAGCTAACGTTGCGTCAGGAAAAGTTGCGCTTATTACCGGTATCACCGGACAAGATGGCTCTTATTTAGCGGAGTTCTTGCTCAGCCAGGGCTATAAAGTTTTCGGAATGGTTCGCCGTGCCTCGGTCGAGAAATTCGAGCGCATTGAACACCTCACTGGTAAAGTTACCCTCGTCCAGGGAGATCTGCTCGACCCTTATTCCCTAATTTCTGTTCTTAAAGAAACCAAGCCAACAGAGATTTATAATCTTGCAGCCCAGAGCTTTGTTCCGACGAGCTGGGTCCAGCCTGTTTTGACTTCAGAGTTCACCGCAATTGGTGTTACCAAGCTTTTAGAGGCGATTCGTCTGGTTAATCCGGCTATTCGGTTCTACCAGGCTTCTAGTTCAGAGATGTACGGAAAGGTTCGCGAAACTCCTCAGACTGAGGACACTCCGTTCTATCCGCGCTCGCCTTACGGCGTGGCTAAAGCCTATGGCCATTACATCACAGTAAACTATCGCGAGAGTTACAATCTGTTCGCGGTATCAGGAATTCTCTTCAACCATGAGTCTCCTCGTCGCGGTCTTGAATTTGTGACCCGAAAGGTAACCGATGGCGTGGCCAAGATTAAACTCGGACTTGCCAAGGAGCTACGTCTCGGGAATCTCGATGCCAAAAGAGACTGGGGCTTTGCAGGGGATTATGTGCGGGCCATGTGGCTCATGCTCCAGCAACCTGAGCCCGATGATTATGTCATTTCAACCGGTGAAACTCGTACCGTAAAAAACCTTGTGGAAGTTGCCTTCGGCGCCGCAGGCCTTAAGTGGCAAGACTACGTCAAGGTTGATGAGAAATTCTTCCGTCCTGCCGAGGTTGACCTTCTTGTCGGAGACAGCAGCAAGGCGCAGAAAAAATTGGGCTGGAAGCCTGAGGTCAGTTTCGAGCGCATGATTGAAATGATGGTGCAGTCCGATCTTGAGCGCCTACAAAAGCGCTAACGAATCCTTTCAAGTAACGAGGGATGCACTAGGTTCTCGGGGGAATAGGCGAGTAGCGCGATGCGGGCCTTAGTCACAGGAGCTTCGGGGTTTGTTGGCTGCCATCTGGTGCGGCACCTGCTCGAATGCGGTGATGAGGTTGTGGCGACATACTTTCCTGAAACTCCGGGCTCCTATGTGCTTAGTCTGTGTTGCCCTAAGGGCGTTGCTGACTCAAAGCTCAGCTGGAAGCCCCTTGATACGAGTAATCTCGAAGCGTGCGCGGATCTCCTCAAGAGCGCGGCTCCAGAAGTGATTTATCACCTGGCCGGAATGTCCTTCGTGCCTGAGGCAGAGAGAGACTTCCTGGGTGCCCTTAGCAGCAACGTCGTGGGGCTCGATAATATCCTGCGCATTTCGCACCAGCTCCAAAAGAGCATACGCGTAGTCTTTGTAAGTTCAGCTGATGTATATGGTGCGGTGGGCGCCGCCTCGCTCCCCGTGCGGGAGGAAACCCCGACTCACCCCGTAAACGCCTATAGCGTTTCAAAACTCATGGCCGAGATAGTTGCTGACCGGTGGACGCGGCTTGGGAACCTTGAAGTAATGGTCATGCGTCCCTTTAATCACATCGGCCCAGGCCAAAATGTGCGATTTATGGCAGCGAGTTTCGCGCGCCAGCTTGCGCTTATTGCGAAGGGTAAAGAAGCGCCCCTTATTCAGGTGGGAAATCTTTCTGCTCGAAAGGATTTTACTGATGTGCGGGATGTGGTGCGCGCGTACAGGCTTGCCGCACAGAAGGGCCATGGGAGGTACGTTATCTCTTCTGGTCGATCGCTTGCCGTGCAGGATATTTTAGACGGGCTCATTTCAATTTCGGGGCTCTCGGTAAAGGTAGAGTGCGACCCCTCTCGCATGCGCTCTGTCGAGGCTAGTGAGCTCTACGGGAGTTACGAGAAGGCAGAGAAGGAACTGGGATGGAAGCCCATGCTTTCTCTTACCCAGACTCTGTCTGATATTTATGCCGATGCTCTTGAGCGCTGCGAAACCTGACGGGAGATTCAAGTAACTAACTCAGTGTCCCTGCGAAGGGGCTCTTGTAGGCATTTTCTGAACACGATCTTGAATCGCTGCTAGCCCTGATTCTGTAAGTCGGCGCTGATTTTTCACCAAATAGGAGGGGATAATAACAATATCCCCGAGGCTCAGCTGATCCGGGTTTTTGAGCTCATTAATGCGCGCAAGTCGCTTGGCATTCTCTCGGTCAAACGTGTACCAGCGTGCGATATTCGAGAGCGTCTCACCCTGGAGCGTCACGTAGTGCACGAGATCGCCTTTGGGAGTGAGCTCAGCTTTATTCGTTGATTCTTTCTCAGCGAGAGCACGTAAAAACTGCTCCTCTTCTGAGCCTCTTGCCGTCTCAGGTTTGGCCGAAGTGCCTGTTGCGGGCGTGGTCGAGGAGGACGCAGTCTCCTTCAAAGGATCTTCACGTGTGGGCAAAAATGCGGGCTTGAATGGTAGTGGTTCTGGGTTCTTCGCCAGTGGCGCTTGGAGATTGCCGGAGGACGGCACCTGGCTCGCATCTAAAGAAATCTTAGAGTCTGAGGGCTCCCCTTCTTGGAGCGCCCGAGAAAGAGCCTCGTGTTGTTTGGTCCCGTCTGAGGGAGAAGAGAAGCCCTGGCTCTCGCTCTTTTTGCCCTTGAGTCGGTAGGCCTCTTCGAGGCGTCCAAGGAATGGATCGCTTTCTGCGGAGGCGGCGGCCTTGAGTGAATCGGTGCCTTCGCTCCCTTGATTGGCGAAAGGTCCTGACTCAAAACCCGTCCGTGCTGAATTGGTATCTTGAGGGACAGCGCTTCCTACGTGGTTGCCACTCTCCGGCAGAGAGGTATTGCCTTTCCCCTCAGTTCCTCTTGATTCAAGGGAACCATCGGCACGAAGTCGTGCCGGGTCTCGGGAAAGGCGAGCTAGTTCCTGCCGCTTGCTTTCTTCTAGGGTAAAGGGCCCCTCAATGATCCACGTGGTGTCGGAAGACTCAAGGGAGAACCCTTCCGCAGCTTCGGGGTAATAAAGGGTAAGTGTAGTGGGAGAAAAAAAAGAGGTTTCAACTTCAAGTGCCTGGGGAGTTCCGCGGTGATCAATAAAGCCCTTGAGCTCGGGGCTTGCGGCCATCTCACGCGAGAGTAGAAGATTTCCGGCGAGGTAGGGGTTCCCGGTGGGGCCTGAAAGCGGGCTCACGGTCACAGGGCCTCTTCCCGCAAGTCTCTCGAGAAGCCCGTCGTGGGCGCCTCCCATGGTGGAGCAGCCAAGTAGGGTACTGGCGCAGGCAAAAGAAGCTAGCGAACGCAGAGGGAGGTATCGACACTTGGGGAA
>JBIKWF010000074.1:0-21148 GCA_044356455.1 Bdellovibrionota bacterium | reverse complement strand
ACGGACCGCGGAAATGGTACTCATCTAAATTTGCAAGATAGCCACACTCAGGCAAAAGAAGCGCTTTATGGTGTGTTGCCGCATAAGGGGCAAGTGTGCCGGTCGCGCACCAACTTCCCAACAAGAAAATCACGAGAGCACAAAGAAGAGTGGAGAAGAACAAGCGCGGGGATACGCTCATCGCCCGGGAAGAGTCTAACGATTCAGAAACACTCATGGCGCTGTTGTAATCTCAAGCTCAAGAACATGAAAGACGCGGTTTTCGGGATTCTGATCTAGATTGGAATTATGAAGGCCAACGAGCCGCACTCCCGACATCTTGCGCGAGGAAAGGGAAATCGTCATTTCTCCCTTTCCCTCCCATTCACCGAAAGAGATCCATCCTTCTTCAGCCATTCCTTGGGCAGAGAAGCGATACGTCCTCCCATCGAAGTCCCATAAACCAACCTTAAGCTCTCTGACACCGATTCTCTTTGAAAAATCAATTTGAATGGGCGAACCAAGCGGTGCGGCGGTGAAATTACTAGGGTCGTGCCGAATGCCATCAAAGAGCGCATGGGGATACTCAGCCGCAGTAATCTTGGAGACGAAAGAGGGGAGCTCTTTCACGGGAGCTAATGAAATGCTTTCAGCACTACCTCCGCGCAGAAACACAAACTCAGGCGCAGAAGTAGGAAGTGCAGCAAAAGAAGACTGGCCAACAAAGCGCTCCCTAAGCGACTGAACCTCACCACTTCGCACGATAACCACGTTATTTTTACCGGCGAGCGTACTTGCGAGCTCATCCATGCTGGTAACCAAAGCAACCAGCTTTTGCGCATAAAGCGTTGTGCGGTTCCCAAGGATGTAGGCTTGTGAAGGGGAGATATTGGGAGTCCATAGAAACAAGTTCTGGGAGCTCCATTCGTCATGACGCGATCTGCGGAACTCATGAAGCATCGTGCTAAGCGGCACAGAGTAGCCAAGCTCGTCATAACTGGGTCTCAGGCGGTTCTCGAGCTCTTTCTTTCCCTCTTCAGGATGGGACAAGAAGTAGATTTGCGGAGCCTTAGAAAAAGGCTTTACCAAGGCTTCTTTGTCGAACGTGGCCGAGCTCCAAGGCGTGAGCGCGAACGAGTAATCAAAGGGATCGGAAGTACTTGGCGCTAGCGTGAAGAACAGAGTGATTCCCACACAGACGGTTCGCCCAAACATCGCGGCAAGGCCTTGAATGCCTCCGTTGGCCCGGAATGCCGAAAGAATCCACACAAGTCCTCTCGACGCGAGCACCATCACCGGGACAGTGACGTACAAAAGAAATCGCACGTCCTTCCAGGTATACAGAAAAGAAAAGAATAAAAAGATGTCGAGAATCCAGAGCAGGTAAAAGATTGTACTTCGGCGCGCGCTCGCCGCAGCTAGGCCCGTAAAGGTTCCGATGAGAGCAAGTAGCGCAATGGGCCAACTAAAGCTTGAAACAATCCCGACAATGTAGAGAAGGGGCTGATCAACATGAAAGCGCACCAAGCTCCCATGCTGGACGCGCTCAGTATAGAGAACTTTAAACTCTAGCAACCTTGGCAAGAAAAGAAGCAGCCCCACACCCAAGGCAAGCAGTACCGCACAATAGGCCTGGGGACTTCGCACAAGTGCTGCGCAGCGCCCGAACCCAATGCGCATTGTTCCTTTTTCTTCGAAGAGAAAAAGACTCAGCACCAAAGCTGGCGCGAGAATGATTCCAATATACTGCGCGTGAACACCAACCGCCCCCGCGATAAGAGCCCATGTAATCCAACGCAACTCGCCTGTCCGAGAGAAGGTACTCAGCGCAAGGGCCGTAACAACAAGGAAAAAATGCGCCGCAGTATCTGACCCCACAAAGGAAGACTGTCCCAACGCGGTATATGAGAGGAGGGAGAGCAGCGCAGCCCACCACGCGACTTTGCGGGAATCCGTCTTCTGGACAAAGTAATAGACGACGAGGGGAGTGAGACAATGGAAGAGGGTGCCAAAGAGAACAATAAGGTTATCAATCCCCAGGCGTATAAGGCCGGCATAAACGAGCGGAAGAAGCATCGCTCGGTGACTGATTTCAAAGGTTGCCCCCTCAACTCCTGAATAGCGGAGACCATTGACTAACCAATCAAACGAATCGGGAAAAAGCCAAGGATAAGACTCGGGGGTGAACAGTAGCCGCACCGCGCAAAGCAGGATCGCAACCACCCCACAAAGAAGAGTCAGGCTTAAGCCGCCAAGACGGGCTCTGTGCGGAACTTCAGACATGCGGCAACTGGGATAAAGAGCTCAAATGTTTGACTTTACTGGCTCCTGGGGGTACCCAATTCCCGTGCGATCTATCATCGCGAAGGAATTCCTTAAGAAGCTCGGTATTATAACGCCTGGAAATTCGATAATGGTAGCGCTCATGGCCCAATTCAGTAAAGGGGGCTCGAGCCATCAAACTTTGGAAGCGAGGGGAACTTAATGGAAGCCGTTTCTTTAAATCTTGGCGAACGTAGCCTTACGACCCCCTTTGCTCAGCTTGCGCGTCCGATAATCCTTCAGCGTCCCCATGACGCGGCGCCCCCTTTTCCTTGGGCTGGGCACATTCCCTTTGCCTTCTGGATAATTGACGCTCTAAGACCGCGCGTCACTGTTGAACTTGGGACCCACATTGGGAACTCGTATTTTGCTTTCTGCCAAGCCATTAGCCAGTGCCAAATCCCAGGAGCAAAAGCTCATGCGGTAGATACCTGGCGAGGAGATCCCCACGCTGGTCTCTATGGAGAGGAGGTTTTTCAGCGCGTTTCCGAGGTAAATGAAAAGTACCGCGAATTCTCGACACTGCACCGCTGCTTCTTTGACGAAGCCTTGAGCGAATTCCCGGATCGCTCGATCGATCTCCTTCATATCGACGGCTTACACACCTACGATGCCGTGAAACACGACTTTGAAACATGGCTCCCTAAGCTTACCGATCGCGCGGTGGTCCTCTTCCACGATACCAATGTTTGGGAGCGTGACTTCGGAGTTTTTAAACTCTGGGCTGAATTAAGCCAGCAGTACCCCGGTATTGAACTCAAGCACAGCCACGGACTTGGCGTGCTAGCCGTAGGCTCTAAGATTCCAGAAAGTATTAAATGGTTCTTTGCACTCGCAAAGCATAGCCCTGCAGAGGTGGCGGCCGTGCAAGAGTTTTTCTCTTTTATCGGGAACTTGCTGCGCGAAACTCTTGAGCTGAACGAGGCTCAGAAGCCGCAGCCGCAAGCTATCCCCCAACCTGAGCCTCAAGCTCAGAACGTCTCTGAACCTGACGTAGACACCGCGGCTTCCTCGTCTCTAGAAATTGAAGCCCCTAATTTTGAAGAGCAAGAGCGAAGAATGGAGCTTGAGCGCCAGAATTCGAAACTCTTGGCCGAGCTCGCCGGGGCACAGAATCAGCTAAATACCCTCAAGCAGTCAGAAGAGCGACTTGCCTCAGCCCACCAGTGGGCTCAGCAATTTCTCACCAAACTCGACCTCGCCCGTGCCGGAAGAGCATGGACGGTCATGCGCAATTTGGCCCGGGCTCAGGGTCTTTTCATGCGCCGCGAAGACGAAGGACGTGCAGGCTACCTTGGTTATTTGCTCGCCAAAGCCCTAAGGCGAGAGTACCCCCTCAAGAGGAGCTTCGATCCCTTTGAAGGCCTACCTGCCTACCCCCTTGGAAACCCCGACGATTTCGAGCCAGAGTCTTCAATTGAAGTTCCCCTCCTGCAAAAGCCAGACGTAGTGTTCCAGCAAGCTTCAGGAAAAGGCGATTGCGCAGTGGTCATTCCCGTACACGGGGCCATCCAATGGGTCGACCTTTGCATGAGAGCTCTATTTATAGAGGAAAACGAGGGCCTCGTTTCTTCTGTGATCCTTGTTGACGACGGTTCGAGCGAAGAAGAGTTTGAAACCCTCCTCAGTATTGCGAAGCGCTATCCACACACCACCGTGCTCAAGAGCAATGGACCCCGCGGCTTTGGCGCGGCCTGTAACGCGGGCGCCCTCTTTGCTAGCACACAATATATCTTATTCCTAAATTCTGACTGCCTGGTAGGGCCTGCAACCGTTTCTTCACTTGTCGCCACGCTCAGCCGCGAACGTTCACTCGGGATGGTATGTCCCGTAGCCAACAGCGCGGCAAATCTGAGCGTCGACATTCCGCCAGGACGCTCCTTCATAGAACTCGACCGAGTGCTTTCCAATCAAGCGCGCGGAAACTCCCTTACGCATGATGCATGTACCGTGGTTGGACACTGCCTCCTAGTGAACAAGAAATGTTGGCAGGATGTCGGGGGATTTGACCTCTCCTGGGGACGCGGCTACGGAGAAGAAAGCGACCTTCAGATGCGCGCCGAGAAGCGCGGCTGGTTTGCTGCGGTCACTGGGGACACCTATGTGTATCATTTCGGAGGAGGAAGCTTCGGTGCCATTGCTCGCGAGAGAGCTCAGCTTCAGACCCGCAATCACCGCAGATTCATGAAACTTTGGACGCCTGAGTACCGCAAGCTTGCCTCACGTGCACAAGGCCGAGACGTGATTCGCGAGACGGAACTTCGCTTAGCCGCTGCCTTGCCGCATCAACAGAAAATAGAAGTGCTTTTTGTGCTCCCCGGAGTACGGCAAGATGTGGGAGGACTCCATGTTGCGATTGAACTGATTAACGAACTGATTCTAGGGGGAATTGACGCGCGCGCCGTCATTCTCGGCTCTCTCACGGATGAGCAGCTTGCAAATTATAAAGAGGCGATGCTTTTCAAACCACTTGTAATTGCCAATGAAGAAGAGCTCATGCGGAACTCTTCTCTCCAGCCGCGAATCATTGTCGCAACGCTCTTCTCAACCGCAGGCCCGGCGGCACGTTTTGCCTCGCGCAAAGGTGCAACGCTTGTGAATTTTGTGCAGGGATATGAGATCTACTTTGATAATGCGCGCTGGTTTAACGAAGCCCGCGAAGCTCTCAAATTAGGCGCTGAGGTAATTGTAACCTCTGAGTGGCTCATGCAGAAGATTTCGCCTCTTGTTCCTGAAGGAGCCGAAGTCCACAAGCTTCAATTAGGCGCAAATCCTTCTCTCTTTTTCCCGCGCCATCGTACCACGTCGTTGCCCCAACCACGGCTTCGCGTGATGGTCGTATTCCGCAACTCTCCCGACAAAGGCCAGTGGGTACTCGCAGAGTTTGTTGATGAACTCGCCAAACACCGAGACCAGTTCTCGCTCACAGTCATCTCTCCTGAGGGGCAGCCGGTTCCTATTTGCCAGGACTGGCTCGCGGACAGCGAAACACGCCTTGCAAAACTCCCCGTAGCGAAGTTCGAACTCGCCAAACTCTATCGAGAGTCTGATATCCTTGTAGACGCCTCCTTTCACGAAGGATTTGGGCTTGTTCCCCTTGAGGCCATGATGAGTGGTTGCGTGGTCGTGTCATCCGATTCTGGCGGAGTCAATGACTTCTTGGTTGACGGAAACAACGGACGAATCATTAAAGAAGTTAACAAGCCTGAGCAGTACCTACGCGCCACCCTAGAGCTTGCACAAGACAGGAACAGATTAGAGCAGCTAAGAACTCGCGCACTCGCTCGCGCAACCGAGCTTCAGAGCTCGAAGGCATATAATAAATATCACAATTATTTTGCAGGGCTTCTTGCAGACTCCTAAAGCGTCTTCGAAGAGCCGCTATATTCTTAAGACACCTCTGTATACCTCCGCGTCCTCTGTGGTGAATTTCTTCATGAAAAATTAACCACAGAGTACGCGGAGGTACACAGAGGTGAGTTTCTCAGAGGTTCCTTAAATACTGCCCAAAGGCGTCAGGCCCGGAGCTGGCGGAGGCAATAAACCCTGGCATTTCAACCACCTAACCCCTTATGCCACCATATCACCGAATGTGCCAATAACACCTTTGCGTCTACCAACAAAGGTGTCATATGAAGTTTTACTCTCGAATATTGGCCAGTGCTCTTCTTGGGGTTTTCGGACTTTCAATCGATGCATCCGCACAAGTACGCGGAGACCGGCTCCTCGCTACCTGTACCGCCGCCACCGGCGAAGTAAAACAACATCGCATACTTCTTCGTCCGCAATCCCGACTCTCCGCTACCTTTGCAACAAGAGGGGATGGGGCCTGGAACAATAGGCTTGGGAGAGCAACCCTTCAGAAAGTAATGACAACAAACGACGGGAAAAGCCTCCATATCTATGCTCTCGCAAGAAGAGAAATGGGGCGACAAACGCCTCTTTCACTTCGTCGCATAGGACTTGTGGCAGTTCAGAACAACCTAAGAGTGGGGACCTCTTATGTCACTTTTGGTCCAAGAGACATGCCCCTTGAAAAGGGCGTAACGATTGAAGCCTCAGTGAGCGATCGCATGATGGGGACGCCGTTTACCTGTGTCTTTTCGGTAGTGAACTAGGGAGGATCTGAAAAAGTCTGCTCTGTGAACTCTGTGCCCTCTGTGGTTGATTTAAATTGTTGAAAAATCACAGAGGGCACAGAGAACACGGAGGGAAAGAAATAAAATATCTAGGTTTTTCAGAGCTTCCCTAGCCATCAAATCTCACGAGATCCCCTCGGGTCCGTGAGATTTCTTTTGAAAATCGCGCCTTGCGTGAATCTCAGAGAAGAAACTACTTGAGGCTGTTTTTCTGATTCACATCCCCAAGCGCTTTAAATTTTCTGACGCGGTGTCGGACTCCTCTCCTTGCTCGTCGACTGAAGCCGGCGCAGCCTCTTCCTCGCTTTCCGCCTCATTGGTCTTTTCCGCAGGCTCCTGGTAGGCAATGCGCTGATGATAGATTCCCGTCAAAACGCGAGTAAAACAGCGCGCAATGTGGTTCAAATCCTTGAGTGTTAAATCGCATTCATTAAGCTCGCCGCTGGAGAAAACTTTATTAATGAGCTTCTGCACCATGCCTTGAATGCGGTCATGGGTCGGATCTGAGAGCGTGCGAGCCGCTGCTTCAATGCCATCCGCGAGCATCAGAATACCCGCTTCGCGAGTCTGAGGGCGGGGCCCCGGATAGCGATACAAGCTCTCATCCACTGAGTCTTCTGGAAGCCCTGATTCAACGGCCTCTCGGCACGCTTTATCGAAGAAAAATTCGATGCGAGAGGTGCCGTGATGCTGGGGAATCATATCCTCAAGTGCTTTGGGGAGCCCGTGTTTTCGCGCGAGCTCGATGCCATCTTTCACGTGACTTCTAATGATAAGCGCCGACATCGAGGTGCTTAATTTATCGTGCCGATTCTCCCCTGGCGCTTGATTCTCCACGAAGTAGAGCGGCTTTTTTATTTTGCCAGAATCATGGAAATAGGCTCCTACGCGCGCGAGCACTGGATTCGCTCCAATAGCCTCCGCAGCAGATTCGGCCATCATGCCCATGACCATAGAATGATTCCACGTTCCAGGAGCTTGAACACTCAGTTCTCTTAGGAGCGGATGGTCAAGCGTCGCCATTTCAATGAGGCGCATGTCCGTAACGTAGCCTCCCAGATGCTCAATCACGGGAGCTGATCCCGAGGCCACAAAGATACAAAGAACTCCTCCGATAAAAGCCGATATCAACGCGGCAAACCCAGCCGAGGCAGCCAGCGTGGGAGAACTAAGGAGGTAGGCGAGGGAGAAGGGCAGGGCTACTACAATAATATTCATGCCCGCTTTAAGATTCGCCGAGCGAGACCTAAATCGAGAGAGGCTTAGACACCCAACCAAGCACGTCACCAGCACAAAGGGGGCGACTACACTTGGGGCTGGCGAATACACCGCCATCAGCAAGGCCATAGTCAGGCTAAAGAGCAGCCCGTAATGAAACCCGAGAACCGCTTGGAGCAAAATAGCACCCGAGGCATAGGGGATGGCGAAAGTAAGAGCCTCTGCAGGAACAGAATTCGAGCCCGTCTGATTACGAAAGAAAGCCGAAACACTTTCTCCAATCAACTGACCAAGCCAAACCATAAGTACGGAAGCGAGGACCGTAATCGTAAGTGTAGAAAGGTCTCGAACCGTAGGGCGATAGGAGCGCGTGCTAATAGCGACAAATCGAAGCAAGAAAAAGAACGTCACAAAGAGAGTCACCACACGACCAATCGCCGCGAGTCCTCCCGGAAGCATGGCACCTTGATGGATTGCAAGGCCCTGAAAAACTACCTCACCGCTAAGCGCGGAGATGAGCGCAAATAGAATTCCGTGAACTGTTAAAATACCAAGGGGCGAGGTTCCGTCAGTGGCTCCCTGAAACAAGGCAAACGGCGAAAGCGGTGGCGTACGTCCATTTGCGCCCCCATTCGTTGCCGAACCTCCGGAACCAGCTCCGCTCGTGTTCATGAATCGAGCCGCTCTTTTGCGTCATAAGCGGCAACAATTTTTGCTACGACCGGATGACGAATCACATCCGTGTCGGAGAAATACACGAAAGATATTCCACTCACCGAACGCAAGGTGCCTATCGCTTCGGAGAGACCCGAGACTTGTCCGCGGGGAAGATCAATCTGGGTAATATCGCCCGTGACGACACACTTCGAACCAAGCCCAATACGAGTGAGAAACATCTTCATTTGCCCTGGAGTCGTATTCTGGGCCTCATCGAGAATGACAAAGGCATTGGTAAGCGTGCGTCCTCGCATGAAGGCGAGTGGAGCTACCTCAATAACGCCCTTCTCCACGAGTTCCTTCGCTCTATCCGCTTCGACCATATCGTGCAGCGCATCATAGAGCGGCCGTAGATAAGGATTTACCTTTTCAGCCATATCTCCTGGGAGAAACCCAAGCTTTTCTCCTGCCTCCACCGCAGGCCGGCATAAGATCACGCGCTTTACCTCTTTATGGGCAAGAGCTGAAACCGCCATCGCCATCGCAAGATAAGTCTTACCTGTTCCTGCAGGACCGACACCGAAAACAATGTCGTGGCTTTTAATGGATTCAATGTAATTTTTTTGCTGAAAGGTCTTCGGGGAAATACTGTGCTTACGCCCCGCGATTTTAACCTGGTCGCGAAAAAGTTCTTCTAAACGCAGTTTTCGGTTTCCCGAGAGCATATGGATTGCGCGCTCTAAGTCTCCCTTAAAAAGAACCTCTCCTTTATCGAGGAGATCTCGCAGCTGAACAATGAGATCCTGCGCGAGCTCGACTTCGTAGTCCTGGCCAGAGATGACAAGATTCCCCCCGTCTCTCCCTAGTCGCACACTAAGCTCACGTTCGATGGTCTTAAGATTCTGGTCTTGCTCTCCTGCAAGAAGCGGTAGCGTGGCTGGGTTGGTAAACGCCACGCCTATCTCAAGCTCTGAGCCGCGTAGGTGAGTACCTTTTGCTTTTGTTTTTCCGTGTTGGCTTCCGCTCACTCATCCCTCATAAAAATGTGAAGACGCTCTTCCACTGCCATTAGCCTTAGCATCACAACGGGCACACGTACCCTAAGGTAGTTTGATGCGCTGCTCTGGATGCTCGGTCTAAGAACTAAGGATATCTCTCGCGACTCCTAGCCTAACCCTCCTATAGATTTGAATACACAGGAGAATGTAGGTGCAGGCCAAGAAGGCGGCGAGGGTGCGTAGGCAGGGCGTCGTGTCCTCACGGCGCCGTAAGAAGTGCGAGGCCTTCCCCAGAGCAAGCCAAGTATTTTCAGTTGGTTACGCTACCTTCCAAGCACCTTAGCACTGCGATCAAGGTCTTACGATCGTTAACCACGAGCGCACGCACGGCTCGAGGGCAGCAGAGATCTCGGCGCACAGCTGAATGTGTCTTTCACACCTTTCTTTTCACACCAAAGAAAGAAAAAAAATACCCGCCACGCGCAACGCACTGAAATTACAGGGATATAAATACACAAATGGCTTGCTTAGCGCTTGCTTCGTGCTACCATTAAGATGTGATTTATTCACACATTAACCACTCGGGAGAATATTTATGAGAAATGAAAGGTTGTTTGGAAAGTTAGGCGTGATTCTGGGGCTACTAGCGTTTGCAGGCTTTGGAATGTTCGCCGAGAAGGCAGAAGCTCAGATTAGGCAGAAAATTGGAAAAGCGTTGGTGGAGGTTGAGCCAATTCAGTGCCAAGTTGTAATGAAAATTCTCCCCAACCCGAATTATCTTGAATACGCGACCCTCGCTCGCTCCTGCAAGGCAAAGGGCGTGGTGTCAAAAGCAAAGAAAGGGAAGGCCACAAAGGGCAAGATTTTGGTGCAAGCTCCAACATCGGCCAAGTTTACTGTCTACACCATCGACCACGACGGCACCGTTTTGACGGGCACCGCCTCTGGGATACCTCCGATAAAGTTCCACCTTAAATTTCTGAAGTATGGAAATGGCAAATTTGCTCTGAGCGGGGAGATACCGGGGACCGTCATCTCGAAGAGCAAATTCATTGCATTCAAGAAAGCGCTGGGACTAGGGAAGGACGAGGTAGGCCAAACCCGCACTCTCTTAAAGGCTAAGTTCCTCAATATTTCAGGTAATCAGCCCGTTAAGGATGCCGGGGTAATAGAGACTACTGTCTCTTGATTACGATCAAAGTGAGAGCACTGGCCGAGCGATGGAAGGTTGGAGAGTACTCTCTCCCCTTCCTCCTCGGCCTCTCTCCGCCCCTTTCCCCGAAGGAGCACCTAACCATTTCACACACCCACGCCCGCCCCCTTAAAGAGTAAGGCGCCTTATACCTTCTGCTCACTCATCCCTCATAAAAATGTGAAGATGCTCTTCAACTGCCAATAGCCTTAGCATCACAACGAGCACACCCCTAGGAGTCTGTCCCGTAGAAAATTTCTACCACTACATGTTGTGGTGGCAGCGGGACAGCCCACCTACGGATTGTGTCCAAAACGAAGATTTATGTTTCTACGGGACACACTCCTAGCACTGCGCGAGAGGGGGCAATCCTTCAAGGAAGCTAGAGACAGTAACCGGGGCAGACTTTCCCTTAGTTCCCTCTCTCCAGTTCCAGCTCCACACTAAGTGGGCTGAGACCTCAACAACTTGGCCTGAAGTTCGACTGAAAAACCTGGCGCAGCCAACTTCAGGCCCCGAGATCATTCCAATGCACCGAGGTTCCGAGCTACCTATCGATTCCGCAAAGACTCTAAGACCGCCCGACTCGACCACGAGAAAACCACGCTCAAGTAGAGCCTTCTGACATGGGGCCTGCGGCTCAACTGGCCGCGAACGATAAGACATCGAGGACATCGGGAGATTTAAACACGAAGGGCGACTACTAACCAAGCTCGAATCGCGAATGCTCTTGCTGCCCTGAGCGACTCATTAATTAACAAAATCAATCAGCTTAATTCCCGGATTACGCTCAAGAGTGAAATTCTTCTCCCACTCGCCCGTAAACAGCATGACCACCCGGCCACGCGCATCAAGTGCAAGGAAGGAACTTTGCGGACGCCGAATCGTACGGGGGTCAATTTCCTCGACGTAAGAGCTAAATCGATAGGGTAACATATCGAGATGCGTCTTTACGCCATATTCATTCTCCAGGCGATATTGCAGCACATCGAACTGCAGGCGTCCGACCGCGGCTACATAGGGAGGACCTTCCGGATTGTCATACGAGCGCAAGATCTGAATCGCGCCCTCAAGACTTAGCTGATGCATGCCTTTTTCAAAAGCTTTATGACGCAAAACATCAGCAGGCCGAATCTGTGCAATGACTTCTGGTGGAAAACTCGGCATAGCTCTAAAAGAAAAGCCGCCTTCAAGAGAAATGGTATCTCCAATTGCAAAAGCGCCAGGATTAATCACTCCGACGACGTCGCCAGGGTATGCATCGTCTGTCGTGTTTCGGTCCTGCGCGACCAAGCTATAAGCTCGCGAAAGACGAATTTCCTTACCAAGTCGCGGGTGGTCAACTACCATGTCGCGCTGAAACTTCCCTGAACAAACCCGCAAAAAAGCCATACTATCGCGGTGTTTTGGATTCATGTTCGCTTGGATTTTAAACACAAACCCGCTGAACTCATGCTCTGAGGGCTTAATTTCAAACTCCGCGCCATCCTTCTTTACAGCGGCATAGGGGCGGGGCGGGGGAGCAAGGCGCACAAAGTTATCGAAAAAGGGCTCAACGCCAAAATTTGTGAGCGCTGATCCAAAGAACACGGGGGTAATCTTTCCTGCAAGAAACGCGTCGTAATCGAATTTATTCCCCGCCGTCTCAAGCAGCTCGAGATCGTCATCCACGACTTTAATCACATCCTGGTCAACGCCAGGCATCGCGCGAAACTCTGCGAATGATTTTCTATCAACAAGAGCCCGAAGAGCGCCGCCTTGTTCGGAGCGCTTAAAGAGCACTACTTCACGAGATTCAAGTTCGACGACGCCAACGAAACTTTTCCCCGATCCTACTGGCCAGTTCATCGGAGCCGCTTGAATTCCAAGGGCATCCTCAACTTCCGTCATCAGGTCAAGCGGCTCGCGGCCAGGAAGATCCATCTTGTTAACAAAGGTCAGAATCGGAATGCCCTTCATGCGGCAAACTGCGAACAACTTTCTGGTCTGAGTTTCAACACCCTTCGCCGCGTCAATCACCATGATGGCGCTATCAGCAGCCGTTAAAGTTCTATAGGTGTCTTCACTAAAGTCTTGGTGACCAGGAGTATCAAGTACGTTGATGATGGCGTCTTTGTAAGGGAACTGCATGGCAGAGGCCGTAATCGAAATACCGCGCTCCTGCTCCATCGCCATCCAGTCAGAGCTGGCCGACTTTCCTCCCTTACGCGCACGAACCATTCCGGCGGTTCTCACCATGCCAGAGTATAAAAGCAGTTTTTCGGTAAGCGTTGTCTTGCCGGCATCCGGATGGCTAATGATGGCGAAAGTGCGCCTCTTGGCGACCTCGGCTTGAACTTCTGCGGAAAGGGCTGGATCTATCATAACTAATAAGACCGAGAAGATAGCGGTTTCTCTCGGTATAATCTAGCCGTCGTCTCGGGTCCAAGAGCGGCATCTTTGAGCGCTAAACCTTATGTGGTACCTTGCAGGGAGCTATGGGAAAAGAACGACTCGCCTCACTCTCGGCAGACACGCTTCATGGAGAAGCCATGGAACGAATACAAGCAGACCGATTTAGCGCAATGAGCCCCACCGAAAAGCTCGAGGCTGCCCTTCGGCTCTACCATTCAGCGAGAGAACTCAAAGCTGCCTGGGTCCGCTCCCAAAACCCACTCTTCAACGAAGCGCAAGTGCAGAGGATGGTTCGGGAATCGTTCCTATATGCAAGAACCTAATCTCTTTCTTCTTTTCGTAAAGCCACTTAACGACCTCGGCTGTACTTACATGGTGACAGGAAGTGTTGCCGCTATGCTCTATGGCGAAGCAAGACTTACTCACGACATTGATCTCGTGCTGGATCTCAAGCTCTCTCATGTTCCTCGCATAGCAACGCTTTTCCCTGAATCTGACTTCTACTTTCCTCCAGAGGAAGTGATTCGAATAGAAATGGCGCGTTCTCGACGTGGGCACTTTAACCTCATTCACCATGATTCAGGATTTAAAGCAGACGTTTACCTAAGCGGTGAGGATCCATTACAGGCTTGGGGTCTCGCTCGAACTCGTCGCTTCTCAATAGCTGGAGTTGAAGTATCTCTTGCCCCACCAGAATACGTGATTCTAAAGAAGATGCTCTTTTATAAAGAGGGCAACTCCGAAAAGCATATTCGAGATATCGAAGCGATGTTAAGAACTTCGCCGACCCAAATATCCCTTGAAGAGCTCTCGCCTTGGATATCCCGATTAGAGCTTGGCGCGATCTGGGAGCGAATCGGGCAAACCACGCGGCATTCATAAATTACAGCTTTGAGCTTTTGGCTAGGAGTCTCGCCCGTCCTACGGGACGGACTCTTAGGCTTCAAATACCGAAATCGTCTCAACATGATGGGTCTGCGCAAACATATCGACTACCCAAGTATGTTTTAAACTGAACCCCCTGGCCGCCAAGGTCTTTGCATCCCGGCACAAAGTGGGAAGCCCACAACTTACATAAACAATCTGCTTGGTTATTTTAGGGTCGACTACCTTTGCTACCGCATCAGCCCCTGTGCGCGGAGGATCCAGCAACACGGAGGCTCTAAGCGCGTTGCGCTTTACGTACTGCTCGCAGGTGCTTTGCGTAAAAGTAATTCGTCCGGCTGCGATGCGGTTAGAGAACGCGAGCCGCTCGCCAAGCGCCACGAGCTCGGGATCGAGCTCTACCGCATCAACAAATTTACCCGCTTCGGCAAGCGGGAGAGAGAAATTTCCCGCGCCTGCATACAGATCAGTTACTTCAGGAAAAGCAACGAGCTTCACTACTTTATCGACAAGAACCGAATTCCCCTCGGTATTCACTTGTGAAAATTTGCCTGCCGGAAAGGTGCGCTGGGTTACAGCCTCTGGAGTGCGCCGATACTGTGAGTAGAGAATCGTCTCTCGATCAAGAATGGAGAGGTTATCGAACTCCTCGCCTAAGGCCGAAAGTGCGGGAGACTCCTCGTGATCTATGCGCTCAAGGGCATCTTCTCCAAGCCTTGCAGCAATAAATATTTCACCCTCGTGCTCCTCAACGGTGATAGATGAGATTGCGTCTTCGATGATTGGCAATAGCCCGCGAATCTGCTGCAGCGCGCAATTAATCTTGGGAGCTGCCAGCATACATACAGATAAATCAACGACGTCAGTACTACCTTCCCGGAAAAAACCAAGGGTAGGGCCAGAACCGGCGCTCGACTTGCCAATATGCAAGGTAATTCTTCTGCGATATTCGAAAGAGGGGAGATCTGCCCCTAAAAGCTGAACTCCTTCTTTCGGAGTAACGCCAGCTTGACGCTTGAGCATGCTCTCTACCATCTCGCGCTTATGTTCACGCTGCGCCGAGATAGTGATGTGCTGATAATCGCAGCCTCCACAGGCACCGAAGTAGGAGCAGGGCGCAACTACTCTTTCTGAAGAAGGGGCAATAACTTGCTTAAGAACTCCTCTTCGAAAATTCTTGTGATCTTCGGTAATCTTTACAAGGACCTTCTCGCCAGGGATCCCCCCGCGCACAAAGACCTTACGCTGGTCGGGGCTGGATTCTTCCGGGCGGCCAATCACTTCGCCCCCATGCGCAAGTCCGGTAACGGTAATACTTACTACTTCTTCGAGCATAATCGGACTTCAAACAGTAAAGAAAAATCTTTGGCGAGCAGATGCAGGACTACCATAGGCTAACCGAAAGTCAGCGGAACTGCTATGACTCTCCGCTGTTTGCTGGCCACCTGACTGGCAGCGAAAGCAAGCTTCGGCGGCAAATATCTGCTGCAGTATAGGTAGCATATTTCCTAATTCGCTGCCGACTCGAGGAGAAGAAGCACTTGTAAGAAAAGACTCCTGATGGAGAAGCAATCCCTACAAAAAAGGTTCCCACAGGCTTTTCTTCACTCCCGCCCCCTGGTCCTGCGATACCAGTCGTAGAAACTGCATAGGTCGATCCAAACGCCTTGCGTGCACCTTTCGCAAGCTCAGCGGCAACTTGGAAACTGACCGCGCCATGTTCTTTTAGAGACTGCAGTGAGACTCCGAGCAGGGCCATCTTAGCCTCATTGCTATAGGTCACCGCGCCCCCCAAAAACGTTTTTGAACTACCCGGCATCGCAGTCAAAAACTCCCCTAACATTCCGCCCGTACAGGACTCCGCAACGGAAATAGTAGCGGATTCCTTAGCTAGTAGTTCGTGAACAACTTGGTCTAAAGAGCAATCAAGAGAATGTGAAAAAACATACTCGCTTCCAAGCGCCTCAAGAGCTCTCCGAGCGGATCCCTCGAGAATACTTTCGTCAAATCCAAGCTCCGGAGCCTTAAGAACTACATGCACCTCAGGAAATGCTGCTCGGTAAGAGATAACAATATCGGAAGCGGGCCGACTCTCTTTAATCTTTGCTCCAATGACAGACTCTGGGAGGCCAAAAACTCTGAGCTGGCGCACGCTCTTTACACGCGGCTTTCCGTCCGCGTCACGAGCACTCGGTGAGAGTAGGCGCGCCCCCAAGAGAGCAAGTACGCTTTCATCAAGCATAGCCCTAAGTTCTCCAGGAACCCCCGGAAGAGCAACCAAGGGCTTACGAAGAGGTCCTGACGAGAGCTCGATAAGAAATCCTGGCGCGGTCCCTACAGGATTAGGAACCATCTTAGACCCAACTGGGAACATTGCTTGCTTATCATTCGCCCTATCATAGGCGCGTCCCCGGGAGGCGTAGAGAGCCATCAAGTTTTTAAGCGCGTCCTCCCTAAGCTCAAGTCCTACCCCCGCAAGTTCTGCCACGACCTCCCTCGTTAAATCATCAGACGTCGGCCCCATGCCCCCTGAGAGAATAACGGCGTCTGAACGCTCCAAAAGAAACGTGATGCAAGAGGCGATGGACGCGGGATCGTCCCCGCAACTAAGGGTGTGTCGCACGGCAAACCCGGCTCTTGTTACCCTTTCGATAATGAGATGCGAGTTCGTATCGGGGACGCGGCTATCGAGGATTTCGGAGCCTGTTATCAGTATGGAGATAGTTGGGATATGCATGAGAATCCATTTACTGAGGCTTTACGTTGCTCTACGAGGCACCAGAAGAAACGAGCTTGGCTCATCAGTCAACAAGAACCTCTCGCCAATCTCGCGGTTAACAACCAATAGATGATTTACCCGTTACGGAAATAAGTTGCCGACTAACATATCGCTATCCTTATTCTAGGGACTATCTTGCCAGTTACCAACTGCCCATTCATAAAACGGAGATGCGATGGCTCGCAGGCGTCCAAGTTTAATTTCTCTTCGATCCATTTCAGTTACTACCATCAGCTCCGTAATTCCGAGTTCTTCCGCACAGGCCTGTAGCGCCCGACTCTCCCGCTCAAATACAGCCGGATTGCTGAGATCGAGCGTTACCTGTACCGCAATGGTGCCCGATCCACTCTTTCGCGCGATGAAGTCGACCTCCCATTCCTGAGAGCTTCGCCAATAGAATAATTCATATCCGCGACGCCATAGTTCAGAGGCAACCATGCACTCCAGCGCTAAACTCCTGTCATCGACAACGCTAAACCGCACCGCTCGCGCCAAAGCATGATCTACTGGATAAAATTTCGGCAAACTACGTTGCTGTTTCTTCAGCGCCGGTGAGAAAATGCGTAGTTCGCGAAACAGGAAAGCATCCTGCATCGCGGAAATGTGTCGTGCAATGGTACGCGGTTGCTTAAAGCCGAGCTGTTTTGCGAGTTTGGTTTTATTGGTTAAACGCGCAGCATTGGTCATGAGGGTAACGCCCAGTTCAATATTGGTCTGCGCCGGCGCCGCACCTCGCCGCGCTGAGATATCTTTTAGGACAATATCCTTGAAATATTGCGTGAGAAGCTCTACTTCGCCGCCCAACCAGACACGAGGAAAGCCACCGAGGGAGCGGTACCGCTCATAGAGCTGGATGGCATTGCCTACGGACCTGGCCGATTCAGTATTCAGACCTAGTGGCGCTGCGGCCGCAACTTCGGCAAAAGAAAACGGAGAGAGAGCCACAACACGATGCCTGCCCGTAAGAAAGGTAGCTAGTTCAGAGCTAAGCATGTGCGAATTCGATCCGGTGAGAACGACGGAGTGCCCCGGCCGACTAGCGAAGTGCGTCATCCAACGCTCCCACCCAGGAACATTGTGAGGCTCATCAAAAAACATTACTACGCGCTCGGGGTATCTCGATTGCGTAGCCATCCAAAGACTATACGAATGCTCAAAATCTTCGCTGGTAAAGTTAATTAGTCTCGGATCTTCTAAGTCGAGATAATAAAGAGCTGCAGCATCTTTTAATTGCTCCGCAAGCAGACGCATCGCAAAGGATTTTCCACATCGGCGCACCCCAGAGATCACAGTGACTTCATCGTCGGTACGGAGCCCTAGAAGTTGGGTTCGGGGTATCGATCTCTCCCTGGCTGTCAAAAATTCGGCCAATCGTTCTTGTTGTACGTGAGCTAAGAGCTGTCTATCCATAAACAATCAAGATTCGACATAATTAGGTGTAGCAGAAGCATAATTGTCATATTATTTATGCGTTAACAACGCATAAATAATAAACTGTGACTACAAACAGTTATGTCCCAATCGGATAAATCTTAGCCTTGGCGCCGGCGAAATTTGCCGCGTGACTTGAGCCGATTAGCGCAAAAGGCAAAAACTTAGGGCTCACTTCCTCGTTGGAAACGGGTATCCGAGAAAGACCCCTGAACTTCTGCCACAATCGTCCTTGGGTGCGTATCAGTCGCGATAAGGAACCGGTCATCCGAAAGGCGCGTAATTGCCTCCCAATTGCGCGCTTTCGTTTCAAGCTCAAGATAGCGTGGAGCACGCGGCACTAAACTCACCCGATCCTCTTCGATTCTTAGCTCAAGAAGGCGCTCAACCTGCTGGCCCGCACGATTGCTAGGTTCACTGTGCGAACGACCAATGCCCCATGGTAGCGCAATCGGGTCAGAGCTCCGCTTTAGGTCCAGATCACCTGGCCACCAGTAGTTTATTACCCAAAATCTACCCTGAGCATCCGTTTCTGTCGCGTCGGTAACTCGATAGGGGATCTGCGGCAAAGGCAGGGCTCTCAAATAGTTGAGTTCGCGATCGTACTCATGGGCTACCGGGAGCAGATTGGCCGGAGCTGAGTTAATCTCCTCAAAAGCGTAAAGCCGATTCTTGAAAATAGTGAGCGCCTCAACGCTGCGATTGAACTGCCGACTACGAAGCGGCACCTCTACGACTTTGTGAACCTCTAACTCGCTTGTGTGGGGATTTAAGAGCGCTTTTGCAACATACCCACGTGTGGCCTGAGGCGTCTTCGCTTCGATAGTCACGAATAGCTCATCGCCAAAAGCCACCGCTGCCTCAAATCCATCAAACCCGTTAGGGACCAACTCCTTTGGCAGGACAAGGTACGTTTCAAGTTTCGGGTTTTCTTCTGAACAGTCGATAAGTCGCACTCTCTCCGGTCGATGTTTCGATTCGGGTAGTAAAAAGATTCTCCTCCCATGCCTAAAAACGCCCGAAAAACTAATCCCCTCGTCCGCGCCTGGACAGGCGATCTCTAGAATTGACAACTCGGAGAGGGGCGGCGCCAATTCATCAACCGCATGCGAACTGCAGGATCCCAGAACCAAGCAAATTGCCAGGCCCGGCGCAGCGAGCGACATCGTTGCCTGCCTTAATGCATCGGTGAGAGGAGACATAGTGATCTTATAGCAACATTACTTCAAAGATAATAAGATACAAAGCGCCTTCCGGGATGCGGCTATTGAGAATCTCGGAAATGGTAGTCAGAAAAAGTAAGGGGGCAACTGAGGGTAGACCAAGGATGCCTGCCTACTTTTGAAAAGAGGGGTCGCGAAATTTACCCGCCTTCACATGTTACTCGCTTATCAACCTTTCCACCGACAGCTGATAAAAATCTGACTGCTTTCCTGATTTAATAGAGGCCTTCACTGTCGGGAGAAGACTCGCATCCTCCGAAAGCGCCTCAGCGACAAGATCAATCGCTTCCGCTGCTTCGCCTAGACGATCCATCATTACACCGATCGAATACTTGGCGACGGGCGGGATGTGCGCTCTCCTCCTTGCACGCGTTAACAGCTCAAGTGCCTCTGCCCTTCGACCGAGCGCCTGCAGCTCTCGCGCCCTATGCGCCATGACATTCGCGGTATAATCATAAGGGGAAATACGGACTGAAATTTCCCCCTGCTTAAGCTTTTCCAACAATTGGTTCTTGCTGTGGGGCAGGCTGGTTTCAGGCACATTTTCTAGGAACTGAATGACCGTTGTGCGGTGTGTGGGTAAAAGCTCCTGAGCCAACTCTGTGGGATGAAGATTCCTTGAACAACAATCGTACTCAAATCCTGCAGTTCCCAGCTGTTTTAATACCTCTGATGCGGTCTCCAGTTCCCCGCGTGCGACTGCGATTAAACCAATGCTGGTTTGTGCTCGCACATAGTGCTCCTCTCCGGCAGGTCCCCCGTGCACCCCATTAAGCACTCGTTGGGCCAACATAGCCGCGGAGTCAAGGTCGTTCACAAAGAGCGCAGCCTCCACCGCATTAAGATCGTCAAATGGGTTCATTGGACGCACTTGTAGAATAGAAATTGCGTCCTTCAAGAAACCTCTTGTCTTTCGAACCCATCCTTCTTGTCCCTTATGCTCAGATTCTCGTGCAAGTTTTCGAGCTAGAGACACCCCCCTCATTAGTAGTTCATAGCTCCTATTTCCACGCTCAATCAGAGTAGAGATAATCGTAAGCGCCTGGACCGGATCGAGGTCTTCGAGTGCGGCCGAGGCATTTAAAAGGACATTACGATCTCGCGGCTGAACTGTTATGTGATGCGTCCAGATTTTCCATTTAGATATGATGTGTTCTGGACTGATACCCGTCTCGAGCATTGAGGAAGCCGTGTAACGAACTATTCGAGAACCGGGAAAGTTACGGACCCACCAAAGTGCCTCAAGGGCGGCCTCCTCTGATTCCGGGTGATTGTACGCCAGATAACCCAGTAGTCTTGCTCTGGCCCAGCTCGATCCTGCACGTCCTTTCGCTCTGAGGGTCTCCGCTTCTCCTTCCGTTATGTGGAAACCCTGAATTGCTGCGTCGAAGTGCGCTGTGAAAAGAATCATCACTTCAATGTCGGCAGAGTTGTTGTGCAGCTGAAGAAATCGTCTGCACCTGCGAAATAGTCGACCACCTACTCCCCCCCTCATTTCCTCAGAGACTTAGCGCCCCTACGACGGCTCTCTCTGCATCCTTTCGAGCATGCCGTTCAACCCCAGGCTATGTCGCCCCATTTCAGCTAACTCATTGTTTCGCATGAATGAATTTACGTGCAGGAGCACAAAGGCACCTCTACCGTGAAGGGTAAGGAGGATGGGTGCCCCCGTAATTTCAGCTTTAGATAGGTACTCTTTAGTATCTTTCTTGAACAAAGAAATAGGAATGATGTCTTGAAATTGATTCATCCGCGCCTCCTCAATAAGCGAAAGAATATTCGGCAATTGGCGACTAAAGTTTCTTCGGAGAACATTTTTTAAAGAAATCAGACAGGAAACGCGACCGGGGCGTAGTAAACTCAACGGGTTAACCGCAGCTAAGTCTCAGAGAACAAGGTAAGGGGTAAGGGGGATAGCGGCACATAAGAGG
>JBIKWF010000073.1:0-21163 GCA_044356455.1 Bdellovibrionota bacterium | reverse complement strand
TGCTGCTGCCGCGGAACAACCTGCTGCTGCCGCGGAACAACCTGCTGCTGCCGCGGAACAACCTGCTGCTGCCGCGGAACAACCTGCTGCTGCCGCGGAACAACCTGCTGCTGCCGCGGAACAACCTGCTGCTGCCGCGGAACAACCTGCTGCTGCCGCGGAACAACCTACTGCTGGTGCAGCTGAACAGCAGGCCGCAAAATCCAAGGCCGCAGCTCTCGAGGCCCTTCGTGAAGCGAAAGAGGCTGGACTCTACTTGGAGGATTCGAGAATTGTTCAGTTAATTGAGTCTGATTTTAATAGGGTAGACTTAGATGCCCTTTCCAGGCGTGCCGCGCAGCTCCCTGCACAGGTGAAGGTGTGGAATGAAATGCGGGCCATAAGTGGTTTGCCAGACGGCTTCATTTCAGCCTTCCGTGAGCTTGTTGAGACGTCTGTTAACAACAACCAGCTTCCAAGGCTGGAGGCGCAGGTCGAGGCAGTAAGATGCCTCAATAAGTTGATTGAGGCTGGTCTTCGTTCGGAAGACTCCAGAGTTGCTGCCTTGAAGACAATATACGGCGAAAAGGCGAATCCTCTTTCCAAGATGACAAGAGCCCACCAGGCGCGTCTTGCCGTATGGGAAAAGGTCCCGCAGCATATGAAGGATTCGGCGACCGAGGTCGAAGCTTCACGCCCCATTGTTCGTGAAATATTTGGGAGAAGGTCGCGAGGAAACACGACAGTTCGCAAACTCATTCTTGGTGCGGAATCACCGGAGGCCCTTGCTGCGGTTGCGGCAGCAATCGAAAAGCACGTGACTGCTCAGAAAGCGCCTTCCGAAAAAGCGCCAGCCGCTGAGGAAGAAAAGGGCTCAGAGCCGCCGATAACGCCACCGCCAGCTCCTAGTTCAACGCCTGTCCAGGATCCCGGCGCAACCGGAGTGGTAGGCCGCAAGGAGGATTTCGAAGAAAAAGCTTGGATGTCAGAGCTGCGCTCAAACAATCCTGATGGAGTTGTGCTTGATTCAAACATCCGCTTCAAGCTGCGCGGTGACGGAACCGGGGAGCTTTCAGCTGTGCTTCAGGGCAGCGAGATTGTAGTTCAAGTTGCTAAAGAAGCTCTCGCTAAGTTCGAAAGTTTGGATGAAGCAAAGAGAGAGCTTCTTCTTAAGGATCTTCCTTCAGCGACTCCTTACCACCCCATAAGCAACGACTATGTTCGTCACCTCACGACCAATGAAGCGTTTCGAGTACAAAAGTTTGTTGTACAGAAAGAAGTCGAAAAAGTTGGACTTAGTTTGCGCTGCGCGCCTGGGGCTGAGATCTCGCTTCAAGCGAAGAACTCGGTGCTTCGAATTGAAGGCGAAGGTATCGTTTTCAAGAAGCTAATTATTGACGATCCGAAGGGAACTACCTCGGCGACTTTGTCTTGCCCCAAGGCAATCTTTGAAGAGTACAATTTTGGTGACCATACCGTTGTCAGTGGTAAATTAGACGGATCCAAATTCGTGAAGGGCCGTAACGCATCGGATATGGTGGCGACTAGTCTCAAAGAGATTGAAGTCCCTGTCCCTGGTTTTGCGAAGAGTTGGAAGGGGACTAAGTTCTCGTTCCACTTAATTAGTGAGACGCTCTTTAAGTCCGACGTTGTCAAAAAGTATGGTGACTACGACGTATTCAAGAAGCTGCTCAACGACAAATCTTTTGAGAATGTATACGGCGATAGAAAAGCCGTTTCTTCCATGCTTCGTTCTATGGGAATTTCTGGGGGACCTGAGAGGGATGCCACTCCGGAAATTGTTAAGGCTTTGCCCAATTCAGGCTCAGAAGGAACAACCTTTAGCTTTATAGAAGTGACTCTTCCTCAGGTAAATACTTCAGATGCGAAGAGCCCAGGGGCTTTGCTATTGCTTCTGCCGTCCAGTCCGACGGCTTCGGCTGGAATTGTTGGTCGATTTCAGTCAGAGGATCAGCCTGGCGTTTCCTTTTATAAATCCATTTCACAAGATCCAGACGCCTCATACCAGAAGATGATTGCTGATTTGATTGAGTTCTATCGGCTTGATGAGGACAAGAGGGTTAAGCGAGTTAAAAAGCTTGATGAGGCGGCTTTGGCTTCTGCGAGTTCCTCTGCGAAGAAGAAAGATGACGCGCCTCCTAGTGGGCCTGCCGCAAAACGTGGCCTTACTGATGTTCACATAGTTGGGGAAGAAGACCCCAAGACGACTAGCTAAGACTTCTTTCTGTATATTTTTTCGGCACTCCGGGGCGCGCTGCCGTGCCGTCGCCTACTGGCAGAGGAGGGGCGCCTTACCTAGCTGTTGACCGGATATGGGTGATATCCTAATATAGTCAACTATGTGGATTGAAAGGAATTTGCAGTCGTTCTTGCAGTCGGGAAGCATACACTCAATGCTTCCCATTAAAGTTCTGCGTGGTCCTAGGCAAGTCGGAAAAACATCATTATTGCAGCACCTAGGAACCCATGAAGTTTTTTACTTTGATGATGCGGCGACCAGGATTCGAGCAGAAGAGAATCCGCGACTTTTCCTTGAGCAGCTACCGAGCAAAGTCATTCTCGATGAAGCCCCGTTTGCTCCCGCTCTATTCCCCGAGCTGAAGAGGCGTGTAGACGCGGCTCGGTTAGAAAGTAAGAACATCAGCGAGCTCGATGTTTGGATAACTGGCTCCAATCAAACGCTACTCCAAAGGGAGATTCGCGAATCGCTAGCGGGACGCGCCAGTTTCCTAGATCTCGCTGGGCTATCGATTGAGGAACTTAAGCAGCGTTATCGATTGAGTGATTATTTATTTAGGGGTGGATGGCCAGAGCTGTACGTGTCCGAGCAGTTATCCGTTTCCCGCTATCTTAACGACTTAATCGCCTCCTTTATTGAGAGGGACATTGTGAATTCCGCTGGGATTGAGAGAAAAGCTGCATTCACAAAATGTCTTGGATTGACTGCGGGGCGAGTGGGGCAGCTCTTTAACTTTTCTGATGTTGCAGCAAACGTATCGGCGGACGTGACTACAGTTCAATCTTGGGTATCGTTACTCGAAGAAAACGGGATACTCAGGCGGTTACAACCTTACTACACGAATTTAAACCAGCGATTGATCAAGGCCCCTAAGTTCTACTTCGAGGATGTCGCGCTAGCGACTCGACTGCAGGGTTGGACAGAAATAGCTCCTCTGATGGTAAGCCCAAGCTGGGGGCCTCTTCTCGAGAATATAGCAGTAAGCGAAATCGCTAAGTTCTTCATCAACCGTGGTCAGTTGCCGCAGCTCAATTATGTTCGCACGAAAGAGAAGGTCGAAATCGATCTTTTGGTCCAGCTCCCGAATCAGCGTTATGTCGCCATAGAGGTTAAGGCGACGCCGCAAGATTTAACGACCTCGCAGATGCGCTTATTAGAATCATTGAGACTCAACATTGTGGAGCGCTGGATTGTTTCTCCTCAAGGTAGCGGCGTATTTCAGAACAGCAAAGTTGTCACGTTTGAGGAGCTTTCGAAGGCCCTTGAACGATTGACGGCAAGGTAGGGCGCCGGGTCTCTCCGGCGCCGTGAGATCTCTCGTCCTCGCACTGATCTTGTTTTTACCCACTTGCTGATTGGGCAATTGCTGCCGTCATGGATACCTTGCGGCGTTTGTTTCGGCACGCCGGGGCGCGCGTCGCGCCGTCGCCTACTGGCAGAGGCGGAACGGCGCGCCCTACCTAAATAGCGCAAACGCCGCGAGCACGATGGCGTGCGTAATTTCGCCCCTGCCAATCATCGCGCGGACTTCTTCGATAGGTTTTAGGGCTACTTCGATATCTTCTCCTGGGTCGAGCGCTTGAGCGGATGTTAACTCCACTCCCTCTGCTACGTAGCAGTGACAGCGCATGGCCTGCATGGCCGGATTCGGATGGATAGTTCCGAGGAGCTTTATTTCGCCTTTAACTTCATATCCGGTTTCTTCTTTCAGCTCCCGACAAGCGCTGAATCTGGGATCTTCTCCTGCTTCAACACAGCCCCCGGGAATCTCCCAGGTATAACTTTCTGAGCCGTGTCTATATTGGCGCACGAGTACGACTTTGTTGTCCTTGGTGAGCGGAATTATATTCACCCAATCAAGACCATCCATGAGAAAAAAATCAAAGCGCTTACCTGTGCGGGGATTGATGCGCCCGGAGCGGCGAATGCGAAAGATCTTAAACGTTTCGTAGACGTGCTCGTCAAGCACGCGCCATCTGGCACTTGTGGGGCTTTCCTTAGGCATAGAGATTACTCTCATTCACGATGATACGTAGTGAATCCTCTCCGATTGCCTCACGTGCATGTTCAATTCCATTGAGCAGAGGGGCCTTTACCCCATCTTCAAAGGAACTTTGGCTGGTGAAGATTCTGGCCTCATCCCATAGTCCCGCGTCTATAAACTCTTGCAAGGTATGGGCTCCCCCCTCAATCAAGACAGAAAGTATCCGGCGCGACGCCAATTGCCCCAAGACTTGAGCGGGGACTTTTTGAGACCAGTCTATTTCCTCAAAGGTAAGGTGAGGGGGGAGCTTGTCCCTGCGCTCTTTGGAGCGTGTGATGACGAGCGTTTCCGCCGCATCGTTAAATACGTTGCTGCTGCGCGGCAGCTTTCCTTTTGGATCTAACACCACTCGCAGAGGTTGACGCGGGGGCGTTTGAGTCTCTTCGGCTTGTTTTTCAGGGCGCGCGGTGAGCAGTGGATTGTCGACTAGCGCGGTACGAGGCCCCACCATAATAGCCGCCTCTTCGGCTCGCCACTCATGTACCCGTGCACGCGAGGATTCTCCAGAAATCCACTTTGAGGAGTAATCACTGCTCGCAATAAAGCCGTCTTTTGTTTCGGCCCATTTGAGAATTACGTAAGGTCGTCTCTGCTCGTATAGCGAGAAAAAGCGTCTATTGACCCAGCGCGCTTGCTTTTCGCACACCCCAAGGGATACGTCGATTCCTGCCGACTTTAGGACTTCGATGCCATTCCCAGAAACAGACGGAAATGGGTCCCTGGTGGCTATCACCACGCGCGGAATGCGATGTTCTAGAATCAAGTCAGTGCAGGGCGGTGTTTTGCCAAAATGGCAGCAGGGCTCAAGAGTAACGTAGAGTGTTGAGGCGGCAAGCAAGGAGCGGTCAGAAACCGAGTTTATAGCTAAGACCTCAGCGTGAGGGCCTCCAAAGCGCTGGTGGTAGCCTTCCCCAATAATCTTGCCTTCATGAACCACCACCGCTCCTACCAAGGGATTAGGGGCTACCTGGCGATGGCCCTTAACGGCTAGTTCAAGGGCGCGCTGCATAAATCTTTGTGCTTCTTCCATAAGGGGGTATCTAGCGTTAATCTCGTGCTCTTGGAAGAAGGGATGGCATTTCAGGTCATTCATTCTTCTTAGTGGTTGTTTTTTAACCACTAAGAACACTGAGAACACGAAGTAAAGATAAATGCGATTACCCTATGCGTGAATTTGATTTCCTTGTTCTCGGCGGCGGTATTGCGGGACTTACCTATGCGCTTGAAGTCGCCAAACAAGGTTCAGTCGCTGTTCTCTTCAAAAAGCAGCGCTCCCAGTCCTCTACCGCCTGGGCTCAAGGGGGAATCGCCGCGGTAACTGCGGCTGATGACAATTTTGATTTGCACATAGAAGACACCCTTACCGCGGGCGCCGGGCTTTGTAATAGAGCAGCGGTTGAACTTGTGGTGAGGGAGGGACCCGAGCGAGTCGAGGAGCTCATTAAGCTTGGGACCATCTTCGATAAAGATGAGGGCGGATATCATCTGCACCGTGAAGGGGGGCATTCAAGAAGGCGCATCTTTCATGCAGCCGATCGCACGGGATATGAAATCCAGCGCGCCTTACTTGTCGCGGCTCAGGCGAATTCCAGTATCACCTTCTTTGAAGACACCAACGCGGTTGATATCATTACAAGCCATAAGATCTCGTCGCGGCAGAAGAATGCAGGCGCAGTTCCTAATCGTGCGCTTGGGGCTTATGTGCTCTTGCCGAACGGGGAGATAGAGGCCTTTCTTGCTGACAAGATATTTGTTGCAACAGGCGGCGCTGGCCGCGTCTATCTCTACACCTCGAATCCTGATGTAGCGACGGGAGATGGAATCGCAATGTGTTACCGCGCAGGGGCGCGTGTTGCTAATTTAGAATTTTTCCAGTTCCATCCGACCTGCCTTTACCATCCTCAAGCACGTAATTTCCTCATCACTGAAGCGATGAGGGGAGAAGGAGCAAAACTTCGCCGCATCAATGGTGAAGAGTTCATGCACAAGTATCATCCCCTCAAGGAACTTGCGCCGAGGGACGTCGTAGCGCGCGCAATCGATAACGAGATGAAGACGCACGGCGAAGATAACGTGCTGCTTGATATTACTCACCGTCCTCCGGAATTTGTTCGTGAGCACTTTCCGACCATCTATGCGCGCTGCAAGGAGCTTGGGTTTGATATTACTTCTCAGCCTATTCCCGTCGTGCCTGCTGCCCATTACCTTTGCGGAGGAGTGGTGAGCGATGAGTTTGGACAAACGGGCATAACTGATTTGTATGTGGGCGGAGAAACGGCCTGTACGGGGCTGCACGGGGCAAATCGCCTGGCATCAAATTCGCTTCTCGAAGGGCTTGTGTATGGCTACCGAGCTGCCCGGCATTCGCGAGAGAACTTTAAGAAGCATAGGGTTGATATCCATGTTCCTCTCTGGGACACGGGGCCCGCAACAGATAGCGATGAGCAGGTAGTTATTGCCCAAAATTGGGATGAAATTCGCCGCTTCATGTGGAACTACGTAGGGATTGTAAGGACCACCAAGCGCCTTGAGAGAGCCCTGCACCGCAGCGCTACTATTGAGCAAGAAATCAAGGACTATTATTGGAATTTTAAGGTAACGCCCGATTTGCTAGAACTTAGAAACCTAAGCTTGGTCGCTAACTTAGTTATCCGCTGCGCCCTGGCGCGTAAGGAAAGTAGGGGTCTGCACTATAATACTGACTTTCCAGATCTTGACCCGGCTGGCGCTAAGGATACGATTCTGGCGCCACCGAGTACCTCCTTGCTTACGAAGGGGTAGCACATCGGTCGAGGGGGGGGGATTTGAGGGAATCTCACCCCTTAGTGGTCTCTGTGGTTAAGGAGAACAACCACCAAGAACACTGAGGAGCTTCTGAAAGAACCCTCTCTGTGAACTCTGTGCCCTCTGTGGTTGGTTTAGATTGTTGAAAAACCACAGAGGGCACAGAGTTCACAGAGATAAAATAATAGAATATCGAGGTTTTTCAGGGGTTCGCTAAGAACTCGAAGGAAGGATTAAGTAGAGAGAGCTTTATGCGTGTAACCGCGGCGGAGAGTATGGAAAGATCATCGGAGCCTGAGTTTAAGCGGGAAGTTCTTACCCCGGCTGAGTGCCGAAAGCTTGCCCCCGATCTCAATCAAGACGTTTCTCTCTACCGCTACAAACATCTCTCTAAGCCCTGGGTCCTTTGCATAGGTACCTGCGGGGAGCCTAAGTCGGGAAAACTCTCACTGGGTGGTTTTCGAATAGTTCCTGAGGCGCGCGCCGCGACTAAAGATTTTAGCCCAGAACGCGAAGCCATTGGGCTCGCTACCGGCATGGATGAAAAGGTCTATTGGTCACGCGTTATTCGAGTGGGTGGTCCGCAAGGCATTAAGAATCTCGATAGGGTTGTCGGCGGAAAGTGCGTGCTGCTTCCCGGGAATGATTCTCGCGTGGGCCAGCCGAATGACATAAAAATGCTCGATTTTGCTATTTCGGCGATGCTCGATTTCGAGGAGCACTCAGGCATTTTCCTCACCACGGGGCAGGATTTAGGGCATGGCGTTCTCTCCGATGGGAAGACCACATCGCTTGAGTATCTCAATCAGCATTTCCACGGCAGTGTTCTCGCTGACACCTCAGAGCCAACCGCTGAGGGCAATCTCTATAGCCTCTTGGGAATGCTCAAGGGCGCTGGGCTTGATCCGCACACCGCTTCAATCGGTCTCATCGGTTACGGAAATATCGGTAAGCATCTCGTGCAGAGACTAGAAGAAGTGCTCGGGAGTTCCGTCTTAAAGCGCATGTTTGTCGTTGAGTTTAACCCCGCGCGGCGCCAAGAGCTTGCACGGCGAGGAGTTCGCGTTTTCTCTCCCGAGGAGAAGGGGACGCTACTTGCCCTCGGCATCGATGCTTTGGTGGTGAATGCCAACGGAGGCACCCTTGACTCAAAAACAGTTGACCAGATTATTCATAATCCGCGAATAAAAGTGATCTGTGGATGCGAGAATCTTGTAATGCCAGATCACAAAGACTCAGAGCGCTTACAGAAGGCTGCCCGGCTCTATTGCCCCACGGAACTGTGCGGAATGATGGGATATCTTACCGCGGTAGAGGAGTACCTCACCAAGCGAAGTGGTTCGTTTGAAATGAAGTTCATGCTTGAGGCGGCCAAGCGCCTGGAGGAGGCCTGTCAGGATGGCGCAAAGCGTGCCTTAGCTGCCGGAGGTGAACTCTCGTTTGAGGCCGCCATGCGTGCAGAATTCGATAAAAAGAGTTAAGAACGTCAGGGCGCAAGAATGTTCGGCGTAAAACGCTAAAATTACTTAAGCTTTTATTGGACCACAAAGGACGCAAAGAAAGCTCAATTAAAAATAGCAATTTCAATGTATTCCTTTGTGTCCCTTGCGTCCTTTGTGGTGAAAACTTTCTGATGCCCTATAAGAGCGTAAGGTTCTTGGGCACATTTCGACGAAAAGGCGTAAACCAAAAATCGAGGTCTTCTCAGTATGGATGATGCAGCGAAGCTCCAAGCCTTTGAAGAAAGAATTGCCAAGGGCGAGGTAATTGAACCTAAAGACTGGATGCCAGAACGCTACAGTTCTCAGCTGATCCGAATGATTTCGCAGCATGCGCATTCAGAACTTGTGGGGATGCTCCCTGAGGCCAACTGGATTACCAGGGCTCCTAGCCTTAAGCGCAAGATTTCTCTGCTTGCGAAAGTTCAAGATGAGGCTGGGCATGGCCTTTACCTTTACTGTGCCGCTGAGACTCTTGGAATGGATCGAGCAGAGCTCACTCAGCAGCTTCTTACGGGGAAGGCCAAATACTCAAATATCTTTAACTACCCGACCCTGTCGTGGGCGGATATGGGAGTGATTGGGTGGCTTGTTGATGGAGCCGCAATTGTAAATCAGACCATGCTTGCCAAGACTTCCTATGGCCCCTATGCGAGGGCGATGGTGCGGATTTGCAAGGAAGAGAATTTTCACAAGCGGCAGGGATACGAGATAGTCGCTACTCTTGCTAATGGAACACCTGAACAGAAGGAGATGGTTCAAGATTCTGTGAACCGGTTTTGGTGGCCTGCTCTGATGATGTTTGGTCCTTCAGATAAAGATTCGCCGAATAGCCAGGAGCTTTTGCGCTGGAAAGTGAAACGAAAGACTAACACTGAGCTAAGGCAGCGTTTTGTTAACCTCACTGTTCCCCAAGCGAAAGCAGTGAATCTGACCCTTCCTGATCCTGCACTTAAGTTCAACGAGCAGACGCAAGATTGGGATTTTGGCGAAATCAACTGGGAAGAGTTCCACCAGGTAATCTCAGGCAATGGTCCCTGCAACAAAGAGCGCCTCCAGGCTCGCCGGGATGCGCATGAGAAGGGGGCGTGGGTTCGCGAAGCTGCGGAGGCATATGCTCAAAAGCAGGCGCGTAAAGTGGCCGCCTAATTTTGCTGTTCTGGGAGCCATCTTCGGGGCATAAGCGCGGTAAATCAAAGAAGCTGTGCAGTTATGAGATGGTAGGGCTTGTTTAGAGATAGGGTTCGAGTCATGGCAATAGAAGCTGGAAAGGTAAGTGCGACGGGTGCGGAATGGCCGGTCTGGGAGGTGTTTGTACAACAGGGTGAGGAAGGTTCCCCTCATGAGCATGCAGGAAGTGTTCATGCTCCAGATGGCGAAATCGCCCTTCAAAACGCGCGCGACGTTTATGCGCGTCGAGGAAAAGTAAAGAGTATTTGGGTTGTCCCAGCCTCCGTGATTACCGCGAGCTCGCCTGCAGATACGGGTCCGTTTTTCGATCCCGCGCAAGACAAGGTCTATCGTCATCCCCAATTTTATAAAGTTCCTCGCGGCGTAAAGGTGTTCTGATATGGATACGCACGAAGAAAATCTTAGCGTTACTGCGGCCACCAACAAGCCTCAAGAGCTTCCCGTATTCTCAGCCTCGGTGAAGAAGGCTCTTTTTGAGTACCTTCTCCGAATTGGGGACGATAGGCTTATTCTTGGGCATCGCCTTTCCGAGTGGTGTGGGCACGGTCCTATCCTTGAAGAAGATCTTGCACTCGGAAATGTGGCTCTTGATCTGATTGGACATGCTCAGGCGTTTCTGGGCTTGGCTGGGCGGCTTGAAGGAGCTGAGCGCACGGAAGATACGCTCGCCTTTTTTAGAGGCGAGCGCGAATTTCGAAACGTAAAACTGGCGGAGCTCCCGAGAGGTGATTTTGCCTTCACGATTGCACGGCACTTTATTTTTGATGCCTACGCAGTGCTTCTCATGGAGCACTTGCAAAAGTGCCGATTCCCTGAGCTTGCGGGACTTGCGGCCAAGACATTGAAAGAGGACACCTATCACCTTCGGCACAGCGCCCAGTGGGTGCTGCGATTAGGAGATGGGACTGACGAAAGTCGAACCAAGATTCAACGGGCTTTTGACGAGATCTGGGCCTATTCAGGCGAGTTGTTTGTTACTGATGACGTTGAGAAATTGCTCAGCCAAGAACTTGGTGTTCCAGATTCTAGTAGCCTGAAAAGTGCATGGACTAAGCAGGTTAAAGAGATTTTCAGCGAGGCGACTCTGACCTTTCCCGCAGATTGTTTTATGCACACGGGTGGCCGAAAGGGACTTCATACCGAGTATCTAGGTAAGCTGCTCGCTGAAATGCAGATTCTTCCGCGTTCCTACCCTGATGCGCGCTGGTAGTTATGAGTGCGCACCTCGTTGCAAGCGTGCCTTCGATTCTTGCTCAGGTGATGGATCCTGAGATTCCTGTGATGAGTGTCCTAGATATGGGCATCATCCGAGAAGTGCGCTGGGATGAGGGGGAGCAAGCGCTCCACGTTGAAATTACGCCCACCTATTCTGGCTGTCCTGCCATGGCGGTAATTGAAGGTGATGTAACCGCGGCGCTCATGAAGGCTGGATTCGCCAAGGTTATTACTCACAGAAAATATTCTCCTCCCTGGACTACTGATTGGATGAGTGCTGAGGGAAAGGAGAAGCTGCGTGCCTATGGAATTGCGCCGCCTGGACTCGTGAGCGAAGAGCTTGTCGCGATTGGAAAGAGCCGGCGCAACGTTCCTTGCCCATTCTGTAAGTCGGAGAAAACCGAACTTCGAAGTGAGTTCGGCGCTACGGCATGTAAAGCGTTCTATTTCTGTGGTGCATGCCGCCAGCCGTTTGAGTTTTTCAAGCCGATTTGAAGGCGCCTGTTGGCAAATTTTTAGAACCGAAAGCGCGACTTTATCTTGCAGCACATGTCCGAAGTTATGTGAGCTGCCGATTACAACTTGAAATACGCCAGTTGATAATATGCATGGTAGGGCGCGCTGTCCTCAGCGTGCCGAACAAATGCCGCGGGGCTTCCATGGCCTTTGGCAGTTGTGCGGTCAGCAGGTGGATTAGGACTTGCCACGTGCCGGCACGAGAGATCTTGCGGCACGCTGGGGACAGCGCGCCCTACCATGCATACTCTCTTCCCAGATTCTCAGAGACCTTGCGGGGAAAAACTCCAAAGGGAACGAGCAGTTTTCAAAGATACCCGAGGAATGCGTTTCCTAACGAACCAGACCAATCGGTTCCCCACCTTCGGCAAGTACTGTTCGAACTTGCTCAACTAGGGTCGTGCCCATGGCGTGCAGTGATTCCTTTGTGTAGGCGCCAAGGTGTGGGGTGAGAATAACCTTAGGATGCGAGAGAAAGGGATGCGTAGGGGATGGAGGTTCCTCTGAGAGTACATCCGTTGCATAGCCCGCCAGCTTTCCTGAAGCCAGGCCTGCGAGCACCGCTGCTTCATCCACCAGTTCTCCGCGAGCGGCATTAATAAGCAGGGCGCCCTCTTTCATCGCATCAATTTGAGTGCTTCCAATCATCTGCCGAGTTTCGTCAGAGAGATTGACGCAGAGAATAATTACTTCACAGGAGCGAAAGAGAGTAGCTCTCTCCACCAGCGGGATATCCAGCGATTTGGCAACTTCCGGCCATAGGTAAGGGTCAGCAGCCGTCACTTCGGCGCCAAAGCCATTTTTGAGAATTGCGGCGATTCGGCTCCCCGTATTACCGAGGCCAATTACGCCTACCGGTTTGCCTTTAAGCTCACAGCCCACGAAATCAGCACGAGAACTCCATGCACCTTGCCTTGCGGCCAGGTGCGCCGCGGGGATTTTCCGCATGAGGGCGAGTAGAAGGGCTATCGTGTGTTCTGCAACTGCAGTTTGCTCGAGGATTCCAGGGATGCGTGTTACGAGAATGTTGCATGTGCGCGCAGCATCCAAGTCTATCGAATCAACTCCGATGCCGTGTCTTGCGAGTAGTTTGAGGGAAGGGAGTTGTTCAAGCACCCCTTTGGAGAGTCGGGGGGTTACCCCTAAGATCAGGCCCTGAAAATTACTCAGCGCGCTGACGACCTCCTTCTCCCCAGCTCCGCGTGCAATTTCAACCCTGCTTACTTCCGCAAAAGACTCGAGGGCTGCGAGGTGTTCAGGGAAGGTTCTTCCAAAGCTTGATGAATTTACGATCGCAACGCGGGATCTCATAGTGCGGTTATGTCTACGACAGATTGGGAGCGGCGGGAATGGAGAGGACCTCCCCTTAGTGGTTGTTTTTCATTGCATCAACCACTAAGACCACCAAGGGGAAGTGTAGCAAGTTCAGATAGTTGCGGCATTTTCGGGGAGTATTTTTGACTATTCTGGAGCAAACCATAGGCTAAGGCGGATCTGGGGGTGGACGTTCATTGTGAGCTGTCCCCAAAGGAATGTAGTTGTGAATCTTCAGTTCTTTGAAAATGTACTTCCCGGAACGACGCTCTTTAAGAAGTTCGAGCTCGTGCGTTGCCTTAGCGCCGGAGAGACCGGGGGAGTATATCTTTGCCGGTCTCACGAAGACGATAGTTTCTGCGCGCTTAAAATCTTTTCTCACCAGGCGCTCTGTGAAGCCAAGCAGAGTGAGCTTTTTCACCAGGAAGTCGCCCTTAGTCTCAAGCTTCGCCACCCCAATGTGGTTCGCTCCTATGAGTTCTTCTCGGACGAAAGTTTCGTTGCGTTCTCCATGGAGTATGTGAGTGGAGGAACGCTGGCTGATATTCTTGAGTCAAAGAAAGAACTCTCTGTTGATGCAGTTGTTCATATTCTTCGCCAAGTGACGGCTGGGCTTGTTGCGATTCACGAGGCGGGGATTATTCACCGCGATTTGAAACCCGAGAACATTCTCCTTACTCCTGACGGTACCGTAAAGATAACCGACTTTGGTATTTCTTCGGCCCCGGCGAGCGTGTCTTCAATGAAGGCGGAAGCGCTCGCAGGAACAGTGAACTATCTCAGCCCTGAATACATCGCGGATGGCTTTTTTGATGAGCGGTCCGATATCTATGCACTGGGCGTGATTGCCTATGAGCTGATGACAGGGAGAGCTCCTTTTAGCGGCGACAGTTTAGTTGATACGCTTGTTCGCCGGGTACGGTTCGATCCTGTGGCGCCGCGTGAAGTGCGGGCGGGGTTGCCGCGTTCTCTCAGTGAACTTTCAATAAAAGCCATGCATCGCAATCCAGAGCGCCGCTATCAGCATGCTCGGGATATTCTCGCGCATCTTGAGCTTATTGGTACCATTGAACAGGCCATCGTTCGCGCCTCGACGGTAACGGGAGCTGGTCTCGTGCAGACCTTGGCTCAGAGGCCGGCCGGTCGACTCGATGTCGCGGCCTAGGGTAGGGCGCCCTGTCCCTAGGGCGCCGTATGTTCTTTCGCCTATGCTAATCCGATTTCAATTTGCCACCATGGGGTGGGTTCAAAGATCATGCGGCACCGCGGGGACGCGGCGCCCTACCTAGGGAATCTCTGAAAACGTCCGCTCTGTGAACTCTGTGCTCTCTGTGGTTGATTTAAATTGTTGAAAAACCACAGAGGACACAGAGCTCACTGAGAGAAAAAAGAAAATAGCGATGTTTTTCAGAGGTTCCCTAGAGATTTTCTACCAGAGCATCGAAGAACTCTTTGGTGGAGAGATAATGTTTTCTCTCGGTCTTTGCGCCATGAACGCACATCGCAAGGTCTTTCGTCATCTTTCCTGACTCAATCGTCTTGATGCAGGTCGCTTCAAGCTTTTCAGCGAAGGCGATAACCTCAGGCGTATTGTCGAACCGACCGCGGTAGATAAGCCCACGCGTCCAGGCAAAAATGGATGCTACTGGATTGGTCGAAGTTTCCTTGCCTTTTTGATGCTCGCGGTAATGGCGGGTAACGGTGCCGTGAGCGGCCTCTGCTTCGATGGTTTTTCCGTCTTCAGTCATGAGCACTGAGGTCATGAGTCCTAGAGACCCGTAGCCTTGGGCTACGCTGTCGGACTGCACGTCTCCGTCATAGTTCTTACAGGCCCAAACGAATCCACCGTCTGATTTCATGGCAGTTGCAACCATGTCGTCAATCAAGCGGTGCTCATAGGTAATGCCTGCGGCTTCGTAGCGCGTCTTAAACTCCCGGTCGTATACCTCTTGGAAGATGTCCTTAAAGCGGCCGTCGTAGACCTTAAGAATGGTATTCTTCGTAGAAAGATATACAGGCATGCGCTTGGAGAGTCCGTAGTTGAGAGAACTACGCGCAAAGCTCACAATTGATTCATCAAGATTGTACATCGCAAGCGCAATTCCAGCGCCCGGAAAGGCGAAGACTTCGTGGGATATGCTCTTTTGTGAGGGATCATTCGGCTGAAAGGTAATCGTGACTTTTCCAGCGCTTGGTACCTTAAAATCAGTCGCGCGGTACTGGTCGCCGTAGGCGTGGCGGCCAATGACAATGGGTTTAGTCCAGGTGGTGACAAGCCGCGGAACGTTGCTGCAGAGGATGGGCTCGCGGAACACGGTGCCGTTAAGAATATTGCGGATAGTGCCATTGGGCGACTTCCACATCTGCTTAAGATTAAATTCCTTAACCCGCGCTTCGTCTGGAGTGATGGTGGCGCACTTAACGCCCACGCCATATTTTTTGATGGCCTCTGCTGATTCTACGGTGACCTTGTCACCGGTAGCGTCTCGGTTTTCGATCGAAAGATCGTAGTACTTAAGGTCAACGTCGAGGTACGGCAGGATCAGACGCGTTCGAATCATCTCCCAGATGATTCTTGTCATTTCATCGCCGTCTAGTTCTACGAGGGGGGTCTTAACCTTAATCTTGGCCATGTAACGTGGTCTCCATAGATACCCCGAGACTTTCCGCCAATTAGCGGCGGAGTTCAAGGTGGGACCTTGAGAAGGGCGCAGGCTATAGGCGCTTGGCGCGATTGTTTAATTCTGCCCAGCATTTGATTCGGCGCGCCCTACCCATAGGCGAGGCATCCTGGTGGGGCGTCCTGTCCCCAGGGCGCCGCGTGATCTTTCAACTCGCCCAGTGGCGGCAAGTCGAAACCATTCAGAATGAGACGCGGGATCTTTCGGCACGCTGGGACAGCGCGCCCTACCTGGTGGTTTGGTATCTGGGTAGGGCGCCGCGTCCCCGCGGTGCCGCAAGATCTCCTGGCAGAGGAGGAACAGGGCGCCCAGCCTCCCTTACACCCACTGCCCTTCAAGTGTTTCAACAAAGGTGCTGAGGAAGGCATTGGCTTTAAACCCATCCAAAACGCGGTGATCGAGGGTCAGGGTTACGTACATCCGAGGACGAATCTGGATGGTGTCCTTGCCGTTTTCTGTTACCACGGCAGGCCGCTTCTCCAGTTTTCCAATGCCAAGAATCGCTGATTGGGGTTGATTGATGATGATGGGCGCGGCGACAAGGCTACCGCTGACTCCGTGATTGGAGATGGTAAAAGTTCCACCTTTCACGTCCGCTCCTGCGATGGTCCCGGCTTTTGCTTTCTCGGTGAGCTGCTGCAGCTCGGCGGCAACTTCAAAGAGCGAACGCTTTTGCGCGTGATGAATCACCGGGACAATAAGTCCTGAGTCGCTGTGCTTACCGGGCTCCAGGGCGACTGCGACTCCGATATTGCAGTCATCAAAAATCTCAAGTGCATCTTCATGAAAGCGACTGTTTACTTCAGGAACAGCCTGAAGAGCTTTTGCGGTTGCTACGACAAAATAGCTCGTAAAGGTGAGCCGAACTCCCTTCTTCTCAAATTCAACTTTGTGGGCATCTCGGTGCGCCATAACAGAAGACAAATCACATTCGAAGATCGAAGTAACGTGTGGAGCGACGCGCATCAAGCTTTCGCTCATATGGTGAGCGATTTGTTTGCGCATGGGCGTGTGAGGGACTTTTCTGCTGGCGAGAGCAGTTGCCGTAGAGGCTGAGTTTGAGCTTTCTGTCCCTGAGGTGCGTGAAGCGAGAAAAGCGCTCACATCTTCGTGGGTAATTCGTCCGCCTTTGCCCGTTCCCGTTATCTGGGATGCCTGCAAATTGTGTTCCTTGAGAAGCTTTCTTACGGCGGGACTTAGATCCTGCGAGGCAGAGGAGGGGGCAGAAGCGGAGGTGCTTGAGGCTGCTTCAGCTCGCGGCGCGCTGGTGGCCGGTTTGGCTCCTGCGGCAGCTCCTGTGGTAGCCGCCTCTCCAAGGGAGATAGTTCCTAGTACTTCGCCGGGAGCAAGCTGGTCGCCGTCTTTTTTTAGAATTTCAGTGAGAACCCCACTGGCCGGTGAGGCGATCTCAACGTTCACTTTATCGGTACTCACCTCAACAAGAGGTTCGTTCTCCTTGACTCGGTCGCCAATTTTTTTGAACCACTGAGAGATAATCGACTGAGTCCCCTCTTGTTGTTCTGCGGAGAAGGTTATGGGAGCGGAAGCTATAGTCATAACTTATACCTCTGAGAGCGAAATCATGGCCTGGGAGATAACTTCTACACTGGGAACTACCGCTTCCATCAGTGCCACATTGTGGGGGATGGGAAGATCGGGAACCGCTACCCGCTGCACGGGCGCATCTAGATTAAAGAATGACTCCGCAGCCACCGTAGCTGCCACTTCTGCACCAAAACCCGCAGTAAGGCCGTCTTCATGAACGATTAAGCAGCGGCGAGTTTTCTTAACTGAAGCCAGCACCGCTTCCTTATCCCACGGCATGATGGTTCTTAAATCAAGAATATCAACCGAGAGGCCAGAAGCCGTCGCCGCTTCTTCGCAGCGTTCAACCATGGCGCCCCATGTTATGCAGCTTAGCTGGGTGCCTTCTTGGTGCAGCTTCGCTTTCCCCATCGGGAGTACATAGTTGTCTCCAGGGTAGGGGCGTCTCGCCCAGGGCGTATCGAGCATATGGCGATGTTCAAAGAAGATGGTGGGGTTATTGCTGCGCATAGCCGCACGCAAAAGTCCTACGGCATCTTCGGCATTTGAGGGAATGCAGACTTGCCAGCCAATGGCGTGGGCCCAAAGAACCTCGCTGCTCACCGAGTGCCAAGGATCGCCGCATTTAAAGAAACCGCCAGGCATTCTCACCACAATCGGAGCTGCGAACCTGTTGTTGGTGCGCCAGCGTATGGTGCCGCAGTTATTAAGTTGTTCAGTTGCGGGGTCGGCATACTTTCGAAACTGGATCTCCGCGACTGGCATGAGGCCACTCAGCGCCATGCCAACTGCGCGCCCTATAATTCCCTCTTCGGAAAGAGACGTGTCGAAGACTCTTGCTTCCCCAAACGTTTCTTGGAGCCCGAGGGTTGCGGCATGTACTCCGCCCTTGGGGCCAACGTCCTCACCAAACACGAGTACCTTAGGATTAATTTTAAGTTCATTCTCAAGGGTTCGCCGAATCGCCGTGATCATATTAATGCGCTGCGGTTCTGGATTTGGCGTATCGGTCGCGTCAGGGAACTTGTGCCCTTCGGTTAGCAGGCCACCCCTTTGCTGAAGGTCGGGAGCTCCGCTCGGCAGGGTTTCAGAGTAGACATGCCGATGGATAGTTGCGGTCTTGGGCTCAGGGCGCGCCAAGGCTTTCTCAAGAGATGCGGCAACGTCATCGTGAGCTTGCTTCTCAAGAGCGCTCCATCCACCGTCGCTGAGCCCCTGGGAAGCCATAAAAGATTTCAGCTTAGGAAGTGGATCGCGTGCTCGCTCTGATTCGATTTGTTCCTTACTCTTGTACGCTTGCGTGTCCTGACCAGAATGCCCCGAGAGTCTTGGCACTGACGCGCGAAGAAGTGCGGGGCCGTTACCGGCCCGCACATGCGCAACTGCCTTTTCGGCGGCAGAAGCCGCATCTTTAGGATCGGTGCCATCGCTTTGAACAATAAAGAGGTTCTTAAACGAGGCGAGGTTCTCAGCAATATTTCCGCCCGGAGTCTGGCGAACGCCCGGAACTGAGATGCCGAAGCCATTATCCTCAAGAAAGAAAAGCATCGGAAGTTTGAGGGTTGTTGCTATGGTGAGTGCGGCCCAGAATCCATTGGTTGCAATTCCGCCGTCTCCGGTATGAGCGACTGCAATTGCGCCGCGATAACTCTCATCTTTAAGAGTGCCAAGTCGGTACGTGATGGCCTGTGCCCAGCCGACCGCAGGCGTAAATTGCGAGCCTACATCTCCCGACATAGGTATAACGACAGGCCCATTCTTGGATGGCAAGTTGCATACAACACCGATGTCACGTCCGTCGCTAAAACCTCCTGATTTAGCCATCGGAGCAGCTATGGCGTCCTCAAGACTAAGCCCGAGTGAGAGAAGAATTGGCCGAGAGCGATAGTAAGCGCCCACCGCATCGTGCTTGTGGGTGAGAAAGCTAGAAAGAATGCACTGAGAGACTTCATGCCCTCGCGCGGAGAACTGATAGAGCACCTTCTTTTCGGGGACGAGTTTCGTTTCTTCCAGCTGGTCAATCGTGCGGGAGACGAGTGAGAGATATGAGATTCGCTTCCAATCACGGTCATCAGAAGCGCAGTCATTAGAAGAGCGTGCCATGCGGAGTAAGCCTCTGTTTTAAGATTTACCTGCCTTTAACAACAACCGGGCAGCTAAGGCGCCTCTGAAAAATTCCTCCTTCGTGCTCTTCGCGTCCCCGGCTCCGCCAAAGCTGCGCCGCGGCCGCACTTAAGCCAGGCTCGGCGCAGCCGTAAGGCGCAGACGGCTTCGCGTTAAACCAAAGCATTGCGGGTGCGCGATACATTGGAAAATAACGCGGAGGACGCCGAGGACGCGGAGGGGAAAACGAAGTTTTTCAGAGATTCCCTATTATGGCCCTGGCTGCGAATTACACCAAAAAAGCTAATAGGTCACTATTGTTACGTCAGATAGCTTCGGCGCTGCAATTTGGGCGACTTTAATGGTCGTCCGGGCGGTTTTCTGCTAAAGAGTCCGCCTGAGGTAACACCATGGGCTACGAATACATCCGGTACGAGGTTTCACAGGGGGTTGCGCACCTGACCCTGAATCGTCCTGACAAGTTAAATAGTTTTATTGCTCCAATGTCGAAGGAGCTTGCTCTGGCCCTCAAGGCTGCCGAGCAGGACCAGACGGTCCGAGCTCTTCTTCTCACGGGGGCGGGGCGGGGTTTTTGCGCCGGTCAGGATCTTTCAGAGTTTGCGCCGGTAGGTGGGGCGAAGCCTAAGATCCCAGACCTCGGGGGAATCATCGCTGAGTGTTATAACCCGGTAGTAAAAGCCATTCGTTCGATTGAGAAGCCGGTGGTCTGCGCAGTTAATGGCGTGGCCGCAGGGGCGGGGGCGAATCTTGCGTTTGCGTGCGACCTCACCCTTGCCGCAAAAGAAGCCTCTTTCATTCAATCGTTCTCAAAGGTGGGGCTCATTTCGGATTGCGGTGGCTCCTTCTTTCTTCCGCGCTTGGTCGGCATGGCGCGTGCTACGGCGCTTACGATGCTGGCCGAAAAGGTGAGCGCGGAGCAAGCCCAGCAGCTTGGGCTGATTTATCGCGTAGTCGAAGGCTCCGAGCTGATGACCGAAGCTACCAAGCTTGCCGTGCAGCTTGCGACACAGCCCACCAGAGGATTTGGCCTTATGAAACGTGGGCTGAATGCGTCGCTCTCTAATTCCCTTGAAGAGCAGCTAGAGCTTGAAAGAGAGCTCCAGAGTCTCGCGGGGAAATCTGAGGATTTTATCGAAGGTGTGAGCGCTTTCTTTGAAAAAAGAGCGCCCGTATTTACAGGCAAGTAGAGGCACCATGATGCATAGCGTTCTTGATAGAACATCAACCATTGGAGTTATTGGTGCTGGCACCATGGGAACCGGCATTGCGCAGCTCGCCGCTCAGCACGGTCACAAAGTCGTTCTCTACGACTCAACAAATGAGGCCTTGGTAAATGCGCGGTCAAATTTAGCCAAGGTTTTTGCGCGGCTGGTGGAAAAGGGCACGCTCACGTCTCAAGAAGCAGAGGAAGTAAAGCGTCGCATAACGTTCGCTGATGGTTTAAGGGGCCTGTCGCACTGTAAGTTAGTGGTAGAGGCAATCCTTGAGGATATGAGTGTCAAGCAAGACCTCTTCCAGCAGCTTGATCATATTGTGAGTGAAAGCTGTATTATTGCGACCAACACCTCATCCCTTTCCGTTACCGCCCTCGCCACCGCGACTCAGCATCCCAAGCGGGTGCTCGGCGTACACTTCTTCAATCCGGCTCCACTTATGGCGCTGGTAGAGGTTGTCCCGTGGGTCGGGACTCCTGAGGAGACACTCATATCAGTGACGCACCTTATACGCGGCTGGGGTAAGAAGACGGTGCGCACCAAGGATACCCCTGGCTTTATTGTGAATAGAGTCGCCAGACCTTTTTACACCGAGGCCCTGCGCATCTATGACCAGGGAATCGCCGACCATGCCACCATCGATTGGGCCATGAAGGAACTCGGAAGTTTCCGCATGGGACCCTTTGAGCTCATGGACATGATTGGAAATGATATTAACTTTAAAGTGACCGAGACGGTCTTTCAGAGCTTCTTCTACGAGCCTAGGTTTCGCCCCTCTCTCTCCCAGAAAAAATTGG
>JBIKWF010000072.1:0-21178 GCA_044356455.1 Bdellovibrionota bacterium | reverse complement strand
CGGAGACGCCGCCTTCATTGGGCAAGGGGTAGTACCCGAATCCCTTAACTTCTCGAACTCGGCAGCCTATTCCACCGCAGGAACTGTGCATCTTGTGATCAATAACCAAGTTGGTTTCACCACCGATGCGGCAGAGGCTCGTTCTTCCGTTTACTGCACGGATGTGGCGAAAATTAATGGGGCCCCGATTCTGCACGTAAATTCCGAAGATATTGACGCCTGCTGCTGGGCAACGCGGCTTGCGCTTGAGTACCGCAGCACCTTTGCGCGCGATATCGTCATAGACCTCTATTGCTACCGAAAATACGGACACAATGAGGGCGACGATCCCACGTTTACCCAGCCGCTCATGTACTCCGAGGTCAAACTGAAGAAGCCTCTTAGTGAGCTGTATGCTGCAAAGCTGCTCTCAGACGGAGTCCTTTCTTCTGAGGAGAAACAGGGCATTGAGCAAGAGTATCACGCGCAGTTTAAGGCAGCTGCTGAGGCCCTCAAGTTTAGTGTAAATGTGGGAGACGCGTGTCCGCTTTACGGAAAACTCGCGCCGCTTAAGTTTGAGACCTCGGCTCCTTTAGCCTCTCTCGAGGCGGTAGCCGAGTCACTGGTGAGTTTTCCCGAAGGCTTTACTCCTCATCCTAAGCTTAAAGCCATTATTGAAAAGCGTGTGCATACGCTGAAAGAGGAGAGCGGCATAGACTGGGGATTCGCAGAAACGCTGGCCTTCGGCACGCTGCTTATGGATGAGACGCCGGTACGTCTTACTGGTCAAGATGCGGGTCGAGGCACCTTTAGTCACCGCCATCTTGAGTTGCACGATACCGAAACGCCGAATCGCTTCTATCCCTTGCAGACACTCTCCGAGAAGCGTGGGCTCGACGCTCGGTTCGAAGTTTACAATTCTGTGCTTTCTGAAGCCGCCGTAATGGGGTTTGAGTTCGGGTATTCCGCTACCCATGCTAAGGCGCTGGTACTTTGGGAGGCTCAATTTGGTGATTTCGCCAATGGCGCCCAGGTTATCATTGATCAGTTCTTGGCTGCCTCGGAAGTAAAATGGGGGCAGCGCTCGGGTCTGGTTCTCTTGTTGCCACATGGTTACGAAGGACAGGGACCTGAGCACTCCAGCGCGCGTCTTGAGAGGTTCCTGCAGCTTTGCGCCGAAGGAAACATGACAGTGGTAAATCTCACGACCCCTGCCCAGTATTTCCATCTCCTCAGAAAACAGGGGCTCAGCGATATTAAGCGCCCGGTTGTAGTGATGACTCCAAAGAGCCTACTCCGTTCGCCTGAGGCAGTTTCAGGCCACGCTGATTTAACGAGCGGCAGCTTTAAACCAGTGATTTCTGAAGATGTGGGCGAAGTTGGTTCTTCTGCGAGTGTCGTGTTTGTTTCCGGGAAGGCTTTCTATGACGCGCGTTCCGCGCTCCTGAAGGCGAATAAATCGGGTGTGCGGCTTGTGCGAGTTGAGCAGCTCTATCCATTCCCGGCAGAGGAAGTGAAGGCCGCCGTGAAGGGCCTTACCCTCAGGCGCGCAGCTTGGATTCAAGAAGAACCCAAGAACATGGGTGCTTGGAATTTTGTGCGTGAGCGTATTTCTGAGGCCATTGGCTCTCAAGTGACCTATGTGGGCAGACCAGAATCCGCGAGCACGGCTTGCGGCTCGGCGCGTTGGCATAGCGTTGAGCTTAAGCGCATGTTGGAGGACTTGCTGGCGGCGGTGGAATAGCTGCCTGTGGTCTGACACTGTTTTGGTTTGAGAGGGGGAGTTCCTCAACTCGCGATGATGCCAGCATCGTGAAGAGCGCTCACCAATGCTTCCGCCGCGGAATTGTCACCGGGTCCATCAAAATCGTCGGGGTCGCTTAAGAGATCGTATAGTTTTGGGTTTTCCTCCGCGAAATCGGAAATAACTTCGTTAAGGTCCTCATTCTCCTCAACCGCAGCAAGTACTTTGTCGACAAGTCCATCGCGAAGGCCTGGGCGAATTCCTTCAAAACAGCTCTCCACGACCACTCGAATTTGCTGACGAAGCGCGAGCTTGGCCTTGGCGCGCTCATAGTCCACTAAGGACTTGACGTCACCAGTCATGGATTGCTCCTCACTTCTCGTGAGCATCACCTCAGCACTCTGCTTCTTCTGCTCTTGTTTTGCGAGATAGCGTCTTATCGCCTCAGGATCCTCAAAATCAGGAAAATCCGGGAACTGGGCGCGTAGCCCAAGTGCAGCCTCACTCAAAGAAATCTCCGGAGAACGGGCGCCAGCTGCTGGCGGTAGTTTTCCCTGAAGGAACGCTTCTACCGCTTCAAATTTTAACTTAAGGACTGGATTAGACTTAGACAAACCAGCAAATTCAGGGCGCGCAAGCACATAGGCTGCCACACACGCAGCAAAATCAGACTGTGCATTGCGTTTTGCAATTGAATGGACAAAATTTCGGGACTTTGGATCGTTTTCTTGCTGAAGAGGTTCAGAAGCAGACCGAATTCGGCCCCAGAAAGTTTTGTCTTCGACTCCGCGCCAGAGAGAGCATCCTACGGCATGTGCGATGAGAAAGGCTCTTTCCGTGCGCGCCTTAGGCCGCATATCGGTGAAAGGGAGTTCCTGGTATTCTCCAATGCATAGGGCTGAATTTTCAGAGCGAAACGTTACTGAACAGGTGCGTCCTTCATCCGCCGCACCATCGGACATGACGCTACCTTGAATCTTCTCAATCGAGGTTACTCCAGCAACGAGACGTGGCCCAAATGCACCGAGGACCATCTCAATCTGCTGCAGCTCAGCAAGGCCAAGTTTAAGAGTAATATTCGCGACGGGTCCTCCCGCGACGAAGCCGCCTTTTTCAGGAGATTCCTCGGTGGCTTTCGTGATGCGGAGCTCAGTTCGTGCCCGGCCCCACACTGCAACTCCGTATTCCCGAAACACACGCAGCGCAATTTCTTCGATAGGGGAAGTTCTCTGAGCGAGGTTCTGGCTCTCTTTATCGGATCCAATAAGGTCTCCAAACAGCGCACCTTGAACACGGGCGGTGAGGTCATCTTGAATGGCGAGCAGCGTGCGGTTTGTTTCAGAGCTTCGAGTTTGCTCATCAAAAATACTCTGCTTGAGAGTGTCAAGGCACTGGCGCTCGAGGGGCGCGACCTCGCATATGCAGTCTTCTTTGTCCGCAAAAAGTAGTTTTTCACCATCAAACAGAATCTTTCCATCAAACGCCTGTTCCTGAAGAAGACAGGAGGGAATATCGCGTAGCATGCCAAGCAGGTGCACAATTTCCGTAGGGTCCATGCTCGTGCCGTCGTCATATCGAAGGCGTGCGCCTAAAATTTTTTGTGCGATTTCTTGCTCTCTCTCTTGATAGGCACTTTTCTTTTCCGGAGGGAGCTCTGCCAGATCATCGGCAATAGAGCGGATTTTACTGCTGCCTGTTGAGGGTGTGGCAGAGCTGCTGCTCGATTTGTCGGGAGCAGAGGCGGTTTCTAGACTTATGGCGCTCAGCGCAGCTTGTCGTATGCGGCCTACTCCCACCACTAAGGTGTCGGTGGTATTTGACCGCAAGAGCTCAAAGAGCCGCGCCCGGTCAATCATTAAGACCACGAGTTCAGCAATCTTTTCTCGAACGCTTTTGCGAAAAGAGACTATTTCTCTGTCCTTGGGGTCAAGTTCACTGCTCAATCCTACGTTATACTCGGAGCGATCGGTGCCGTAAGAGATTCCGTCGGGGCGAAACTCAAGCTGCATGGGAGTCATTTGATAATCTTCTGCTCGGCGGCGCTGTTTATCCGGAGCCCGGCTTCGATTGAGAACTTCGGCAACATCAAAACCAGTACCTTGATAGAGAAAGGTTTTGGGTGCTCGTTCGAGGAGCCCGAGCATACAAATCTCGGTCAGGGTCACATTTGGAAAAAGTACGCGTGCATCTGCGATCGTGGTGCATGGCCTATCAAGGCGGGCCATGGTCCAGCTATTGAGCCTTGAGAGTCCCTTTTCAAGTGAAGCTTCTGAGGCAAGTTGAGAAAGCAGCTTCGATCTTACGAGATCGAGGCCGTGCTTCTTGCGATAGTCTTCAAGGGGCGTTCTTGAGACTGAGGAGAGCGGGATATTGGCAAGCGCGCCGGCTTGGGGGGCGCGCACTAGGGCAGAAATCTTGGAAGGTTTTTCTTCGGCTGGCCAACTAATGCTCGCGGGACCGCGGGAGGGGGATATCGTGGCGGCGTTTTTGCGTACGCGCTGCATGCGCCTATGAGCGCGCGCGGACTCTTGCCATGCAGTGATTGTTGCATGAGCGTCAGAGTGCGTGTGCATGGTAAGGGCGCTGCGTTCACCTAAAATGCCAGAGGATGTGCGTACGGCAAGCCCAGACCCAGTTTGAGAGGGAAGTTGCAGGGAAAGTTCTTGCCCGGGGAGACGGGGCTCACCTGCGGTGCGTGCAGCTGCCTTGGAAAGTGTTTTGGTAGTCACGCTTACGTTATGAAGTGTGAGCTCGCGGTGTGCTGCTACTTCATTTGTGCGACATTTTCGTATGAGAGCAGGGGAGCTTCCTCAGGGAAAATCAGAGGGTTAGCCCTGACGGCGTTAGCAAATCGCGACCATCGGATGCGATTTGGAGCCCCCTCGCAGCCCATTTTAGAGTGGTAGACTTTCTGGCAATGCGGCGTTGCCGCGCTAAGGCATGGCCTTGCCTTCCTTAACCAGCTTTACCGGGATCTTCACTACGGTGCCTGCAGGCAAGTTGCCCTCATCCGGCAGTGAATTTAACTTAGCGACTTCGCCAAGTGCTGCGGGGCTGCCCGTGTACCAGCGCACAATCTTTTCAAGTGACTGACTCTCGCTCTTGACGGTATGAATCACGTCTCCATTGGCATCCCTGCGTGCATATCCACGTGCCATGAGCAGGGCCTGTTGGTCCGAGGTCAAAGGCTTAAACACATCAATGGTGGGGACTGCGGGAACAATAGTTTCGGTGGTGCTTGGCGCCGTGATTACGGGCCGCTTTACCTTAGGCTTCGGGGTTGGGATTGGGGTCGGAGGAATCTCTGGGAGCGCAGGTCTTAGCACTTGTTTTTGCTCGTCCCCTTGGTTGAACCTAAAGCGAAAAGGTTTGCCATAAATTTCGAAGACAGGTTCTCCTGCCATTGAGGCGTCGAGCCTTAGGAGCGTGCGATAGTCTTGCCGCTCTATTTCAAAGGGCCCGCGCACTATCCATTCTCTCTTGGTCGGTTCCTGCACTAAATCTGCTGAGTAGACCTCTCTTTGATTCGGATAGTACATGAGCAACCGTGTTGCGCCGATAGAAGGCTGAATGATCTCAATCGCTACGGGAGCACCGCGGCTTTTAAAGAAATTAAAAAGATATCTACTGCGTTCAAGCTCGCGTGAGAGAAATAAATTTGCTCCAAGGTAAGGATTCGTGGTGCTCAGGGCGAGCGCTCCCTGGTTAAGGAGGGTAGGGTAAGAATCACTAACGGGAGTGCATGAGGTCAGAAGAGAGGAAATTGAGACAACTCCGGCACATAATGCGCCGAGCCATAGAGAACGGGAGAGGGGAAATCTGGCAGGCGCGGGCGTCTTTGTCATACGAGATTCTCTTGGGAGGCAAGTCAAAAAGAACCTCTCTTAGTGTTCTTAGTGTTCTTAGTGGTTTAGGAGAAAACAACCACTAAGAACACTAAGAACACTAAGGAGGGGGAGTATCTTAGCCACAGCAAGCTCCGTCCGATTACGATACCGAAGCATCTTAAACTGAACCAGGTATAAACTTACCTACTGCAACAATGTTCGTTTCTTGTGCTAGGTTCCTTACATGCGCATTGTTTCACTTGAACCATTCATCACTGATACCCTTAGGAGCCTCGGTGTAGGAGAGCAGCTCGTGGGGGTCTCCCACCGCTGCGATTCGCTCCCTAGTCCTTCTGGGGCCAAGATTGTTACAGGCGAGGGCGCTGGCTCCTCGGGAAGCTCGCTTCAAGTCCTTTTGAATTCGCTTTCCAAGTTCCCCGTGGATCTTGAGGTCCTTTTGGCCCTTAATCCCTCGCATGTTTTTCTCTCGCCCCCCGCGCCTCCCAAGCAGGCGCTTGAATATTTGAACTCAGGTCCTCTTAGGGCCGCGCTTGCAGAGGCTCAGGAAAAGCTTAGTGCGGCTCTTGGCGCCCCGGTTGTTGTTGCCGCGGTTGGCCCTGCGTCTCTCGCTCAGGTGTTCGACGGTATGGTGCACGTAGCCAAATCCATAGGTTGCAAAGAAAAAGGCCAGGAGCTCTCCCAGCGCATGAAGGCTCAGCTCATGGATTGGGGGGATAGTTTTTATGAACGCATGAAAAATAAGCGCGTAACTTTTCTTGCCGGAGTAGCGCCGCTTAAACTTGGCGGGTGGTGGATACCAGACCTTATTAATCTTGCCTCGTGTAGTTCTGAGGAGCCTGTGGCAGGAGGGCCCCACCGTGAAGTGACGTGGCAAGAAATTGTTGCCTTCCGGCCAGACGTGATTATCGTTGCGCCCGAGGGGCTTGATTATCAGGCTTCACTTGCGACGTTTAAAGTTTTGGAAAAACTTCCGGACTGGGAAGCCGCTCCTGCAGTAAAACGCGGGGAGGTTTTCTTCGCCGAGGGTGAGAGGCTATTTCACCGGCCGGGTCCCACTTTGCTTGAAGGAATGGGGGTACTTGTCTCTGCTATCGCAGGAATTGATAGTGGCTACATCACCAAGCGCGACTCTTTTGTGAGGCTTCGGTATCTCGAGATGCAGCGGCATAGATACTAAGGCCTTGGGAAAATTTGAATTCCAAGCAAGCACAGATCGGAAAGCGAGTTGTTACAGGCGGTTACGCCATGTTTCCCAGGCGTGATTGAGATCTAGCTCTATGTTACCCTTCTCCCTCGCATAGGTTATACCCAAAGCTCTTTATCTTGTTCGCTTATCTCACCGTTGGAGGTCTCCTTGAGCTTCGCCCAAAAAGCAGTTTCTCTTTCTCCTGCCTCGGCTCCGTCGGGCGATCCTTCTGTCGCTTTTGCCGTGCCTCAAGGGCTCTCGGCGGTCATTCCTGTATACAATGAGCAGGACAATGTCGCTGCCGGGTACGAGGAACTCACTGAGGTGATGCAGTCTCTTTCGAAGCAGTTTCATGCCGCGGGGGAAGCGTTTGATTACGAGCTTATCTACGTTGATGACGGGTCCTCGGATCTTACCATTTCAAATATCGTTGCGGCCTCAAAAGGGGATGCGCATGTGCGCGTCATTGAATTTCGCCGTAATTTTGGGCAAACCGCGGCTATGGCTGCTGGGCTCGACGCCGCGCGCTTTAGCATGGTCGTTACGTTAGACGGGGACTTGCAAAACGATCCGCGCGAACTTCCGCGTATGATTGCAAAGCTGCGGGAAGGCTACGACATGGTGGCCGGCTGGCGTAAGCATCGCCAGGATGCGTTTGTGAGCCGAAAGCTCCCGAGCGTTCTTGCCAATTGGTTGATATCAAAGTCCACGCGCGTGCAGCTGCATGACTACGGCTGCACTCTTAAGGTCATGACCCATGAAGTGGCCAAAGGCATAAAGCTCTACGGAGAGATGCATAGATTTATTCCGGCCCTTGCCGATGAAATGGGAGCGCGCATTGCGGAGATTCCCGTAAATCACCGCTCTCGAAAGTTCGGCAAATCGAAATATGGGATTTCGCGCACGTTCCGTGTGGTGCTTGACCTTATTACGGTGAAGTTTCTTCTTAGCTTCTCAAAGCGCCCGATTCATCTTTTTGGCGCCATTGGGCTTGGCTCGGGTGTCTTAGGGACAGCCCTGCTCGCGCTCCTCACTTACCAGCGTACTTTTATGGACATGCCGATGGGGAATCGTCCTCTGCTGGCGCTTGGCGTAATGCTGGTGATAATTGGTCTTCAGTTTCTGGTGTTTGGACTCTTAGGAGAGGTGCTTGCTCGTACCTACTACGAGTCTCAGGGTAAGAAAGTCTACATGGTTCGAAGAATCATCGGATCAGGGACTCCTTTGGTGGGTGCCAGTGGTAATGGTACGGCCGCGAGCATGTCAGCAAGTGCTGAGCTTGGCGGGGTTGTTGCGCGAGACGAGGTTGTTGGTCTGGGCGAACAAAAGGGCACTACCGAGCAGGAGGACGAACGATGGTCACGCAAGGTCGCAAACTAGCCGCGCGTCCCTATCCGACCGAGCATCTGCGGATCTTAATTGATGCGCGCAAGCTTGGTCATGGGGGAATCGGGGTCTACACTGACAATCTTATTCGCGGCCTTTTAGGCCTGCGTCGTTCGGTCGTACATCAAGCTGCGGTGCTCGATTCTGTTTTCGATGCCATTGCAGTTGGTGATGGTCGTTGGACGGCTTCGCGAGAAGAAGTCGCGCGTGAGGGCGTGACGGAGCGCCTTCGTATCGGTGTGGTGACCGCGCCCGGGGCTGCAGACAAGATGGTGTGGCGTTCGCAGGTTGAAGTTATCGAGGATTCCGCGGCTCCCTATTCGTTGGATGAACTTTTTCTCATGCCACGCCGGCTTCCTTGGGAGAGATACGATCTCTTCCATACTCCCCATTATATGCTGCCTTACGGAATCCCTATTCCAAGTATCGTAACCCTGCATGACCTCATCCATCTTCAAACCCCTCAGCAGTGGTATTACCCCTGGGTCGCAGGAAAACTCATTCGCTCCGCCCTAGCGCGAGCGTCGCGAGTTATTTGCGTAAGTCAGGCTACCTATTCTGACGTAAGGCATTTCACAGAAGAATCCCCGCGCGTGCTGCGCAATGTGCGAGTGGTAAGCAATGCGGTAGATCCGTTCTTCCTCGAGGAGCCTCTGGATACTCCAGGTGGGCATTCTCCTCGCGCGAAGCAGCCATATTTTCTTTCAATTCTTTCAACCATGAAGCCTCACAAGGGTTTTGATGATCTTTTGCAAGCGTGGAGAACTCTGGAGCGGGAATTTTCGAATCGCCAAGATGCCGATAGGCCGAAACTGATGATTGTGGGGCAGGGCACCGACCGCTTCTGTGATGATGCGGCTCTTTTAGAGAAGATGGGGGATTTGCCGGGTGTCACTCTGGTGGGGCCGGTGAGTAAGGAAGAGCTCCGTCTTTGGTACAAACACGCCCGTGCGCTTGTAGTTCCATCGACTCGTGAGGGGTTTGGTTTGCCCGTGGTAGAAGCGCACGCATCCGGTACTCCTGTCGTGATGAGGCCGGTCCCCGCTCTCCTTGAGCTTGTGGCGACGGGCGACTACACCGCGCAAGATATGTCGGTGAGTGCGCTCGCTACTGCGATGAGTTCGGCCTGGGAGGGCAGCGACACAAATAAGTCCACCCCCTACAGCGCTTCAAGGGCCAGCATTAAGGCCGAGACTGCCGCTCGATTTGACCTGATAGACGTGGCTCGGGCCACTATGAACGTCTACCGGGAAGCCATGGATGACCTGCGCCGGTGATGTTTCAATGAAAGTAGCGTTACTACATGACTGGCTGACGGGCCTTAGGGGCGGAGAGCGCTGCCTAGAAGTTTTTCTGGCGCTCTACCCACAGGCGGATGTGTTTTCGCTTATTCACGTCCCAGGCTCGACAAGTGTGCAGATTGATCGCCAGGTAAAAGGAACCTCTTGGCTCCAGCGCCTTCCGCAGGTGCATAGATATTACCGAGCGCTGCTGCCGTTTTTTCCCTCGGCTGCACGGTCAATTAATCTTGCGGCAATTAATCTTGCGGCAAGTAATCTATCGGCACGTAATCCATCGTCACTTGATCTATCGGGGTATGATCTTGTGATTTCAATCAGCCACGCGGCCGTCAAGAATGTGCGGGTGCCGAGCGGAGTTCCGCATGTATGCTACTGCCTTACGCCGATGCGTTACGTATGGGACCAGGCCTCTGTGTACTTTGGAAAAGCGACCTCCTTGCTTTGGCCAATTCTTAAGGGCTTGCAGGCCTGGGATCGGGCAGGGAGCCGGGGCGTGACGCGTTTTGTGGCGATTAGTTCTTTTGTCGAAGCTCGCATTCGCTGTTTTTATGGCCGCAAGGCTGACGTGATTTACCCGCCAGTAGACGACTACTGGTCTCGCCTGGCCTTACCGCAAGGACCGGGGGAAGCTTTCCTCTACGCGGGGGCACTTGTCCCCTATAAACGCGCTGATGCGGTGGTGCTGGCGTGTACCAAAGCGAATTTGCCTCTTTGGGTGGTCGGAACAGGTCCGGAGGAGGAGCGCCTAAGGCGCTTAGCAGGGCCGGCGGTGCGCTTTATGGGGAAAGTTACCGACGCGGAGCTGCGTGAGTACTATAGGCGCTCCCGCGCACTTGTGTTCCCCGCCAAAGAGGACTTTGGGATGATTCCCATAGAATGTATGGCTGCCGGGAGGCCTGTTATCGCACTTCGTTCTGGTGCTGCGCGTGAGACAGTTCGAGGGGTTGCGCCTTGGGTGCGCCCCGTTGGAAGCAAGTCTCTTGCCGCCCTTTCCCCCACCGGGGTATTTATACGAGAGACGAGCGGTCGCCTTGAAGACGAAGTTCTAAGAAGCCTCGAGTATTTTATTGAGCATGAGGGGGATTTTCATCCCGCGGCGCAGAGGGAATGGGCTGAGAAATTTAGTGTGCGCCGATTTATGCAGGAGTGGCTTTCGATCCCCGAGGTGAAGAAGTTCCAGAGCGAATCCGGGGGGCAGGGGCTGCGAGAGCAGATTGAGCAAGCAATTCGGCTTCACCACAAGACTCAAGAAGCTGCCCGAGGAATCGGGGGCGTGATTTGAGGACTTTGAGTGTGGTGGAGAGTGCTCATTTTTTAAGTGTAGTGACCCAGTAGTATGTTGAAGCAGAAGCGGCAACTTTTTGAGATGCTGTTTATCGCGTGCGATATCGCGGTGGTTTCCTGCGCCTGGATTCTCGCGTACTGGATTCGATTCTTCACTGAGTGGGTTCCGGCCGATAAGGGTATTCCCCCGGTCTCGAACTACCTCGCCATGCTCCTCTTCATTTGGCTTATTTGGGCCTTTGTCTTTAAGCGTATGGGGCTTTACAAGCCTATGCGAGGGGTGCGCCGGTCGAGTGAGCTCTTTTTGCTGCTCCAGGCCAACGTCATGGCGCTCCTGCTTTTTATCGCTGTGACCTACCTGTTTAGGGAAAAGAGCGTTCCGTTCTCTCGACTTGTGTTTGTGTACTTTGGAGTACTCGCGACCTTGCTTACCGCGGTCGAGCGTTCTGCTCTGCGCTACTTCCTACGGGAAATTAGAAGACGCGGCTACAATGTGCGCTATCTAGTAGTAGTTGGGGCCGGGAACGTTGCGGTTGATGTGGTGCAGCGCATTCGACATGAACGCGAGCTTGGGATTCAGGTGCTCGGCTGTTTGTCCAAAGACGGGGGCGAAAAGCGTGGCCCCTTAGGGATTCCCGTGCTTGGAAAGTACCTTGATCTTAAGTCCATCCTTCAAAAAATGGACATCGACCAGGTCATGGTGGCCCTGCCTTGGGAGGACAACAACTTCATGCCGGACATCATGGACGCGGTAAAAGACACCATGGTGGACGTGAAGATTGTGCCTGACGTTTATCAATTTGTAAGTGTCGGCGGGGCTATTGAGGAGTTTGAGGGGCTGCCTGTCATTAGCCTGCAAAGTTCCCCGCTCGACTCCATGAATTTGATTGCGAAACGAGCCTTTGACCTCGTTGTTTCTTTCTTGATGATTGTAACCCTCGCGCCTTTGATGCTTCTTTTGGCGCTTTTGGTGAAACTCACCTCGCGCGGGCCGATTTTCTACTCTCAGGAACGCGTCAGTTTCGACGGTACTCGGTTTAAGATCGTCAAATTCCGCACTATGCGTATCGATGCTGAGCAAGAGGGGCCGCAGTGGTCGCGGACTGGAGATGACCGTGTAACCTGGCTTGGCCGGTTTCTTAGAACCTATAGTCTCGATGAATTGCCGCAGCTCTTTAATGTATTGAAGGGGGACATGTCTCTTGTGGGCCCGCGCCCTGAGCGCCCTGTCTTTATCGAAGAATTTAGGCGCCGGGTCCCCCGCTATATGCTTCGGCACAAAGTACCTGCCGGAATGACCGGATGGGCGCAAGTGAATGGATGGCGCGGCGATACCTCGATAGATAAGCGTATAGAGTTTGATCTCTACTACATTGAGAACTGGAGTATCGCACTCGACTTTAAGATTCTCGTCTTGACCCTCTTGAGAGGCATGCGTAGCGAGACCGCTTGCTAGGGAGCCTCAGAAAAACTCCCCCTCCGCGTACTCAGCGTCCTCCGCGTTATTTGAAATCTATTGAATAGCGCAGAGCCGTCTGCGCCTTACGGCTGCGCCGAGCCTGGCTTCAGTGCGGCCGCAGCGCAGCTTTAGCGGAGCCGGGGGCCCTGAGTACGCGGAGAGAAAACAAGACAGAAAAAGTTCCTTTTCGAGGTTTTTTTAGAAGTTTCCTAGGAACTCTTTCAGAGGCTCCCTAGCGTTGACGACCTTTGGAACCCTAGAAAAATGTGCAACTCCCACCGGTTTACTCTCGCCCGGAAATAAGCTCTAATTGCCACGAATTACTGGGTTTATAGGCTCTGCGCGTCTTGGTATCTGCGAGCTCTTTGTGAGGGCTTTGGGGCAAATAGAATCCGCGCAAAGGGACGGTGCCATGGGAGGCGCCGGAGCTTGGTAAGTCATACAATTATTTTGCCTTTGCCGATGTTTTGCCTTTGCTGAATCTTTTGCTTCGTGGAAGCAGACCTCAGTTGAGGGAACTTTTCCGTTGAATATGGTCGTTGTTTGAAGGCAACTGTTTGAGGTTCGGGTGCGAGTATGAATATCACCATAGTAGGATCTGGATACGTAGGTCTCGTTGCTGGCGCTTGTTTCGCCGATACCGGGAATGATGTGGTGTGTGTTGATAGCAACTCAGAAAAAGTTGAGAAGCTAAAAAAAGGTGAGATTCCGATTTACGAACCAGGCCTCTCTGACATTGTGCTTCGTAATGCCAAAGAAGGACGCCTTACCTTTACGACTTCGATGAAAGAGGGCGTTGAGAAGGGCGAAGTAATCTTCATCGCCGTGGGGACCCCGCAGGATGAAGATGGTTCGGCCGATTTAAGGCACGTACTCGATGTAGCCAAGAGTATCGGTCAGCACATGAATGGCTTTAAGGTCATCGTAGACAAGTCGACCGTTCCCGTGGGAACGGCTCAGCGTGTGCGCGCAGCAGTATCCGAAATGACGAAGCATCCTTTCGAAGTGGTGAGCAACCCTGAATTTCTAAAAGAAGGTGCGGCGATTGATGATTTCATGAAGCCGGATCGTGTAGTGGTCGGTGTAGAGTCCGAGCGCGCAGCCAAAGTAATGCGTGATTTATATGCGCCATTTGTGCGTACCAACAATCCTATTCTCGTAATGGATGTGCCCTCGGCCGAGATGACCAAGTATGCGGCGAATGCGATGCTTGCAGCTCGCGTGTCGTTTATGAATGAGATCTCGAATCTTTGCGAGCGCGCGGGGGCGGACGTCGATTCTGTGCGTGTGGGCATTGGTACGGACTCGCGTATTGGAATGAGCTTTCTTTTCCCAGGTATCGGCTACGGTGGATCGTGCTTCCCCAAAGATGTCCAGGCCCTCATTCGAACGGGACAGGACTTTGGGCTTGACCTGAAACTTTCTCGTTCTGTTGAGGAAGTGAACAAGGCTCAGAAGAAGGTGCTTGGGAAAAAGATTCTTAGCCACTTCGGCGCGAGTGGGGTGAAGGGCCGGCAGTTCGCCATCTGGGGACTCGCCTTTAAGCCAAAGACCGACGATGTCCGTGAGGCGCCAGCTCAGGTTCTTTGTAAGGAGCTTCTCGATGCCGGTGCGAGCCTCCGGCTGTTTGACCCTGAGGCTATGAAAACTTTCGAGCATCTGCTTGGGAAACATCCGAATGTCTCTTATGAGTCAAATAGCTACGACGCGCTTAAGGGCTCTGATGCTTTGATTATCTGCACCGAATGGAACGAGTTCCGTCGTCCCAATTTTAAGAAGATGAAGGAGCTGCTTAAGCAGCCCCTGATTTTTGATGGAAGAAATATTCTCGATCGCAGCGTGCTTGCGGCGGAAGGTTTCACCTATCATTGCATAGGCCGTAAACCGGTATTGCCCCAGTAGCGAATGATGGGGGGACTTCGGACAAGGAAGGATCGTGTCATTGGAAGATGCGACCAAGGTGGCGGCACGCGCAACTGAGCGGTGTCGATAGGAACGAGTGATAGTGAGGGAGTAATGGCTCGAATTTTGGTTACTGGTGGCGCTGGGTTCATAGGCTCCCACCTGTGCGAGGTGCTTCTCGAGCAGCGCCACGAAGTCATTGCGCTCGATAATCTTTTCACGGGAAGAAAACAAAACCTTGATAAGATTCTTTCCAATCCAAAGTTTGAGTTCCTTCGGCATGATGTAATTGAGCCCGTGCTTCTTGAGGTCGACGAGATCTATCACTTTGCGTGTCCCGCATCGCCTGTTCACTATCAGTCAAATCCGGTTAAGACGGTGAAGACTAACGTGACGGGCACGATTAATATGCTTGGCCTCGCAAAGCGCGTTGGCGCGAAATTCCTTCTCGCCTCGACGTCCGAGGTTTACGGGGACCCTCTAGAGCATCCGCAGAGAGAGTCATATTGGGGCAATGTAAATCCCATAGGGCCACGTAGCTGCTATGATGAAGGCAAGCGCATCGCGGAAACTCTTACCTATTGTTACCGCGAACAGAACGGCGTCGACGCGCGGATGGTCCGCATTTTTAATACCTACGGTCCACGCATGCTCTTCGACGATGGTAGAGTAGTTTCTAACTTTATCGTCCAGGCGCTTAAGGGTGAGGACATCACGGTGTATGGGGATGGATCCCAGACGCGCTCCTTCTGTTTCGTGTCCGATCTTGTTGACGGTATTATTAAGACTATGAACAAGCCCGGATTTGGCGGGCCGGTTAATCTTGGGAATCCTCATGAGATGACCATTCTGCAACTTGCAGAAAAAATCATCAGCATGACGGATTCTAAGTCCAAGGTAGTTCGTCGTCCCTTGCCAAAGGACGACCCCACGAGACGCAAGCCTGATATCTCCCTGGCGGAAAGAGAGCTGGGGTGGCGTCCTCAGGTGAGCGTGGATTCTGGTTTGGCGCGTGCCATTGATGATTTTAGAGCTCGGCTTAAAGGGTGAGCCTTCTCCTCGCGGCGCGCGAGGAGGCCACATAAAGAAGTAGTTCGAACGTAAAGGATGCATGTCTCGCGAGTTAATTCGAAATTTTTCAATTATTGCCCACATCGATCATGGCAAGTCGACGCTTGCCGATCGCATTCTTGAGAAAACAGGGGCGCTTGAAAAACGGGAAATGCAAGCACAGTTCCTCGACAAGATGGACTTGGAGCGTGAACGGGGAATTACCATTAAAGCCCAAACCGTGCGCCTCGATTACAAAGCGAAGGACGGGAAAACCTATCAGCTTAATCTTATCGATACTCCCGGGCATGTTGATTTCTCTTACGAAGTCTCGCGGAGTTTATCGGCCTGCGAAGGCGCGCTCTTAGTGGTTGATGCAAGTCAGGGCGTCGAGGCGCAAACGCTCGCCAATGTTTACATGGCGATTGATAACCACCTTGAAGTAGTTCCCGTGCTTAACAAGGTGGATTTGCCCAACGCAGATCCTGAGCGTGTACGGCGTGAAATCGAAGAGATTATTGGCATCGATGCAAGTAATGCGCTGCGCATTAGCGCAAAGACCGGCATGGGAGTTGCCGAACTGATAGAAGCTCTTGTCGAGCGCGTTCCGCCGCCCACGCGTGGAACGGAGTCGGGGCCCTTGCGCGCCTTGGTCTACGATTCTTGGTTCGATCCTTACTTAGGAGTGGTCGTTCAGATTCGTGTCATTGACGGCACCATAAAGGCGGGAGACCGCATCACCTTTCACCGCACTCGTGGAGAATACGAAGTTTATAAGACAGGCGTGTTCGATCCTCACAGCAGGCAAGTTCCCGAGCTTAGAAGTGGGGAGGTTGGTTACTTCTCCGCAGTAATTAAGAACATTCATGACGTAAAGATCGGTGACACGGTCGTATTTGCGGGAGATGAGACCTCAGAGGCCCTGCCGGGGTTTAAAGAAGTAAGGCCCATGGTGTTTGGTGGCCTTTTCCCCGTTGACTCGAACGACTTTGCGTCGCTTCGCACCGCCTTGGAGAAGTTAAGTCTCAATGATTCAAGTTTCACTTATGAAGCGGAGACTTCGGCGGCCCTTGGGTTTGGATTTCGGTGCGGGTACCTTGGGCTCCTGCACATGGAGATTATCCAGGAGCGCCTTGAGAGAGAGTTTAATCTCAACCTCATCACCACTGCGCCTTCCGTAGTGTATCGGGTTGTTATGACTGACGGCGTTTTGGTCATCGTTGATAACCCCACCAAGCTCCCCGACGTCTCTAAGATTCAGCACATCGAGGAGCCTGTGGTGCAGGTTACTATTCACTGCCCACAAACCTTTGTCGGCAACGTTCTTAAGCTTTGCGAAGAGCGCCGCGGAGTTCAGCAGAGCCTTACTATCCACAACTATGGTGGTCAGATCGGGGCCAAGGACGCGGCAGGAGCAGGGGACGAGCTTGGAGGGCAGGGGCGTGCCGTGGTTGTCTATGAGCTCCCGCTTAATGAGATCGTGCTCGATTTCCAAGACAAGATGAAAAGCCTCACGCGTGGGTATGCCTCTTTCGACTATGAACTTAAGGGCTACAAAGTTTCTGATGTCGTGAAGCTTGACCTCAAACTGAACGGGGAAAATGTTGATGCGCTCAGCATCATGGTGCACCGCGACAAGGCCTTCCATAAGGGCAAGGAGTTGACCGACAAGTTGAAAGAACTTCTCGACAGACAGATGTTTGAAATAGCCATTCAGGCCGCGATAGGTGGAAAAATTGTCGCGCGTTCTACCGTGAAGGCCCTGCGTAAGAATGTAACGGCAAAGTGCTACGGCGGCGATATTACTCGTAAGCGCAAGCTTCTTGAAAAGCAAAAGGAAGGTAAAAAGCGCATGAAACAGGTGGGAAGTGTGCAGATTTCCCAGGATGCCTTCCTTGCAGTTTTGAAGTTAGATAACTAAATGGTCCAGTTTCGAGAAATACCTGAGCACCGCGACCGATTCTATGCGGTAGGTGATATTCATGGTTGTTTGCCCGAGCTCGAGGTGCTGCTTCAGTTTCTTGCGCTCTCGGAGAAACTCGCGACGCGGGACATTGTCGTTTTTATCGGCGACTATATTGATAGAGGTCCTGATTCCAAAGGCGTTGTTGAGCTCCTGCTGAAATTCAAGGCGCAGTACCCGCTTGCCATTTTCTTGCGTGGCAATCACGAGGACATGCTGCTCTCCTATCTTGGAAAGGGCGGACGAGACGGCGGCGCTTATTTGCTAAACGGCGGAGCAGAGTGCCTTGAAAGTTATGGACTGAACCCGCGCCTTCTCACCAACCCGGCTGGCGAGGATGTGATTAAAGCGATTCCCCAGACGCACCTCGATTTCTTTCTCAAACTCGAGAACTATGTGATTGCTCCTGACTGCACCTGTGCGCATGCGGGGTTAAATCCGCTTCGAGACATGCGGCATCAAGTGGAAAGCGATCTGTTTTGGATTCGCGACGAGTTTATTCAGAATAAACATTTCTTCGACCGCCCGATCGTATTTGGACACACGCCTTATGAGGATGTGATGTTTAATTTCCCCTATAAGGTGGGAATTGACACGGGCTGTGTGTATGGCAACAAGTTAAGCTGCGTAGAGTTCCGCGATAGAAAGGTAATTCAGGTCGGGCGCGGATCGACGAAGGTGGTCTCGAAGCCGTTTCCAAAGAAATAGCTACCCCAAATTTTTGCTGCTGGTGAATCTCGCGCGGTGCTCCTATCGGGGGGGGCTTCTATCGAGGAGCGCGCATCCTGAATATCCACCACGCCAGCAGTGAGAGCGGCCACCCCAGAATTCCGACCCAGAGTCCCGTGAAGACCTTTTTGCCAAAGCCGCCTTTGGTTACCCCGGCAATAAGCCCTACCGAAACTCCCCAGCACATAAGAATGAGAGCGAGAAGCAAAAGAATCCAGCCCGCTTCAGCGAGGGCGAGAAGCGTGAGCCCAGGAGAGGGCGATTTCGCAAATCGGGAATGGGCGCTCTGCCAAGGCGTGCCCCCTTTCTGGGCGAGGGCCTCAAGTTCGGCTTGGCTTAGAGGCAGAAGGGCTCCTTTGCGCGTTCCATGTTGTTCCAGGTTGTAGAGATATATGAGCTCAAGAAGCTTAGGCGAGATTTCACTCGGGGGGATGGTGAGGTCGGGCTGCTCGCCAAGATAACTCCACGCGAGCGCTTCAGAGGCGTGGGCCTTATCTAAAGCGTTTATTTGAGAGGCGGTTGCTTGAGTAACAAGAGCCCAGTGTTTGAGGGCTTCTACCCGACTCGAAAAATCTAAGGCGGCCAAGAAACGAGCTACTCCAGACGCTCCGATTGTCCTTTCTTCATAGTGGCGTAGCAGCGCGTCATATTCCAAGGATTCCTCTGCGGAAGAGGAATTAACTATCTCAAGATCTTCTCCCTGAAGCCCTTTCCACGCGGAACCTATCTCGGCTGCTGAGGGAGAGAAGCTTTGCCCTGAAATGATTCTGAGGAGTGAGGGCGCGCTAAGAGTTGCTTGGCTCACGATGCCTACGACCTGGAGCATGTCTCCTTTTTCTGATGCCAGAAAAAGCGGGCTCCCGCTCCCACCAAAATCCGAGAGAGCGCTACTTTCAAAGGTAAGTGATCCCGGCTTCTGGATTTTTCCACGAGAAACTTGCAGCGGGCCGCAGCGTGGAAAACCTGTGGCAATAACAGGGGCGCCCTCTTTTGCGGCGATGGCGTCAAGCGCCGGGGGCGGCGCCCAAGGATCGTCGAAGGCGAGGAGAGCGAGATCCCGGGCGGGGTAGACTTTGGTGAGGGTCACTTTGGGAGAGGGCGCAGCCTCTGCCGCGCTGGCGCCAAGGCCGCGCGCGGCTGAGACCCGCACCTGGGCGCAGTCAGACTCTTGGCAAAGGCTTCGGACTACATGCAGGCTCGTAAGAATTCTACCCTTGGCAAATCTAAGCCCCGTGGCGCAAGAATCCGCCGTTTTTGAGGAGAGAAGTACGGAAACAGAGGGTACATTCGCGAGATCCTCAGCAACGCTAAAAGTTGGGCAGCCACAAGCAAGGAGCAGGGAAAGGAAGCATAACAAGCGTTTTATAAGGGGCGCGCAGCGGTGGGGGGCGGCAAGAGTACTCTCCAAAGGGGGGCAAAATGGCCCAAACAAGACCGTTGAAAGGCTGGGGGAAAGGCGGCTATGCTCCATGCACCGTACTTTACGGAGCCCTGTCTTCACGCTGCAAGAGCAAGAACGCACTTCTCAATAAGAGTGCCGTTCAATAGGAATGCCGGTGCACCGGTGAGAATAGCGCCGCTGTAGGAATGGTGCCGCATGCGGGAGCTCCGCTTGGAAAGGAGGAGTTCCTCCATGTCATGCGCAGCATGTGGTGGGGACTGTAGCCAATTTTTTGGAGAAGAGAGACGCCTATGAGTAATTCATCCGCTAAGCCATCAGTCGGTTTAATTGGTCTTGCCGTAATGGGTTCTAACCTTGCGCGCAATATCGAAAGCCGCGGATATCCGATTGCAGTTTTTAACCGCAAGACAGAGGTCACCGATAAGTTCATGAAGGACTTTGGGCCGGGGAAGTTCGTGGCTTCAAAAACCCTGCCTGAGTTCGTGCAGTCCATGGCCGCGCCGCGGCAGATAATTCTGCTCATTCAAGCAGGCCCCGCAGTCGATGAGGTGATGAATCAGCTCATCCCGCTCCTTTCGAAGGGTGACGTGATCATTGACGGCGGAAATTCCTACTTTAAGGACTCTCAGCGCCGCGACATTCGAGCACGTGAAGCGGGCATGCATTTTCTAGGTCTCGGCGTTTCCGGTGGTGAGGAAGGTGCGCTCAAGGGCCCGAGTCTCATGCCAGGCGGACCTCGCGACGCGTGGAAGCTTGTTGCTCCGATGCTCGAGAAGATCGCTGCCAATGTTGATGGTCCTTGCACCACCTATATCGGCCCCGATGGGGCAGGGCACTTTGTTAAGACGGTTCACAACGGTATCGAATACGGCGATATGCAGCTCATTGCGGAAGCATATCACCTGCTCCGAGATGTTCTTAAGCTGCAGCCAGACGAGATGGCGGGTATTTTCGAGGAATGGAATAGAGGCGTGCTGTCCTCCTTCCTGATCGAGATTACCGGCAAAGTCCTAAGACGTAAGGACGATCAAGGATCTGGTTATCTTGTTGATGCAATTCTCGACAAAGCTGGACAAAAGGGAACAGGAAAGTGGACTGCCATGGAAGCGCTCGACCTAGGCGTTTCTATCCCAACCCTTACTGCCGCGGTTGATGCGCGGGTGCTTAGCTCGATGAAGAATGAGCGCGTAGGAGCTTCTAAGGTTTATTCAGCTCCCACGGTTCCTTCGTATCAGGGAAGCAAAGAGGAGTTTATCAAGCTCGCTCACGGCGCGCTCTATGCGTCAAAGATCATTTCCTACGCTCAGGGAATGGCGCTTCTTGGTACGGCTTCGCGTCAGTACAAGTGGGACCTGCAGCTTGGTGAAATTGCGGCGATTTGGAAGGGCGGTTGCATTATTCGGGCCCGGTTCCTTGATGAAATTAGGAAGGCTTACAAAGCAAACGCTGAGCTTTCGAACTTGATGCTCGATCCTGGGATTAAGAAGGAAGTCGAAGGAAGTATTCCTGCTCTTCGACGTGTGGTTCAGCTCGCCGCTGAGCGCGGCGTGCCGGTGCCGGCGTTTTCAGCTTCGCTCAGCTATTTCGATAGCTATCGAAGTGCCGACCTACCGCAGAACCTTACTCAAGGACAGCGCGATTTCTTTGGTGCTCATACCTTTGAGCGCAAGGATCGCCCGGGTAGCTTCCATGCGCAGTGGGAAGCCAAGTAGCCTTCCGCGCGGGTTGGCTTGCTGCATAGAGCGTATCTCACGGGTCCTCCTGGACCTGTGAGATACGGCACGCTGGCTTTGCGTGCGATCCGTCACGATTGGTTAACTAAACCTCGCCCGAAGTAACGAAAGCCCTGGGGCCGAGAACCTATTGGTACGCCCCAACTTCGCGTCCCCTTGAATCGATTCCGCTAACCTTAGGCATAGACCAATCGAATAGCTGTTGATTTGGT
>JBIKWF010000071.1:0-21210 GCA_044356455.1 Bdellovibrionota bacterium | reverse complement strand
CTGATGTATTGGAAAGAAGCCTAAAAATTAGGCGCGTAAGACTATAAAATCTATTACTTCACCCGCGCGACCTTCGGGGAGCGCTGTACCTATGGAGTCTGGCCCGTCCTACGGGACAGACTCCTAGAGGTAGAGCAGTGCGCCGAACCCGGATTGCGGTCTTTGATAAGTGCGCTCGAAAGCCCAGACGTCCCAGAGCAAGTCAAGTAAAGGATTGGGACTTTACTCCATGGGTGATAGCGACTACCCCCACCCCTACTAGGAGAAATACCCTGAAAGACACACCTGGCAATCCAAAACTAGTTCAAGCGCAAGGTTGGGTTATTGTTCTTAAGCGCAAGACGAACAAGGGGATCAAGATTCGAGCCAGGAACGTCCCTAAGCTTAATGGTCATGCGGGTCGCCTTCGACAGCACCGATGAATTACCAGAATCGCCTAGACAGCAAATTTGCTCACGCCTCCTTCCGGCGCCACGTTTAATTACTTTCTGACACTTAAAGGCGCTGCAGCGATTCAGGCCTTGGGTGTCGCATTGAAAGTAGCTGCATCCACCATAGTTACTTCCACCTCTAACACAGGGCGGAAAGCGATCACGGTTAGCGCGGTCCCTGAGCACCACACTGTAGGCATTTGCAAAAGCTCCGGAAAGAAGAATTGCGGCATCACCCCCGCAGGCTTCGAGCGTAGGGCGATATTTGACCGTGCTCGGAATATCCTGCCAACAAATAGTAGGCTTAAAAGTCCCTTCGTTGCAGCGAGCGGCGGGCAGAACAAGGTCAGGAACACCGTCCCCATTAGTATCGAACTCTTGGACATCATCCGAGCGAGCTGCCATCGGCGTCTGATAAATCGCTGAACCTGAAAATTCTTCAGCCAACGCAATTGAAGCGTTTGGAAAAAGTTGCAGCCCCACGGAAACCACAAAGGCGCAGGTTGGTAAAAAGGCATGGGTAAAAAAACGAGCGCACGAAGGGGAGAGATTCATAGAAAGGCTCCTAACGTAATTCCAGCCAGCAATCGCCCGCATGCTAAAGGAACAAGGGGGGGGGAGACAAGTGCCCGAGACTGCGAGTCAAAGCCTCCCTGCCTAGGAGAATTCCCCGCTGCCACCACAACCTGTCGCGGCGGAAATTTTCTTAGGTAGGAGCTCCTCGATTTCCTGCCTCACGACTCCCCTTCGGCTCCTCGAAGTGATATAACCCAACAGAATTATCCAAGTTTTCCTCCCAGGTTTTTGTCCGATGAGAACATCCCTTCTGTTTGTAGTACTGTCGGTTGTCCTGGGTAACCTAGGGCTCTGGGTGCTCTTCAACCTCCCTGTCTCGCCTGAGGAGTCCCAGTTTCCTATCCAGGGATTATCCTACAATCCGTATCAGAGGAATCAGAGCCCGTTTCGAGCGGATGTGCCGTCGCCTGAGGCGATTCAATCTGATCTTGAGATCCTTGCTCGCAAATCAAAATCCATCCGTCTTTATAATGCGAAGGGCCTAGAGGAAGTACCCGGATGGGCAAATGCCAAGGGACTTACTTTGATTGCCTCTGCTTGGCTTGGGGGAGACCCGGAGCTTAATGCTGCCGAGGTTGAGGCCGCAATACAGATGGCGGGGCGCAATCGCTCGGTGAAGCGCCTCATCATTGGAAACGAAACGCAGCTCAAGAACACCGTGCCTTTTGAAGAACTCAAGGGCTACCTCGACAAAGCGCGTAAGCGGCTGCGCACCCCTGTTTCAACTGCGGAGCCTTGGGACTTTTGGCTCCAGCATCCAGACCTCGCCGATCACGTCGATTTTATTGCCATCCACATCCTGCCTTACTGGATGGAGGTGCCCATTGAGAGCGCCGTTGATTATGTCTTTGAAAAATATCGCGCAGTGCAGGAGCGCTTTCCGGGCAGAGTAATCGTAATTGCAGAAGCGGGCTGGCCGAGCGAAGGGCCCCAGCGCGGCGCGGCTCAAGCCTCTTTAGAAAACCAAGCGACTTTTGTGCGCGAATTCGTTCAGCGCGCCAACAAAGAGAAGGTGCTTTATAACGTCATAGAAGCGTTCGATCAGCCCTGGAAGAGCGCGCTTGAAGGCAAGGCGGGTGAGCATTTTGGTATAATGAATGCGAACCGGGAGGATAAGTTTCCTTTCACGGGCACCGTACTTGGAGATCCCAATTGGGAACTTTGGATGATCTCCTCCATGCTGATTGGGCTCGTTGGCATGATAGTTTTCTTCACTCGGCGCCCGGATCTGGGGAAAAGGGCGCAGCTTTTCTCAGCGCTTGTGCTTCAAGGGGTGGCAAGTAGTGTCACGCAGCTCGCGCGGGAAGCTTCGGGCGAATACCTCTCTCCCGGCGACATCGTCTTTTGGACAATAACTGTCGCCGCGCATGCTCTGCTCGCTATTATTTTCCTGACAGACACGGCGGAAATTGCGGACGTGGTCGGAAGACGGCCCTTGCGCCGAAAATTTGGCCCTGCCGCCCCCACATTTCCCGAGGACAAGCTGCCCATGGTTTCTCTGCACGTCGCCTGTTGCCGAGAGCCGCCAGAGCTTGTCATTCAAACTATCGAGAGCCTGGCGAAACTCGACTATCCTCGCCTTGAGGTACTTGTCATTGACAATAACACTCCCGATGAGGCGCTTTGGCGCCCCGTTGAGAAGCGCTGCGCTGAGTTAGGATCGCGTTTTAGATTTTTTAGCTTAGGGAAGTGGCCTGGATTTAAAGCGGGTGCGCTCAATTTTGGACTTTCCAAAACGGCGCCCGAAGCCGAGGTTATTGGGGTCGTCGACGCAGATTATGTGGTCGACCCTTCTTGGCTTCGCTCTACTACGCCATACTTTTCTGATGCCGAGGTAGCTGTCGTGCAATGCCCTCAAGAGCACCGCGACGTCGAAGATAGTCTCTTTGAGCAGATGGCAAATGATGAGTATGCCGGCTTCTTTCGTATCGGCATGGTCCAGCGCAACGAAGACAACGCCATTATTCAGCATGGCACCATGACGCTCGTAAGGAGACCTTTGCTTGATGCGCTCGGAGGGTGGGCTGAATGGTGCATCACTGAAGACACAGAGCTTGGCCTGAGGCTTCTGAATCTTGGAAAGAGCACCGTATACATCGATCACCCGTTCGGACGTGGCTTGGTCCCCGATAGCTATGAAGCCTACAAGAAGCAACGCTTTCGCTGGGCCTACGGAGGAATGAGAATTCTGCGCCGGTATTTACCTGAGCTGCTCGGGTTTCGCGGGCGTCTAAGGAGGGAGCAGCGGTATCAATTCCTTAAAGGCTGGCTGCCGTGGATTGGGGATGCACTCCACATGTTTTTTACTGCAGCAGCGATAGTTTGGAGCGTACTTCTTGTATGGAAGCCGCTAGAAACTGACTTTCCTGAAGCCATCTTTATTGTGCCGGCGCTCGGTCTTGTCGTGCTGCGCCTGCTGGGTACCGCGTGGACGTATGCGCATAGAGTTCGGATTGGGTCTGAACGTACTTTGCTTGCGATGGTCGCAGGAGGTTCTTTAACTCACGCGATAGCAAAAGCGGTATTTCAGGGACTCTTTACTTCTGGACTGCCGTTTTACCGAACTCCGAAAATGGCAAGTGCCCCGCGCTTGGTGCAGAGCTTAGTGAGTGTGTGGGAGGAAGGATTGCTTCTTACTCTGCTCATAGGGCTTGCCTCCGGAATTCTTGTCGTCTTTGGGCTCGAGAATGACGCGGCAATTCTTTGGAGCGCTGCACTTTGCATTCAAGGCATTCCTTACGCGGCATCAGTCGTCGCTTCGGTGCTCAGTACACGCGGGCCTAGGAGTCTGTAGGAGTCTGTCCCGTAAAAAATTTCTACCACTACATGTTGTGGTGGCAACGGGACCCACACCCCTAGGCGCTAATCCCCGAGTGGTTTGCTTCGTGAGGTCGACAAAGCAGCAATCCTTGTGGTCGAGCGCTGTATGGGGTTCTCCCTAAGGTACCCGCTCGTTACGCCTTCCAAACGAGGCATACACCCGAGCACTTGAGCAGAGCAGCCCAATTCCAAAAGGGCACTCACCAGTTGATCGAGCTGCTCGGGGCCGGGGCTGCGATGCGCATCAATTAGAAAGGCCCGAGACCCGCGCTGCGAGTAATGGGGGCGCGTTTCAAGTCCCTCTGCGTCACGCAGGTAACTAAACCCTTCGTAGCTCATACCTGGAAAGGAGTGAAGATGGCGCGTGTCGAGGCGATACTGCCTCGCCGTAAGAAGTGCGCGAATCAGTATGTCTGTGGACTGCACCGAACGCGTTTCTGGTACCCTAAGAAAGAGCCACGAAGCCCAGCTCGCGTGGGTAGGGACGACGAGTAGTTCTTTCGCTACCACGAGCACCGTTTCCGCGGGTAAGGCATCAGCTACCGCTGCGTCTTCGTCGTTTTGACCGCCAGAAAGCAGCGCACGATAAACGACGGTGAGCCCCGTAGCTAAGAGAAGCTCAACAACTCGCGCCAGCTCTTCAAAACGCGAGACATCACAACGCACGAACCCGGCGATCACAGCCCCGGTCGAGACAAGTTCAAAGGTTGAAGGGACGTCCGCCGTCTGCCTTTCATCTCCCACGGCGCCGGGAATACCACACACGCGTGCGAGCAGGCTGCTCGTAACGAACTCAGGTACGTGCTTGTGGCGCGCGATGCGCAGTACCGTCTGACTCACACGCGGCTCGGCGAGTGCGGAGGCAGCGGCACCTTGGAATGCGCGCTCACTGTCTGAGACGATTTCGTGAAAAACCTGCTCCACCATTGCGAGATCAAGCCCGCGCACGCGACCAGCTTCAATTAATTCTTGGAGGGCTGTTTCAGCAGGCTTGAGGGATAAAGAAAGGTCAGACCCTGCCGCAGTCCGCGCAATGGCCTCGTGGATACACAAGGTTCTTCTCTGGGCTATTAAATCTAAGATTTCGAGATCGATTTGACGCTGCTTGGAGGTGAAACTTTCGCACCGCAGACTTCTCGCAGAGGCGGCACACAACTCAAAGGAGTTGTCTTCTCCAATATTATGGGGAGGAGCGAAGGGAGAAAGCGCCTTAGGCTTGCTCACCGGGGCCCCCTTCTCGGGAGCTTCGTCTTTACCCTCTGTCATAAGCTTCGCGGCAATTAAAACAGCGTAGCGCCTTCAGAGGCGATTTTCGCGGGTGCCATTCTTGAGCCCGCGACACGCCCACATTTCTAGCTCTTCAAGGCCCCAGGTTTTTCGACCTTGGCCAGAAAATGACGCCAATCTGAAGCGAATTACCCCATTGAGGCAGTAATTTCCATCTTTCCCCTTAGGGGGCCATTCCTGCCGGTGCCCAAAAGCCCCACCTAATCCCTAAGATCTTGGAAGTATTGCCACCAATTGAAGCTTGGTGACTGGCGCGAGTCTTGCTCAATAAGGCCTAAGGCAGTCGCAAATAGCGTCCATAGGCCACGAAATTTATGACACTTGCACGGGTTGAAAAGCGAACACAAAGTGATGCGATTCAGGGGGTTACCCCTGCGGCCGCAGCCACAAGCGCGCATGCCGATTTGCTCGCCGAGTTCTCTAGCCTCGTGGAGAAAATTGCCGGGCAAGTTCAAACTACTCAAGGCAACCCCGACTTTACTCAGCCCCTAGATGCACCAAAGGCGAAGAAAACTCCCGTTCAGGCACGCGAAGAGGCACCTGAGCAGGGCGCTACTGAGGCAGCTTCGCCTGCGGCTCAAAACCAGGTTGTTTCCGAGGAAACAGAAGTTACGGAACAAGAGGCAAGGCCTGGGCAGGATTCAGACTCCGAAAAAGAGTTGTCTGACCAGGATGAGCAGACGACCGAGAGGGAGTCGCAGGAAGGAGTTGCAACTACCGCAGATGCTTCCGACGCATCCCAAACTCAAGTGCAAGTAGCAACTGCTGCAGCCTCAACCGCAGCCACAAGTGAAGCAGCAAAAGTAGAAGCCCCAAAGAGTGAGGAAATCCTCGCTTCTGAGAGCCATGAGGAGCTTGGCGTTGAAGTAGATTCTGTGCCCGCGCAGGAAGCTAAGATTCCTACCTCAGGGCAGAGAATGAATGAGAGGGCACCCAAGGGAGAACTTGCCCAGACAGCCGCTGCACACGACAAATCTACCCCCTCAGCATCTGACCCTGTAACAGCTCACGCCTCGAGCACGAAGAGTGCGCGCATAAACTCTCCAGAGGAGAATGCAACTCAAGGTGGGGAGCAGCTCGTCGCCGAGTCCACCGCGCGCGCACTAAAAAATCTGCTTGCTCCCACACAAGCTACCTCCCCGAGCATGAGGCCTCGTAGTGAGGTGCTTGACCGCGACGCCATGTTGTCAGCCCTAATCGTTAAGCCACTCATTGACCAGCAACTGCGCGGAGCCGACGCCGTCAAGTCAGCTCCGATGAACAATCAAGTACAAGGCATTGATGCTGCGGCACTAAAATCTACGGCGAGCCGCAGCAGTTCAAACGAAGCAGGTGCACGCAGCGCTCGCAATTTGGCTCGCGTCAATAGTGACCGCTTACTTGAGAAGGTTGAGGGAGCTCTCAAAGAAGTAGCGCGTTCAAAAGACGGAAGCAGCCTTTCATTCCGCCTCGACCCACCCCAGCTCGGTTCAGTGCGGGTAGACGTAACGCTACGTGATGGCGGTCTGCATGCCCGCGTTATTCCAGATAACCCTCAGGTTGCCCAGCTTATGAAGGAGCGGGCCCACGAGCTTCAACAGAATCTTCGTAATCTTGGCCTCAACGTAGAGACCGTAAGCGTTTCAGTCGGTGGGGAAAGTTTCTCGGACAATTTGGGGGCGGACCAGTCGTCACTCTCTGGGGAAAACGGCTCACGCGGAGACAGAAACGCGGGGCGAGAGGGACAGTCAGCAGGTGCAGCAATGGGCACCTGGGCAGAAAGCGCAGTTAAAGCAACAGAAGATCATTGGGTAGCGTAAGGGAGCAGGTCATGAGCAGCGATTCAATTAATCCCCTCTTGAGGCAGCTTGATTCAGCGGCGACTCAGAGCACGAGCACAAAAAAGAAGGCCAATGGTGCCATTGGGCAAGATGAATTTTTGCAGATGCTCGTTGCACAGCTGAAGAACCAAGACCCTCTCGATCCTATGTCGAACGAGGATTTCGCGGTGAACCTGGCGCAGTTCAGCCAGCTCGAGAAGCTCGTTTCTATTGACCAGAAACTTGGAGATAGCAGCACCGGCGGAATCTCCTCTTATGCTGGATATCTTGGAAATGAGGTCACTTTAAATAGCGACAAAGCAGTCATCGAAAACGGGGAGGGCGGACAAGCCGTATTTAACCTCGTAGGCGCTAGCCAGAACGTAAAGCTGGAACTTGTAGATGCTTCAGGCGCAGTAGCCCAGCGTCTTGACCTTGGAGCTATGGAAGCCGGCAAGCATCGCGTCGACCTTTCTGAGCTTGACGTCCCCAACGGCACCTACACCCTGCGCGCAGTGGCACAAACCGCATCAGGAGAGATGGCGAAGGTTCCCACCTTTGCCGCGGGAGTCGTAACGGGATTTGTTCCAGGGGCTGAGCCCGCCCTTCTCATAGGGAATCGTGAAGTAGCTCCCGCAGACGTGACCGAAGTAACGGCACCTCGGCAGTAAGGCAGTACTTTGCAGTACACGCGGCAACGGAACGCTGCGTTTTGATCGATGTAGCCCATGGCAGGGATGCCACCGAAGCCCGGCTCCTTTTCCTTCCTGCGTAGGAGAGACGGGACAGTAGTGCACGCAGAGTGAACCAATTTAGGTGGAGAACGACAGTGGCGAGCATAGTAAACGGACTTTTCTCGGGACGCTCTGGTATCTCAAGTCACGGTGCAGCGATTGCAGTGGTTGGCGATAACATTTCAAATGCCAACACCGTAGGCTTTAAGGCTGCACGCGCCGAGTTCCAAGATCTTATTGCCGGTGGTCAAGCCTCGGGACGCGTAATTGGTGCCGGTTCCTCTGTCGGGAACGTAAATGCTATCTTTACCCAAGGTACCCTTGAGTTTTCAGGCCGCGGTCTCGATCTTGCGATCGATGGAAATGGCTTTTTCGCAGTCAGCGACGGCGGGCAGCGTCTCTATACTCGCGCAGGTAATTTCAAGGTGGACTCCGAGGGCTTTCTCGTCAATCAAAACGGGCTCAAAGTTTTGGGCTTCCCCTCAAATGGTACCGGCACCCTGCAGGAAATCAACGTAAACTCAGTGTCCCAGGATAGCGTGGCAACCACTCGAGTCGATTTCGCGGCTAACTTAGACGCGCGCTCGGATGTTATCGACATTGCTGATGTAAACGCCCTTGGCGTTTCCGTAGCTCCTGCGGTTACATCGACCACGACCTATTCTCAGCTCAACAGCTTAGCTGCCTTCACCAATACCGTTTCTGTTTTTGACAGTCTTGGCGCGTCCCACGAAGTGACATTATACTTCTTTAAGACCGGAGAAAATGAATTTAACGTAAGAGCATATGTCAACAGCGAGGATGTGGATCCTTCCGGCTCTGCCACAGGGTTACCGCGTCAGATTGGAGCTGCTGGTGGTTTCACCATTGATTTCAATGAGGACGGCACACGCCAAACTGCGACAAGTGCTTCAGGCGATTTAATAGCCTCGAATATTCCTTGGAATAACGGCTCGGAACAGACAAGAGACATCCCATTCTATTTTGATAGCTTCACTCAATATGCAGCCCCTTCTAACCCGCTCTCTATCGCCCAGGACGGAAAGGGTATCGGAACGGTTGGTAATATTAGTATCGAGAAGGATGGTAGCATCTTCGCAATTCTCGATAACGGCCAGGCTGCCGTTATCGGAACTGTTGGACTCGTGAATTTTTCTAACGCAGAAGGGCTTGTGCGCGTAGGCAATAACCTTCTCAGTCAGTCTCCGAGCTCAGGTGAGCCTGTAATTGGCCAACCTGAAAGCGGTGCCTTCGGTTCGGTACAAGCGGGAGCCCTTGAACTCTCAACGGTAGATATTGCTACCGAGTTCGTAAAACTGATTACGCTCCAAAGAGGATTCCAAGCGAACTCAAGAATCATTACTACGATTAATCAGTTGCTGAACGATATTATTCAGCTCGCGTAAGTGAGAGGCCTCTGTAATATCCCTTCTTCGCGGTCTTTGTTATAGGACAACCACAAAGACCACGAAGAAGGAGGGCTGATCCCTCTTGATGTTTCGTAAAAAGGGAGCAACTCACCCAAAACCCTTTCGATTCCTCGCTCCCTGATCCATACTTTCCACGTGAATTTCTCAGACGAAGAACTCATCTCCCTTGTCCGCAACCATGATCACCGAGCGGTGAGCAGGCTCATTTCGCTCAGTGAAAATCGGTCGCCCCGTGCCCGCCCGCTTCAGGCGCAGCTTTTTAAAGAGAAACCTCCCGGCCACCGGGCGCATATCGTCGGAGTTACTGGCTCCCCAGGAGCAGGAAAGTCCACACTTGTTGATCAACTCGCCGCGCATTATCGAAAGGAAGGAAAACGTGTAGCGATAGTCGCCGTGGATCCCACAAGCCCTTTTACCGGGGGCGCTATTCTTGGCGATCGCATCCGTATGGTGAAGACGAGCGAAGATGACTCTGTCTTTATTCGCTCCATGGCAACACGTGGCGCCTTGGGCGGAGTGTCCCGCGCGACCATAGACGCGGTGCATATTCTTGATGCTGCCGGATTTGATATTGTACTCATTGAGACCGTAGGAGTCGGGCAAGCGGAGGTTGATATCGTTCGCCTCGCAGACACTTGTCTTGTGGTTCTTGTGCCCGGCATGGGAGACAGCGTGCAAGCGATGAAGGCCGGCATTTTGGAAATTGCTGATTTGTTTTTGATAAACAAATCTGATCGAGAAGGTGCGGATCTCGTGTTTAGAGATCTGAGGCTTCTTCTTTCTGTTACGGACTACGCGCCTGACGCGTGGATTCCACCAATCATCAAGACCGTGGCGGTCAATGGTGAAGGCGCCCCGGAAGTTCTCGCCGAAATAGGCAAGCACGCGGAGTGGCTTACCACTACTGAGCGTGGGCGCGCGAGAAAGCAGCGCATCATGGAAGACACCTTGCTTAAGCTTCTCACCGAAGAAGTAAGAGAGCGAACGCTCTCTGTGGCTGCTACGAAACTTTCGTACCTGGCCTTAGAGTGCTGCGAAAGACGCCTTGATCCCTATACCGCAGCCTCGCAACTTGCCGATCTCTCTCAGGCTGCGAGGCGATTGCCGTAACCATCACGACTTAGGAATCGGCCTTAAGAGCTGACCGGGACAGGTCGATAGATGTGGTATTGGTAGTGCGCAGTAGTTTAGTTCGGGATTTTCTTCTCGAATGTCTGCCCCCGTTCTGCGCGTTGTTGAAGTAGCCCCAAGGTCTTGGTCTTCAAGCGACTCAAGGCCGTAAGGACGCAGGTTTTCTATGGTGGTAGGCGCTTTCTTTATCCTTTCTTGCATCGGAGCACTCGTGCTCTGGCGCGCCTGGCGGGTGCAGCGCGCCCTCGCGCAGCAGCTACGGGAAATGCGAACCCTCCTCTCAAAAACCGAACATCTTCTGCACCGCAGAGCCGTGCTTGCAGACGAAATGGCGCACGAAGTGAAGAACCCCCTAAGTGCCATTGTGTGTTCCGCAGAAGCGCTCGAGCTTCTTGCGGGAAACTCGCTCCCCCCTGACCAAAGGCGCTGCCTAGGCCTTATCCGCGAATTCAGCGATCATGTGCACCGCCTGGTAAGTGACTTCCTTGACTTGAGCCGCGTCGAAGGTGGCAGAGTTACACCTGAGCCAACCAATGTCGACATAAAGAATTTGATTGGGGGACTTAAAGACCTTGTGGGCCCTTCCGCAGCGAGACGCGGCGTGGCTTTGATGGTTGAAACAAGTGATGAGGACCTTATCGCGCGCTGCGATGCGCGCCATATAAAACAAGTGCTCTTTAATTTGCTGCAAAATGCGCTGAAGTTTACGCCCTCGGGCGGCTCCGTATTGGTGCGTGCAGCTCGTCATGAAAACGAATCGATTGCGCTTCAAGTAATGGATACGGGAGAGGGGATAGATCCCCAGTTTCTCTCCAGAATTTTTGAGCCCTATGTTTCGAAGAATCCCCACTCAGACTCCGAAGAGCGGGGCGTGGGTATTGGCTTAGCCGTTTGCAGGTCTCTTCTATACCTGAATGGTGGAGATATCGCCGTCGAGAGCGCGCCGGGAGAGGGGAGCAGCTTTACTATTGTGCTCCCTCTAGGAGAACAAGAGGAATCTGCCTCAGGAAGCCGAAGTTTTGCCCGGCGCACCGAGCGTGCCCAATTTATACGTGGGACCCGGGTTCTCGTGTGCGAAGAAGACCGCGGCTGCGGGGAAGCAGCTTCTGCTTTACTGACGGCCTGGGGCGCGATGGTTGACCAGGCGCATTCGGCCGCAGAGATGGTAAAAAGACTGGGTGAGAGTAACTACGATACGGTACTCGTTTCCACCTCGACAATTCGTTCAATGGACAGCTCTGCCCTTAGCAAGGCTCGTGAAGCTGGTGCTCACGTAGTGGCCACGGCGCTCTCACAAAGTACGCCGGGAGCACACCCCGAAGAGCTCGAGGCAGATGCCGTAATCAGCGGGCCTCTTGATGGGGAACGCTTGCTTGAGAGCCTGGAGCGCCTGAGGCAGGCCTCGGGCTCGCTTGGAGCGATTTCACCCGCTTGACGCCTCGCGCAATACCCCAGATCATTCCAGTGTATGAAACACTATCTTCTCAACCAACGATATCCTTGTGGCTTTATGTCTGGCGGCCTCACCTCTGGCAATAACGCCCCAAGACTAGCGAGCCGACTTGTTCGCGGCCTTAGCGGAATTCTTTTAGGCTGCTTTACTCTCACGGTTAACCCAGTTTTGGGGCAGCCTGCCCCGAGCTCTTCCCCAACCCTCAGCCTCGTATCCACGGTATCGGTTTTCAGAAAAGACAACGGAAGGGGAGAGCCCGGAGAGGCCGTAGCGCAGTTCTCGCCTGCGGATAGAACCCAACATTTTGAAGTAGGCGTGAAGGGTCTTCAGGAAGGAAGCAATGTGCGCTGGGAGTTCTCGGCACTTGAGACTGCGGTTGGAAGCCGGCCGACCTTGGCCTCCATAAATCGCTCCGTTGCCGGCCTGCATGGAGCAGCAGAGGTGATCCTTAACGGCAAAGTGTCTCTGCCGCGAGATTGGCCCATAGGTAGATACCGAGCAACGGTGCTCGTTAATGGCGTCGTGCTGCGTATGCTCGATTATGTCGTCGCGCCTCCACCAACGCCCACTCCGCTACCGCCCTCAATTAGCGCGATTGTCATGTCAAAAGATGATGGCAAGGGAAGACCTGGAGTGCCCAGCGAGCGCTTCAATCCTACTGATAGAAGAATGCATTTTAGGGCGGACCTTTCGGCTCCCTTTACTGGGCAGGCTCGCTGGAAATTTACGGCGGTTGCTACTGCAGCGGGCAACAATATCCAGCTACTCGAATTAAACGGTGAGGTAACCGCAGTTAATACCCTCTCTGCTCAAATGAACGCGCCTCGCGATTGGCCGATTGGGCAGTATCGCGGAGAGCTTTTTCTTAACGAAAGTCCCGTGAAAACTTTCGACTTCGTGATCTCCGGAAGTTGAAAACTGCGGTAGCACTGACCTAGGTAGCACTGACCTAAGTGCACTGACCTAGGGAATCTCTGAAGAACCTCGAAATCGAGGTTCTTCTGTCCTGTTTTTCCTCCTCTTTGTGTTCTCTGTGTTCTTAGTGGTTGTCTTCCAAAACCACTAAGATTTAAGAGACAGAAAATGCACCAGTGCCGAGAGGCGTTCGGCAATCGAGCTAAGAATTACAAATTCGCCCTCAGTATGAGCCCCTCCGCCCCGTGGGCCAAGGGCATCAATAGTTGGAATTCCTAGCGAGGTGGCCAGATTCCCATCCGAAGTTCCGCCCACGCGGCCATTCTTGGTGAAAGGTACTCCTGCGTATCTACCAGCCTCAATATAGCGCTGAAGAAGTGATCCGGTACCCTCTACGATCTCCATAGGAGGCGTATGCTCAATCTCACGAATAGTGTAGGCGAAGGGCGAGCCATTTGCTCCTAGGGACTTTACTGTTTCACGAGCCCGGTCGAGTTCGGTCGTGGTGCAGGCCCGAATCTCTATACCGAACTTCGCACTACCCGCAACAACACCCAGCGAATTTGAGCAGTGGCCCAATCCAGGATTTACCGTCAAGCCAGATTGCTCATTAGAAAGCTTGCTAAGCTCAAGGACGACACGCGCCATCTCGACGAAAGCGCTTTTCCCCTCAAAAAAGCCGTTTCCGGCATGAGCTTCTTTTCCTTGAATGGCGATTTCATAGCGCGCCATGCCCTTTCGCTCGACGATGATGGCATTACTCTCCCTGCCAAACTCAAATATCAGGGCAGCCGAAGCTCCGCGCATCAGAGATTTCATGGTCTCGCAGGTCTCTAGTGTTGGATATTCCTCTGCGGAGTTGATGAGCACCTCAAGAGGAGTATTCTCTAGAGTACCCATAAGAGAGAGGGCCTTAAGGGCACCTTCAATTACCACTAGGCCTGATTTCATATCGTACGCGCCAGGACCGCGGGCGATATTGGGATTCTGTGCATCAATTGAAAACTTCTGGAAAGAACTGTCAGGTCCAAATACCGTGTCGGCATGTCCTACCAGTACCAGGCGGTCTGTACTTTCGGCTCCTGCCCGTGTTCTTGCGCGAAGTATGGGAGCACGATTAGTTTGAGGAATAAAATCGACACTCAGGCCGAGCCTTTCAAAATTGTCGGCGAGGGACCTTTGTACTGAATGCACACCACTTAGGTTTTCGGTCCCTGAGTTTACGTCAACGAGAGCCTTAAGTTGCTTGGTAAAAGCTGGAAGCTGCGCCGCGGCCCACTCAGAAACGTTTTCGAGACAAAGCTCCGCGCCAGCGCCGTGCCGCTCTGACCTCACACGAGAGGGAGCACAGGGAGCTGCAATTTTGGTAGGGGGCATTCTTCAATTTCCTTTAAGTAGCATTGAAGAATGAGGGATGTAGCTGGCTTAGTAAATCAGGCGGGAGGCTCTTAGGCGCGCAATTTGTCCAATACTGGACAGATCTGCCCTATATGAAACGACTGACGCTCTTTTGCACCATACGAAGGATGGACTCTTCGTCCGTCCTTTCGCGGATTTTAGAGGTAGATACCCAGGCCACTTCGGATGACTCCTCCGAGCAGCGCAGCTCATTGGCGAAGGGGAGCGTCACTGCAAACCGAACATCGAGATGCAGGTGCTCGGGCATCTCGCCACGCGCGGGGATGGGATGCACATCGAGGTCGAAGATCCCGGGCACTACCGATACCGTATGAATCCCGGTTTCCTCTTCAAGTTCACGCAGCGCAGCGGGAAGCAGTAGGGGGCTGCCATCAACGTGGCCCCCCGGCTGAAGCCAGCGCCCTAATTTGCGGTGATGCACAAGCAGCACCAGGTTCTCACGAGGCACCAGGGCCCATATGGATGCCGTAAAGTGGCCCGGAAGGTGCGTGCGCTCAAAGCATGCGGGGCTCTTCGTTAAGGCCTCGAGCATGATCTCACGTGCCTTTTGCTCTGACGGTGCCTGCGGAGCATAGTCTAAAAGCTGCCGAAGCAGCCTTTTAGCCCCGGCTTCTTCCGAGGAGCCCTGGCAAGAAGAGTTATGGTAAGTGGCTGGTGGTTCATTGACACTCGTCATTTGCGTATGAAAGCATGTCCTCACCATGATTACAAAAGACGCAATTATTGAAGTTCTGAAGACGATTGAAGACCCCGAGCTCTTTATCGACATTTGGTTTCTTGGGCTCGTGTACTCTATTGAGATAGACGATGAAGGGTCCGTGGCGATTGAAATGACCTTCACCTCGCCGATGTGCCCGGCAGGGCCAATGTTGCTTGATCAAGTTAAAACGAAAGTCGGCGCGCTTGAGGGGGTCAAGGGAGTAGGGGTGACGGTGGTTTTCTCCCCGCCGTGGCAACCCTCAGATGATGTTAAAGCGATGCTGGGGCTCATTTAGAATCAGGTGTGCAGTTTAATTAGGTTTGCAGTGTAACCGAATGAGAGCCACCAATTTGGAGCGAGAGAAAAGATGAGCTTTTCACTATCCGAGGAACAAAAGGAATTCCAGAGCGTACTTCGATCGTTTTTTCGAGAGAACATCACTTCGGAGTATCTGCGCGCGCGAATTGCCCAAGTTCCCTCGCGAGACAATTCAATGTGGAAACGTCTCTCCGACCTAGGACTGCCGGAGAGTTTTGGCGGCGCTGACGAGACGGGAATTGGGTTTAGAGAGCTCTCGCTGCTCGCCTTCGAATGCGGGAATTCTTTACTTCCCGAAAACCTCATAGAGTCGGCTTTTTTCGGCGCCTATTTTCTCTCTCGGGTTCTCTCAAAAAGCGAGCGGGAATCAGTTCTCCAGCTCATAGGCGAGAATAAAGCCACAGAGCTACTCGCGGGATCTCGAGTTCCTCAAGTGGCGCTTGTTTCGGCTGGTAGTGGCTCTCCTGGCGCCTACATCTCCATTGAAGCCGGCCACTGCTCCTGTGCTCTTCCTCTTGTTGTCGGATCTAAAGAATCTGATGTGCTGATTGTTCTTGAACGCACCTCCGCTTCCCGGGCTCGCATAATCATCGTAAAAACTGATTCTGAGGCGCACGCTTCATGCGAATCAGTCCCCCTCTTGGACCCCACCATGAGCGGATGCAAAGTTGAGCTTAAAAAAGCTCCTTGTGTTTTGATAGAGGGCGTTTCGGCGGAACGCGCGTTGCAACTTTTTCACACGCTCCATGCCGTTGAGATGGCCGGCGCATGCGCCCGTGCAATTGAAATGACTGTTGAATTTGTGAAAACAAGAGAGCAGTTTGGAGTCCCTGTAGGAGGCTTCCAGGCGGTTCAGCATCGGCTTGCCGATATGTATCTTCAATCTGAAGCTCTTGGAGCTATTGCGAGGTTCGCTTCATGGGCTGCGGACCATGCGCCTGAGCAACTTCCCCTTGCAAGCGCCTCGGCTCTCTCTCAAGCCGTTGAACAGGCCAGCGCTATTGTCGAGGGCGCAATTCAGCTCCATGGGGGAATAGGCTTCACGTATGAATATGATCTGCATTTTTATTTAAGGCGCACCAAGTGTGTAGAGGCTCTGCTGCGCTTTAATGAGGGAGAACTTGGGTCCCTGGTTGTGCTTGCCGCCTAACGCACGACTTTGTGCTTCATGCCCGCCCTCACGCAAGCGATGAGCTCTTGTGAGACTCCCCTTCGGGCACCCTCTGACGTTGATTAACTATCTCGTGAAGCTACGTGAATATGCAGAGCTGCGTGAGGACGCGATTTCCGATTGGTAGCGCCTTTCACATTCCGCGCGGTACTTTTGACGTCGACGCGAGACAAAAAGCGCCGCGCCTAACCAGGCGAAAATGGTAGCCGCAATGTTTGCTACGGTGAACCCAATCCCTGGTACCAGAACAAAAAGGGGAGTCGTGGGCCCTGTAATTGCGTGCACGAGAAGAGATGGAACAACGAGAAGCACGGCAACAAGAAACAGATTTCTCGCCCCAAGAGTTTCGCGACCTGCTGCGGCAAGAGTCCAAGTCCAGAATAGAATTGCACCGGCAGATAATCCAAGAGGCGGAAGAAGACCTGCGGTTAGTGAGGACGCGCCAGGAATTACCTGAATACTCGAACCAATCTGAGCGATCTGAAACGTCGTCGAAGGAGCGCTCCCGCCCATCGCTCCAAGAATTCCCGCATACGCGGCAGAGACTGCGTTCAGTAGAATAGGCTTGAGCTGTGAGAGCGTAGCCCCGTAGCTCCAAGAGTAGAGCGTTGCCGCGTAGAAAAGCGTTGCCGCGACGACAAAGCCGCCTGAAATAAGCGCAGTTGAAACAAGTCGCGAGAGGCGCTGCTTTTCACCGCCGATAATATGCGTAAGCCCCTGAGGCAACGCCATGGTGATGAACCAGAGCCCAAGCGTCAGAGCCGCACAGCTCAAAGTAGGGGAGAGCCCCCGAGTAAGCACCTCGCGCGATCCCCACACCCAAGGGGTAGGCGCGAGCTTGGTAATAGCAGCTCCTAATAGGAGAAACGTGAGTCCTATTCCAAAGGCCTTGGCGAGATCCCGGAATGTTTCTGACCACGTAACGTCGGGAACTTGGTCTTCAAGCTCCTTCTGCGCCCCACGCTCAAGAAGCGTCTGACCCTCTGCCTCCGCCTCCTCAGTTGAGAAGAGTGCCGGCTCAACTGAGAATTTCAATCGATCCGAGGGGCTCAAGGATACGGTGGGAGCTCTTACCCTTTCTGCGTCAACGTCCTCAAGTGGCTCGTTGAAACCCAAATCTATTTCTGGGGCCTCATCCAGAAGCTCAGCACTGTCGTTGAATCCTGCTCCCCTTACGTCCTCAACCGTGCTGCGCCGTATTCGGAGGTCAATTTCTGCAAGCACCGCCTCGGCTGAGGGTGGTCTCAAAGCGGGATCCTTGTCGAGCATGCGCATGATGAGAGAGTTGAGCCAGCGTGGTAGTGTTGACGTGATCTCAACCGGAGCTACGGGAATGAGCTTGAGGTGCTTGAACATCAGCTCATGCGGAGATTTCCCGTCAAAGGGCAGAATGCCAGTAACAAGCTCGTAGGCAATTACGCCAAGTGCATAGATGTCGCTACGAGGGCTGTTCTCACCATCTCGCCAAGTCTCAGGCGCAATATGCGTGGCGCTTCCAAGCAATTCATCTGAACCAGTAAGCTCAGAGGCACCCGGGCGCGCAACACCGAAATCAGTTATCTTCGCGACGCCGCCTGGCGTCATGATGACATTAGAAGTTTTCAGATCTCGATGCACAATATCGAGCTGATGAATGGCGGCAAGGCCAGAGGTAATTTGAACAAGAATATTTACGGCCTCATTTACTGGAAGAGGCTCGCCATTGATGTGGTCGCGCAGGATGCTTCCTTCGACAAACTCCATAGTAAAGAAAAGTCTGCCCTCGTCATTCCCCACATCAAACGTGCGCACCACATTGGGATGCGTGACGCGGCGCGTAAGCTGGACTTCGCGGAGGAATCGCTGAATAAGCTGGTCATGCCCGACCAGCTCGGCGTTGAGGACCTTAATCGCTACCTTCTCTCCGTTGAGCATGGTGTCGGCGCCAAGGTACACTTTACCCATCCCGCCACTTCCCAGCAGTCGTTCAAGCCTGTAGCGCTTGGCAAAGGGAACTCCCGATTCGAGATGTTCCTCGAGTGATTCGGCCATATGCACGACATCGGGCGCACAACTAGAACGAGGCGCCTTCCTCCCAAAATAGCATCGGCATTCCTAGGGGCTTCCTTGAGACGTATGCGTAGAACTCAAGGAGGCCAAACAAGGCGGTAAGTAGCTTATCTTATTGCGATATGAGAACGTCAGAGGCACCGTAGTCGACCATAAGACAATTCTGTGGCCATTAGGCCACGGTAACGGTAGAGACCGGGGCAACAAGGCGAGAGAGTAGAGCAGAGTCGGGACTTCCCTGGCGAGCAGATACTGCAGCCTCTTTAAAACCTACCTCGCGCAATCGGCTTGCCAGTAACTCCGTTTTTCCTGCCACAAACTGAAAGAGCTCCTCGTATTCGAGCGCAAAGGTGACAAGCGCTTCTTCTTTGCGGAGCGCGATCTCGACGGCCACCCCTCCTAATGTCGGAAGCGAAACCCTAAGTTCAATCCGCTGATAACCTCCCTGGAACTTGCCCTTAGATTTTTTGTGCTCGTCGGGAGAAATCCCTGGTGGATGAATGAGGACTTCAAGCGGAATACAGAGGCCTTGAAGCACCAAGGGCACCATGAGAAGGGAGGGTTCGCCAAAAGACCGAAGCACACTATTGACTTGATTCAGCGCATCTTGTCCCGCGAGTACCCGCTCGAGGGTTTTGGCAGTGGAGATAGTCTCCTGGTCAATGCCTTGTGAGTTCTTTGAAAGCTTCGTCGCTCCGGTTAGTGCCTCATTCAGGTTCTTGAGGCCCTTTTGCAGCGCCGCTCTTACCACCTTATCACTAGCTCCTTCATTTCGCAGAGCCGCAATTTCTTTCACGAAGGCATCAACCGCGGCAGCAAGATTCGCTGAGCCTTCGGGCGCTTGAAATTGAAGCACCGGAGAATCAAAGGCAACCTTTAGCAATACAAGGAGTGGGTTGCCCTTTCCGGAGTTCTGGGCAAGTTGCTCAGTTACTCTCGAAAGTGCCTGTGGCTGACCCGTAGAAAGCGCATAATGACTAAGAGCGAGGCTCATACCTACCTGCGGTTTAACAGCCCCTTCATTTGCCGCCATGGCAGGTTCATCAAAGCCCAGATCTCCTTCGGCATTAAGCATCTCAGAAATCTGCTTGGTTAGTGCTTGAAGAAAGCGCTCCAACGGTTTTGCTTGAGCTTCTCGAGCAAGAAGCTCAACGGAACGGCGAGCCTCCTTTGCGCTATTCAAAAGGGATCTTTCAGCGAAGGCGGCGAGAGTTGTCGCGACTTTAGAACTATCCGTAAAAGCCGCCTCATCAAGGGTCGCCCCATCGCCGCGCAGTTTTTCAAAGAGAAGCTTCAGCGCAGTGGGGATCTCTGATTTTTGCTCTGCCCTTACTCCCCCGCCGCGCGATTGTGCAGCAGACTCGCGAAAGGCGTCTGCCGCTTTTTTTATGTCGAGCTGCTTGTCCTCTGACAAAAGAACTCCAAGCAAGCTACTCATCGCGCCCGTAAGCCCACTTCGTAATCGGGCCTCGATACCAGGGGCAGTCTTCTCAGCCATGTTGTCGCCAAGCAGTTTCAGGATGAGAGCATCCTCGTTGGCCTCAACTCGCACTTTGATACTGTCACCAGCACGCGCACCCTTAGGGAGCTGCGCCTGAACAAATTGCCCCTGAATCATCAGCCCTAGGCCAAGCCCACTGCGATCCGCCACAGTTACGTCAAGAACCCGGCCGACTGCGAAGAGGGGCTTTGAGATTTCCGCGCCTGCGATACGCACAACACTCCCCGCATCAACGCGGATAATCTCGCTGTGCGCAGCGTTAGGAAGGGGGACCTGAAATGCCATAGCGGTGAACGAATCTCCTCTCAGGAAGAGATCGGCACAATGAGACAGTTAGTTAAGCGCGAAAGCGCTGAGGCTCAGCCCTTTTCTCCATTGCTATCAGGTACTTACGCCGCACACCAGAGTTCTGCATCTACCCACCAACAACGAGACTCAAAACATGGTGAATTGTTGGAGTTCCCTGGGCTCGCTAGTATTGCCCCCTGTATCATCCCGCCTTCAGGAGCATTAAGAGGTTTCATGAAAGAGTACATCGTTTGGGTTCTCAAGTTGGTCACTATCCTGGTTGTCGTTCTTTTTCTTCCCGTAGTCCTCGCTGCAATTGTAGCAGCGGGTGGCGGCGGCGGCGCTGCCAGTGGCAAAAATATCGTCGCGGTAATCGAGCTCAAGGGCGAAATTATGAGCTCGAAAGAGGTCCTTGAAAAACTTCACGAACAGGTCAAGGACGCTAAGGTAAAGGGAATCGTGCTTGCTATTGATTCTCCCGGGGGAGCCGTAGGCCCTTCGCAAGATATTTATGCCGAAGTGGTGCGGCTTAAGGCTAAGAAGCCGATTGTCGTTTCCATGGGCTCAGTCGCAGCCTCCGGTGGACTCTACTCGGCGCTCGGAGCGTCAAAGGTCTTCGCGCAGCCTGGCACTCTTACGGGCTCAATTGGTGTCATCATGCAAATCCCGAACTACACCAAGATTGCTGATAAAATTGGCTACGACGTCGTTACGGTAAAAAGTGGGAAGCTTAAGGATGTCGGAAATCCTTTTCGGCAAATGACGGAGGATGAACATGTCTTTCTGGAAAACACTATTCAAGATGTCTACAAGGATTTTGTTGACGCCGTCGTGACCGGTCGCGGTATTCCTCGCGAAAAAGTTCTCACCTTTGCTGATGGCCGCATAATCCTTGGCTCACAAGCAAAAGAACTTAAGCTCATAGACGAAATCGGAAGCACCTACGACGCGGCGCGCGCAGTGTTCGATGTATTAGGAACACCTTTGGCAGAAGGGGAAGAACCGACACTTTACTACCCGGAAGATGCCTTCTCGGAAGTAAAGCATCTTTTCCGAGGCTTCGCTGAGGTCCTCCCTCAATTTGGTGCTCATCACATGGAAATGCAGTACATCATGCACTAGGCAGGTTTGTGGGGAAGGGAGGTCACCATCCTTCCCTGGCTCTTCCTTTCGCAATTCGCTTTCTGG
>JBIKWF010000175.1:0-5995 GCA_044356455.1 Bdellovibrionota bacterium | reverse complement strand
GCGGAGCTTGTTACAGGTCGACACCACGAAAACCTTGCGGCTCGACTTTTTGGGGACGTAGGAGTTTAGCTTTATTCTCATTTCTCTTAGGCGTTTGGCACCTAAGGGGAGAATCTCCTTTCGGGCGCGGTCCTCTCTCGCCTCTTTTTCGTACTCCATAAGCACCGAAAGGGTTCGCTCCTTTGCCTCTATAATTGTCTCTTTCTCTTCGACTCCAAAACAGCGCACCCAGGCGTGGGGAAATATCTCAAATGTCTCCATGTCCTTGGTAGATTCCTTAAGCTGCAACGCAAGCCGTTGGTCCCGGCGCTCTGAGAGGTCGTAGCCATGAAGGTTGGGGATAGCGGGACACTTTATCCAAGGCACCTGCTCGGAGACTGAGGCGTCGGGGTTTGGTTCCGAGTTTATAAAGGCATGGTAACTGGAAAAGCCGGGATACTTATCGATTGAATCAACCAGGTGCGCCCGGGCAGGGTTAGCGTAGAAGTAAGCGATTCGATGCTTGGCGGCATCGAAGTCTAAAACTCTAAGAACTGAGGGGTCTCCCTCCCAGAGCGTGAGGGAGTCCATTCCAAGGAGGCGCTTTAGGTAGTCAGTGACTCGTTTTTGGACCTCTCCATAGAAAGCCTTTAACTGAGAAGCGTCTTTCCCTATCACCAATAGATGTACGTGGTTACTCATCCAGAGGAAGTGACACAGTGTCACTTTAGAATCGGTTTGGGTGCGCGCCATTGCGCTTTTGAGAAGCAGTTCAACGGTTTGCTTCGCGGCAAAGGGGAGCCCACGTCTGGTTCTAAGGGCAATTTCAAAAAGGCAGTGGGCCGGGAAATATCTGCTGGTGCGCATAGAGGGTCCTTGTAAAGGGAGCCCTCTTAAATCGGGAATTTGGGTGAGAAGTTTCCTTGGTGGGGCAAAAAAGTTGGGGTGTACCAAATAGAATAGAGAGGAACAAAAAGTTGGGGTGCACCAAATACTAGCCTGCGGGTAGGGTAGGGGACGGCGTCCCTGGTTCTTGGTACAAGGCAGGTCGCAAGCTCCAACAAAACTCGTTGATTCGGCCTCCCCCATATTGTCTACTACCGACTCCGATACTGACCCTGAATCACCAATTCGATTTTCCTAGGATTTCCTCATGGCCCGTTTTCTCTCCTACATTCTCGGTGTTCTCATATTGGCGCTCTCTGTGCAGGCTGAGCAACCGACCGGTTCTCACCCGCGCACTCTTCGGGTTGGTGCTGTCCTAGGACTCACCGGACCGGCCGCTATTCATGGTACTGCTGTTCAGCGCGGGCTGGAGCTGGCCAAAGAGGATTTAGTGCGTGCTGGCTGGCAAGTTGAGCTGGAGTATCAGGACGACCAGACACAGAGTGCCAAGACGGTGATGGGGCTGCAGTCACTAATCGCTCGCGGGGTTACTCTTTTTGTAGGGCCAACCTGGGATTTTCAGATCATCGCAGCGCATCCGATCTTTCAAGCTCGCAAAGCGATCACTCTTGCGGCCACAGCGTCCAGTGAAGTTGGAGGTGGAAGTAGCACGGGGATCTTTTTCATGGTTCCCCCGCGAGCGGGACTACTCAAGCCGTTGCAGGACTTTCTAAAAAGCAGAGCTTTGAGCCGGGCTGTGCTCCTTATGCCAAACGGTTCCTGGGGAGAGGTTCACCAAGAACTTTTTAAGGAGGCAGTTAAAGGAGCCGGTGGATCTGTCGCTTCTGCCGAATTCTTCGACTACGGAGTATCCGTATCGCAGCTCAGTACTACGTTGAACAGGCTTCGAGAGAGAAATCCTGATGTCGTATTGGTGACCGGGGCTGGGCTAGATATCGCGAGTCTGATTAAGGCGCGCAATCAGTTACAGCTGAAATTCACGATCGTAGCCACTGATACGGCTCGAGATATCCTGAAAGACAAGTTACTTAATCCTGATGAACTAAAGCAGGTGTATGTCGCAGAGATCGCACCTCAGCCTCGTTTTATTGAGCGTTATCTCGAAAAATTTGGCGCTACCCCAGGGAACTATTCTGACTCTGCCTACGATTCCTTGATGATTTTGGCCGAAGCCACGAGCAAGACCGATGGCAGCCTCGAACAGATTCAGAGTTACCTCCAGAATCGATGCGATTATGACGGGATGAGCGGCCGTAAGCGATTCGATTCGAAGGGAGATGTGAAAGACGGTGAGTCTCGGGTGGTCGCGCTCGAGTAGCGGGGAATAGGAAAATCATCTGAAGGCTTGATACTTCCCCGAAGAGCAGTCGCCTTGGATGTTTTATCGCGTCGCCCTCGTAAATTGGTGCATCCCAACTCGGTAGCGCTGCAATACTCCGTACGTGCCAGTCTCAAGAATTAGGGTCTAAAGGTTTGATTTTTTCGAAAGCGTGCTTCCCAAAAAGTTGAGGTGCACCAAATGTGCCCTGCCCACGGCAAGAAGATTGCCGTCAGCAATCTAGTTAGATGCCGGGTGCAGGACCTCACGGATGCAGGGGGGACGGATGGAGCGTTGTGCCGCACTTGAAGCAATAAGCCAGAAAGTCACATCTACTTCTCTGCAGTGATTCATCCGCCACCACATTGATCACACCAGATTCGAGGGAGAGAGAGGCTCCGTCATTTCGGATGCAAAAAGCAGCTACCATTTCAGGCGCTCCGCCGGACTCCGCATTCTTATGAACGATTACGCGGAATGGAAAGTCTTTCGTATGTTTGTCGATTACTACCGTAATTTTATTATTGGGAAAGGTGACCACCAAGGGATCACCTTCCGCCAGCTTTGGCGCAACAAACTCTTCCATGACCTCAAGCGTATCTGTGCGCGCTCGCTGAAGTTTCTTGGTGCTGTGAGGATCCGTCAGCTCTCCCAACTCGTCTGCGTCCCTTAAGTCTAGCGGTAGTGGATGGAGTTCGTTAAGCTTTAAAAAACTCCCTTCCACATAAGCTTGTATCTCGCGGGCCACTACCCTTTGCTCATGGCGAGGCAATTTTTCTTCGTGGAGAACCGTGCCGTGTGCGAGAACAGTTGAGGCAACTCGTTCGCACCTAAGCTCAAGCAGCAGGGGGCCAATCGCGACGGTACCTACGGGGCCTTCAGCTATGCCTTGCTTAGAGGCCATTGCCGCTTCGTGGCCAAAAGAAACCGTCGTCAAAGGGGCAGTTGAGGAAGAGATGTTCTGATTGGAGGCGTGCGTAGGTAGTCCCGAGCAGAGTGATGCAGCAGGGAGTGCGACTCGCGCAAGTGCTAACATTTTTGAGGGACTGAGCATGGCATTATCCTATCGAGAGGAAATCAATTATTTACAGCTATTCAGTTGTTTCGATTGAAATCTACTTAAAAGTTCAACGCTACTCAATTCGCAGGAGCTACTTCGATGATTGAGTGGCACCTTGGTATATCCCCATGCTGCCTCTTGAGGACTCCCACTCTCTGCTTCGCTCTTCACTGCCAGTCTCTGTCTGGGCCCCTTCAAAAACAATGAGCGATAGAGCAGTGCGCCCGCCGCGTGTGAGGCCCGCTCGAAAGATGGGTGTCCTACCTTTACCCGGGGCTACTTTCAGCCCTACTCCGCCCACTAACCCCATAAGATCACTCATTCAGCTGATTCCAACGATCGGCGGGTCCGATAAAATGGTGAAGTAGTCCCTATACAGTAAAACCACACGACCCCTTAAGAACGTTTGTGACCATCACTGCGCCGTGTGCCGTAAAAGGAAGCGGCCAGTTGTTTCGACCCTCATACAGAAAAGACTCGGTAACATTTCTCTGAGTTACTCTGATCAAGCGCAGCCATGCGACAGGTGCGGAGGCGATTGGCATACTCTTGCATTGAGACTATCGCATTGACTCGGAGCGGCGAAAGAAATCCGCTGAAACGAGCGAGTGATGGCGGGGTAACAGAAGTCACGTGCCGGCAGCCCGACAAGCCTGGCTGCGGCACAGCCGGTCCGTTCTCCGCGTGTAGAGATGTCGCAACTTTTCAGCAGAGATTTTTCATTATGAAAAGTAAGCGCGCGAATTTTTGTGGGAGTATCAATGCAAGATCTAAGACATGCAACTGTTGCGAGCGTACAGCCCGATTTACTCTCAATTGCGAACCGAGTCGCCGGCTGGGCTCGAACGAAATGGTGTGAGATACCTGCAAATAATGGGATGGAGTTCGCCCTTCCATTAGTGGCCGCTGTTGCTCGACACATCCATTTTGCTATGGGAGCGTTCTCAAAAGGCGACCTCGTAGGCGCTGCAGCGTTTTCTTCTGCCGCTGACGCGTGCTTCCGGCGCGCGAGCGAGTACCATAGTGACATAGATGGTTTTAATGACTTCACTTCATTGCGAGATTCAATCGAAGAAATGTTAAAAGGCGACCTGCCAGAGGCCCAAAAACATGCAGGAGAGTTCGTCGCTAGTATGCTAGATTATGAGAAGCGTATCGTTGGTAAGGGCGGGGAACCCCTGCGGCCACCCGCAAAGATGCCGTAGGCGACAGTAACGATGCGGTAGGCGACAGTGGGGATTTTAAATATCGATTGGCCTCTCCCGGGTGGACCGGGCACCTCACTCGCTCCCGCAGAGTTAAGCAGTTGGCCTCGTCTTGCCTTTTGGTAACCCGCATCGCCCTCGTCTCTTGGCTGCGGCGGGGCTACTCCGGCTCTGGAGGCTGCTGCTGGGCACAGAATTGAGTTTTTCAGCCTTCTCTTGGCAAAGAAAGGGAGTGGTGGCGCGCTCGGATATGGGTTTTGATTTCTATTCAGGTAAGTCGCTCGAGTAGGCGAGGTAGTTTCATTCATCCCAAAATAGATTGATTACGTGGCTTAGTGGGAGTAGCAGATGCAAAAGAATTTTTGGCGTAAGATGTTAGTCGGGGCGATCGTGCTGGTCACGCCGCTATCGGTGAAAGCTGATACTCGCATTTGCGGGAATCCTCGCGCGGCGGTTCAGGACCGTTTAACAGTGGTGGGCTCGCCGTCTTCTTGCCCAAGGGGATCGCAGTCGCTAGTGAAGATTCCCGATATTTATGGGGATGGTTCGAGCGGGTCGCTAAGAGTCGATAGCACGCGCTTGTTGGATGGAATTGGCCGCGAGTATCAACAAATTACGATTGAACGTGGAACTGTGCTTCGCATGCGGTCTGGCTCAATGTTGCGCTGCTTGGGGACGCTGCTCAACAACGGTACTATTGAGATATTGCCAGGGGCTTTTGGAGCTTCACGTTTCTTCACGACTGATACGCCTCTCGCTCCCGGGGGACGTCTCGCTCATCCAGGCGGAGTCGCCGCAGCTTCAGCCTCCGATGGGCTGATCTCGTATTCAAGTTTAGCGCGTTCTGGACCTGGTATTCCTGATCGTGCACCAGGGACTACTTTTCTTCTGAGATTGCCTGCTTTTGGGGGCGGTGGTGGAGGGTCTGGTATGACCACGGATTCCTCCCAGGAGCAAGTCGGAGGTATGGGCGGCGGCTCAGCTCAAATTTTCTGCCGAGCGGGAATCGTTAATCGCGGAACGATCATAGCGGTAGGCGAGGGTGGTGGGCCCAATGGCGGTGGAGGAGGAGCCGGAGGTTTGCTCTTGCTTGGCTCCACCGGAGTCGTGACGAACCGCGGGACGATATCGGTTGCTGGTGGTAACGGAGCCCCGGCGGCAGTTGTCGCTGATGGATCGATAGCGGTTGCTGCCGGTGGGGGAGGAGCTGGAGGGCATCTGCAGATTATTGCTGCGCGGTTCGAGAACTCAGCAGGAGAAGTTTTTGTCACGGGCGGAGTTGCGGGAAGCAGCAGCGCGAGCGCTACGAGCGCATCAATGCGCGTGGGCGGTGGGCAGGGAGGAAGCCTCTTTGCGAGAGGGGGGCGAGGCGGGAGTGTGGCTGCTGAAGTCTTCGAATCAGCGGAAGATGGCGCCGACGGAGACGTTAATGTCTTGGAGGCTGGACCTACCGACTTACCTATTGGTTATTAATTTGTAAAAACTTGCATTCGATCGACCTGACCGTGGGCTAAAAAATGTGGGTGG
>JBIKWF010000174.1:0-6007 GCA_044356455.1 Bdellovibrionota bacterium | reverse complement strand
TCGCGCTCTGTGCCGAACTCTCTTCAAAGATATTCCGGACACGGATCGAACTCCCACACCGCGGGCATCTGATACCTACCGTGCACCGGTGGTACCTGCCAAATAGGAACTTACAAGGACACAGAGAACACAGAGGTGTCGTAAGAATGGTGGTTTTTCAGACACTCCCGAGGCGCTGCGCCTCACGGCGCCCAATAAGTCTCTTTCCCATATCCTGGAAAGGAAGCTCGATAAGACGATGCAAGGCATATGAAACGAGCCCCCCAATCACAAGAAGAAGGGCAATTCTGAGCCCATAGTTAAGGGCTGCCATGCTCGGGGTCGTAGGACTGACAAAGTCGGTAAGCCCAGCCTTCTTCATACCCGTAAGTACGCCCCAGTGGCAGATATAGAGCCCGTAACTGAGGGTCCCATAGAATCTCGTGATGCGGTTATTGAGAAGCACCAGACGCCAGCGCGACATCGCATACACCGCGGCAACAAAGCAGGTGGGGAGAAGATACCAGCCGAGGCCATTCCAGCCCACATAGATAGTGAAAAGAAGCAGCGCAGGTACCCCCACGCTCACAATCCCCGACTCTTGCTTAGGCTCGGCTCTCACTAAGAAATAGAGCAGAATACCAAGGGCAAAAACGGGCAGCTGGGTGGGAAGATAGAAGAATAAATAATTGCCCCAAAGATCTTTATGCTCAATGAGCGGATTCTGAGACAAATAGATATTAATCTTTTGCCCGAAATAAAGCGTGGCGACAAAAAATGCCATCGCGCGCCCTGGCGTGGTAACAATCTTAAAGAGCAAAGGCACCAGCAGATAGAAAGACATCTCGACCGCGATTGACCAACCTCCGGGCACAATACTGTTAATCCAATAGGGACTAAGCTGATGAACCATCAGGAGGTTTGCGACGATATTCCAAAAAGAAATGCCGGGCGCATCGCCGAGAAAGTATCGCGGCCCCATTCCCTCTAGCCAAAGGTAAAAGAACACGGCGAGCGCATAGAGCGGTGCAATACGGAAAACACGTCGTATGAAAAAATTGATGGTAGGGGATTTCTCGTTTGCCTTACGCGAAGCCATGGAAAGAAAAAGAGTGAGCGCACTCGCGATGTAAAAAAGCTGAACCCCCGAAGAGCCGTTACGAACCAAGGTCGAGAGCCAGGCTGGATGATTATCGCTATTACCAAAGGTTGAAGCGTGGATAAGTAACACGCCAATTATTGCCCAGCCGCGAGTTGCATCGATGTAATCAAACTTTTTCATCTTGGCTCCGTTACGGCTGAGGGCTTTCCTTCAAGCGTTCGAAAAGAATGTGGTGCCGTCCATGAGTGAACTGGGTGGTAAGAACCGGGTTATACCACTGCCTAAATTCTTCATTCTCCACAAAGGGCTTCGACATTCCGCCGAACCCGCCTTGCCCTTCTGCCGAAAAGAGATCGGGGGTCGCCCCATAAAGAACAATATAGCGCGGCTTCTTTGATAGTACCGTTTGAGGGGCAATTTTCCCCATCGCCTGGCCAAGAGCAACCACCTCGGGAGAAGCAAGACCCCACCAATCAAAAACCGAGCCGGGGAAATAATAACCAATGCGCCCAATGTCGCTGCACGCGATGACATCCTCAGCTGAGGCTTCTTTATTTATCTTGCGCACGATAGGCCTAATCGCGTTTTCAGAATTTTGATTCACCCACGCTGCAATTGGCTGATCCCGAAGCGTGGCAAGAACGCCGTGGGTGAGATAGGCAGCGAGAAAAATCGCTCCCAAACCATGATAACCAATTCGAAGAAGTTTAGAGCCGCCTGGCGTGACCCAAAGCGCACCCAAGCAGGTAAATGCAAGCACAGCGCCAAGACTTAGAACCGGAGCCATATGGCTCACAAAACGCCCACCCGGCATCCAATCTCCGCCCGTTATAATAGCAAAGCTAAGCTGCAAACCGAGGAGCATGGCGCAGGGAACAAGGATAAAGAGCGCGCGAGAGTTAGGAATATTTCCGCGCCGAATTAGTGCCGAAGCAAGAAGAATCCCAACTCCAAGAATCGCAAGCACCCCCATCCAGGCTGCCTGAGAGGCTGAGTAGGAAAGTAGGTAATCAACTCCGGCAACAAGCCGCGCATAATCAACCCCGCCTACCTTTGCGCCCACCGTATTGGGGAGAAGCGTTCCATAGTAGGAAAGCCCCCACAGCTCATAAGGCACAAGCACCAGGAGAAGTCCTAAACACCAACCGATTAACCACCGGGAGACAAGCAAGCCCCGCCACGCTCCAAACGCCAACCTTAAGAAAAGAAAAACCCCATAAAATGCAAACCCCTCAGGCCTTGCCCAGCCAAGCAACGCGATTGGCAAGAAGGAGCGAACCCCGGAGCGAGACTCAAGCTCAAGAGAGAACTGGAAGAGGCCATAAATAAGGAGAAAAGCCACGAGCGCATTCTCCATCCCCTGAAGTGTCCAGGCCACATACGCAGCGGACATTGCAACCATCAAACAAGCCGCTAGTGCATAGCAGCGGCGACTTGCGGGAGCGGGGAAGGAAGGCAGAAAGTGAGACACCCCCCGATAGGTAAAGGCGAGCGACCCCAAGAAGAACAGGCCACCTAAGATTTTAGAGCCAATAACAGAACCTATCCCTAAAAGCTCGAAGGGAATGAGAAGAAGCGCCCACAGCATGGAGGAAGTAGCCTCGACGTGTTCCCCGCGATTAAATACCAGCCCTTCACCAAAGGCCGCGCGTTTGGAATACGTAAAGGTAATAAAGGCGTCATCGATAGTAAGTGGCGCATACCAAGAGAGACTAAGGCCTGAGGCCACAAGGACCAGCACCAGCAGTAGCAATTCACATCCGTAGCGTCTCATGAGCCTCTCACCTTAAATCCTTAGAAACTCTGGCCTGGCTCACATAGCAGAGAGAAGCCAGGCCGTCACCCCCAACGCTTCAACTTATAGTAGTAGTTCTGGGAGGTTGAAGTTTTTTGGGGGGGCTTCCCCCTATTGGCCCGGCCCACTTGACGCGCTCGAACTGGACCAACGTTATATTTGAACTAAGGCTGTCAAGCCCTCAGGCCCCCCGGTCCGAGCACTCAAGACTTTAAAGCATCTTCCTCGGCGAACATTTCTTTGCCTCTAAGCTCTAGCAATATGAGTCGTTACTGTGCGAAACCGTTACCGGCACCAAATGGGCATAGGAGCCTTTCGCTGAGCTTAGAACTACAACAACTAAAGAGAACACCGTGAGCGAATATTCCCTGGTAACCCGAGCAGCTCTCAATACGTACCGTGCAATTGAGCGAACGGGTGCTTTAGAAAATAGGCTTGTTCAAGACTTTTTCCAAACTGCCTACTTTATTTATAAGCGAACCCTAGAGGACGCATTTGCCGGACTTGTGAAGAATCGCCCCGATCTATTTGCTGGGGGGTACATCCTGGATGTGGGCGCTAACATTGGGTACACCAGCACACTATTTATCTCGCGCCTCTCCAAAGGCTTTAAGCTCTTTGCGTTTGAGCCTGAAGCGAGGAATTTTGAGCAGCTCAAGCGCGCGATGCGCCGCACGGGCCGTCAGGAAGAAGTTGTCGCACTCCAAGCCGCGGTAGGGAGCAAAGACGGAACAGCGGAGCTTAAAATAAATCGAGACCACCACGCAGACCATCGCATTGTGAGCGAAGATACAAGCAGCGCGGGCCGAGAAGCCTCTTCCAAATCAGCCGAGCAACAAAGTTACGTCTCTGTCCCGCTGCGCAGTCTCGATAGCGTCATGCGCGAATATGGCGCTCTTTCTCCAGTCTCTTTTGTAAAGATTGACGTTCAAGGATACGAACTTCCCGTTTTTCAGGGAATGGAAGAGCTCATCAAGGCCAATCCTGGACTGACTGTGGCCTTTGAGTATGACAGCTTAAGTCTCGCAAGCATGAACTCCTCTGGTGACGATCTTCTTGCGTTCTTTAAAGAGCGGGGTTTTAAATTATCTCTGCTTTCACGCAAGGGAGAACTTATTCCCTATACGGAAGCTGCGCTTGCTTCAGAAATCGCGAAGCGCGCCTACGTAGATTTTATCGCTCAGCGAAGATAAGCCTGGAGAATTTAGAGGGAAGATCGATTGGTCTAAAAGATCCCATTGGAAGCGAGAGTTGCGGGAGCTGCTCTTTTTGAGCGGCGAGGAGTATCGCCTAAAATGCGACAACGCTGAGTGCGCTTGTAACACTCTGCTTGAGTCTGCGTTACTGATACCCGCGGCTTTAGGAGACGTTGCCGCATACCGCATGCGCAGTGATGTTCGCGGTTACCGAACTCCCACTAATATTTCGGAATGAACAGAACCAGCTAAAAAACGATTGGGTTTCCCCTGGTATGGAGCGGTACACGACAAGCCGAGAATCATCGGTCTCACATCCACCCCCAAGCGGCTTTTTTACACCGCTACAGGTCACGAACGTTCCGGTCGTCTGGCCCGAGGCAACAGTTACACTCGTTGATGACTCCTCCAATGCCCGGCCGGAGACTCCCGGGCTGCCGGTTGCGCCCGTAGGGCCTGTGGAACCCGTCGGTCCCTGTGCGCCGACAGGGCCTTGGGGACCCGATTGAGCAATCGCAGATAGGGTAAGCCGAGTTTCATTAGCGCGGCATTTTTTAGGGCGAACGACAAGGGTGTCATCCCGCGAGCACACCACGGAGGTAGTTTGAGCCGAAGCGTTTCCTTCAAGGAACAGGGCACCCAGTAAGAAAAAAACTCCGCATCCGAATGAACGAGGACTATTCATGCTGAAGGATCCTTACACTGGTTGACGATCTCGACAAACTGGTGGTTCCGGTGCTAACGCCCCAGAACTTCCGCTCCGCGAAACCGATAACAGAAAGTTCCTTCAGAATCTAGTGAGTTATTTTGCCTTTGGTGCCGAGAAAAATCGAATTTAACACATTGGTATTATTAGCTTCGTTTGGCGACCAGATTGAGAGAAGTTCTCGATCTCTAAAGGCCGAAGGCTCAGTACGTCTGAGCAGCCAGAGCTACATGATGGACACCGTGCCGCTGCTGATTGACGTGGAAAGGCGTCGTTGGTTACGGGGTGATTTTTTCTGGGCGCAAGGCACGATGCGGAAGGTCGCCTCTCTTTCGAGTGAGTACTCGAAGCTGTTATTTCACGGTCCTATAGAAGAGCTTACCGTAAGTATCTCTGCCAATGCAGTTAAATCAACTTCCGTGCATCAGATTTCTTGACTCACTCGCCAGAGAGAGTAGCGTAAATTCGTCGTCATTTATGAAGGTTCTCGCTGGGTCACTCGTCGTGATTCAGCACTCGTTAATCGAAAGGAGGTTTGTCATGGGTAGAAGAACTGCCTCAGCAGGCCCTGTGCGCTCAACCCTGCGTGACTCTCTGCCTCACTGGGTACATGAATTTCGAGACTGGCAACGACTTCCGCTGATGCCAGTTGAGGAAGTCATGGAGGAGCTCATCGCTCTCGCTGCGGAGAATGTCCGAAAGCGAGACAGCGACGGAGGCGGTCCACATGCCGCTGCCATCGTCCGAACCGTAGGTCAGCAGTGTCGGATTCTTTGTGCGGCACCAAATATGGTGAGGTATCTAAGGGATCCCACCGCACACGCCTCGGTGATCGCTATCCGTCTGGCAGCAGAAGCCCAAATGCTTCCCCTGTCCAGACAGAACACCGATGACGACCAGGGACAGTTGGGCCTCGTTGTGACAACTCAACCGTGCGGTTTCTGCGCCAGAGCGGTTGCCCTGGCTCATCTCAACACGGTGGTATTCGCAGCACCCGGTGAGGTAGCCGACCGAGCAGGTCAAGATCGACTCGGCGATGATGGTCTCGACGTTCTCGAGACGCACGACATCGAGACGACTTCACTGCGAGACCTCAAGCATGAAGCGTCGCAGGTCATCCAGGACTGGGCCCGCGGATGTGAAGTGCGAGGAGATGAGTACAATCCAAAACCCTGAGAAAGGAGCGACAACTCAACAGCGAAGAGCTACGATAGCTCTTCGCTGTTTTC
>JBIKWF010000070.1:0-21460 GCA_044356455.1 Bdellovibrionota bacterium | reverse complement strand
TTGGAGATTCAGATTTCCCCTTTCTTGGAGAGGAGTGCTTGGGAAACAGAATCTCCAACTTTAGGGATGAGCTGAAGCGCGAATTCATCAGCATCTTTGAGCGGCAAGGGAATTCCGAGGGCAAAACAAGCCTCGGCGTCGGCGCAGATCAAGGGAATAGGGGGGGCGCGTGCCGGGGGCTGCTCAACATAGCGCAGCAAGCCAGAGGCCACGCTTGCTGCAAGCACAAAGAGTCTAAATTGAGGGGAACGTTTCTTCCACACGGATAGGCCTCAAGGTCTATATACGTGCGGATTTATCGGTTGGAGAGCGCGAAAGTTGCGTCAGGCTACGACGCTTAGTTTCCCGTCGTGCGGTCGCCCCTTTGGAAGATCTTCTTCTTCAGGCCCGGCTTTTGTTTTTGCGGTTTGTTTGGGCCCTTGGCCTGCAAAGCCTGATTCCACTCGTTTCTGCGTGCTTGGGGCGCGTGACTTTGGCTTTACCTCAGGGCCCTTCGCAGCGTTGTCCGCCGCGGCAACTCCGCCCGCCTGCTGAGAGGCAACCTGCACGGCCGCTGGACTTTCCCGCACGGCGGCGCCCTGTTGATTGGGGCTCTGGGCCACACCCGCAACTGCGGCGCTAATAGACGGAATGATGCTGGACACGGCAAATTCCTTACTTCTTGGATCCTGAAGCTTTGGCTTCGAGAAGCTGTCTCGACCAAAGAATCCTTTTTAGATCCTATACTTATCATCGGCAGGGGCTCCGATGAGCTTTATTAAACAGCGTTATCTTTCTTTTGCTGTAATAAAAAGCTAGACTTTACAGGTGTTTATCAACCTCGACGCAAATGCGAGTAGCACTATCCTCCCTGAGGTTAGAGCTTCGGTCGCCGAGCTCCTGCACGGAGCGCTTAACCCGAGTTCTATTCACCGATCGGGACAGGCCGCTCGTGCGCTCGTGGAAGAGGCGCGCGCCGAGTTGCAGAAACTCTTGGAGCTTCCGCCCCATTCGCGAATCATTTTTACCTCGGGAGCTACTGAAGCAAATAATCTTGCCGTGCTGGCTCCGTTTCTGTCGGGCCGAGCGACGCCCGCATTAGGAGGCCCTGGTGTTTCCATCGTAACCTCCTCAGTTGAACATCAATCGGTGCTTGCGCCGATTGCGCTTGCGGAAAGTTGGGGCAACTCAGTAGCTAAAATTCCTGTGAGTACCGAGGGGCTGCTTTCTGAGGACCAGCTCTTTGCAGCGCTTGGATCTTCTACCAAGCTCGTTTCACTGATGCTTGCCAACAATGAAACCGGGCACGTATTTCCTCTTGCTGCTCTGACTGCCGCGATTCGTGAGCGCAGTCCTGGGGTATTTATTCACAGCGATGCCGTCCAGCTCGTCGGGAAGGGGCCTTTGTCATTCTCAGCTCTTGGCGTTGATGCGCTCACGTTATCTGGTCATAAACTCGGCGCGCTAGGAGGAGTAGGGGCCCTTGTGCTTGCTGAGGGCGCTCCACTTGAGCCTCTTCTTCGAGGCGGAGCTCAGGAAGGGTATCTACGAGCAGGCACCGAGAATGTGCTCGGGATTGTTTCCCTGGGCGTCGCGGCGCGAGTTATACGGAGTAACCTTCGTGCGAGAATTCTGCGAATGCGAGAAGGGACTCAGTTTTTGCGTGCGCTCCTATCTGCTGAGCTTCCGTACGTTCGCTGGAATACCCCAGAAGAGGGGGCGCTGCCGAATACTCTTAGCCTCACTATCCCCGGGGTTCCTGCTGACGATCTTGTGGTGGCTATGGATCTTGAAGGCGTGGGTATTTCTTCTGGAGCTGCGTGCAGCTCGGGAAAACCTCTTCCCTCACATGTGCTTCTCGCGATGGGGCGTTCGATGGCAGAGGCTAGGTCCACCATTCGGCTGAGTCTTGAGGCCTCTTACGAGACTGATCAGCTTGAGCGCGCGGCCCGGGTGCTGATTCAGTGTGTGAAGCGCTTTAATTCTGTCGTTCGTTCTGAAGGAGCAGCGCGCGTAGCGTAGTAGTTGTCATGGTAGCATTTCAATCAGATTCCCCAGTTGAGACTCGATCCCTTCCCCTCCCGCGGACCATCGCTCCCGATGCGCGAGTAGTTGTTGCGATGTCGGGCGGAGTTGACTCCTCCGTGGCGGCTCTGCTGCTGAAAGAGGGCGCGCATGACGTGCTGGGAGTCTCCATGCAGGTGTGGGACTACCGGAACAATGGCGGTTCACGCAGTCGCGCGACCTGCTGCTCGCCTGATGATTTTAATGATGCGCGCCGTGTTGCCGGTCTTCTCTCGATGCCTTTTTATGTTTTCGACTTTGAGAATGTATTCCGTGAGAAAGTTATCGACAGGTTCGTTTCGAGTTACCGGAATGGCCTCACGCCGAATCCCTGTGTTGATTGCAACAATAACGTTAAGTTCAAAGAACTTCGTACGCGGGCCCTCACGCTCGGAGGCTCCCATGTCGCCACGGGCCACTATGCTCAAATTGAGGAGCGAGCCGACGGCCTGCATCTTCTTCGCGGCGCAGATAGTCGCAAGGATCAGAGCTATTTCCTTTATGGACTGACGCAAGAGGAGCTTGCTCAGACCTTGTTTCCCGTAGGTCACTTGACCAAGGAGCAGGTACGTGAGGAAGCACGCCGCTCGGGGCTGAATACTGCAGAGAAAGCCGAGAGCCAGGACATTTGCTTTGTCGAAGGTTCCGTTGATTCATTTATCACTGCGCAAGGAGGACGATCTCCCGCCGGCCGTATCGTGGATACCACAGGTAGGCCCATGGGAACCCACGAGGGCATTCATGCCTTCACCGTAGGACAGAGAAAGGGGCTCCAGATTGGAGGCGTTGATCAGCCGCTGTATGTGGTGGAGCTCATTCCTGAAGAGAACCTTGTGGTGGTTGGGCACCGAGAGCATCTTGAGCGCCGCAACTTTTTCGTAGACGAAGTCTCCTGGGTCGCTCCTCAGATCCTCTCGCTTCTCGCGTCGGGAGAGAAGCGCACGCTCGCCTGTCGTGCTCAGGTTCGCTATCGCCATAAGGGGCTTCCGGTGCAGGTAACCATTGATCCTGCGTCTCCGCAGCGCGTCGAAGTCACGTTTGGAGAAGAGTGGTCTGCGCTTTCTCCAGGTCAAGCCGCGGTGTTTTATGATGAAGGGAATCAAGAGGTGCTTGGCGGCGGGCGTATTGCGCGGAGTGCGCAGCAGGAAATGGGAACACAAGCCAAAGGTCGCACGTCGGGCCTCCTTGCCGTGGTTTCCGCGTAGTAAAAATTTTTTAGGAGTAGTTTGTTATGCGATTTACGATTCCATCTGGAGGAGGGGGAACTCCTCCCGGCGGCGGGTCCGGCAAGAATGACGGAGACGCAAAGCGCCGCTCAGAAGATATGGTCATTGAGCCACTGGGACGCGAGCACTATCATCGTATTGAGGCCGTGCTCGGGTACCAGTTCAAGGACCAAAGTTGGCTCGAGCGAGCGCTTACCCACCGCTCTATTCAGGCGAAAACCTTAGTGCGCAACGACTACGAGCGCCTTGAGTTTCTAGGAGATGCCGTCCTCGATTTGGCCGTCGCCCACTTGCTGCTCGATAGTTACCCGGATGCACGGGAAGGGGAGCTGTCTAAAATGCGAGCGGCCCTTGTGAATACTGCTTCACTTGCAGAAGTCGCGCGCGGACTTGGTCTCGGGCCCTTTATCCGGCTAAGCCGGGGCGAGCTCTCGAGCGGAGGCGCCGAGCGGGCTTCTATTCTTGCTGATGTTTTTGAAGCGCTGATGGGCGCCATCTACCGTGAGGCGGGCTTTGCGGTGGCGCTTGAGCGTGCGCAGTTTCACTTTGGCGAAAGGTTAAAGAGTGTCACTCCGACCGATCCAAAAACTGAGCTCCAGGAAGCGCTGCATGCTTCAGGCAGTGAGCCGCCCGAATATTTGCTTGAAGTTGTCGAGGGCCCCGAACATGCGCCGCGCTTTGTTTCTGTGGTGCAGGTAGATGGGCAGATAGTGGGGAGAGGAAGTGGCCCCACCAAAAAGGCTTCGCAGCAAGCTGCAGCCGCAGAGGCGCTCTCGCGCATTCGGGGAGAAGATGACATCGATAAAGTATTTCTCACGGCTCCGGTGCCTGAGGATGCTGGTGTGGCTGCCCCGCCGTCTGAGCCATTACCACCATCGGAAATGGCACCTTCAGAGGGAGCGGTTCGAAGCTCCTCGGTCGGCGAAGAATAGGAACGATCAATAAAGAAGAGGAACGAATATGAGCCGAAAGATCCCGGTAGTGGCCATCATTGGCCGCACCAATGTGGGGAAGTCCACCCTTTTTAATGCCCTTGCAAAGCGCCGCATTGCTATCGTTGAGGACTCCCCTGGGGTGACTCGCGATAGGAACTACACCTTGATTAAAACCTATGGGGCGCCGTTTGGTCTGATCGATACGGGCGGCCTCGTGGGGGAGGACGAGGAACAGGTCAAAGGCATGTCGCAGTTAGTGCGTGCCCAGGCTGACATGGCGATTCAGGACTGCGACCTTGTGCTCGTGGTGTTCGATGGGCTGCATGGACCCCACGCGCTTGATCATGAAGTGGTCGACCATATTCGGCGCTCGGGAAAGCCTGTGCTTTGGGTAGTTAATAAATGCGAGCAGCCCCTTAACGAAGTTCTTTCCGCCGAGTTCTACACCCTGGGTCTCGATGAGCTTCACTGCGTCAGTGCGGCACATCGCGACGGGCTTCAAGATTTAGGCAATGCTATTTCAGCGAAACTTGGGATTTCAGGACTTAAGCCGAGTACCGAGGAAGATGAGAAGCATATTCGCATCGCTGTGGTCGGGCGCCCGAATGTGGGCAAGTCGAGCTTGGTAAATAAAATTCTTGGAGAGGATCGCCTCATTGCGGCGGATGCCCCCGGAACGACGCGCGACTGTATCGATATCGAGCTTATTCGCGAGGGGAGGCATTTTACGCTCGTAGATACTGCCGGTCTTCGTAAAAAGGCTAAGGTAGAGTCCGGCACCTTGGAGCGCTTTAGCAATCTAAGGAGCCTTAAGGCCCTCGTCGGTTGTGACGTGGCGGTGCTTGTTTTGGATGCTACCGAGGGGCTGCCGAGCGATCAGGATAAGAAGATTGCAGAACTTATCCATGAACGTGGGCGCGGGTTTATCCTCGTCGTCAACAAATGGGACTTGGTTGAAAAGGATCATCGAACGGTGAAGCAGTTCGAGGAGGCTATCTTTCGTGAGCTGCCCTTTGCGCGCTATGCACCGATGCTCTTTGTTTCTGCGCTCACGGGGAGACGTTGCCCCAACGTGCTGCGCGAGGCGGCCAAGATCTATGATGGAGCAAGGGAGAAGATCTCAACGGGCGCTCTGAACAAACTGCTTGAGAGGATCTTCCAAATAAATCCTCCTCCGGTGGTTCGTGGGCAGCCAGTTCGCTTGTACTTTGCGACTCAGATTTCAGTGGCGCCCCCTACGATTCTCATGTTCCTTAACTATCCTGAAAATTTGCCGCAGTCCTACCTGCGGTATGTAAAGACGCACTTACGTAAGGTGCATCCTATGGAAGGGGTGGACATTAAGTTCGAGCTGAGAAAACGCACTGACAAACAGCAACGTAAGATTGAAAGTTCAGGAGACGAGCGCATCGAGCCTACCGCAGCCGATGTCGCGGTGGCTGAATCTTTAGAGGTTGAACATGCCGCCCATGAGCAGGAAGAGCTGACGGAATAAAGGATTGATTTCGAATAGACGGACAAGGACTTTGGATGCTGGAAGAGTACTCGGCAATTATATGGGATTGGAACGGGACGTTGCTTAACGATAGGTGGCTTGCCGTAGAGTTAGGCAACCTTCAGCTTGTTGAGCACGGGCTCGCTCCCCTCAGCGAGGAAGAGTACCGCAAGCAGTTCCGTCATCCAATTCAAGAGTTTTACACCGGGCTTGGGTTCGATTTTAGGCGCAAAGGATTTGCGCAGCTATCGCACGAGTTTCATGAACTCTACCAGCAGAGGCGCCCCGAGTGCGCCCTGCACGTCGAGGCTCCTCCCGTATTGAGGGAGCTTAAGCTCCGGGGGAAGCGGCAGTTTATTCTTTCGGCACAGCAGCAAGATATTCTGAACGCAAGTCTTGAGCATTTCTCTGTCGGAGAATTTTTCGAGAGAACCAGTGGCCTTCCCAACACGTTGGCGCACAGCAAAGTTGACATCGGCCGAGAACTACTCGAATGCTCTGAAATATCCGTGGCGCAAACGGTTCTCGTGGGGGACACGCTGCACGACTTCGAGGTTGCCTCCGCGATGGGAATAGCGTGTGTCCTGGTAAGCCATGGCTACCAGGACCGGGCTTTGCTTGAAGCGACGGGCATGCCTGTTATCGACGATTTGAGGTCTCTCCTCAGCGCATGACACGGAGGTGTGCTAAGGAAACTCTGAAAAAGTCTGCTCTGTGAACTCTGTACCCTCTGTGGTTGATTTAAATTGTTGAAAAACCACAGAGGGCACAGAGAACACGGAGGGAAAGAAATAAAATATCGAGGTTTTTCAGAGGTTCCCTAAGAAAGGGGGGCCGAGCTTTCCTACTGAGCCCTTTCTTCCCGTCGGAGTACGTGCAAGGCGCCGGTGCTTACTACTGCCGCAAGGTAAGAGTCGCTCTGCTGCACAGCGAGAGAAGTAATTTCGCCGGGCAAGGTCGCAAGAAGAGTTTCCTCAAGCGAAGCGAGGTCTATATGCGAAATCCTTCCCGCCTCTGTCCCCACAAGCAATTTGCTAGGATCCGATTGCGGGGAGAAAACACGAATGGGAGAAGTGAGTGCGCGAGTGCGTGATGGGGAAACTCGCTTCCGGTTGAATTCCAACTCGAGAAGCACTCCCTTGGCGCTTGCGGCGAAGATTTTTGTCCCGCAAGGGGACCACATGAGGGCATGTAACTTGGGCAAGCCGCTAAGTTCCGCCAAAGGATCGGCCCTTCTTTCTTCCTCCAAAGCGAAAACTTTTAGCGACCAGGTGGGGGCAGAATTCTGTTCTGTGCCCCAAGTCGGGACTGCTAAAGCAAGGAAGTCGCCTTGACTTGAGAAGGCAGAGGCAGTCGCGAGAGCCTCAGTGCGGAAGACCCAGGTATATTCTGCGCGGAGAGGAAGGATGCTTCCCGGTTCTATAAACACGCGCTGCACCGAAGCGTACGCGGTGTGCTGGCCAGGAGCATAAAGTAAAGAGCCATCATTCGAGAAGTGATGAGTTCCTGGCAAAATGGGGAACTGTTTCAGAAGGCATGGGATCTTCTCACGGTGCTGCTCGGCTGCGATAAGCGCCTGTTCCGAGAACCAGCGGAATTCGCCAGGCACTCCCATCAGCGCCAAGAGCAGCCCGCGGGGCTCTGATGTCTCTATGGCTTCACCAAGAGGGCACGCTGTGCCATGTCCAAATCTCATCCTAGGAAGCAGGATTATTTTCTCTGGGTCATCGAGGTGGCAAAGTCCAAGACTCTCGGGAGAGGACATCACGAAGGATGGTCTGTTGCTGTATGCGCGCACACGCGTGTGCGGCGCAAGCCCGTGAATGGCGACGGTCGAATAGGAGAGCGATGGTTTCTCAGGCAGACAGAGGTTTGCGCCGCTCGTTTCAGGAGGGCATTTTGGCCCGCGGGAAGTGACAGTATCGGATGGTGCGTGGCTATCCATGTTTAACTGAATGCTCGACTGCGAAATTCCTCATCAGCCGGGGGAGCCTACTGCAGCTGTCCTCCAGAGGAAACTCTTGAGGGTTTTTTATCGAAAATTCAGCGCCTTAGAGGGAGTTTTGTAAATGTGGCTTCAGGTTTCTCCAAGAGAAGACGACTCCCAGGTGAGAGTAAATTTTGCTGAACTTTCTGGGTATGCCTGTGAACAAATCTATTCTTAGGCTCTCTTGGGTAGCTTTGCTGGCGATTGGTATAGTGGGGCTTGGTCTATCTTCGGCCTTTGGAGCGCCTACGCCAGTGCCGATTCCAATTCGCACTGCCATTAGCGCAGGTAATGACGCAACTACTCCCTGTGTCACAGAGGAAGGAGTGGCTTGCCCGACTCCGATACCTACCCCTCCTGTTTGTCCATGATATTTTGGGGCCATCACAAGCGGCATTCTTAATCGTTTTCCACGCAGCCCTGGCTTAAGCGCTTGGATTCCACCTGGAGCGTGGCATGAGCAATTGAGAACCTCTGCTTGAGCAGTGAGCTCGCAGAGAGCAAGAATTCATCGTTGTTGCTCATAGTGCTTCGAATGAGGTGCGCAGATAGTGCTGAGGAGGTAGTGCTCGTGCGCCATACGTGCAGATCGTAAACTTCCGTAACCCCAGGAAGTTCTGCGAGCGCTTGTTTTACTTGTCCAAGATCGAGACCCTGCGGAACGGCATCAAGGTTCAGGTGCAGAGATTCAATCAAGATATTCCACGTTCCCGCGAGAATAACACCTGCGATCAAAAAGCTTACCGCGGTGTCTATCCAAAGCCAGCCCGTCCATGAAATGAGGAGCGCACTTATGACCACACCTGCGGATACAGCCGCGTCTGCGAGCATGTGCAGGAATGCTCCTCGCACATTAACATCCGCTTGATCGTGCCGGTGCAGAAGCCAGGCAGTGAGAGAGTTAATGACAATGCCTATGAGTGCGGTGACGGCGATAACGCTCGTATCAACGGGGGCAGGGTAAAGAATGCGCTCCGTAGCTTCTCTTGCAATTATGATGACCATGGCCACAAGCGCGAGTGCATTGACCAGAGATGCCAAGATAGTAGAGCGCTTAAGGCCCCAGGTATGTCGTTTGGTCGGTGGTTTTAGGGAAAGCCTGACGGCAAAAAGTGCCAGCGCCAGCCCAAGGACATCTCCCAGGTTGTGACCTGCATCGGCCAGGAGCGCCACAGAATTCGAAATCCAAGCGGCGAAGCCTTCGGCTCCTACAAATAGAAGATTTAATCCGATAGAAAGGAGAAACGTCTTTGAGAGCTTGCCCGAGTAGCCCTCCGCAGGGAAGTGTGAGTGGTGGTGGTGCGCAAGGAAACCATGGCCTGAGTGGTTATGGCCTGAGTGGTTATGGCCTGAGTGGTTATGGCCTGAGTGGTTATCGCCCGAATGGTCATGCTTTGTGTGGCCGTCGTGAGCATGGTCGTGGTGGCCGTGTGCACAGGTGTGACCACCCTGGTCTGGGCGACCCTTGAGAAAGGGGCTACCTGATTTTGGGGGGGGTGTAGACTCTGTCATGTGTGTTTCTTAGAAATCACCCAAGAGGAGTCTCTTCAATCAAACACACGGACTGTTTTGCTTTGGGTAGGGGGCGTACCGTAATTACGCGCTCCTTTCCATAGTCGAGCCCCAGGATCTCGGTTGGATTTACGCGTAACAAGAGGACTCCTTTGAAAGGGTCTTGCGGCTTTGCCGCAGCAAGGAGGTTCTCAAGCTCTTTGAGCGCAGTTTCTCTGTTTGCTGAGCCCTTAATTCCGGAAAGCTGAGATTGATAAATGAGTGAACTGCCTTTCGCCAAGCAGATGTTTTTCTGGGGCTCAAGTTCCACACCAATCGAATTTCCTTGGTACTGGGACCCTTTTAACGTGATGGCCCCGTCAGCAAGCACATAGGGCTCAATGAGTCCCTTAAATTGATTGAACTGATTGGCCTCTAAGAGCGCTACATAACGTAAGCCAGATTTATTGACGACAGTTTGAATTCCTCTAAACCCTAGAATCGTTGGGGAGTTGTCTCGAGGGGCTAGGGAAGGTTCTGCGGGCTGGGCGGCGGCGGAGTTCTCTACGGGTTCGTACACCACAGAGAGGTATGGGTTGTTGTTGTCTACGGTAATTCTAAGCCGCTGGCCCTCGGCATCAGAGTGTAAAGAGAATCCCCCTCGAATCCTAAACGAGCGCTGACCAATATGCAGAGCGGTATAGCGGTCCAGCTCAGGACTGTATTCAACAAAGAGGTGCGTGCTGGTGGCGGCAGGTACTTGCGGGGCACTCGTTTGAGGCGCGTGGGGAGCAGAGCCCGATTCGCTTGAGCCAGGGTTTCCAGTGGGTAGGTTTACGGGTGCGACTTTGCTCGGTTGCAGCTCAATCTTGGCGGGGTCGAATACTTGAAGATCTATAGGGCTGCCTAAAAGGATAAAAATGCCTGGCACTCGATAAGATACGATTATTTTGGCGCGGCGGTCCGAGCTCTGAAGTACGCCTGCGCTGGTCTGGATAAACTCAGAGAAGCTCTCCTTCGGAGCTCCTAGTATGGTCGCTAGCGCAAGGATGCCAAGCACTCCGGTTCTGCCAAGCGCGAAAACCAGGCTACTTACCGCGAGCAAGAGCCAAGCGCCAAACCCTTGTTTTTCCAGTTTGCAGCTCTGAAGTTCTGAGTTTCGGAGCAACCGTGGGGACTCGCATGCGCTGGTACCCGGGGGGGAGATTGAAGGGGCAGTTTTGAAATCCATACAGGCACTACAAGGAATTTATTGAGTCCTTTCATCCAAGCGGCTATCGTTAGGCCCACATGAGGTACTTACTGGGGGCTTTCTTGGAGGGCTCCACATTAACCTGCCTAATAACCTGAAACAATTGGCTGCTTTTGAGGTTTGTAGTCGTTAACTAGAGCCAAGCCTCGTAAGAGTTAAAACTAAGAGTTTAAGGGCTCTAGGGGGGACAGAACCATAAAAGGCGACGTTTTTGAGCAATCACCTATGACACGATCAGCTTCTTTGGCGGCTTCGCATTCCAATCAGGCCTCCTCTCACCCTAATCAGGTTCTCGTGCTTGATTTTGGCTCTCAGTACACCCAATTGATAGCGCGGCGCATTAGAGAGCTCGGGGTCTACAGCGAAGTGAAGCCTTGCACCACGAGCCCTTCAGAAATCGATCGCTCGGCCATTCGGGCCCTTATTCTCTCGGGCGGGCCTGCGAGCGTCACAGAGGCCGATGCCCCCGCGTTTGATCCCAAGTGGCTTGAGCTCGGAGTGCCCACGCTTGGTATCTGTTATGGACTACAGCTAATTTCCCACTTGTGCGGAGCCAAACTTTCCCAGGGGCATAGCCGCGAATATGGTCAGGCTACAGTTGAGATTGTTGATCCAATTGGCCTCTTCGATGGTTTTGATAAAGGTGAAAAAATCTCGGTATGGATGAGTCATGGCGACCACGTCGATACCCCGCCTAAGGGCTTCTCCTTACTTGGCCAGAGCAAAGGAGCGCCTGTCGCAGCCATTGGGGACATAGAGCGCAAGATGTTCGCGTTGCAGTTTCACCCCGAGGTTTCACATACCCCAAGGGGCAAAGATATTCTCGGAAACTTCCTCTTTAAGATTGCAGGCATGAAGCCTGATTGGTCGCCGGCTAATTTTGTTGACTACTGGGTACGCGCCATTCGTGCGGCGGTCCCAGAAGACGCCAACGTTATCTGTGGCCTTAGTGGCGGCGTTGATTCCACGGTTGCCGCCGTGATCGTCGCCAAGGCGCTTGGCGACCGCTTGCATTGCCTTTACGTTGATAACGGCCTCATGCGTAAGCACGAGAGCGAAGAAGTGGCTCGTCAGCTCGGCAAGGGAGGACTTGGGCTGAACATGCGAGTGGTTGAGGCGGGCGAGCATTTCCTGTCGGAGCTGCGAGGAGTCACGGATCCCGAGAAGAAACGCAAAATCATCGGGCGCGTATTTATCGAAGTCTTTGAGCGCGAAGCGCGCTCTATTCCTAACGTTACTCACCTCGTGCAAGGGACGCTCTACCCCGATGTGATTGAGAGTGTGTCGGTCCGCGGTGGACCGTCAGCGGTTATCAAATCTCATCACAACGTAGGCGGACTTCCCGAGCGTATGCATCTTAAGTTGCTCGAGCCTTTGCGTGAGTTATTCAAAGACGAAGTGCGAAGGTTGGGCGCAGATCTTCACGTGCCTGCGCCACTCCTTGAGCGTCAGCCTTTTCCAGGCCCCGGCTTAGCAGTACGAATTCTGGGCGAAATTACCCCAGAGCGGCTGCGCATTCTGAGAGACGCGGATGTGATTTTCCAAGAGGAAGTGCGCGCCGAAGGGCTTTATACCAAGTTGTGGCAGAGCTTTGCGGTTCTTCTCCCCATTCAGAGCGTGGGCGTGATGGGAGATGGGCGAACCTATGAACAAACAATTGCCTTAAGAGCCGTTACTTCTGAAGATGGTATGACGGCAGATTGGGCTTATTTACCAGAGGGGCTCCTCCGGCGCACAAGTAGCCGCGTTATTAACGAGGTAAAAGGCGTCAACCGAGTGGTACTTGATATCTCAAGCAAGCCACCTTCCACGATTGAGTGGGAATAAAACCTACCCATGGAAAAATTTTCGCGGCGCTTCCAGCACAAAAAAAAACGCTATACCGCAGTATTTTTAAGGAGGCCGTTTCGCGAAGGCCTCGAGGTGAGCGTGAAACTGGGGGATCAGACCCTTAGAGTGGCTGAGCTTGGCCTTGGAGAGAAGGCATTGTTGCTACGGCTTAAGGGGCTCATCGATTCGGCATTGGGCCAGGCTTAGAGGCGCCAATCTGCAGCGACCCCTTCTACTGCAACCCAGCCTCTCCGCGAGCAACTTTCTCCGAGAGGTTCTTGAGAAAGGAGTCGAGAACCGTGCCGCAATCAAGTGTGACTACCTCAAAGCCAGCGTCGCGTAAGCGTGCTGGTAGATCGGAATGTTTGGTTCCGTAGTCAATGACTACTACTTTATCCGCGTGTTCAGGTTTTGAGATAAGGGCACGCGCGTAGGCAACGAGCGCTTCTTCCCTTTGGTCCATCACAAGAGATCGGTACTCTTCTGGCCAAGGTTGCGGGATGATCCGCCCGTAGGAGGCTTTGAGCGCATCAAGCTTGGCGTCAATATTGTCGAGCACGGAGGGATCTCCGGCAGGGTAGATGATCTCAATCTTCTGCTCTCCAAAAGCCGTGGCAACCGCTCCCGGACTAAGGAGGAAGTTCTTCTGTTCTTCGGTAAGTTCCTCATAGCGCTGCGGTAGTCCAGAAGGGAACAAGCGGGAATAAAGAAACTGAGTAGCTTCACGAGTTACCGTCCCAAGTTCACCGATGCCTTCAATCGACTTTGCTCCTTCGCTCAACGTAAGTTTGGGATCTTCAAACTTAAGGTGAAACCAAAGCGCTTCAAACTGAGAGGCGGTAATAAAATTTGTCATCAGGGCTGTTACCCCAGGAAGCTTTTGCTCCTGTTCAGCCGAAGCTCCGAGGGGATCCTTGTGGTAGACTTTCACCCAGGCAGCTACTGGTTTGCCTGAGCGTTTTGCCTCCCGAATCTGCTCGATGAATTTTTCTGCTTGCGCCACAGGATCGGGCAGAGTCTTAGGAAAAATCTCCTTTACGTTGACTGAGAGAGGAGAGCTCTTCTTTTCTTCGCAGCCGGGGAGCGCCACTCCGAAGGCGGAAAAAAATAGCGCGCTACCGGCAAGCGTGGGGCGAAGTCGTTGCGGAAGGTTGAAAAACATACTGCGGTCTTCCTGTAATAATAGCGCGTGACAATCTAGGCAGCCTCAGAAAAAGCTCCAGTCTTACTACACCTCTGTGTACTTCCGTGTCCCCTGTGGTGAATCTCTTCATGAAGATTTCACCACAGCGGGCGCAGAGGCACACAGAGGTGAGTTCTTCAGAGAGCCTCTAGGGGGCCGCAATCTTAAATCTGGATAAGGTCTTACGCAAACTGCCCCACTGCCACCGCTACGTGTCGCGGTAGAAATTTCATAAGGAACAGACTCCTTAGCTATTAAGAATTAGCCGCCGTATCTGTAGGCTGAAGCACTGAGCGAATAGTGTCACGCAACACCATAGGATCTACCGGCTTGCGTAAGATTCTTTCGGCACCAGCTCCCAATAAGCCTTCGCCTTTTTCGCTTGCAGCCCCGGTAAATCCTATCACCACAAGATCGGGAATCGCAGATTTGAGGTCTTTTATGATAGTGAGTTCGTTCTCCCCCGGCATTACTGCGTCGACTAGTGCCACTTTAAGGGTCTCTTGAAATGCCTGCGCAACGCTGCGGGCCCGGTGTGCTGACTGAGCGGTCACGCAGCGATAGCCTGCGTTTTTGAGCATGGCTTCGACGGTTTGTAGCACCAGAGTATCGTCGTCGATGAGCAGAATTTCGGGTGCTGCCGCTGGGTCTACTGAGAAAAGTCTCCCTTCATCGGCTATGAGTGCGGGAAGAAGGAGCGAAATTGAAAACCCTCCCTCAGGAGGGAGCTGCGCGGTGATGGTGCCGCCAAAACGCTCGACCACGGTTTGTGCGCGCCTAAAAGAAGAACTACTGGTAACGCTATGTAAACTGCGCATCCGTCTCAGGGGCGCCTCTGAAGTTCCGCCCAGTTTTCGAGTTTCCGCTATTACAAGGTGCGCATAGTGGCCCGGCCGTGTGCTTGGGACCTCGTGCGCGTGGACCTCAGCCTGAAAGGTCCGAATGGTAAGTTGCGATTCTTGCTTTGCTCCCGGTGAGGACGGCAATTCAGGCGAGGGGCCCACAGGGGAGGGAGAAGGCTCGCCTACGGAGGTTGCACGTCTCGGCGCGTGAGCACTCTGACTGCGGAGCCCCGTTCCATACACCACCGTGTGCTCGCGGGCTGTGCGCAAAAGTTCGCGAATCGAATCAATGAGGGGTTGCTGTTTAGCAAGCACCGCGGCTGGATTCCCAAACGAAACTTGAATTTCAAGAGGCGATGCGAAGAGTTCCTCTGCGGCGCTGACTGCGGCCATCACCGAAAGATTGAGATCGATTGGCTGAAGAGCTCCTTGGGGGGAGTCATCAAAAAGAAACAGCTGCTGCGTGAGTTCAGAGGCTCTAGTAACAAGGTCGGAAATTGAGGCCGCGCTGCGCTCCACGAGCCCTCTATCTTCTGGGTGCTCTCGCATCACCGTTGCCTGGCCAATAATAGCTTGAAGCACATTGTTGATGTGATGCGAGACGCCAGCCGCAAGAGAGCGCAGTCCTTCGGCACGGCGCAAGTCAGAAATCTGGCGCTCAAGCATGACTACATTTGAGGCGTCATTCACTAATCCAAAAATGCCAATCGTTGTGTCGCCCGATTTCCAAGGGAAAAGATCCAGCGAGAGAGGGGGCTCAACATGCTGCAGCCTGGTGTGAAAACTTGGCAGAGACCCATTTAAAAGTTGTTCAAAGACTCGGGCATAGTGATGCCGCAAGGTCTCTGTTCCGAACGCAGGAAGTACGAGGCGACCTGGAACAAAGTCGGAAGCTTCAAACATAGAATCCCCGAAATCAAACGATTCTATGGGGGAGAACCTGCGCTTGAGAGGGGAGCGGGACTGAGAGTAATGTAATTGCGAGTTGTTGCTTGTATTTTGATGAGCCGCATGAACTGCTTCTGAAGCTGGTGCTGCGGGATGGATTAACTTTACAAGCCGCAAATCACGATCAATCAGGAAGGTGAGAGCAGGCATCGCAGCGAGCGACTCAGCAGAGAATTCGCCGTCCTCCTTGGGCTCGGTAAGGTGAGCGACGTCGCTCTGCGTGACATCCATGAGGATGCCCTCAAGCAACACTTGATCGCTCTCTAGGCCTAGAGCCGAGAACGTTGCCGCGGTTGGGCCCGCTCCCTTTGCGCTTGGAGAAATGGTGTTAAGTGCGGCACGGCAGTGAATCCAACGCAGCTCATTAACGTCAGGGCGTATCCAGCGGTAGGTAATCTCGTAGCGGCATTCTCCCCTCAGTGCTTGCTCAAGGGCTGCGAGGACTCGGAAGCGGTCCTCGGGGTGAACATGCCGCATGAAGAGGTTGCCCTCTCGGACAATTTCGTTATCTGAAACGCCAAGAATATCTTTAGCGTTGGAACTCCAAGCTACGAGAGATTTAAGCTTTGGTGAGTAAGAGAAAAGAAAGCAGCGCGCTCGCTCGCTCAGCATATTGAGAAAACGAGGCTCGCCAGAACCCTCTTCGTCTCCAGCCTCGTCTTTAACGAAAGAGGCTCCTTGAGTCTCAGCAAGAATCGCGCCCTTATCTTGGTCAGGTGCCGCGATGGCCGTTTCTAATTCTGGGTCGAGTAGACCCTCAAATGAACTTACGTGGTGCGCGCCTTCAAGTTCGTGCGCATCTTGGTGAGGGGACACCTGACCAGGCAGCTTCGCTGAAGTCGGGGCACCCTTTGCCACCACGCTTCCTGATGATGCCGTGCTATTTAGTGCAGAGGATTGGCCTGCGTGCGGCTGCCCCATCCCATGTGATTCTCTCTTCTTAGCTGAGCGCGCTTGCTCCGGGGTATCGGATATAGGTGCACGTGACCCTTCGTGTGAGGATGCATCCTTGATATCAGTGCCAGATTCGGGGCGAGGCCCCTTCCTCTTGCCTGTACCGGAAGGCCTTACAAATCTGAAATTTCCCAAGGAGGTTGCTCCGGGAGCGCTAGTCTACGGAACAATACTTAAACCACCGAAATCCTCAAACACTTTTTTGCATATTGTTTTAAAGGTGCCCTTTCACGCCCTAGGAGTCTGTCCCGTAGAAAAATTCTACCACTACATGTTGTGGTGGCAACGGGACAGCCCCCCTACGGATTGTGTCCAAAATGAGGATTAATGTTTCTACGGGACACACTCCTAGCCGTTATTGCTCACAGCCCCGACGGGCTGTGGGCAATGACGGCTAGCTAACGCCCGGACGGCGTTAGCAAATCGCGACCGAAGGGCGCGATTTGGAGCGCACCGGAGGGCGACGCCGTGTTCGCGGCGCTCGCAGGTGCGCGATGTTGGAAATCGGCCCGGATGGCCGATTTCCAACGATAATCTCACGGACCCGAAGGGATCCCGTGAGATATAGCGGCTAGAATCTGGGGAAAGGGAGTTATCTGGGAGTCTGTTTCCTAGGAATCACTGCTGCTACATTCGGCGGCCGCGGCCTAGTTTGCTCGCCCGTTGTGGCCCAGGCTCTCCAAAGGGATTGCCGCTAGGCCTTTTGAGTTCTCTCGCTATCTCCGCTAACCTTGAGTAAACCATTGAATTTCTAAAAGGTTGCGAGTGGGTCTGCGGATTGTACTTTTGGGCACACGGGGTATTCCGGCGCGTTATGGCGGGTTTGAGACGTTTGCGGAGGAGCTTTCTACGAGGCTCGTCGAGCGCGGTCATAAGGTAACAGTCTATGGCCGACGTAGATTCGGCGAGAAGACTTCCGAGGAGTCTCCCTATCGCGGCGTCTCGCGCCGGGTAGTGCCCACGGTCATGCATAAGTATCTTGAGACGCCTTTGCATGCTCTCATGAGTTTCCTCGACCTCTTTTTTCACCAGCATGATGTCGCGCTGCTATGTAATGCGGCGAACAGCCCGTTTGCTTGGCTCATTCGGCTGAGGGGGCTCCCCCTTGCGATTAATGTTGACGGCATCGAAAGAGAGCGCTCCAAGTGGAACAGTCTTGGAAAGCTTTGGTATAAGCTAGGTGAGCGGACTTCCGTGTGGTTCGCGTCGCGTATTGTTGCCGACGCTCAAGTTATAGCGCGCTACTATAAAGAGTGTTTTGGAGCTGATTCCTCCGTAATTGCCTATGGCGCAACGCCCGTGCACCGTCCTCCGGGAAAGGTACTAGAGCAATTCAGCCTCACCTCGGGAAAGTATTTGCTCTATGTGAGTCGCTTTGAGCCGGAAAATAATGCGCTTGGTGTAATAGAAGCCTACGGCGCCATCCCGAAGGAGCGGCGGACTATGCCGCTTGTGATGGTGGGAGATGCTCCCTATGCCGATGAGTATAAAAGGCGGCTGAGGGAGGCCGCGTGTGAGGGAGTGATATTTACTGGATTTCAATTTGGGGAGGCCTATCAAGAGCTTCGGTCTCACTGCTATCTTACCATTCAAGCTACCGAGGTAGGCGGTACCCACCCGGCGCTCGTAGAAGCAATGGCCTATGGCAATGCGGTAATAGCTAATGACGTACCTGAGCATCGTGAGGTAGTAGGGGAGGCAGGCTGTTACTACGCCAAGAACGATTTCAAGATGCTTTCAAGCCTGCTGCAAGAAATGCTAGGGGATTCTCAGAAAGTTTCTCAGATGGGGCAGCAGGCTAAGGCGCGTGCGCAGGAACTATTCAGTTGGGACGCAATTACTGACAGCTATGAAGCTTTGCTTACTTCTCTTGCAAAGAATAGAGGCTAAAGAGGGAACGTTATGAGTTGGATGTCTTTTGATTCGTCATCATTTGCACCTGGCACCGAGAGTTCCTCCGAGATGGCTCAGCGGTTAGAGCACCAAGTCAGTCAAAAGGTCGCTGCGGGAAAATTCAAAAAAGAAGATCAACATTACGTAAGAGACGTAAACTTCATGCCTGTGCGCGAGAACCTCCATATTTCTCAAGAGAGATTGGAGAAGCTGCGGCGTTTATGCCAGTTGTGGGAAGTGGAGCTTGCGCCTCCGCGAGAAATTAGCTCCCATCGCCCGGTGGTAGGTCCCCTGATTGTGGCGGCAAAGAAGATGATGTTTCCCATTCTGCGCGTGTTTCTCAAGGACACTTTGCGCAAGCAGCGCGACTTTAATGCTGCGGCGATTGCGCTGTTGGCTGATGTGGCGAATTCAGGGCGCTAAGCAAACTCCGCCTACGCTCTCTTAGTTTTTGTTGTTGTTTTTGGGAACAACCACTAAGAACACAAAGACCACTAAGTAGCGGGATTACCAATCGTTGGTTTTCAGATACAACCTAAGGAGCCTCTGGATAGCCTCAATTCCTAATGAGCCTCCGTGCACCTCCGTGCCCTCTGTGGTGAATTTCTTGATGAAAATTTCACCACAGAGGGCGCAGAGATATATAGAGGAGAGTTCTTCAGAGATTCCCTAGGAGTCTGTCCCGTAGAAAACTCTCACCACTTACTGTTGTGGTGGCAGCGGGACAGCCCACCTAGCCCCTATTGCTCATACGCCCTACAAGGCTCCGAACTCCCTAGAGTGCTGCAAGTAGCCAATTGCGCAGACATCTCCTCGAATAGGGGCTCAGCTCGCCTTTTCATTTCGCATATTTCGGCGCGGGCCGAACTGCTGCGTGAAAAGGCGGCTACGGATTGTGTCCAGAATGAAGATTTATGTTTCTACGGGACACACTCCTAGTTGGCTCCTTGCTCTCTTGCTAGCTTTTTTCGAGCTCTAAGGGCCTGGATTGCATGTGCGCCCATTTTTCCGGAGCGCGTAGCAGCTTTCGTTTGTTTCACTACTGACAGAGACGACTCAAAAAGCTGAAGCGCGGTGCGTAGCGAATCACATTCTCCTCGAAGCACCACGGTGATAAGTGAGCCACGAACGGCGCTCGCCTCAGGTAAGTGCGGGATTTCTCTGTCCGCGTCCTTACAAAGCTGTTGATAGCGCTCCCAAACTTTAAGAGCCGAGCCAAATCGCTTTTGAACCACCAGTGAAGCCGCGTTTCGCGCAAAAGTGCGCCCAAATCTGTTCTTCCCAAAAAGCTGAGTCGCTTCGTCAAGGGCGGTGAGATATTTGTCCGCGATCACTTTGGGAGATTTATAGCTCCCCGCGAGTAGTAATCCCGCAAGAGTGCGCGCGGCAGGTTTCAGGCGGACGTCCCGCTTCGCCTCTACAAGCATATTTTTGTGACAGGCATTCCATCCTCTGCGTACTTCAAGAGGAGAAGCATATTGACCTTTGAGTATGAGGAGCGTCGCAGAACGCACAAAGTCCTTGCCAGTTTTCCAGCGTGCAAAGGATTTCTCAACAGTAAGACGGACCTCAGTGTAGCGCCGGTGCGCCTCATGCATAGAAGCGAAGCGCCCGTCCATAACAAATCCGGCCATAGTTCTTACCACGGGCGCAAATTCTCGGTCCTGCTTGGCAATCTGTTCGCCACAGGCAAGCGCCGTGGTGTAGCGCTCGTGACTTGAATCGAGCGTTCTGCTGGGTCGTTTGAGGGCAATAGAGATAGCAGAGCGCATTACCCTCGCCGTGGCAGGGTCTTTCCCAAAGTTAGCTTGAGCTTTCTTTTCGAGCTCCGCATGCGCTTCAATCAGCGCATCCATGGAAGGGTGCGCTCCGCGCATTACAGCATCGATCATACCTTGAGCGCACGATCGTTTGCCTTCACGCTGAAAGTAACGCTGAGCGCTCGTAACCATCTGCTCTATCTGAGGAACTGTCCATAGATGTGCGCGCTCGGCAATGGCTGTTTTTCCGATCTTGAGTTCTACGATCCTATCAAAATCTTTGCGTAACTGAGTGGCGAGTACGGTTTGGAGCTCTGGGGAAGCTGCTACTGTCTTTGCGCAGTAACCATGAAGGTGCAATACGGCGCACATGTTTTGTACATAAGCCCCAAGAAGTCCTTGCTTCGAGAGCGGCATACCGCCAAGAGCCTTCGCCAGCTGAGCCCTTAATCGGTGCACATTTTTAGGCTGATTTCCGCCTTTAGGTCTCTTTCTTTCCGCGGCGAAGTCTTTCTCTACCATTTCAGCGAGTGTCTGAGGTGAACGCGGTAGTTCGCACTTCCATGAGGGAGGAACGCAAAGTGCGTCATGCGTATCCGGACGAGATGCGCCTGCAGGCTCTCTAGAACCTGTGGGAGATGCATTCTTAGTAGTAAGTGTTACGTGCGTCATGCTCAGCCATTTCGTCCTAGGCGCCGGGGCAGCCACTTTCTCAAATTAGAGAAAGCTAAGCGAGTATTGAGTCGTTATGGCCAGAATTGCGGGTGGGTTGTCAGAGAGCCTGCAAGTCTTTGGAATTTCTTTCAAAAGGCGTGGTCGTTGAGTAGAATTCTAACCATAGGGGGGGGATTCGGCTCAGCCTCTTCTTCCCGGGTGGCTCCTGCGTACCGCTCTTGGCGCCGCGCGGCAAAAAGGCTTAAGGACGAAGTGCCTGAAAAGCTGAATTTGTGATCCTCGAACATTTGAAAGGGGTGTGGCTCGTTGGAAGAGAGAAAAATTTCACTTGTTGGCACCGAAGGGCGAGTAGGGGAAGGCCAAGTTTCCGTGGCGCTTCTGAGCCCCGGTCAACGCTACCTCAAGGCTATTATCAGGGGCGGCGTAGGAGTGATATTCACCTGCGCCTCAGTCTTTATTCCAATACTGCACTTCGTGCTTGTACCCTTTGGACTTTTGATTACTGCCTTCCTTGTATTCCGTGCCTTTGCGGTGACTAGTTTTATTGAGAAAGGAACAGGCACGTGTCCCTATTGCCGGAGCTCCGTCGCTATCTTTAAACGTACAGCTACGTTTCCTTTTTCTGAAGTGTGTGAGCATTGCCGGCGGGCTTTGCGAGTTGAGGCCTAGAGCTGCGACGCTTAGGGACTGCGCTCTCAACGGTTATGAGCAGCAGTGCGACCACAGGGGGCATCCGCTGGCTCAATTTGTTCTCTTCCGAAACTCAAATTTCGGTGTGGTTTCTAAGTAACTTTTCTGCCGATTTGTCGATTAGGGTTACAAGGGTTAGGAGTCTATCCCGTAGAAAGTTCCGACCACTACATGTTGTGGTGGCAACGGGACAGCCCACCTAGCCCCTATTGCTCATACGCCCTACAAGGCTCCGAACTCCCTAGAGTGCTGCAAG